>DAOULH010000043.1:0-18704 GCA_034420475.1 Dehalococcoidia bacterium
GCGTCGGCTACGTCGGCCATCAGGCGGTCAAAGGTTTCCGCCCGCTCCACCAGGGTCATGGGAAAGTCCAGGGTCGGGCTGCCCAGTTCCGCCAGCCGGGTCTCGATGGTGACGGTGTGCTCGGCAAACATGTCGCCGGTGCGATAGCGCAGTTGCAGCGCGTCGCCCAGGTAGATCGGCGCCGATATTTCGGTGTTGTAGTTTGCCGCCGCGTTGACGGCTTCCCGCGCCGCCAGCGCCCAGGAGGCCCGGGCCAGATGCACCGCCGCCGGATGCACGTCAATGCCCGTAACCGCCGCCCGCAGCCGGCCCAGGATTTCCAGCGGTTCCAGGGCGGACTCCCGCGCTGACGCCATGAACCGCTCCACCGCCGCCACGATGAAGGTTCCCGAACCGCAGGCGGGGTCCAATACCCGTTGCGTCAGCGGGTCGGCGACCAGTTCGGCCACCATGGCGTCGGCCAGCCACTTGGGAGTGTAGTATTCGCCCAACTGCCGGCGTTCCTCGGCGGGAATGACGATTTCGTACAGCACCGGGGCGATGTCCGACGGAGCGTTGCGCCAGTCGAACCGGGCAACGCGGTCGGCCAGCCGGCGGACGAACTCGCTGCCGCCGGCGACTTCGGTGGGCCAGGCGAAGAAGTCCGATTCCACGATGCCGCTGAGCCCGGTCGCGCTGCGCAGTCGCCGGCCTTGCAGCAAGTCGTCGGGGTCCTGCGTCGCCAGGTCGTGGATGTCGATGCCGAAAGAGGCTTGCACGGCCATGCCGATAACCGCGCTCAAGTAGGTGTGGCGGATAAACAGGTCGTCCAGCTCGGCGGGCGCGCCGGCGATTTCGCCCAGGGCGGCGCGGAGCAGGTCCTCCCACAGCCGGCGCTTGACCTGCACCGTCTCCCGCCGGCCTTCTCTTTCGTACAGTACGCGCAGGGTGGCAAAGTCCTGGTTGGTGTGGTGGCTGGCGTCGCCGAACTCGCGCACCAGGTTGTCCTGGGTCGGCGCGACGTTGCCGGCCCGTTCCTCAAACACCCGGTCATGCAGCCATTCGTAGAGCCGCAGGCCGGCGTCCGCCGCTTCCAGCGTCCACATTGGCGGGCTGATCGCGTCCACCTGGCCGTCGCCGGTGCGGCGCAGCAGCCACCGCCGGCCGTCGGTCAGGACACCGACGCGGATGCCCCGGCCGGCGGTGAGGGCGTCGGTCAGGTAATCGTCCAGTTGAGTGATGTGCTCGGGGGCTATCTGCGCGCCGCTGTACAGATTGCGCTTGAACTCAAAGAAGGCGTCCCGCGCCACCAGGTCAACCCGTCCCGCCGCGGCCTGGGTTGGGGACTCCTCCTGGGTGACCTCGCTGGCAGTCACCAATCCGCTCTGGATGATGAAGTCCCTGACCGCGCTGCGGATGTCAGCCTCGGAGTCGCCTCGATTATGTCGGCGCAGAATTTCCGCCGCCAGTGGGGCGTAAACATCTACACCCACCGACTCGTCAGTCTTATGTTCCTGGTTAATCATTGCCGACTATCACCCTGTTGTTGAGCAGAGTGTACCACGCTGTTGGGATTGCCGATTTTGAGTAACTGTTCAGGGTTGCAGGAAAAGTGTCATTGCGAGCGTAGCGCGGCAATCTCGTGGGATGGGGGAGTCCTTTGGGGCAGAGGTTGCTGCTACGGCGTCGAGATTGCCACGGCGCAAGCGCCTCGCAATGACAACCCCCTGAATAATGACAGCCCCTTATGACAACCCCCTGAATTCTGAACAGTTACGCCGGAACGAAACTGTTGCTTATTATCCCGTGACGTGTTAGCCTGTTTTGCGAAAGACAGAAGAAACCCAAAAAGAGAAGGTACGAAGCCCGTAATGTTGGACGCTGACGTCAAGCAAAGGATCATCGAGGAATATCGAGCACACGAGTCGGACACCGGCTCAACGGAACTCCAGGTCGCCATGCTTACCGAGCGCATTCGGCAGGTGACCGATCATCTCCGCACCCACCGCAAGGACGTGCATTCCCGCCGGGGCCTGGTAACCATGGTTTCCAAGCGGCGCCGGCTCCTCAACTACCTCAGCCGCGAGGACGTGGGCCGCTACCAGAGCCTCATCGGGCGGCTGGGCCTGCGTCGGTGATCCGGCCCAACGCGCCGGAACCCGACCAACGCACGCTCCACCCTTGCCGGCCCGAATAAACGCCCGCCGGCGCTCCCGCCCCTGGACGGCTCCTCCGGGCGCCGACGCCAGCGCCCGGATCAAACCGTCCGGGTGTTCATCCCCAACCCGAACTTTCCCCGTCCGTAAAGCCGTAAGCCAACGCTCAACGCAGCCATTTTCAGAACGCCGCGCACGTTGCCTATAATACTTAGCCACTGGACACCCGGACACCTGGCCACGGGACACCCGGCCACCGGGCGGCATCGGAATTACGGCGACAGAATGTGCCATCAAAAACCAGAATGAAAACCGGCCCCTACACACAAGTAGCCGGTTGGCAGCCGCAACGATGGAAGAAGAGGTAGAGAGAACTGCTGTTATGACAACTATAGACGCCACCCAAGAATTGATGAACCCCTTCTCCATTGAAGGCGAGATCGGCGGGCATCCCATAACCCTGGAGACCGGCCGACTGGCCCAGCAGGCCCACGGCGCCGTGACCATCACCTGCGGCGATACCATCCTGCTGGCCACCGCCGTGATGTCCGACCAGGCCCGCGAGGGGATCGACTTCCTGCCCCTGACGGTGGAGTTCGAAGAGCGGCTGTACGCCGTGGGCAAGATCCCCGGCAGCTTCTTCCGCCGCGAGGGACGCCCCGGCACCGAGGCCATCCTGTCCGCCCGCCTGACCGACCGCAGCATCCGCCCCCTGTTCCCCAAGGGGCTGCACAACGAGGTGCAGGTCATCATCACCGTGCTGTCGGTGGACGAGGACCATCCGCCCGAAACCCTGGGCATGGTTGCCGCCTCGGCCGCGCTGTCCATCAGCCAGATCCCCTTTGAAGGACCCATCGGCGCCTGCCGCGTCACCTGGGACGGCAGCAACTACCAGATCAACGCCGGCTACCAGCGCAGCAACTCCGCTGACCTCAACATGGTGGTCGCCAGCAACCGCGACGCCATCATGATGGTCGAGTCGGGATCCGTCGAGGTGTCCGAAGAGGTCATCCTTGAGGGCATCCGGCTGGCCCACGAAAGCAATGTCCAGACCATCGAGCTGATCGACCGGCTGGTGGCCGAACGCGGCGCCGACAAGACCGAGGTCCACTTCGACTACTCGGAAACCGAGGAGCGCCAGAAGAAGGTTGACGCCCTGGTCAACGGCCGCATCTCCGAGGTGCTGGAGCGCAACTCCTTCAAGAGCGAGCGCGACTCCAGCCTGGACGCCGTGGAGTCGGAAGTCGCCGCGCAGCTGGCCGACGACTATTCCAGCGGCGACGTCGCCGAGGCTTTCAAGAACCTGGTCAAGAAGGAAGTGCGCGGGCGCATCCTCAACCAGAACGTCCGCCCGGACGGCCGCCAGACCACCGAGATCCGTCCCATCACCTGCAGCGTGGGCGAACTGCCCCGCGCCCACGGCAGCGGCCTGTTCACCCGGGGGCAGACCCAGGTGCTCTCGATAGCCACCCTCGCCTCGCTTTCCATGAAGCAGACCCTGGACACCGTGGGGCCGGAGAACACCAAGCAGTTCATGCACCACTACAACTTCCCGCCCTACAGCGTCGGCGAGGCCCGGCGGGTGGGTTCCCCCGGCCGGCGTGAAATCGGCCACGGCGCCCTGGCCGAACGGGCGATCCTGGCGGCCATGCCCTCCGAGGAGGACTTCCCCTACACCGTGCGCGTGGTCAGCGAGGTGCTGGCTTCCAACGGTTCCACCTCCATGGGCAGCGTCTGCGGCTCGTCCATGGCCCTGATGGACGCCGGCGTCCCCCTGCGCGCTCCCGTGGCCGGCATCGCCATGGGCCTGATCACCGACGCCGACAGCGACCGCTACGCCATCCTCAGCGACATCCAGGGCATCGAGGACTTCCTCGGCGACATGGACTTCAAGGTCGCCGGCACTCAGAAGGGCATCAACGCCCTGCAGATGGACGTCAAGATCGACGGCCTGACCCAGGAACTCCTGAGCGAGGCCCTGGAGCAGGCCCGCGTCGGCCGCCTGCACATCCTGGACCGCATGTCCGAGGCCATCACCGAGCCCAGGGCCCAGATGAGCCGGTATGCCCCCAAGCTGGTCAAGATGCAGATCCCCGTCGAGAAGATCGGCGCCCTCATCGGCCCCGGCGGGCGCGTCATCCGCGCCATCCAGGAGGAGACCGGCTGCGGCATCGACGTGTCCGACGACGGCGGCGTCATCATCTCCTCCAACGACCAGACCATGATCGAACTGGCCCGCAGTCGGGTGGACGGGCTGACCCGCGACCCCGAGGTGGGCGACATCATCACGGGCAAGATCACCCGCACCACCAACTTCGGTGTCTTCGTGGAGCTGACCCCGGGCGGCAAGGACGGCCTGGTGCGCAACGAGGACCTGGGCGATCTCGCCTACGAGAACGTGGACATCGGCCAGGAAATCACCGTGATGATCCACGAGATCGACCACATGGGCCGCATCAACCTGTCGCGGCGCGCCCTGATGGGCGACACCGAGCCGCCGGCTCCCCGACCCGAACGCGGAGGGTTTGACGACCGTGGTGATCGGGATCGCGGCGACCGTGATCGCGGGCCGCGCGGCGGCTTTGGCGGCGGTGGTGGAGATCGCGGCGGACGCGGCGGCTACGGCGGCGGCGGAGACCGTGGTGGACGCGGCGGTTTCGGCGGCGGTGGAGACCGCGGCGGGCGTGGCGGCTACGGCGGCGGCGGTGGAGACCGCGGCGGACGCGGCGGCTACGGCGGCGGCGGTGGACGTGGCGGCGATCGTTCCGGGCCGGGACGCGGCGGCCCCGGCGGCGACCGCGACCGTGGCGGACGCGGCGGCGGCTACGGTGGCGGAGACCGCGATCGCAGCGGCCCCAGCCGCGGCCGGGAACGCGGGAGTATGCTGGGCAGCGAGTCCAACGACCGCGGGCAGGGACCGCGCCGCTACCCCGGCCGCCCACAAGGCGGAAGCCGCAACCCGTCCGACCGCCGGTTCCTGGGCGGCGGCGGCGCGCGCCGCTAGTCCGGAGGCGGACGGATAATCCGACGCAACGGGGGGCAGGTTTCGTACCTGCCCCTAATCTTGTATCGCCGGTATGGGAGCTGCGGGGCCGTGCCGCCGCCGGCGGTTCAGCGACCCGCGCCGCGGCTATGTTATCCTGTAATCGATGCGGTATGATGCCGGCACAATACACCCTGCTGTTACGAGGGATTGGGAGGCGATGTAATGCCCGTAATTACCATCAACGGCCCTATCGGGGCCGGCTCCATCGCCGTCGGGCAACAGGTTGCCCATGACCTGCATCTCAACTACGTGGACCGCATGGTCTTCGCCGAGGCCGCTCGCATCATCGGCTCCCCGGTATCCAACCTGATCGCCAAGGAACAAAGGGTGGAGCGGTTCGGTGACCGGGTCACGGCCCTGCTGGGTCGGGTCCTGGAACGGGCCGCCGTGTCGGGGGACTACGACCTCGGAGTCGGCATCGAGACGCTGCCGGAGACTTACCACGAGCTGGCCGGCGAACCCTCGTCCCGGATGCAGCGCGTGAACGACCAGGTCTTCATCGACACCACCCGCGAAGTCGTGCGCAACCTGGCCCAGGCGGGTCACGTGGTGATCATCGGTCGCGGCGCCAACATCATCCTCGGCGACACGCCGGGCGTGCTGCACGTTGGCATGCTGGCTCCCATGTCACGACGGGTGACAACCATCATGGAGCGCGAACACCTTGATGAATCCGCGGCCCGCTCCTACCTGGAAGGTCTGGAGGAAGCGCGGGTCAAATTCTTCCAGAAGTTCTTCAAGGTGTCGCCCCTGGACCCGACGCTGTACCACATGATGCTGGACATGGGTCACATGAGCGACGCCACCGCCGCCAAGATCATTGCCCACGCCGCCGGCGACCTGGAGCACTGAACTACGCCGATACTGCCGGCCGCTGACCGGCCGGCCCAACGCCAAGGAGGATACACCGATATGTTCATCAGGATGGTCTGGGGCAAGCTTCGCGCGGGTTCCTGGGAGGAATTCGAGCGGCACTACCACGAGCGAGTTGCCACCGGCGCGCCCCCCCAGGGACTGAAAGAGCGGCAATTGATCCGCAGCACCGAAGATCCCGACGAAGGAATCAGCGTCAGCGTCTGGGACACGCTGGGCGACCTGCGCGCCTACGAGACCAGCGAGTTCCGCGCCAACATCGCCCGCGAGGTCGAACACCTCTACCGGGGCGAGTACTGGGTGAAGCACTTCGAAGTCGCGTCCACCGACTGACGCGGAATCGCACGCAGCGCGCACCGGAAGGCCCCGCTCCGTTTGGAGCGGGGCCTGGCTTTGTGGCCGCGGTACAGGATGTAGCTAGCGGCTGGCGCTGGCTCCGGACAGGCGGGAAATTCCGGCCCGCGAGCAGTCCTCGTCCTCCTGGGCCGTGCCGCCGCTGCCGCCAACCGCTCCAATCAGCTCCCCGTTCATGTAGATGGGGAGCGCGCCCTGTCCCGGCACGAACTCGCCGCGTTCCACTTCCATCACCGCCCGCATGATGGGAGTGGTGGACCGTTCGGTCAGGTCGCCGCTGGGCTCACCGAAGCAGGCCGACGCCCGGGCCTTGCCGCGGGACACGTAAGGCGTCCGCCAGGCGGAGCCGTCCATCTTGCACATCGTAATCAGGTCGCCGCGGGCGTCCACCACCGAGAAACTGAACGCTTTGCCAAGCTCCAGGGCGGCGGCTTTCGCGCCGGCCAATACTGCTTCCGCCTGGTCGAGGGTGATGTTAGGTATGGTTACTGGTCTCCTTGTGAGTGAATTGTCTTGTGCTGAGCTGTACGGTTGCGAGCCATCGCTAGCCGTTTTGCGTATCGCCATTTTCGAGCAGCGGAAGGGGTTCGTCAAATGGTTCGTTGCGAGCGGCCGCGGCCAGCCGGCGTCGGTTTCACTCGCCGACCAACCGGCGGAGCTCGGCCTCAGCTTCCGCCCGGCCTTCTGCACAGCCCTCTGCCCGGCCTTCCGCAAGACCTTGCTCCCGCCCCTCCGCTCTCTGCCTTTCCTGCAACGGCCGGACGTGCTTGTTCATCAGGTAATCGTAAGCGACCATAAGACGTTGAATAACCCCCATCAGGGTGAACGTACTGGGAATTCCCAATGCAGTGACGGCAGGAATGTGCGTCAATGCCGCTTCGATCACCTCGCCCCTGCTGTAGTTCGGGTGGAGCCAGCTGAGAAACTCCACAACCCCGTACATCGCCAGGAGCCATTGTACCCAATACAGTGCGATGTAGGGCAACCTCCAGCGCGGTGGAATGGCCCAAATGGATTCTCTGCTCTGACCCGTCCTCAGTCGGGTCCGACGCTGCGATCAGGTTGTGTGGTGGTTCTGCTCCACCCGGCTCCGGTTGAGTGAATTCAACGGGCTGCGCTATTATAGCAGTGCAGCCGGCCAAACCACCGCGCTAAGTGGGCACCCCGCCGGTTCACGGGACGCGCTCCACCATGTTCGGTTTCTTCGACTCGTTCAAGAAGGGCTGCGGATGCGCCCTTGGCGTGATGACCGGCCTGGTCATCGCCATGATTATCATCTGGCTGGTCTTCGGCAATTGCGAGATCAACGGCCTGTAACCAACCTTCCCGGCATCGTTTCGCCCTGGAGATAGTATGCAGTTTGGATTCTACCTGCCCAACCACGGCCCCAACGCTCAGCCCGGCCCGCTGGCCCGGATCGCCCAAACCGGCGACCGTCTCGGATTCTATTGCATGGTGGCCGGCGACCACGTGCTGGTGCCCAGCCGGATCGACTCGCCCTACCCGTACACCGTGGGCGGCGAGTTCCCCACGGGCGAGAGCGGGGAGTATTTCGAGCAACTGACCCTGCTGACCTTCCTGGCCGGCGTCACCGAGAACATCCGCCTGGTTCCCAGCGTGATGATCGTCCCCTACCGCCCGCCCATCCTCGCCGCCAAGATACTGGCAACCCTCGACGTGCTCTCCCAGGGCCGGCTCATCCTGGGCGTCGGCGTGGGCTGGATGGAAGAGGAGTTCGAGGCGCTGGGCACGCCGCCCTTCGCCGAGCGGGGCGCGGTAACCGACGAGTACCTGGACGCCTACAAGGAGTTGTGGACCAGCCCGAACCCCGAGTTCGACGGGAAGTACGTCCAGTTCTCGGGCATCCAGTTCCTGCCCAAGCCGGTGCAGGAGCCGCATCCGCCCATCTGGGTGGGCGGCCAGAGCCGCCCCGCCATCCGCCGCGCCGCCACCATCGGCGACGGCTGGCATCCCGTGGGCACGATACCGGCCGCGACACTGGAACCGGAGGAACTGGCCGGAGACCTGGTGACCCTCAGCCGATTCGCCGAGCAGGCCGGCCGTGACCCCGCGGAAATACAAGTGTCAATGAAGGCCCCGTTGTACGACCCGGGTACCATGCAGACCGGACCGAGACGCCGGTTCTCCGGTTCTACCGACGCCATCCTGGAGGATGTCCATACCTATTCCGAGGTGGGTGTTTCCCACATCATTTTCGACATCCGCGGCAGCGACCTCAATCAGGCCCTGGAGCGGTTGGACTGGTTTGCCGGCGACGTGATGGGGCAAGTTGACTGACCCGTCCCAAGCGGGGGCAAAACGTCCCTATGCTATAATTCCAGCGCTTGACAGTCTGCGCCTTCGCCGCAGCTCCATCATTCCCTCCATTCAAGTAAGCTGCTTTTCGCGAGGAGGAATACTACCTTGACTTCTCTCAATGACCGCTATGAAGCCGGCCATGACATGCGCGGACAAATGGCCGCCGGCGACGTGACCCACTATGCTCTGCCCGGCGTCGACCAGCTGGCGCCCGACCTGAAGCGCATCATTGACGAAGCCCTGTTCGGGACCATCTGGCGTCGTCCCGGATTGGATCTGAAGCAGCGCTGCATGGCCACCATCGCGGCGTTGGTCACGCAGGGAGAGATGAACCTGATGCGCCGCCATATCGTGCGCGGCCTGAACGTGGGCCTCACGCCGCAACAGGTAGTGGAGGTCTTCGTACAGTCCACCTTCTACATCGGCGTGCCGGCGGTGGAATCGGCTTTGCGATTGACCAAGGAAATCTACGAAGAGTTGGGCATCGAATGCGAGCCGGCCCTGGAATACGACACCAACCGGCATCCGGATGAATTGTACGCCCTGGGCCAGGAACTGCACCGCCATCACATGGGCAATACTCCGACCGGTTTTGAAGCCGATTCTCCGGAAGGACAACTGGAGCGAATCGTCGACGAGTACAACTGGGGCGCGATTTACAGCCGGTCGTTGTTAGACGACAAGGAACGGGCAATTGTCTCGCTATCGGCGCTCACCAGCATGGGCGTGTACGACAACCAGATGCGTCGCCGCATTCGTGGCGCCATCGGCGTGGGAATGACCTCCACAGAGTTGATGGAAATCTTCATCCACCTGTCCATGTATGGCGGCTACATCAACGCGCGCACCGCCATGCGCATCGCCCGCTCCGTTTTCAACGAACTCGAAATCGAATAGCCTCTGGCGAACCCGCGGAGCGACAAACATCATCGATAGCGCGAGGGCGTCGCCTCGCGCTCATCAGTTGGGACGGGACCAATACCCGACAGCACGGAGGTCAGCAGGAACACCATGAAACTGCGCCTGGACGACGGCTGCGAGCTGTTCTACACCATCGACGACTTCACGGATCCGTGGACGGAGCCGGAGACCGTGGTGATGCACCACGGCATGGCCAAGAACCACAAGCTCTGGTTCGGCTGGGTGCCAATCGTGGCGCGCCACTACCGCGTCATCCGGTTCGACATGCGCGGCATGGGCCAATCTGACGTCCCCGAGCCCGGCTACCCGTGGTCAGTGGACAATTTCGCCAAAGACCTGGCGGAGTTTGCTGACAAACTGGGGCTGGAAAAGTTCCACCTGATAGGCGAGACCGTGGGCGGCAGCATCTCCATGCGCTACGCCACCATGCACCAGGAGCGGCTCCTCTCCCTGACCGCCTGCACCTCGCCCACCAGCTTCAACGACGCCCACCATGCGGAATCGGCGGTACAGATCGAGAACGAGGGCATCGGCGCCTGGGTCGAAGGCAGCATCGGACGCCGCCTGGACCCGCAGATCGTGGATCCCGCCTACACCCGTTGGTACGCCGACCAAATGAAGGCGACCACGCCCCACGTGGTGGCGGGCTTTCAGGCCCAGGCTTCCGGCGACTTGCGGCCGCTGCTGAAAGACGTCCAGACGCCGGTGCTGATCATCGCCGCCGCCGCTCTTCGGGAGGAGGTGCTTGGCGACTTTCGCGGCGCCGCCGACGTTTTTCCCAACGGGCGCGCCGTGGTGTTCCCGGGCGTGTCCGGCTTCGTCCAACACATCCTGCCCGTGCCCTGCGCCCGGGTCTGGCTGGACTTCGCTCACAGTCTCGCATAACGCCGCCGACCTATGGCAAACCGCGCCAGGTCGGAGTCTGGTGACATCGCGGGGGGTGAGGCGTCACGGCGAAGGAGGAGAGCGCACGCTCAAGCGCGCCGTCGCGCCCGTGAGCGCCGCGAGCGCCACTCGACCGGGTTCCTGGATCGCCTGCTTTCCCGTGGCGAGTTGCAGTTGATGCCCCGGCGGATGAGCCGGCGCTACCACCTGCCCCTGTTTATCGAGCTGTACAACGTACAGTTCTTCCGGCTCAAAACCCGCTACCTGTGGCAGTCGGCGCTGGCGGCGGTGGTGATGCTCATCGTCATGCTGATGGTGGATTCCCTGGCCGACGCGGTTCTGGCCGCCGGCCTGGGCTCCAGCGCAGTTATCGTTTTCGTGCATCCCAACTCCAGCAGCGCAGCGCTGAGGCACCTGGTGGGAGGGCACGTCCTGGGGCTGACGGTGGGCGCACTGACTTCATTCGCGTTATTCCACGCCGGCTGGGTTCCGGTACCCGATAGCTCGCATCACTGGGCTGCCGACATCGCTGCGGCGATGACGCTGGGCGTGGTGATCCTGCTGATGTCAATAACCGACACCGAGCACCCTCCGGCGGCGGCCACCGGCCTGGGTTTCGCCCTGCAAAGCCTGGAATTTACGCTGGTGATGCTGTTCATCGCCGCCGTCCTGACGCTGGCCGCCGGCAAAGTCATCTTCCGCGCCTACATCCGCGACCTGGACTGACACTCCAATCGCGAACATGGGTCTCGTCGGCGGCCGCCGGCGGCTGTGCTACCATGTTTGCAACCTATGAGGGTCGCTACTGCCATTCTGTCCTGCGAGGCCGACTATGGACACCTTCAAGACAACCGCCAAAATCGCCAAAGGCGGCGTTCTTATTTTGAACAACCTGCCCTTTGCAGAGGATATTGAAGTGGAGGTTACCGTCCAACGCCAATCGGAGGGTTCCGAGAAAATGGAAGTGGACCCAAACGACCTCAGCCGCCCGGCGTTGCACAACCCCAACAAGGGCACCGTTTTGCGTTATGACCGTCCGTTCGATTCAGCTTTCACGGACGAAGAGTTGGAAATGCTCGACAACGGCACCCCATTTTAACGTCGCCATCCTCTCCAGAACGGCTCTCACTGGCATTACCAGCGTGATACTACTCGACACACATATCGGCATTTGGTGGTCGGACGAAATAACCCGGCTTAGCATAGCCCAGCGCCATGCCATTTCTAATGAGCGTCGCCGACGGGGTACCATTGGCGTCAGCGCAGTCTCATGCTGGGAGGTTGCCTTGCTGTCCGAAAGGCAACGTGTCACGCTGGAATTGGATCCTCTTCCGTGGCTGAGCCGCTTGTTGAACTACCCGGCCGTCCAACTGCTCCCCATCACTCCAGAGATCGCCGTGCGCGCATACAGCCTTCCGGAGCCTTTCCATCGTGACCCGGCAGACCGTTTACTCGTAGCAACGGCAATCGAATGGGATTGCCCACTCCTGACCGATGACAGACTGATTCTGGACTATCCCCACGTCAACACCATCGGATAAAAGGATCTGACCATCATGCCCGACTCTCTTTCCCGCCAGCTCGCCCGCTGGGCCGTCAACCTGGACGCCACCGACCTGCCGCCGGCAGTAGTCGACAAGATGCAGACCTCCCTGCTCCACGCCACCGTAGTGGCTATCATTGGCGCCGGAACCCATCACGGCAAAGCCGCCGTGGACCTGGCCCTCTCCGAAGAAGCCTCGGCCCACGGCGCCAGCATCCTGGCCTCGGGCGGACGCGCCACTCGCTGCGGAGCAGCCTTCGCCAACAGCAAGCTGATGCACGCCACCAACCAGGCAGATTCCTACCGGATGCTGACCCACCCCGGCCCGTGCATCATTCCCGCGGCGCTGGCTTCCGCGCAGTTGGGCGGCGCCACCGGGGCCCGGCTCATCACCGCCATGGCCGCCGCATACGAGGTGGAATCGCGCATCGCCGGCGACTTCATCGCTTCCACCCAGGCCCGGGGATTTCGCTCCAGCCCCATCTACGGGACCCTGGGGGCCGCCGTCGCTACCGGCAAGTTGCTGGGGCTGACCGAGGACCAGATGGTCACCGCCATCGCGCTGGCCTGCACCTTCACGGCGGGCACCAACGAAGGGCCGCGCTCCGGCGGGCGGGAGATGATGTTCCACGAGCCCCAGTCCACCCGCAGCGGCATCATGGCCGCCCTGCTGGCCCGTGAGGACGTTCGAGGGTCCGAGGAGGCCCTGGAAGGGCCGGCCGGCTTCTACAACGCCTTTACGGGCAACAACCGGGGCGAACTCTCCTACGTGTTCACCGGCCCCCAGCAGGTGTCCTTTGAGCCGGTGACCGAAGGCTTGGGAGCCCGCTGGGAACTGCTGCACACCGTGCTCAAAATGTACCCGACTGCCGGCTACAACTGCCCCGTGATTGACCTGATGACGGACATCCGGCGTTCCCACCAGCTGGCCATCGACGAGATCGAGCGCATTACCATCGACATGAACTGGCTCGAGACTCTCTACCCGTCTCCGGCCTTTCCCAATCCGTCCCGCGGACAGGCCATCGTGGGCAGCACCCATTACTTCGCCGCCTACGTCGCCGTGAATGGAAGCTATCCGCCGCTGCGCACCCGCATCGACCCCGGTGACGATTCCGATACGGCCTCCGCGGAAAACCACGACGCCGTGCTCGCCCTGATGCACAAGGTGCAGACTGTCGGGCACAAGGACCGTCCGGCCTTTGCCCCGCGCATCACCATCGACATGGCCGGAGGCAACGTGTACCGGGGCGAATACCAGGGCAGCGAGCTGGAATGGGGCCTGGACACCGAGGTGGAACGCCTGCAACCACTGTTCCCACAGATCCACTGGCCCGCTGACAAGCTGGAGGCCGCAGTCGTCGCGGTGGGCGATATCCCAGGCGCCGCCGACATCAGCGATCTGATTGCCGCCGCCACGCCATGAAAGATCTCATGCGTAGCCAGTTAGACGACGATGGGCGCAAATTTACATCGATGAACAGGATGAATAGGATGCCGACAACGCAGGCTCGCCGCTCTGCTTATGGCACCGTCCAGAGTGCGGGGCGTTTCCAGCGATCAATCAAATCCTGTCCATCTTGTTTATCGATGTAAAAGACAAGTGGGTACGGGTGAGCTTGAAAGGCACTTCCGGGGTCGGGCCATAACGCCGCCAGGCTCTATAATTCTGCCAGAGCTACGACGGGCCAATCAACACGATCGATTACAGGAGTAAATCATGCTGCCAGGACTGGAAGGCAAGGCCGCGCTGGTCACCGGAGGGAGCAAGGGCATCGGCAAATCCATCGCTTACGCCCTGGCCAGAGACGGTTGCTCCGTCGCCATCTGCGCGCGAGGGGAAGATGATCTGCGGGCTGCCGCCGCCGAAATCGGCGACGCCACCGGCGCGCGTGTCATCGCCATCCGCGCCGACATGACGGTACCCGACGACATCGTCAACCTGGTAAGCGAGACCGTGAACGGGCTGGGCCGGCTGGACATCCTCGTCAACAACGCGGTGAACAGCACCAGCGACCGCGCCAGCCAGATTCCTGACGACGTGATCCTGAACCACATCACCACCAAGGTGATGGGCTACATACGCTGCGCCCGGGAGTGCGTGCCGCACATGATCGCGTCCGGCGGCGGCCGCATCATCAACATCGGAGGCATGGCAGCGCGGAACTCCAGCCCCACCAACCCGGGATCGGGCGTCACCAACTCGGCGATGTCCAACTACTCCAAGGCCCTGTCCGACGACGTCGCCTCAGACGGCATCCTGGTGAACTGCATCCACCCGGGCAGCACGCGGACGGAACGTTACATGGGCCTGGTCGCCGAGCGGGCCGTCAGGAACAACACCACGTCCCAAGCGGAGTTGGAGGAATCAGTCGCCGAGATCCCCATTGGCCGCATGATCGAACCGGATGACATCGCCAACCTTGCCGCCTTCCTGTGCTCGGATCTGGCATCTGCCATCACCGGGCAGACCATAGCGGTAGACGGCGGGGCCGGGCGGGGCGTCCACTTCTAACCGCGCCGTCCCCTCGTCCACGAGCGTCACCGGACCTCACGCGCCCCCTCTGTCATTGCGAACGCAGCGCGGCAATCTCGTTGATGCAAGGAACGCTGCCGTAGCAACGAGGTCGCCACGTCGCTTCGCTCCCCGCGATGGCAAAATGGGTACAGTGAGGTCACCTGACTCGTGTGCTGTGCCGCGGTTGAATTGTCCGCGGCGACAGTACCCGGTGGACCGTCAGTTCATGCCCAATTCACGCAGCGCGTTGGCAAAGTTGGCATCGAGAACGTAGGCGTCTTCGGTTCGGTCGTAAATCAGCGGGCGGGGCAGGTCCACATTTCCCCGTCGGCGCTTCAGCCGGTTCAGACTGTGCCCCTGGCTCGACAGCGAACCGGACAGTTCGCGCTGGGAAAGCCGCAGGGTGTGCATCAGCTGGGCGCGTTTCTGCGTGTGATTGGGTGACCGGGAAACCCGCAGCATGGCCTGCCGCGCCGTGTCCGACAGGTTACGCCAGAACGTTGTGACGTAACTTGAGTTCCAGACGGCTCCCGGCGTCTCCGCCGTCGTTTCGGCGGGCTCTGCCTCTTCCGTTCCAGCTTCGGGCAATGCGGCAACGGCCATCGCTTCACCGGACGTTTCGGCTGCGGCCGCAGCCGGCGCGACCGCGGCCGAGTCGATAGCCCCGCCGGCCATCCCTCTCAGCGTCGCCACCACTTCCTCCACATCACCCTCAATCGTTATTGTGACATTGGCCAAAGCTTTGCTCCTGGTTGCCGAAATTTACGCTGCGTCGCCAGTGTTCCCTATAATCTAACATAAGTATTGCTCAGTACACCATACCACTCATAATCGAATTAATTTCACCGATTAATCGCGGCCAATAGCGCCGCTTCCAACACCTGCGGCGGCACATATTGCTCAAATCGATCAGCGATTCGGCCATCGCTGCCCACGACGAACGTCCAGGGCTCGGACACGAGACCCCATTCGTCAACGGCGGGAACCAGCTCGCGCGCCGGATCCGCAGGATTGATCCGGTGTGGGTCCCGGTACACCTCAACGTGAACGAAGCTGGCCCGGCCTTCATACCTTTCGGCCAGTTCCGACAGATCCGAAACCTGCGGCCCACACGTCGCCGTGACGCAAAAGGCCGGCGTGGCAAAGCTGATTACCGCCGGCTTCCCGGATCTCACCGCCTGCGCCACCGACAACCTGTACAGCGCCGGATCCGGTTCGGGGCTGCTGCTGATGGTTCGCAGATCCGTGACCGTCGTCACCGTCGGCGTGTCGGACAGCGGCGCCGCGTCACCGATGAACGGCGCACGGTGCGTTGGAGCCACCGACACCACCGAGCCTATGGTCAGCGATTCCGCCGCTTCCGAAGGCGACTGGGAATAGTCGAACGTGGCGTGCAACTCCCAAATTCCCAAAGTGTCGCCGGTGGCGGTTCCCGCCTGATCAAAGGACACGTTGGCGATGAAGACGCCCCGGCGACCATCAGGTGGCCAGGGCAGAAATTCCGCTTCGGTTCGGTGTCGCACCTGGCCTGTCGCGGCGCCTGGCTCGTAATACACCGCGCGCAACGCCACGGTGTCCGGACGAACCGGCATATAGTCCCGGTCCACCAATCCGAAGGACACGCGGTTGTCTCCCACGGCGAGGTCGCTGTTGCTTACCACCAGGCTCACCGGAGGCCCCCCGGGCGGCTGCGACAACGGACCACCGGAGGGGGCCGTCGTTGAACACGCCAGGGCGGCCGCCAGGAAAATCGGTATGAGTACCGCCGCCACGTTCCGTGACAACACCAAGCAGCCGGCCCTCCACTTTCTGACCATATCAACAAGACTGATTGCAGGATGAGGTCAACACGAACCCTTCGACTTCCGACTCGCTGACGAGTTCTCAATGGATACAAACTATCTACGTGTTGACAAATATCCTAAGCGTCCCGGATCCGGCTTCCGTCCAAACGTCGTTACCGCGAACTACCGTAGCAATTGCCGCGCCAGTATAGGCAACGCTACGCAGCGGCGCAATGCGTTGCAGTCCCTCACGCGTACCCACTTTAGCGAGATCGGGGAATTTGCATGGATGCACAGGATGGAATTGATGCGCTGCGCCATAGCAGTTCAGGCCAAGAGCGAGCAGCAGAGCGCCCAATGGCGGCAAAGCCGCCGAAAGGGGAGCATTCATCCATGACTACAGCCTGGTTTCCGAAAGCGAGCCGATTCCCATCATCCAACCTATACCATCCTGTTCATCCTGTTTATCCATGCAAACTCTTCCTCCTCCGCAAAGTGGGTACGCGCAAGTCTTGCGGCCAAGGGCGGAACCGGAAATTTTGGTCTATAATCTCTCCACCGCCATTCGGATACTCTACGAGAGGAAGATATGCGCTTCGGTTCCTTCGTATTTCCCGTCAGCCATCACCCCGAGAACGACTCGGCCGTCATCGACAGCACCCTGGACGAGATTGTGCTGGCCGAGCAGATCGGGATGCACTCGGTTTGGCTAACCGAGCACCATTTCGACGGCGCCGCCGCCCACGCGGACCCGCTGGTGCTGGGCGCCGCCGTGGCCTCCCGAACCACTGATCTCAAGATCGGCTTTGCCGTTGTCGAACTGGCCTTCCATCATCCCGTGCGCCTGGCCGTGCAAACCTCCCTGCTGGACAACCTGAGCCACGGACGCCTCATCGTCGGCACCGGCCGCGGTTCCGCCTATAATCACTACGAGTACATCGGGTTCGGCATCACCATGGAAGACGGCCTGGCACGCCTGGATGAAGCCGAAGATCTGCTGGTCAAGGCGTGGACCGGCGACCCGCTGCAGCACGAAGGCGCTCACTGGGACGTGGAGTTCCCGCTGCTGCGCCCGCGCCCGTATCAGCAGCCGCATCCGCCGCTGATCCGTGCCTGCATCAGCGAGGCTTCCACCATCCGGATGGCCGAGATCGGCCGCCCGGTGATGATCGGCATCCAGACCCTGCCGAACCTGCAATCACGCTTGGAGCGTTACCGGGCCACCATGCTGGATTCGGGCTTCACCGAAGAGCAGACCGAAGCCACGCTGGACCAGTGCTGGGCCTCCCGCGACCTCTTCGTCGCCGACAGCTACGAAGAGGCCCATGAGATCGCGGCCGCCGGCTTCGAAAGGGAACGGACCCACTTCCGCCAGGCCCGCGAACTCTACAACCCCGGCGGATTCCCACCTCCCGATCCCAACCGTCCCGTCCCCGCCGGCGAGAGCCTGGAACATTCCTTCATCATGGGCACGCCGTCCCAGGTGGCCGAGCAGGTGGCGGCCATGCGGGACATCGGCGTGCGCAACCTGATGCTCAAGCTGAACGTGGGCGAAATGGACACGCACAAGGTGCAGAAATCCATGCGGATGTTCGGCGAGAAGGTGATGCCGCACTTCGCCTAGCGGCTGCGTACCAGGGTAGTTGCCGGAGATCGCGCTCCGCGACTACGATTGGCCGGGAAGTATCGCTACAGCCGGTATCTCAATGTCCTCGAAGCAACCCGGCCGCAGCACGTCGCCTACCCGAAACCGTCGCGTAACGCGATAGCCGTTTTCAGTGGGCTCCGTGTGGGCCTCCACCACGCCCTCGGGCAGCACCGTAAGCCACACCTCGGGTATGCCGGCACGAGCGTACCGGGGCAGTTTTTCATTTCGGTCGTAGCCCACGGAACTGTCGGCCACCTCGATGAGCAGCAGCACATCCGGTGGACCAGCATGTCCCGACGAGTAAAGGTCTGCCCGTTCCTGCAACAGCACCAGATCCGGCTGTGGTTCGGTTCCATCATCCAATCGAATGGGGCTTTGCACTTGGACCACCGCGCGCCGTCCCACAGCCTCAGTCAACGCTCGATTGAAACCATTCACGACGCCAACATGACGACTGCCGACTGGAGACATTTCAACTATCACTCCGTCAATGAGTTCAACCCGGTCATCCTCGGTCAGGATGCCCGCCTCAGCCATGGCGTAGTATTCCGCCACCGTAAACCGGCGCACGGGGAGGTTCAACGCGCTTGACGATTGTGGCGGCGGTTTGGTCTGCGTCGTCATGGCTCCGTCCTCTCTTTAGCCGGGCAGGATCTCACCCACCGGCAGCGCGACGTC
>DAOULH010000044.1:0-6533 GCA_034420475.1 Dehalococcoidia bacterium
ACCCTGGTGTACGAGTTGTGCCGGTGGCGGAACGCCCGCACCGGAAACGGCCGTCCGCTCATCCCGCAGGCAGTGCTGGACAAACCGCCCAGCGCGGAACTCCGCCCCGACCAAACCGACCAGGACACGCTGCCGCCCTACGACCTCCTGGACCCGATCATCAAGGCATACGTCGAGGACGATTACGGATACGCTGACATGGTCGCCATGGGACACCGCCCCGAATGGGTCCAGCAGGTGATGAGCGCGGTTGACCGCAACGAGTACAAGCGGAGGCAGGCGCCGCCTGGGGTGAAGATCACGCCGCGGGCCTTCGGCAAAGACCGGCGGCTGCCCATCGTAAACCGCTACCGACCGACGTCCTAGTTCCCCAGTATCTCCCGCACCGAGCAGCTGAACCCCGGCAATACCTCACCAACGTCCAGCGTGTCGTCCATGGTAAGCAAGACCGCCGGCAGGTTCGGCTGTCGCACCCGTATCGTTCCGGTTTCCGGGTTGATCACCAGCGCCATCCGCACGCCGTGGCTCAGCCACATGGTGGCCTTGTCGTCCACCTCCTGCTCCGAGTCACTGGGCGATTTGATCTCCGCCACAAGGTCGGGGGCTATCGGACAATAACCGCTGATCTCAACGTCCAGCCGCAGCCTTTCGGCGGAAACAAAGGCTACGTCGGGCTCTCGGACGGTGTCAGGGTCCATCTCTAGAATTACGCCGGTGTCGGATCCGAAGACGCGGCCCAGCCGCCCCGGTCGTATGCGTATCCACAACATCGCAAGTAGCGCTGCGACCACTTCCCCATGTCTCACTCCCGCTGGCATAGTTTCGTGCAGCACCCCCCGGATTAACTCGCCCTTGACGCCCTGGCTGTACAGGCGGAGCAGGTCGTCCGCGGTAAGCAGTTTTGACTTGGCAGTGGTCATCGGAAGCCCTCTCGTCCTTACGCCATAGGTCGGTTTGACAGGTCCAACTGCAACGCATGGCGAGCCGAAGCCAGTTCGTGGCCGGGCCGGGATGGTTCCCTGAACGTTATAGACTCGTGGAAGTCGTCTAGCGGCACAAAGACACCGTTGGTTTCAGCCCATTCCCGCATCGCCCGCCGGCAGGAATGAGCCCATGAGAGAACTTCCACTTTCCAGCCTCGCCGGTGCATCCGCTCCAACGTACTATGGAATCCCCGGCCTTCCTCATAACCTGCCCCATCTCCCGTCAGCAGCACCACAACGCCAGGGGCGCCATTGTAGTCCAGCGCGTCTTCCAGCATACGCAGCTGTAGCCATTGGTCAGGAGTTTCCTGTTCACCCCGATCGCGCTCGCCACGGTCATACAAGTGTATTTCTACGCCGCTGTTTTCCAGCCGATTCCATAACTGCTGCATTGGCGGCGGAATGGAACCGGCGGCCAAAGCTTTGGTCAACGGGCGGTCAGCGTGCGCCAAGCGCAGCATATTGTCAAAGTGGACGCGGACCAAGTAACGAGCGCCCGGGGTGCCATCCCGTTCCTCGGCGATGCGTTCCGCCTCGTGATAAATGTTGGAATTGTCCCAATAGATGAACACGCCGCTCATAGTGATACCTCTGCAAATTCTCAATTCCAGTGTATCACCCGCCCGTATCGTCCCCTCCCTCGGTTTCCTTGTACGCGAACACGGCGAAGAGCGGGTCCCCCGGCGGGGCCATGTCGGGGTTGGCGATGCCGCCGCGGACGCCGTTGAAACCGCCGGCGTGCTGCATGTACGAGGCCACCAGCTCGATGTGGTCCTCGTCGTTGGTGGAGCGCCAGACCCGCACCGCCTTGGTGGGAAAGCAGCGGTTGGAGAAGGTGACGATGAACACGCCGCCGGGCCGCAGGACGCGGGAGACCTCGGAGAACACGATCACCGGCTGGGTCAGATATTGCACGGACACCGTGATCACCACGGCGTCAAACGACCCATCTTCGAAGGGCAGGGAAGGATCTACGTTGATGTCCTTGAGCAGGTATTCGCTGAGCTGCGGGTTGTCGGCCATCTCGGCGGCGTTCATGCCCAAGCCGACGATGCGGGCGCGGGGGTGTTCCTCGGGCCAGTGGGTGCGCCAGCTGCTCATGAGGTCCAGCACCTCGGCGTTCTCGGGTATCAACTGCTGGAACAGCCGGCCCACGGCCAGGATGGCGCCGTCGTCGATGTGCACGACGAGGCGGGGCATGGTGTAGAACTCGGCGTCGTTGGATTCGTCCTCCCGCTGGAAGAACTCCGGCGGAAAGCGCTGGGGGTCCATTGCCAAACCCAACCTCCTGATGAGCGCCGCCTGGCCGGTGGGGGTTTGGAAGCGCATGGGAATTTTCTGGCCGGTAGATGGCGGCCGGCGCGTCTTACTCCGGCTCCAGGTCCCGGTCGCGTATCTCGTGCCAGTACACTTGTCCGCCGCCAATCAAGTCGGCGATTTCCGGGTCGTTGCGGACGCTGGCGACGGCGGCCCGCGCCGGCCGCCCGGTGAATCGGGTGAGCAACTCAGCGTTGCGTATCGCCCGACCGGTATCGCGTCGATTGGCGGTATGGGCTATTTCCATAGCGATATAGACGGCTTGCCCGTCCGCGTCTCGCGCCTCTATCACCAGGTCGGCCTCCAGGAAACTCCAAATCTCCTCCGACGCAATGCTGGAGACGTCCGCAACTTTGACCACCTCGACAAGCTCTTCAACAGCTACCGCGCGACCATATTGAAATCCCGCGCGCAGAGCGACGGCCAGACCACGACGCCGTAGGCCGTTACGGGCCGCGCAGCTTGTGATTTGACGCAGATCCCGGAGGATTGCGGCCCGGTTCGCGTTGTCTTCAGCGCGCGCTTGTTCCCGTACTTCGTAGCTGGCGGCCATCGCAACGTTCCTACCGTGGCATCATATCAGCGCGGGTTTATACCCGCTCCAGATCTTCCAGCAGCGTCAGCATCCGGTTGACGAAGTGGTGTACCCCTGGACGATTTGACTCAATCTCATAGTCCTCCAGGTAGTCATGGAAAAAATTCTCGTGAAATCGCTGGGCGCTGGCAAAGCCGTTCAGAATGTCCGGATCGCCGTATTCCCGCGCCAAAGCGTCCACTGCCTGCTGCATCGCCCGGTGGCTCTTGTAGCGCCAGTCCCACTGCTGGGAGATGGCGATTATCGCCTGTGTGGCCGCTCCGTAAAGCTTTTCCGAGCCTTGCAGGTGGTCGCCAGCCGCAAACTCCCGGTCGGAGGTAACCAGAAAGTCCCGGGCGGTTTGAGCGTGCTCGGCGGCGGTCATCTCTCTAATGGTCATCGCTATACTACCACCGGTTGGTACAGGTCTTCCGTGCTGATGTCCGCCACGGCAGCATCACGCTCCCAGGATTTCGATCCATTGTACCCGCCCCGCGGCAAAATGCGATAGGGCCGCGGGGCGGCAACACCGCGGTCACCAGTTTCGCCACCCTGCTGCGGAGACAATGGGGCACGGCGGTTCCGGCTATGTCGCTACCGCGCGGTCGTCAGGTACTGCCAATAGGATTGGCGCGGCCAACCGAACCGGCCTGACCAATATAGCCCGCTCCTGCCACAGTAACCCGTCGTTGCAATGCTAGATGCTACGAGCGATGGTGTGTGGCCAGGGTCACGGGCGGAATGATGCCAGAATCGCTTCTCGTTCGGCCCCGTAGGCTGCCAGCACTTCCTCGCAAACTGCGAAGTCGGTCACAAAGCCGAAAGGCTTGCTGGGAAACGAGGAAGAGATGCTGGTCAGAGCCACGTGGGAACGCGTGCACTCTCCCTCCGCTTCACGCGATCGGTACTCCACGCGAAAAAAATTGTGGCCGCCCATGACCACCGGTCGGGCGGAAACCACCTCAAGGTAGTCCCACTCGCTGCCTTTCGCCACTGATGGCAGGTAAAGGTTCACGAAGAAACGGGTCAGGTAACCGAGCCCGACGTTGGGGTCAACGAACGGAGGGGAGAACCGGAAGGTTCTCAAAACCGAACTGCGCTCACCACCATAGGCTTCGAATAACGAAAACTGCCTGGTAAGAGACTCAGGGGTCTCGCTCGACATGTACCATCCACGAGGGATATTAATGCTGTAGCGGTAGTCGTAACGCAGGTTTCGGTAGGTGGCCTCAGACGGTCCCCCAGCCAGGTATGTATCCAATCGGTCTGTAATCTCGTTACTCGCGACTGAAAAATTCAAACCTGGCACGTTGCTTAAACTGCCGTCCGGCAGGGTTTGCACAAGCTTTAGAGTGTTGACCCCGATGACACGGCCATATCGATCTATCAACGGGCCGCCGCTGTTCCCCGAGTTAATATCCGCGTTGGTTTGAACAAAATCGGTATCGTAAATGATCCGATGCGGCGCCGAGATTATCCCTTGCGTAAGAGTGGGGTCAACTCCCAGCCCATTGCTGAACGGAAACCCCCATGCCGAGACCGGGTCACCGTAGGCCACCGCCGCTGAGTTACCCAGCTCCACAGTGTTGAAGACCCGGTTGGAATTCAGTTGGACAGCAGCCAAATCGGTTAATATGCCTTTACCCAACACCCGGCCGCTGAACTCCATCAACTCGCCATCGGGGGTTTCCAGGCGGGCGATTATGTTTTCGCCATCATCCACCACGTGGCGGTTGGTGATCATGAGTCCGTCGGAGCGGATCACGAACCCGGATCCAAACCCGGTGGGTCCGTCTTCGTCCAGGCCGGTTACATGTACCAGGGCAGGCCGGACAAGACGCGAAACTTCAGCAATGGTCAGCGGACGCCCGGTAATTGGCGCCGCCGCCGGGGCGACGACCGGACACGAGCCGCCGTGGTCGGTGATGGTGAGGTATTGCCAGTAAGGAGAGTTCGGCCACGTGGGCTGCCCGTAGCGCGAGCTGTTCGCCAGCACGGTACACGCGTGATAAGCGCCCTCCTGTAGCCCATACAGAGTGTACGTAGGCCGGTCCGGGCTTACGTTCGGCGCGTCAACGTCAACATAGACGAACGCTTGCCGCCAGTTTCTGGTGTTGCTCGCTTTCGCCTTGGGATAGTCCCGGTCCATGTTGACGCAGCCCACCCGGTAGTGGGTGGCGCCGTGAGACGAATTCCAGGTGATGATGACTTCACCCGGATTGAACCCGTTGACGGCGCGGATGTTGGTGGCCGGCGCGGCAGTGCTCTGCGCCTCTGCGGGCATAACGCTGCTCACGGCGGCAGCGAGTATGGCGACGACCAGTAGAACGGGAAGCGCCTTCAGTAACCTCATTGCCGATTTCAACGTACTTGCTCCGGTTCCAAGTGTCTAGCCGGCCCTTCAGTGCGCGTCGATTGCGCCGTTGTTACCTTCACCGGGCCGATGCAGCTGCGGCGGCAGGTGGTTCAACAGCTCCGGCGCTTCTTCGACGGTGGGTCGCGCGTTGAACCAGGAGCGGAACGCATCGGCCTCGACCTCGGTCATCACGTCCTTCTCCACGGCCTGGTACAGCATCCATTCCACGTCCAGCTCATCGGCTGCCTTGGCGTCATTTATGGAAAACGGGCCCATCTCGTCAGGGCGGTCCGCCAGCCAACTCGCCAGCGCGCCGGAGCCTTCGGGCACTACCTGATCCGTACCTGGGTCCTGCCCGTCTGGCGGCGGTTCGGGCAACGCCGCTTCCGGCGCGATGAACGGCTTGGGTTCCGGCGGCTCGGCGATGGCCGCTCCGAGGGTGGGCGGGTTGGCATACAGGCCCGGATCGGTCAAATCGGGCTGCGCCGGCGCGGCGGCCGCCTCCTGGACCGGCTGCTCGCCGGAGTTGGCGGCGAACATCGACCCGGCGGCCAGTGCAATGGCCAGGACAACCGCAACACCCGCAAGCACATACCACCGCCTGCGGAATAATGAACCGGTGCGAGTCATGATCTCTATCCTCCGAAAGCAAGTCAATGATCGCAATTCAGCCTATTTTCAAAATACATCGCAGCGATAATAACATAGGCTGGGGCAACCTTCGCGGTCGCCCCAGCCTCGGGATCATACCGTTTTGGGATCACCGTCGGCGGGGCTTCCGTCAACCCGATACACGCCGACGGGCCGCGGCCACGTTAAGGCCGGAAGCTGTTGAGCATGGTATCTCGTGCTGTGCTGTGCGTTGACAACCTGCTCTCGCAGGTACCGTTGCCGGTTATAAACCCTCTGGGATTGCCGGGGTAAGAAGAGGAAAGGCTGACCAGCTCAACGCGATGCGAAAGGCAACTTTGCGCATCACCCTGTCTGCGATACTCCAGCCGATAAAACTCCTGGCCGGCTATCGTCACCCTACGCTTGGAAATCTTCTCGAACAAGACCCAGTCTTCCGCCCGGTTGGGCAACCGTATATCCCAAATGTAATCGGCCATCAAGGAAAGATCTGCGCTCTTATTGTTGGAAGGCTGTCTCGAAGAGAGACCACTATCGATGTAGGTTACGCTTGCTCCCGCGTAAGCCCGAATCCACCGAAGGGATACTGCAGCAGTGGTCAGATGAGGGATTAGGGGTCAGGGAACGTGCTGGCGGTGGCCTGATGTCGGTGAGATGGACGATGCGGAGTGTA
>DAOULH010000045.1:0-3638 GCA_034420475.1 Dehalococcoidia bacterium
TCCGACGCAACACCGCCAAGGCCACCATCGACTGGCGCTTCAGCACCCAGGATGCCCGCTCCAAACTCCATCGCCTCTATCCCTGCAATTCCTGAATTGATCCGGTACTAGCGGCCTTTGCAGCAGCGCTCTGCCATCCCGAACGCTGAACACAACCCTCTCCGGCCGGCCGGAGAGAAGCACGCCGAAGCCGACCGTCTCACCCGGGCCGCATTGCTCGCCACCGCCGTGTTGCCGCGTACCCGTCTCCCTGCTGATCGGGCTGGACGCCACCTGGACAGCCTGGCGGCAGTTGATACGCTCCCGTAAATGCGCCCGGTGAGTCTGCTGTCCACTTTCTTTCCCATCCGGCCGGCGCTGGTCGCCTGGTGTGTGGCGCTGGCCGTCTCATCCCTGGCCTGCTCCTTCGACTTCGGCATCACCAGGGTCGGAACCAGCGCCGACGGCTCCCTGCTGGTCCAGGCGGATAACCCGCAATTGGACCGCTTTCACAGCGCCAACGGCGGCCTCACCTGGCAACCCGTGCCGGACACCGGCCCGAACCGGCGAGATCGCATCGCCTGGGGAGGCGCCACGGTCAGCACTCCCCGGGGAAGTTACAGCATCAACGGCGCGGAGATCACCCGCACCCACGGCGGCGAAACGGAAACCGCTTACTCCGCCGCTTACCTGCGCGACGCCGCCAATCGGATACTCCAGGATCGAGCAACGTCCGTCGTACTGACAACCGCGCCCCTGGGCATCGCCTACGACGACCGCAGCGGCAACGTCATCGTCGCCATGGGCTCACAGGGAGTAGTTGTCGGCGGCAGCGACGGCATTTGGCAGCGCGTGGCCGTCCATCGGTACGCTCCCACTGACTTTTCCGTTTCCGCCCGCATGGGACTGCTGTGGTCCCTGCCGGCCTTCTGGGCAATGCTGATGCTGTTCCTGACGTCATTCCCCGCCCTGGCGATAATCCTGGCCCGATGCCGCCGGCGGGAAGGAATTGCGGCCACAGCAGTCATTGCCCTCGTGACCGGCGCAATCCACGTCCTGTATCAACCGGCGCCCGATGATCTCCTCGCCGACGCCGCGCCGATGTTGGCAGCCATCGTGATTGCGCTTATCGCCGGGCCGACCGCCGGTTTTCTCCTGCATCGCTGGCCGGCCGGATCTGCCAGGCGGCGCGTCCTTTCGCTGTTGGCCGTCGGTTTTCCAACGGCTTGGGTTGTCCTGACCTTTCCAAGACTCGGGCCCTGGGCGGATGGGGGAGCGGTCCCGTTCGGCTTCCTCGTCCTGGTGGCGTTGACACTGGCGATCATGGCTGCCAGGCCTTACTGGGAGAACGGGAAGCAGTGGCGGGTTCTCCTCATCACGGTGGCGGCCACGACGGTCGGCGCCATGGCGCCCACTCTGCTGTGGCTGCTGTACGTAATCTCCGGCCCCCAGGCCGGTTGGATTTCCGTATTGGCCGCCTGGGCCGTCGCGTTCGTCCTGTTCTGGCATCTGAAGCGTCGGCAGCGCGTCGAACGTGTCGCGTCGGCTGACGCCGGCGGCACTGGGTAACGCCCAGGCCGCCGCTGCGGATTGGAATGCCGTCAGGTCCCCGGGGATGCTGGCAGCCGTTTCCCGCGTGACCACGGCAACAACCAGAACCCGTGCGCCGATAACGCCGCATGTTACGGCTAACCAGCCTGCGCCACGGCGCAGCCGGTCTTTCCAACGTGGTGATCGAGATCATGCCCGCCCACCAGCGCAAGGATGACAACCAGGGCCACCGCATCCTTGGGCCTGCTCCGACGCCTTAGCCGGACTTTGTTGCCAATGCGGGGTAGTACAGGCGCAGTGGGCCGCTCTCGACACCGCTCAGGGCAACGGAATCGGGCTAATTCCCCGCCGCCTCTCCTGCCACGGCGCCCTGGTATCGTCCGGAGTATTTCTGTTCATTGATCGCGAATACTGCGATGGATGCGAGAACCTGCATTGAGGCGCAGGCGACGAAAGCTGACGCGTAAGATCCGGTGAGGCCATACGCCAACCCGGTAAGAACGGGGCCGACCAAGCTGCCCATCTGCTGGCATAGGAACGCAATCCCCCAAATTGCTCCCAGCGAGCGCAGCCCGTAGACGTCGACCACCAGCGCAAATGCAACGGGCATCCAGACAGCCCCACACAAACCGGCCACCACAGCGAAGACCCAGATGCTGGCCGATGTCTGCGGTCCGACTACCAGTGACAGAAAGGCGATGCCCTGTGCAAGGTAGATTGCCGCCAACACTTTCTTGCGGGTGAATCGGTCCGCCACCCACCCCCCAACTACCGCGCCCACTGCGCCCAGCGGCAACATCACCGAAGGGATGATCGATGCCGCTTCCAACGAATTCCCTCGTTCAAGGGAGAACGGCAAAACAGAATGAGAGATAACCGAACCGGTGAAGCCGCCAATGGCCAACGCCGGCAACAGGAACCAGATGGGCGGAGACTGAAACGCCCGCCACCATCGGTCCACCTCGAACCGACCTCGTTGGAGCGTGGGCGCGCTCCCCCTGACCTGTATTTCCGGCAGCGTCTCCGGGTCTCCGTCAGGCTTAAGTCCGATGTCCGACGGCCAGTTGCGCAGAAACTTCAAGCCGATGGGCAAGGCCACGAGCAGAGGGATGACGCCCAAGGCAAGCCAACCGTCTTTCCAGCCGTATTGAAACATGACAAGGGTTGTGATGGGAGCCAGCAGGGTACTTACCAAGGCCGGGGCCGCGGTCACCAGGCCAAGCGCCAATCCCAGCCGCTTCACGAACCAGCGGGCCGTCAGCGGCCACAAGATGGACAAGGAGGCCCCGCCCATCGCGATGGAAAACACGAAGCTGAACAGGAAGATCAGGTGCCAGTAATTGGATGTCCAATGCAAGCCGGCCGTGGCGAGGCCAGCCGCTGTGACGCAGATCAGGATGACTTTGCGAGAGTTGAACCTGTCGAACAGATAGCCGATGACAGGCTGAGTTAAGCCGTTCATCAGTTGGCCTATGGCCCACGCGAGGCCGAAGGCAAGATAGCTCCAACCAAACTCCTCGGTCATGGGCATCGCGAAGACAGTGAAACTGTCGCGCGCGCCCGTGGTGGCAACCGAGATGACCACGACGGCGCCCAGGAGCCACCAGCCGTAGTAAATTCTGGACCGGCGTCTCGCAGCGGGTCCCGGTTCGGGCAACGTGTCTCTGTCTTGAAACATTCGCAGGCTCTTCGGTGCTCTCGCGCATCGCCTCCGACTCTAAGCCCCAGTCCACCGACAATGAGAACGTACCGGCGCAATGGAGTAATAGGTCGGTGTTCTCGAGGTCAGCGATGACGGTATTTGACCCATGCAACCCCAGACCGGTAGCACGCGAAAGATGCTACCACCTGGACGCCCCGACCTCTGAACATCAGCGCTTGGCCACCAATGCCGAAGTGCGGCTCGCGACCACGCCGGTCGGGCGGCTGGCAGCGGCAGAACCGATGGGCCATCATGCTGATCTGAGCCGCCCACCGCGTGGGGCGAGATGCTGACCTTAGCCCGAATCCACCGAAGGGATACTGCAGCAGTGGTCAGATGAGGGATTAGGGGTCAGGGAACGTGCTGGCGGTGGCCTGATGTCGGTGAGATGGACGATGCGGAGTGT
>DAOULH010000046.1:0-44880 GCA_034420475.1 Dehalococcoidia bacterium
AGTTAGTAGTAAAAGCGTGAGGAATGGGGTATTCTCCGGGCGAGCAGCCCAGAGGGAGGATGACCATGGCTATCGGACGACCCATGCCGCCGCTGATTTTGGACGACGTGGAAAGGGACACCCTGGAGCGGTGGGTGCGCCGGCCCAAGACGGCGCAGGCTTTGGCGCTGCGGGCCAGGATGGTTCTGGCGTGTGCCGAGGGTCGCAGCAATACCGCAGTTGCTGCCGACCTGGGGGTGTCGGATGAAACGGTGGGCAAGTGGCGCTCGCGGTTTGTGGAAAGGAGACTGGATGGTCTGTCGGACGAGCCGCGCAGCGGTCGTCCCAGGTCGGTTACCGATGAGGACGTGGAGCGGGTGATCACGCTGACGCTGGAAACCACGCCCAAGGACGCCACCCACTGGAGCACTCGGTCCATGGCCCAACGCAGCGGTCTGAGCCACAACACCATCGGCCGCATCTGGCGAGCCTTCGGACTGCAACCGCACCGCACCGAAACCTTCAAGCTGTCCTCGGACCCCTTCTTCATTGAGAAGGTACGGGACGTCGTGGGTCTCTACCTGGACCCGCCGGATCGGGCGCTGGTCTTGTGCGTGGACGAGAAGTCCCAGATCCAGGCTCTGGATCGCACCAGGCCGCTGTTGCCCATGCGTCCAGGACAGGTGGAACGGCGCACCCATGATTATTTGCGCCACGGCACGGTGTCCCTCTTTGCCGCCCTGGACGCTCAAACCGGCAAGGTGATCGGTCGCTGCCACCAACGCCACCGAGCGGTGGAGTTTCGCAAGTTTCTGGACACCATCGAGGCCGAGGTGCCCGCCGACCTGGAAGTGCACCTCATCGTGGACAACTACGCTACCCACAAGACGGCGCTGATCCGGAACTGGTTGGCCAAGCGCCCGCGTTTCCACCTGCACTTCACGCCCACCAGCGCATCCTGGCTGAACCTGGTGGAGCGATGGTTTGCACTGTTGACCGAGAAGCAGTTGCGTCGGGGAGTGCATCAGAACTGTGGTGAACTGGAAGCCGCAATCTACCACTATCTGGACGTTACCAACGAAGACCCCAAGCCTTTCATCTGGACCAAAACCGCCGACCAGATCCTGGCCAACGTGGCCCGCTTTTGCCAGCGCACTTTGAATACAGGACACTACTTTACCACCGTACAAGTGGATACGGATAACATGCTCGACCTCTGTCATGAGGGTACGACATACGGAACGGTAAAGCCCATACTCGTGAGCCTGAAGTGCTTCGCGCAAAGCCGCTTTGGTTTCGTCATCGACCGAATACGTCAACAAATTCCGCTCGATAGATTGACGGACTGAAGCCCAGTTTTCGCGGTAGTAGGCAAGCAATAGCACATTGAAATCAGCGTCATCAATACCATCATCCAGCAAAGGTCCGGGTATAGTGTGGTGTGGGAACCACCCGTGACGCATTAACCTCTCACCTTTTTCACGTCCGGTTGCAAGCGGATCCTCCCATCCGATCACCCTTTGCCCTTGGCGGCCAACCCATCGCATGGCGGAGGCGCCGATCCTCCGGTTGAGATTCCCAAGCCCTTCCATGGCCAGGACGGAGGCGCCGATCCTCCGGTTGAGATTCCCAAGCCCTTCCATGGCCAGGGCCGACGCGCCGATCCTCCGGTTGAGATCCCCAAGCCCTTCCATGGCTAGGACGGAGGCGCCGATCCTCCGGTTGAGATCCCCAAGCCCTTCCATGGCCAGGACGGAGGCGCCGATCCTCCGGTTGAGATCCCCAAGCCCTTCCATGGCCAGGGCCGACGCGCCAATCCTCCGGTTGAGATCCCCAAGGCCTTCCATGCGCACCGCGGAGGCGCCGATCCTCCGGTTGAAATCCCCCAAGCTATCCATGCGTACGGCGGAGGCGCGTTGATGTAGTCTCCCGAGACCAGATCCGAAGTCCGCTCTGCCGGAGCCAGTTTCCCCGCGGCGTTCAAACGGACAATGACCGCTTTCGGTGGAGTTGCCCGAGCTTGCGGATTGTTCATCAGTAGGGCAAGAAATGTCGTTCATATTATCCTAGTGATCCTTGTATCGTGCATCCTACAGCCAACTCGAGCTGCTCATGTTCCGGCCGACGTGACTCGCTCGTATTGATCCAAGTTGTGTACAACAGCCATTGTTTGTCGGTCCGCATACCCAATTATACGCTTTGTTACTGATGCGTAGATGTGAGCTGTGAATACCAACTGTTTTCTAATGCGCCCGCGATGACTTGAGCCACGGACGACCCCGTGTCTGGCGGCCCTACCCTTCCGCCACCACGTAGTTCCGCAGCGTACCGATCCCGCTGATCTCAACCTCGATGGTGTCGCCGGGGAACATGTCGCCGTCGGCGCCTTCGGTGCCCATCCAGAGGACGTCGCCGGGGTGGAGGGTGGCGTACTTGCTCAGCTCGTGGATCCAGGTGGCGGTGTCCCAGATCTGATCGGCGGAGGAGAAGTCCTCCCACACCTCCCCGTTGTGGCGGACGATGATGCGGAAGCCCTTGGGATCCAGGTCGGTGACGGTCCACGGGCCCATGGGCTTCCAGGTGTCGCAGTTCTTGCCCCGGAACATGGTGCGGTCGGCCTGCTGCCAGGGCCGCTGGCTGATGTCGTTGCCGATGGTGTAGCCGAAAACGTAGTCCAGCGCCTCGCTGACCGGCACGTTGCGGGCCTTCCTGCCGATGACCACCGCCAGCTGACCCTCGGGCTGCACCGCGCCGGAGCAATCGGCAGGCACGACGATATTCTCCTCGGTGCCGATGATGGCGTGTACCGACCGGTAGTTGGGCGACGGTCGGTCGGGATATGACGGAGGAGCCCCGCGCCGGGCGGCCATGCCCTCGACGTGGCCCCGGTAATTCGGCCCGGCGGCGTACAGCATCCCGGGCTTGATGGACGCGAGCAGCTTCACCTCGTCCAGCGCGTAGATATGGTTGGTAACGGCGTAATCGTCCAGCGGGTCGCCCCACACCTCGGTGACGCGGCCGTCTTCGACAATGCCGAAGGAGGTCTTGCCATCCAGCTCAAAGCGGCACCAGATCATGGAGATACTCCTTTTTCAATCTTACTCTGTCATCGCGAGGAGCGTGGCGACGCGGCGATCTCGTTCCCGTGCAGACGCCCGCTGCTCCGACGAGATTGCCACGCTGCGCTCGCAATGACAACCGGGGTACGTGTGCTGATGGACCGGACTGACAAACTTGAGCAGTCAGCCTATTCCGGCGTCACCAGCGACTCCGCTTCGCCGCCGTTCAGCACCCGGAGGATGTTGCCGTAGGCGAAATGGGCCGCCCGCAGCGCGGTCTCCTGGCTCTGGCCGGCCATGTGCGGCGTGATGATCACGTTGTCCAGGTCGAACAGGGGGTTGTCGGCGGGGGTTGGCTCCACTTCAAGGACGTCCAGCCCCGCGCCGGCGATCTGACCGTCGGTCAGTGCGCGATACAGCGCGGCCTCATCCACAACCGGCCCGCGGCACAGGTTGATGAAAAAGGCCGTGGGCTTCATCATGCCGAACTCTCGGTCGGACATCATTCCCCGGGTGCGCCGGGTCAACGGCACGTGCATGCTGACGATGTCGGAGGTTTCCAGCAATTCGTCGAACGCTACCGGCTCGGCCTTCACCTCACGCTGGACATCTTCCGGAATGTCCTCGATGTCATAGAAAATGGTACGGGTGTCGAACCCGGTGAGCCGCCTGGCGACCTGACGCCCGATCCGCCCAAGCCCTACAATGCCCACCGTCTTGTCCGTAACCTCCGACAGATCGGTCTGATAGAGATCGCTCCGCCAGGCTCGCTGCCGGGTGGTGCTGTCCCATTGCGCCATGAGGTTCCGGCTGATCCCGATCATCAGGGCCAGGGTCTGTTCCGAAACCGAAATGGCGTTGGCTCCGCCGTTGTTGGCGACCGGTATGCCCATTTCCAGGATCTCCTCGAGAGGCAGTCGGTCGTATCCCGCGCTGAGGGTCTGGATCAACTTGAGCCTGGAACACTCCTGCACCAGGTTGAGTGAGAGATCGCTGCTGATTATCGCGTCGGCGTCGCGGCACAGTTCGATCTTTTCGTCTTCCGACAGCGCCGGGTTGACCACGGTGACCTCGATGTCGTCCGGGGCATTGTCCAGCATGATCTGGGGGCGTCCCCCTACTCCGCTGAAATACGCAACTTTCCAGGTGGGCATATCGCAATCTCCTTCGCGTGCATCCGGCTGCCATGAGCGCTATGGCGGCAATTATAAGTGCCGCGCTGCGAGTGTCAAAAACGTCGAGGCCGGCGTCAGGCGGAGGATAACCGCGGACTTGCCGGACGTCGTGCGGGGGTGATGCCACGGCGCGCTAACGATGCTGCCGCTAGGCATACGCGGAGGCCGCGTGCGTCCGCCCGCCAATGCAAAACCCTGCTCAAAGCAGGGATGTAATGGCGTCCCAGGCAGGATTCGAACCCGCGGCCAGCTGCTTAGAAGGCAGCCGCTCTATCCACTGAGCTACTGGGACGCGTCCCGATTAGGATAGTAAGGGCGGCGCCGGGCTGTCAACGTTCGACCCGGCAACGCCGAGCCAGAATATCACCGCAAGAACGCAGGGAAACGCGCCGGGAGCCGGTCGCGCATCATGCCCGCACGCTTCTTTGCCAGGGATAGTCCGTGCGAATCTGACCGCCCAAATCAGGCGACGCCCAAAGCTCCGCCTCGACTGGGCGGGGAAGGCGACGAGATTTGTAGTAAAATTGTCGCACTGCTTGCCCCTTTGCGGAATTTGCACTTGATGCGCCGCAATTCATTTCAATACCGGGAAACGACTGCATGACCACCCAACGCGCTAACCCGATCAGAGTCCTCGTGGCCAAGCCTGGATTGGACGGACATGACCGCGGAGCGAAGGTGATCGCCCGGGCATTGCGAGATGCCGGCATGGAGGTCATCTACACGGGCATCCGTCAAACCCCAAGGATGGTGGTGCAGGCCGCCGCCCAGGAAGATGTGTCGGTCCTGGGGCTGAGCATCCTTTCGGGAGCACACATGGAGTTGCTGCCGGAAATCATGCGCTTGTTGGGCGAACAGGGAATGGACGATGTATTGGTCGTCCTGGGCGGCATCGTTCCTGAAGAAGACCGGGAAGCGTTGTCCCGGATGGGAGTGTCCGCGGTTTTCGGGCCGGGCACGTCCACCAACGACATCGTCGATTACATCAATACCCACGCCTCGGATTAACGGACTTCTAGCGACGCATTCGTTCGGAGCGCAAATTCGGCGGCAGGGCTTGAATTTGAAAAACGCAAAAAATTGGCAAAACCGCCTCGGCATTCTATTGATGCACGGATAGGGCCAACCTATAATCTGGCGTCAATTCACGAACCGCGTGCGTTTCAGGTGGTATCCATCCATGAAGTACAATGTCGCGCAACTGCTGAAAGAAGCAATCGGTTCGCATCGTAATTTCGACATTGAGGAGGATATCTGCGACGCTGACCATCCTGTAGAATACGTGCGAGGCTCGGTGGATATGGTGCGTACGCACCAGGGCATCTGGGTACAGGCACGCCTCGACGTGCGCGTCCCGCAAGACTGCTCACGGTGCCTCGAAGGTTTTTCGCGCACGTTTGGCATTGAGCTCGATGAGGAGTACTTCCCGGAGATCGATGTCAAGACGGGAGCCAGAGTTTTGCTTCCCGACGACTGGGAGGCATTGTTCATCAGTCCGGACCATAACCTGGATCTGGCGGAGGCCACCCGCCAAGCCACGCTGGCGACTCTTCCGCTGAAACCGCTGTGCCGGTCCGACTGCGTTGGCATCTGCGATCGTTGCGGTCTCGACCGCAACATAGAATCGTGCGACTGTTATAATCGGGAAATCGACCCGAGATGGGCGTCGCTACTTTCGCTCATGGACGAGCAGCAAACCTGAACGCTACGGCCCGAAGCGCGGATTGGTCCTTTGCGACCACTACCTGCAAGGCTTCGGCCTCAAGAATGGATTGAAAAATGGGAGCGCTACCAAACAAGAAATTGACCAGAGCACGCAAGGGACGACGACTTTCGTCTCCGGCATACCGCCTCAGGACCATGCATCCGGCGCGCTGCCCGAGGTGCCGGGCGGCGAAACGCCCGCACGCGGCCTGCCCGTCCTGCGGGTACTACCGGGGCCGGCAAGTCGGAGGCTGAACGACTGCGAAACAACACCATAACGACGAGATAAAAGGGCCGCGATTTTGCATCGCTAACTTGGAGAGCGGTCATCATGGCAAACATCGCCCGAAGTCCGGTTTACTCATATATCTTTCCCGGTCAGGGCACGCAAAAAGTTGGCATGGGACGTTCGCTGTTCGAATGTTCACCTGCCGCAAGAGAAGTTTTCAGCGAGGCTGATGACAGCCTCGGCATACGCCTTTCGAACCTGATGTTCGAGGGCCCGGCGGAGGACCTGCAGGACACTGCCCACGCGCAACCGGCCATCATGACCGTGTGCATCGCCATCTGGCGGGCGTGGCGGGAATACCTGGGCTCGCAGGCCCCCGATCCTGCGGCTGTCGCCGGCCACAGCCTGGGCGAGTACACGTCCATGGTGGTTGGCGGCGTCATGGACTTCAGCGACGGCATCCGGCTCGTCCGGGAGCGTGGGCGACTGATGCACGAAGCGTCCGAATCGCACCCGGGGTCCATGGCGGCGATCATCGGCCTCGATGAGTACGATGTCGCGCAAGTCGCCCTCGACGCCGGCGTCGAGATGGCAAACATCAACTCCGACGACCAGATCGTGGTGAGCGGGGACAAAATGGCCCTGGCGCGCGCCATGGATCTGGCGTCCGCTCGCGGAGCCAAAAAGGTGGTTCCCCTGGCGGTCAGCGGAGCTTTCCACTCGCGGCTGATGGCACAAGCGCAGGAAGGTCTGACCGCCGCCATCGACCAGATTCAATTGCATGACCCGCAGTTCCCGGTGATCGCAAATTCCACCGGAACGGCGATCGTCAATTCGGAACAGGCCCGCATCGAGTTGCTCACCGGCCTGTGCAACTGCGTCATGTGGAAACACTCGGTGCGCTTTATGGTCGACTCCGGTGTCAACCGTTTCGTCGAGTTCGGGCCGGCGCGGGTGCTGTCCAGCCTCGTCCGTCGCATCGATCCCGAGGTTGAATCATTGACGCTGTCTGACCCCGATTCGATCCGCAAAGTAGGTTCGGACGCTCCCTGACCCTCCCGGGGGCTGCCCACTGCCGGAGCCAGCCGTAACGTTTTCGTTACGGCTGTGAAAGGTTTTGACCGATAGTCCTTTCACTTCAGGCGTCCAGCAGGGCCCGGTAGGCCGGCAGGCCCGGGTACTCGCGCTTCTGTCCCTCTATGCCGACGACGTCCGTTCCGATTCGGCAGCCGGCACGATGGAATGGTTATGCGCCGAGAACCCGGCCACAACCAGCACGCGACGGGCTGCGGAATCGATGGTGGCTGGAATAACTGCGGAAGGCTCCGGCGTTGATGACATCATCGGCCGGTACGCCCCCGCCCTGCCGGTTCGTTTATTGTCCATCGTTGACCGCAACATATTGCGTGTGGCAATCTATGAACTGCTCAATCGCGATCACATTCCAAGGAACGTTGTTATCAATGAAGCTGTCGAACTGGCATCCATGTTTGGCAGCGAAAGCAGCGCTCGGTTCGTCAACGGCGTCCTGGGTTCAGTCGCCCACGATTTGCAGACATCCGTTGACAGTGCGGTAAATTAGTTTAGACTCCGCACGCCTCAGACCCATTACGTGGCTATGCCCACGACTTTTTCACGGAGATGAACCTGTGAGTACCGTGCTCGAACGGATTACCGACATCGTAGTTGACAAGCTCGGCGTAGATGCCGACGATGTCAGCGAAAGCTCATCTTTTCAGGATGATCTCGGGGCCGATTCACTGGATCTGGTTGAACTCATCATGGCGTTTGAAGAGGAATTCAGTTCCAGCGACAACACCATCGAAATCCCCGACGAAGACGCCGGCGAGATCCATACCATCGCCGACGCGGTGAATTACCTGAAAGGCAAGGGCGTGACGGACGAATAGGCCCGCGACTTGCGCGCCGGCCCTGCATCGGACATGGGTTACTTGAGCAATGGACACGCTTGCCGAGGTCGCTCGTGTCGTCAGCGCGTGCACGGATTGCCAGCTGCACGCGGGCAGAACGAATGCCGTGCCCGGAGAGGGTCCTGATGCGGCCGAGATTCTTTTCATCGGCGAAGGTCCGGGGTTTCACGAGGACCGTCAGGGTCGCCCGTTTGTCGGGCCGGCCGGTAATTTCCTTGAAGACCTGCTCCAATCCATCGGCATGACCAGAGATCAGGTGTACATAGCCAACATGGTCAAGTGCCGCCCGCCGGATAACCGCGATCCTGTACCCTCAGAAATCGCCGCGTGCAGCAAATATCTTGACCGCCAGATAGAACTGCTCGACCCGCTGCTGATAGTTACGCTGGGTCGATTTTCCACCGCCCGATTTATCCCCGGGCAGAGCATCAGCCGGGTGAGGGGACGTTTGCGGCGAGTGAGCGGCCGTCATATTTTTCCCATCATGCATCCCGCGGCCGGTTTGCGCCGCCAGGAAATGAGGGCCGCAATCGAGGAAGACTTCGCAAAAATTCCGGGCCTCTTGGATGTACTGCGCCTCCAGTCCGAACCTGCTTCTGAAGGCGCCCAAATCCGCGAAACCGGCGCTCTCTTCGAACCCTCGCCAGCGCCACAATCCCGCTCTCTTTGGGACACGTTGGCGCCCGCGGAACCGGAGACCGCCGGGTCCCACACTGAAGAGCCGTCCGCGGACAATGTCGACGAACCAAACGACCCACTGCCCGGCCAGCAAAGACTGTTCTGATCCGTATCCAGCATGACCGCGTTTCCCACATCACGCCCTCTGCCTGGCGATCCCCTGCGCATCTTGCCCCTGGGCGGCTTGGGCGAAATCGGCAAGAACATGATGGTGCTGGAATGCGGTGAGGACATCATCGTCGTGGACTGCGGGGTGCAGTTCCCATCCGAGGATATGCCCGGCGTCGACCTGATCATACCCGATGTTTCCTATCTGGCCGCCCGGTCGCATCGGGTGCGGGGCATCCTGATCACCCACGGGCACGAGGACCACATCGGCGCGCTGCCTTTCGTGCTGCCCGACCTTGACGCTCCGGTTTACGCGCCCCGGCTGGCGCACGGCCTGATCACGGTCAAACTGAACGAACGACGATCTACGCGCGATGCCGTGGTGCATGCCGTGGAACCGGAGCAGCCCGTTGAGTTCGGCGACAACTTCCGGGCTACCTGGTTTCGCGTGTGCCACAGCATCCCGGACGCCATGGGTATCTGCATCGAAACCCCGTGGGGCAGCGTGATCCACACCGGCGATTTCAAGATCGACCACACGCCGGTTGACGGCCATACCATCGATCTGCCCGCGCTGGCCGAGCGCGGCAAGAACGGCGTGCTCCTGTTGTGTTCCGACTCTACCTACGCCGAGTTGCCCGGCTATACGCCGTCAGAGCAAATTATGGGTGAGGCCCTGGACCGAGTGGTCGGAGACGCGCCCGGCCGGGTGATCATCGCAACGTTTGCCTCACTGATCAGCCGGATCCAGCAGGTCATCACCGCTGCGGAAAGTCACGGCCGCCACGTGGCCTTTGTGGGCAGAAGCATGGTCGCCAACGTCCAGATGGCCACCGAGATGGGCTATCTGGATGCGCTGCCGGATACCATCATTCCCGTGCGCGACGTGGCCGGGCTGCCTCCTGAAAGCGTCGTATTGATGACCACGGGAAGCCAGGGCGAGCCAACATCGGCGCTGGTCCGCATCGCTAACGGGGAAAGCCGGGACGTGGAGCTGATGGAAGGCGACACTGTGGTCATTTCGGCGACGCCTATTCCCGGCAACGAGCGGGCGGTGAGCCAGACCATCGACAACCTCCTGCGCCAGGGCGCGCATGTTTTATACGACCGCATCGCGCCGGTCCACGTCCACGGACACGCCAGCCAGGAAGAACTGAAGCTCATGCTCAACCTGACGCGGCCGCGTTACTTTGTGCCGGTGCACGGGGAATATCGACATTTGCGGGCCCACGCGCAGCTGGCATGGGAGCTGGGCGCGGCGCCCGACGGAATATTCGTGCTGGAGGATGGCGAGATCCTTGAAATCGACCAGAACGGCGCTGCAATAACCGGCTCCATACCCGCCGGGCCCATATACCTGGATGGACCCACGGTAATGGACACCGACAGCATGGTGCTGCGGGAGCGACGATCGCTGGCCCGGGACGGCGTGGTCGTTGTCTGCGCGGGCGTGGACTCCGACGGCGAGTTGACCGGCCCTATCCAGGTAGCCGGCAGCGGCTTCATGGATCCTGCGGACGCCAATCACGCCTTCAAACGCCTGGCTGAGGCGGTGGAGATGGGCGTGTCCGGTGATCTTCCCGCCAACGACCCGGACAAGGCGCGCGCAAATATAAGAAAAGTCGCCAGGCAATTCCTGCGCAACGACCTGAACAAGCGGCCTATGATAATTCCGGTAATCCTGGATACGTGACGGGCCTCCGGCAAGTCGTTGCAACGTGACAGATATTTCGCCGCGCCGGCCAGGGGCGGCGGTCTTGTTTGTGACCGGCCGGGGCTGGAACAATTTAGGAGTCGCGGATATGTCGACCGCTACGGCAGCCTTCACCGGCGGGTTCAATTGGTTCAAAACGGGCATCACGGCCGGCGTGCTGGTGGTGGCCGCAATGCTGTTTGCGGTGGCCTACCTGGCCATGCCGGAATTTCAGGAATGGCTGATGGCCTCGTTGGCCGTGGCCTGGGTGGTGGCCGCCGGGTACGGGTTGGCCGTGCTGCTCGCCGCGGTTTACCGCCCGTCATCGCTGCTGCGGGGGTGGCGCTGGTGGTCGGCGCTGGCGGTGGTCGCGGTCATCGCCGTGGGAGGCTTGACTTTCTGGCAAGGGGACAGCGGCGCATCCTACACTTACGGCATGGCCGGCCGGTGGGGTTACGCGCTCACCGGCGGACACCTTTGGATGTGGTTGATCCAGTTGCTCTTCGCCATAGTCGTCGTCAGCCTTCTGTTGGTTCCGCAGGCGTGGAAAGGGTATCTGATCACCGGGCGCTTTATCGGCGTCGGTGCCTGGACTGCGCTGGTATTTGCCGCCATCGGGGCCAAATACGTTGTGGTTGGATTGGCGCTGGCGTCCGTGGCGGTTGCCCGCGGCGCGCGGCGATTGGTCGGAATGCGGCCCAGGAATATGCCCGCAACCCCCAAGCCTGTGTTCCCGCCGGCGTTGACCAAGGAGCCCAAGGAGCCTGACCAACCGGAGCCGACGGTAGCCCCGCAAAAGGTGAATTTGTCCCGTTCCGGCGGCTGGCAATTGCCGCCCCTGGACACGTTGGCTCCGCCCGAGCCGCATCAGATGAACAGTGGCGCCATCGCGGATATGACCGAAGAGATCAAGGACGCCCTGGCCGAGCATGGGGTTTACGTGGACGTCGAGGACGTGAAGGCCGGCCCGAGAGTGATCAAGTTCGGCTTGGTGCCCGGATACATGCCGCAAAAGGTCAGCAAGGACGGTGACGCGGCGAAGCAACGCCCCAGCCGCGTTCGGGTTGGTGACATCGCCAAACGCCAGAAGGACCTGGCCCTGGCGCTCAAGAGCCCGTACATCCGCATCATCGAGACGCCCGAGCCCGGTGAGGGCCTGGTGGGTCTCGAAGTGCCCAACCCGACGCCCGGAAAGGTGCTGATGCGCTCCATCGTGGAGGGTCCGGAGTTCGGCAAGATAATGGAAAAAGGCGGGCTGGCATTTGCCCTGGGCGAAGACGCCGGCGGACAGTCCCTGGCGCTGGACCTGGCCGCGATGCCTCACCTCCTCATCGCGGGAGCCACCGGGTCCGGCAAGAGCGTGTGCATCAATTCGCTGGTGGCGTCGCTGCTGATGACGCGCCCGCCCGACGAGTTGCGGATGATCATGGTCGACCCGAAGCGGGTGGAGCTGACGCCGTTCAACGGCATACCGCACCTGGTGATGCCGGTAATCGTCGAACCCGACGACGTGCAGCCGGCGCTCCGGGGTCTCATCAACGAGATGTCCCGACGCTACAAGCTCATGGAAGAGCTGGGCGTGCGCAACATTGCCGGGTACAACGCCAAGGCCAGCGAGCCGATGTGTTTCCTGGTGCTGATCGTGGACGAACTGGCAGACCTGATGATGACGGGCGGGCTGGAGGTGGAGCAACAGCTGGTCAGGCTGGCGCAGCTGGGCCGGGCGGCGGGCATACACATGGTGCTCGCCACGCAGCGCCCGTCGGTCAAAGTCGTCACCGGGCTGCTGAAGGCCAACGTGCCCGCCAGGGTCGCTTTTGCAGTGGCGTCCCAGGTCGACTCCAGGGTGATCCTCGATGGCGCCGGAGCCGAAGCCTTGATGGGCAAAGGCGATTTGCTGCTGCTGAACAACGATTTCCCCAAAGCGCGACGCGGCCAGGGCACGCTGGTGTACGATGATGAAATGGACCGCCTGGTGGACTTCTGGCGCAACCAGCAGGGACCGCCGCTGCCTCCCATCGACCTGACCGAAGAGGATGAACCGGCCGGCGATCCTGACCCCGAAAACATTGACGACATCTACCAGGGCAATGTCCTGGACCAGGCGCGGGACCTGGCCCTGCGCAACCCCAGGCTCACGTCGGCAATGCTGGAGCGGCGGTTCAAGGTCCGCAAGTCAATCGCCGACGAACTGATCGAAGAGCTTCGGGGAGAGGGATTGGTAATCGGAGGGTGATTCTGTCGAATGGTGTCCGCTCCGCCCGGGCTAGCCTCGGCTCTGGCCAGCAATACCAGTCACGGTGCCGGGTCAACGGCGCCTCCCGCAGGGCAACGCCGCCGCATGAGCGATCGGTGGTATGATTTCCGGACAAGGGAGCCGGGAAACATTGCTGATCGACCTGCACGCGCACACTTATCCAAAGTCTGACGACAGTTTCGTTTCCGTCGATGAATTGGTGGACGCCGCTCGCCAGCACGGGCTGGACGGGATCTGCCTGACCGAACACGACGATTTCTGGCCGGTGGACGCGGCCCGGGAGCTGACGCGCCGCCACGGGATACTGGTGATCCCCGGCGCGGAGATCAACACCGACGCCGGGCACGTGCTGGTTTTCGGGTTGCACCAGTACAAGTTTGGGATGCACAAGCCGAGTTTTCTGAGGCAAGAAGCGGACCGGCACGGGGCCGTGCTCATCGCCGCCCATCCGTACCGACGCCGCTTCCTTGCCGATCCGGGTGAAGACCCGGCAGTGCGTTCGGAGATGCTCAATCGGGCGCTGGACGACGAGATGCTCAGGCTGTTCGATGCGGTAGAATCGCACAACGGACGGGGCAAAGAGACGGAGAACCTCTTTTCGGAGGACCTGCGCCGGGGCCTGTGCCTGCCGGGAACCGGCGGAAGCGACACCCACTATCTGCGACAGATGGGCACCGCTGCAACACTGTTCGAGCGTCGCATAACTTCTTTGGACGAACTGGTTGCAGAACTGAAGGCGGGAAGAATGCGCGCGGTGAACTTGACGGTGGCCGCGCCAACGACATCCGGTCGTGCTGGGTAGCATGAGTTCAGTGCTGCAAATCGAGGACCTGCGGGTCGAGTTCCGCGTGCCCAACGGGGTCGTGCACGCCGTGAACGGCGTCTCTTTCTCGCAGGAAGAGGAGGAAGTTTTCTGCATCGTCGGCGAGAGCGGCGCCGGAAAGAGCGCGCTGGCGCTGGCGGTGATGGGCCTTCTGCCCGACAACGGCGCGGTGACCGGCGGCAAGATACTCTTCGACGGGATCGACCTGGTCACTGCTCCCGAAGAACACGTGCGGGAGCTCCGTGGCAAGGCCATGTCCCTGGTGTTCCAGGACGCGCAATCAGCCCTCAACCCGGTACAGACCATCGGCAACCAGCTCACTGAAGTGATAATCACGCACTCGCAGTTGAACCGGAGGGCGGCCGGGTCGGTCTGCCAGGAGATGCTGCGCGAACTGGGCGTGCCGGATCCCCGGCGCATGATGTCCGCCTATCCGTTCACCTTGAGCGGCGGCCAGTGCCAGCGGGTGATGCTGGCCATGGCCATGGTCATGCGGCCTCGCCTGCTGATCGCCGACGAGGTCACCTCCAGCGTCGACGTGACTCTACAGGCGGAGATTCTGGAACGCCTGAAGGAACTGAGCCGGGACTCCAAGTCCGCGATCCTGCTGATTACCCACGATATGGGCGTGGTCGCCAACATGGCCCGGCGAGTGGGCGTGATGTACGCGGGCCATCTGGTGGAGACGGCGGAACTGCTGCCGCTCTTCAAGCAGCCGCGGCACCCCTATACATGGTCGCTGCTGCAAAGCCTGCCCCGGCTGGACGCTGCTGGGCGGAGGTTGCAGGCGCTGCGAGGAGTGCCGCCGGACCTGATCAACCTCTCGGAAGAGTGTCCGTTCCTTCCGCGTTGCCCCAAGGCCATAACGCGATGCCGTGCGGAACGGACTCCCAGCCTGTCCGAACTGGATGCCAGGCATTGGGCCGCCTGTTACAACCCGGTGACATACGCAAACGGTGAGTGACGAGGGCGCGACGCCCGGTCATGAACTGGTAGCCAAATCGGCCACCAACAGTTGCAGCGAGAGAGCCGGTTCCAGGCGTCCTTGCTTGATGGCGAGGTCGCTCTCCAGCACCCGGCGGTACCTGCTCCGTATCTGAGGCAGGGTGAGTCGGCGGGCCTGTCCCAGCGTCTTGCGTACCACGAAGTCGGAATTGGTCCCCATGCGCCGACCGAGGTCGGGCTGAGAGACGCCGCGATCCGTCAGGTCGCGTGCCAGTGCGATGAGACGCAACTGCCGTTCGATCATCGCGATGATGTAAAGCGGTTCCTGACCGTCCTCCATCAATTGCATCACCGAACGCAGAGCCGGTCCCGGCCGGCTGTCCATGATGGAATCCACGGCCGCGAAGATGTTGGCTTCCTGCGCATAGGGCACCATGGCGCGCACGTCCGCATCGGTGATGCTGCGACCGGTTGCGTAGAGGGATAGTTTTTCCAGTTCCCGGTCGATGGTCCACAGGTCGCCGCCCACCAGTTCTGCGAGAACCTGCATCGCCGGAGGGGTGATGCTGGAACCCTTGTCCTCGGCCCGTTGCTTGATCCATTGCAGCAATGCCTGGGCGTCGGGGGTGGCTTCCCGGTGCACGGCGCAGTGCTCGGACAACGACCGGAGCAATGGGTTGTTTTGCGGTACGTCGCCGTCCAAAAAGATCAGGATGGTTGTGTCGGGAAGGGCCGGCACAGCATCAGCCAGCTGCGTCCATGCTCCGCTTGCAGACGCAGACCGCCTGCCGGAACCGCGGCCTCTTCCCGATCCCTGCTGCGTGGCGAGGACCCCCTCAATCTCGACCAGGCGCATAGTGTCGAGAAACGGAAGCGAGTTGCACATCGCCAGGACTTCGTCGGGTCGGGCCTGGCCGGCCGAAACAACGTGCCGGTTGGAGTCCATGAGGTCGGCGGCCCCGGCCTCAGCCTTTACTTGGCGCAGGCGCTCGGCGACCAGAAACGAATCGCCGTAGATGACGTGAGCTGGCATGTTCCGCGCGACTGGCTGGGTTGCCCCGCCAGCAGGGCAATGGGTCCAGGGCGTTTAGTTCTCGACCAGCTCGGTCAGCACGCCGAACACCGAGCGGGGATGCACAAAACCGATGGTGCCCGACAACCCATGGCGAGGCTCGGCGTCGATGAGAGACAGGCCGTTGGCGGACAGGATCTTAAGCTTGCCGGCGATGTCATCGACGTTGAGGGCAAGATGATGCAGGCCCTCGCCGCGCCGCTCGATGAAACGCCCCACCGCACTCTCCGGGGTCAGCGGCTCGAGAAGCTCCAGCCGGGTCTGGCCGATTTCGATGAGGCAAGCTCGAACCGCCTGATCGTCCAGCTCAACCACCTCGGCGTCGGGCGCGCCGAAGTTCTCGCCAAAGAATTCGAGCGCGGCCTGAATGTCGCTGACGGCAACGCCGACGTGGTCGATGTAGTTGACGGCGCAGATCTCGGGCATCGTCGGTTCGCCTCCCGAAGGGTGAGGTGGCATCAGACAGGGTATTGGGCAAGGACCTGGCGGGCGATGATCATGCGCTGGACCTCAGAAGTTCCCTCGTAAATCGTGGTCACGCGAGCGTCGCGGAAGATGCGCTCAATGCGGGATTCCTTGAACACGCCGATGCCGCCGTGGATCTGCATGGCCTCGTAGGCGGCCTTGTTGCACATCTCGGACGCCAGCAGCTTTGCCATGGAAGCCTCGTTGATGAAGGGCAGTCCGGCGTCGCGCAGTGTCGCCGCGTGCATGGTGGCGACGCGGGCCGAGTGCACCCCGGTGGCGATGTCGGCCAGCTTGAACTGGATGGCCTGGTGGCGGGCCAGCGGACGGCCGAAGGTCTCGCGTAGCTGGGAGTAGCGGACGGCCTCTTCCAGAGCGGCCTGTCCGATGCCTACGCACTGGGCGGCAATGGAAATCCGGCTGGAGTCGAGGATGTCCATAGCGTAACGGAAGCCCATGCCCTCTTCGCCGATGATGTTCTCAGCGGGTATTTCGGCGTCCTCAAAAACAATCTCGCAGGTGCTGGAGGCGCGGATGCCCATCTTGTTGTGCTGCGGATTGATCTGCATTCCCTTGGTTCCCGCCGGCACGATGAAAGCGCAAACACCCCGATACCCGATGGACCGGTCCTGGTTGGCAAAGATCACTAGCGTTTCCGCAACCTCGGCGTTGGTGATGAACTGCTTGGAGCCATTGAGCACCCAGGAACCGTTGCGCCGGGTGGCCGTGGTGGCCATCGCGGCGGCGTCGGAGCCGCTGCCGGGCTCGGTAAGCGCCCAGGCAGCGATGCCCTTGCCGGAGGCGAGGGAGGGGACGTAGCGCTGCTTCTGCTCCTCGTTTCCGAAACGGGCGATGGTCTCGAGGCCGAGGCCCAGGTGTGCCGCAAGGGTCACGCTGGCGGCCACGTCAGCCCGGGCCAGTTCCTCGATGGCGATGGAAGACTTGCGGAACCCTCCCCCGCTGCCGCCGTAGGCCGGGTCGACCCCAATGCCGGTGAGACCCAGCTGAGCCATCCCGCGCCAGTTTTCGTGGGAGAACTCCGCCTTCTCGTCCAGTTCCGCCGAGCGCGGCATGATCTCGCGTTCCGCGTAGTCCCGGACGAGGTTCTGGAGCATCTTTTCTTCTTCGTTCAGGGTGGCGTCGATCACGGGGTTCCTCCGCGCGAGTTTGTACTTGGAGACTGGGATTAGCTGGCGTCCGTCAGAGTCTGAATCCTCGGAGCCGGATCATCGGGAGCTTGTTGAGGGTCTGGTTATGGGGATCCACTTCCACGCCGGCCGATTCCATGGCGGTAACACCCAGAAGGGGATCGGCGTTAGGTTCGCCGTAGACGATGGTGCCGCCGACGATTTCGTCCATGAACTCGAGGTCGCCGGTGGTTATGTCCATTCTGACCTCGCTGCCGTCGGCCAGGTTGTAGACACGATGACCTTTCGGCATCAGGCCTATGGCCTCCAAGTGCTGACGCGGCACGAGGCAGTCTATGGCACCGGTATCGACCAGGAACGGGCCTTCCCAAACCCGATCAGGTTCTGCCGGGTTTCTGATCTTCACATTTACGCGAGTAATACCCATAGGGTTTTGCCTCCGTGCGCCCGAATCGCAGTTTATCACAGGCCCCCGGCGGGCTCGTATTCGCCGAAGACCTGACGCAGCACGTCGCAAATTTCGCCGAGCGTGGCGTATCGCTCCACGCACTCCATCATGGGCGGGATGGTGTTGGCGCCATCGGAACGGGCAGCATCAGCAAGGCGGGCCAGGCTGATCTGGACGGCCATGTTGTCGCGCTCTCGTTTCAGCGTCCGGAGCCGTTCCACCTGTTCCGCCGCGGCCGTCGCGTCGACGCGAAGGAGGCCGGAGATCGGAGGCGCCTCGGTCACGTACCGGTTCACGCCCACCACGATGCGATCATTCTCGTCCACCTCTCGCTGGTGGCGGAACGCGGCGTCGGCGATTTCCTGTACCTGGAAACCGTCCTCGATGGCCGCCACTGCGCCGCCCATCCGGTCAATGCGCTGGATGTACTCCAGCGTTGCCGCCTCCAGTCGGTCGGTCAGGTTTTCGATGTACCATGAGCCACCCAGGGGGTCCACTACGTCGGCGGCGCCGCTTTCGTGGGCGAGTATCTGCTGGGTGCGCAGGGAGAGCTGCGCCGATTCCTCGGTGGGCAGGCTAAGGGCCTCGTCGCGTGAGTTGACGTGGAGGGACTGGGTGCCGCCGAGGACGGCTGCCAGGGCCTGGACGGTGCTGCGGATCACGTTGTTGTCCGGCTGCTGGGCAGTGAGGGTCACGCCGGCGGTCTGGGTGTGGAAGCGCAGCATCATGGAGCGGGGATTTTTCGCGCCGAAGCGGTCCCGCATGATGTTGGCCCACAGACGCCGGGCGGCCCGGAATTTGGCGACTTCTTCAAAAAGGTTGTTCTGGGCCACGAAGAAGAAGGACAGGCGGGGCGCGAAATCGTCCACCGGCAGGCCGGCGTCCACCGCGGCCTGCACGTAGGCGATGGCGTTGGCGAAGGTGAAGGCCAACTCCTGGGACGCGGTGGCGCCGGCTTCGCGCATGTGGTATCCGCTGATGCTGATGGTGTTCCAGCGCGGCACGTTCTCAGCGCAGTAGCGGAACACGTCGACCACCAGGCGCATCGACGGGCGCGGCGGGTAGGCGTAGGTGCCCCGGGCGATGTACTCCTTGAGGATGTCGTTCTGAAGCGTGCCGCTCAACTGGTCAGGCTCAACGCCCTGCTTCTTGCCGGCCGCGATGTAGAGGCACAGCAGAACCGCCGCCGTAGCGTTGATCGTCATTGAAGTGCTGACCTTGTCCAGCGGGATGCCGTCGAACAAGGTCTCCATGTCGGCCAGCGAACAGATGGGCACGCCCACCTTGCCCACCTCGCCCTCGGCCAGCGGGTGATCGCTGTCGTATCCGATCTGGGTCGGCAGGTCAAAAGCCACCGACAGGCCGGTCTGCCCGTTCTCCAGAAGATAGCGGTAACGCTCGTTGGTCGCGGCGGCGGTGGCGTAGCCGGCGTACTGGCGCATGGTCCAGACGCGACCACGGTACATGTTGGGCTGGACGCCCCGGGTGTACGGGAACTCGCCGGGATAGCCGATGGCATCGACGTATTCGGAAGGAGCGGGGGCGCCGTCCTCCGGCGTGTAAACGGTGTCCAGACTTAGGCCGGAGTCCGTTGCGAATTCTTCGCGCCGCTCGGGGAAACGCCCAGTAACGCGGGAGAGGGTCGAGTCCTCCCATTCCTGCTTGTTTGTGGACATAAGACCTACCTGCTGGCCGGGTAGCGTGGCCAAAATGTGCAGCTCCATTCTATCTACCACGGGAAGTTAGCGTCCAGCAGGACGGCCTCTCCCAGGACGGCGCGGCTTTCGGTGTCCCAATACCATCGGGGAATCTGTTGCGGCGTCGGCGAAGCATCTGCTGGGAACGCAGTCAGGCGTATGGCGTAGTGTTCGTGTCCTTCCGGTTGGACCCGGACCAACACGTCAGCATTTCCGCCTCGGAAAGGGATCCGAAAGGTGCGCGGATCGAAGATGGTGTCGAACGAAACGGCAGTGTCGTTATTGAGCGCAACGTGCCATTCGGTGTAAGCGTCAAACCAGAATTGATCGGTCAGGCCGATTTCTCTCGCGGCGGCGTTGCTGAAAAAGTCGCTTGGCGATATGGGCGGACGTTCAAGCATACGGCGGAATCTCCAGCGGGGTCGGCATTGGAGGCGAAGTTGGCAAGGCCTTTTCAAAATCATTGCCAGGCGCTTTCGCCGTGGCAACCTCGCCGATTCAGAAGGCCCTTTTGTTGGGACTGCCTATGCTCGGGACGAGATTGCGACGCTTCGCTCGCAATGACAACACCAACTTTGGAAAGGACCTGGCGAAGTTGGCAAGGCCATTACATGTGAACCGTGTTAGTACCGTCATACCGGCGAAATCCGGTATCCAACGGCTCGAATCGTTAGTGTCGTTGGGCAACCAAGCGCCTGTCGGTGTATAGACTCCGGCTTTCGCCGGAGTGACGCCGTTGTAATTTCATATGCGATGGTCCTGACGAAGTTGGACCGGGTTGTTCAATTCGTGTTCAACGTGGTGCGGTCGGCGCCAGCAAAAGGACGCCCGGTGAGGGCGTCCCGAATTTGGTGTTTCCGGGCACATCTTCCCGGAAGCCGACTAGTCGCTGGTGAAGGCGTAATCCGTGGGGCGCATGATTGAGTGACGCGAAACGCGCACGATGGGGCCGTCCACCTCGCTGGCGGCGCGCGCCTTGTTCCACTCGGGATCCGCCTGGAAGGAACGCCAACTCTTTTCGCGGTCGCCGAGGCTGGGGTAGCCCAGCATGTAGACCAGTACGTTGTTGACGCCCACGTCCTCGGACCAGTAGCCGATGTTCTCGATGCCGTGCTTCTCGAACAGCCCGATGGTGTGGTTGGCGAAGCGGTTGTGCACGTCGGGCAGGCGGCCGGGCATCGCCTCGTAAATCCGCAGTTCCTGGACGGCGGTGGAGACCTTCGGCTGGGGCGAGTAGGGGGTCAGGCGCAGGAAGCGGTTGGTCACGGCGTCAACCAGCGGGCCGTTGGCCTCGGTCTGCTTTCGCACTTCCAGCCAGTCCGGGTCGCTGCCGAACTTGGCCCAACGGGATTCCCGGTCGGCCATGCTGTCGAAAACGTTGATGTAGGTAAGGCGGTTGCTCCGGCCAATTTCGTCGGTCCAGAAGCCAAGGTATTTGACGCCGTGCTTGCGAAACAGGGCGCAGGTATGATTGGCGAACCGACCGCTGATGTCGGGCAACCGACCGGCGACGGCGTCGTAGATGCGGAGTTCGTAAAGCATCGCTTCTCTCCTTCCGGGTGTCAGGGTGACCGGCTCAATCAATGCGACGGCAACCATCTGGCGACCCGCCGCTTCTGCCGGTAGTATAGCACCGGGCCGGTCGAATGCGGGTCAATCCGCAGTGCGGCGCTATTCGTAAGTTAACAGGCCAGACACCCCGGAGCAGTCGTGCAGGCGGCCTGCCGACCTCGTCCGGGCGGCATGATCAGTGTGGCGGGCATACACAAAACCTTAACAATCGCGTGTTTAGATTCCGCACAACTGCAAGACAATCGAACAGCGAAAACGGATCGCGGCATAAGAAACTATCCGGTGTCCTCCGGTTATGCCGTACACGCGACCGACCAGACCGGAGAGGTGTGGAATAACGTCAGCATGGGTACCAAAGCTTCCGCCAAACAACGACGCCTTTTTCCCCTGCTGGCCGTCGCCTGCCTGGCAGTAGCCGTGGCAGTTGCGTTGGCCTGTAGCCAACCCAGTCCGAGGCCGCAGGAGACGGTCGAACTGACTCCTCCGGCCGTCAACACGGTTTCGCAACCTGATGACACGGCCACGGTAGCGCCCCCGCAGGCGACTGAATCGGAGGCCGTGCCCGCCATAGAGCAACCCGCTCAAGGCGGCACGCCGGAAACTGAAGTCCAGTTGACGGCGTCGGCGATAACGGCGGCCCACGACGAGGTTATGTCGGGCATCTACGAGCGAACCGTTCCGTCAGTGGTCGGATTGCGGGTGCTGAAGTCGATCACGATAGGCGGAGCCGCTCCCGGGATGCCGCAGGGCGATTTTCTGTCCCGGGCCGCCGGGTCCGGTTTCGTCTGGGATGACGAAGGGCACATCGTAACGAATAAGCACGTGATCGACGGGGCGGACCGGATTATCGTCGTGCTGAGCGACGGCATCCAGGTTGACGCGGAACTGGTGGGCGACGACCCCGATTCTGACCTTGCGGTGATCAGAATCACCGACGACGCGGTGCGCCCGCCCGCCATCTCCCTCGGGGATAGTGACACCATCAAGCCGGGGCAGTTGGCGGTTGCCATTGGCGACCCGTTCTCCCGTGGGTTCTCGATGACCTCGGGCATCATCAGCGCCGTGGGCAGAACCATCAATCCGTCGGACAGCAACTTTTCGGTGCCCCGGGTGGTCCAGCACGACGCGGCGACAAACCCGGGGAATTCGGGGGGCCCGCTCCTGAACCGCCAGGGCGAGGTGGTAGCGATCAACACCCAGATCATCAGTGAGACGGGAGGATTCTCCGGCGTGGGCCTGGCGATTCCAGTGAACCTGGCCAAGCTCGTGGCGCCCGCGCTGATAGCGGAAGGGCGTTACGAGTATCCGTTCATCGGCATCCGCGGGGTGTCCGTGAGCCCGGACATCGCTCAGGCGATGGACCTGCCGGCCGACACCCGCGGCGCCCTGGTGCTGGCGGTGGGCACGGGAACCGCTGCGGAACAGGCCGGACTGCGAGCATCGGACCGGCTCACCGTGATCAACGGTTCGGAACTGCCCATCGGCGGAGACATCATAATCGCCATGAACGGAGCGCCCATGACGGGTATGGACGACGTAGTGGCGTACACGGTAGAGCACACGCAACCCGGCGATACCGTTGAGTTCACCATCATGCGGGACGGCGAGGAAATGGAAATGGAAGTCACGATGGGCGCGCGACCGGAGTAGTCCGCGAACCCGGGGCCAACAAGAAACCGACGGCAGCACACCGGCTGCCGTCGGTCATTTTTGCAGGTGGCGCGCCTGGCAGGACTCGAACCCGCAACCCCTGGGTCCGAAGCCCAGTGCTCTGTCCATTGAGCTACAGGCGCAATTCCGAAGGGACTGAATGCGAGGGAAGTGGGGCGAGCAACGGGATTCGAACCCGTGATCTCCTGTGCCACAGACAGGCGCCTTAGGCCACTTGGCTATGCTCGCCGTAACGCTACCGGCCAGCGCCGGAATACGTTTTGAGATTAGCATACATCATCAAATCGGACAATACACCGCGCTGTGCACAATTGAACGGGGTCTGGGTATTGGATAAAATCGCTGCGTGTGAAGCCGGTAATATCGCGGCAATAGGAATTGGGGCAAACTGATTCCGGTCAGTATCTCGTAATCCCCTTGATCCTGAGAACTGATTCGGAGGAGTTATGAAGCGCAAGATGCTCAGAATGCTGCTGATGGGAGCCATGTTGGCCGCACTGGTCGGGTTGGTGGCGTGCGGCGGAAGCGACGAACCGCAGGCGCCCGCGCCCGAACCCACGGCGGCCCCAACCGCGACTTCCGTTCCGGACACCCCGCCCACGGCGCCCAGCGAAGCGCCAACACCGACCACCCCAGCAGCGATGACCGCTCCCCAGCCGACGGCCATGGGTGAAAGCTGCGCCCCGTCTGCGGACCTGACATTCGACGACCGGCCACCCCAGGGTGGAACCCTGGTGCGGCTGTTCGCCGATCCTCCCACTCTTGATCCCCACCTGATGGGCGATGTCACGTCCAGCGTCATCGGAGGCGAGGTTTTCGGCGGACTGGTCACGCTGAGTCTGGACTACCAGCCGGTGCTGGACCTGGCGGAAACTTGCTCCATCAGCGAGGACGGTCTGGTTTATACCTTCGTGCTCCGCGAGAACGCCAAGTTCCACGACGGGAAAGCCATCACAGCCCACGACATCAAATGGTCGATTGAGCGAGCGACCGATCCCAACACGCTCTCCCCTACGGCGGACACCTACCTGGGCGATATTGTCGGCGCCAAGGACAAGCTTGAGGGGAATGCCACCGAGGTGAGCGGCGTCAGGGTAGTGGACGACCGCACCGTCGAGTTCACCATCGACGCCGCCAAGTCGTACTTCCTGGCCAAGCTCACGTATCCTACGGCCTACGTGGTGGACCGGGAACAGGTGAACGATGACGGAACCTGGCTGGAAGAACCCAACGGGACCGGCCCCTTCAAGCTGGCCACCTACGAAATCGGCGAGCTGATCGTGCTCGAGCGGAACGAAAATTACCACCTGGGTCCACCACACGTTGAGAGCGTGCGGATGATCCTGAGCGGTGGGTCCGCCATGATCATGTACGAAAACGACGAGATCCACCTGACGGGTGTCGGCCTGGACGACCTGCCGAGACTGCTGGACCCCAACGACGCGCTGCATCCGCAGTTGCACCGTTCGCCGCAGGACTTCGACGTGTTCTATATCGGCCTCAACGTGGACCAGGAGCCGTTTGACGACGTCAAGGTGCGCCAGGCGCTGAACTATGCCATCGACCTGGAAAGCATCGCCGAAAACGTGTTGGACGGTCGCGTGTCGCCCGCGACGGGCGTGATACCGCCGGGGTTCCCGTCTTACACCGGGAACCTGCGCAGCTACCACTTCAACCCGGACCTGGCGCGGGAGTTGCTGCAGGAATCAAAATACGCCGACGCGCTGGCCTCCGGCGATTTCCCGCGCATTACGCTGACCATATCCGGCAGCTTTGGCGCGGCTATCCCGACCTATCTTGAGGTCATACTGGAACAATGGCGTCAGGAACTGGGGATCGAGGTCGATATCCAGCAGACGGAATGGGCGACGTTCCTGCAAGACGTCAACGACAAGAAGTACCAGATGTTCTCCCTGGGCTGGATCGCGGATTACCCCGACCCACAGAACTTCCTGGATGTGCTCTTGCACTCCGAAAGCCAGAGCAATCACACCAACTACGGCAATCCGGAGGTCGATCGCCTGCTGGAAGAAGCGCGCACGGAACGCGACCGGGGCCGCCGCTTCGAGCTTTACAACCAGATCGAGCAGATGATCCTGGACGACGCGCCCTGGGTCTGGACCTGGTTCAGCGGCGAGGGCTACGCCCTGATCAAGCCGGAAGTATCAGACTACTTCCTCCTGCAAATGAGCATCCCCAAGTACCGGTACGTGTACTTCAACCAGTAGAATTGCCGATGAGCGAGGCGTGGGGGCGAACCGTGATTCGCCCCTGCAACTATCGGCATACGGGACAGGCGGCCACAAATGGGAACATACGCGGCGCGACGGCTGATATGGCTGCCATTCCTGTTGCTCATCGTCACGTTCGTGACGTTCGCTTTGCTCCGGGTCGGTCCCGGTGACCCGGTCCAGGTCTGGCTGGGCCAGCACCAGAATGACGAGGTACGCGAGCGCCTGCGCGGGCAGTTGGGTTTGGACGATCCGCTGGTGGTGCAATACGTGCGGTATGTTGAGAGGGTGGTGACCCGGCTGGACTTCGGCGACAGTTTTCGCTATCGGGGCAGGCCCGTTTCGGAACTTCTCTCAAAACGAATGCTGGTCTCGCTGCAACTGAACGCGGCGGTGGTCATCATTACGCTGGGGGTCGGGATACCGGTGGGCCTTTTCGCAGGGCTGAAGCAGGGAACCGGCCTGGACGTGGTGGCGGTGACCATTGCCCTGGTGTTTCAGTCGCTGCCGGTGTTCATTACCGCTCCGGTGCTGCTGCTCCTGTTCGCGCTGAAATTGGACCTCCTGCCAGCGAGCGGATGGGAGGGATTCTTTTCGCCGAACATCGTGATGCCGGCGCTGGTGATGGGAGTACCGGGAATCGCCATAGTGGTGCGCTTCGTCAGAGCCAGCGTATTGGATGTCATGGCGCAGGATTACATTAGGACAGCCCGGGCCAAGGGCTTGTCGGAATCAACGGTCCAATGGCGGCACATATTGCGCAACGCGATGCTGCCATTATGGACAATTTTCGGATTTACCCTTGCCGGGTTGGCCGGCGGGACTTTCATCGTTGAGATTTACTTCGGGATCCCCGGAGTGGGGCTATTCGCCATCGAGTCCTTTTTCCAGCGTGACTACCCGGTGCTGCTGGCGATTGCGACTATCACCACCGCCATCTTCGTGCTCGCCAACCTGATAATTGACGTTACATATTCGCTGCTGGACCCGCGGATCAGGGTGGGAGGCGGAAATGTTACCTGATCGATCGGGCCCGCCCGCCCACGAGCACGGGCACCGGCAGCACACTGACGACCAGTTTCAGAGCATGGATTGGTCTGGGAACGAGTTGGGGCCCAGCGAGCGGGAGGCGCTGGACGAGGGACCATCTACGGGGCAGAGCTACCTCAGCCTGTCGATGCGGCGGTTGATGAGAAAAAAGGTGGCGGTGGTATGCCTTTCGCTGATCGTGCTGATGTATGGCGGCGCGCTGTTGTCGCCGTTGATCACGCCTTACGACTACACTGCGCAGGATTTGTCGCAGAGCCGGGCCAAGCCCAGCCTGGCACACCCTTTCGGCTCGGACAGGCTGGGCCGGGACATGCTGACGCGGGTGATCTACGGATTGAGAACGACGGTGATTATCACTGTGCTGTCGCTGTTGGGCGGCACGTTAATCATAGGTGTGGTGCTGGGGCTGTTGAGCGGATACATGGGCCGTTGGGTGGATGGGGTGATAATGCGCACCGGCGAGGTGACCTCGTCGATTCCGGACATCATGCTGATCCTGATTTTCGTCGCATCACTGAGGCCGCGGTTTGTGGGTGCGGTGCAGGCGTTTGAGGATGCGACGGGTATCGATTGGCTATTGCGCCTTGGCATTGTGGACTACGCGATCATATCGTTGGGCTTGTCGATTTTCGGATGGTTCGGCATGGCGAGGCTGGTGCGGGGACAGGTGCTGCAGGCCCGTGAAAGCGTTTACACGGAGGCGGCGCTGGTAGCGGGATCGTCGACTGCACGAATCCTGCGAGTGCACATGTTGCCGAATATCCTGAGCCCACTCATCGTGTCGATTTCGGCGGGTTTGGGATCGGTCGCCGGCGCCGAATTGGTGCTCAGCTGGATCGGGATCGGCGTGCAACCGCCAGTGCCCAGCCTGGGCCGGATGATGTTCGAGAACGGCAGCATTCAGGTCCTGCGCAACGAACCGCATCTGATAATGTTTCCCATCGGGACGGTCACGCTGTTGTTCCTGTGCTTCAGCATCCTGGGCGACGCCGTGAACGACGCATTCAACCCGCGGGCGCGTTGATCCGGTCAGTGAATTGCGTAACCCCCAATGACAACGGTTTCATTGCCCGGCTTTGGGGGTGTACCTTATAATTCGGACATGCCGGACGCGCCGCACCCCCGCGCACATCCGATCAGGAGGCACTGAATGGTAGCTACTCTGGAAGAGAATGTGGCTGCTTACGAAAAAATGAAGGACTACTTGGAAGATGAGCACTTCCTACATTGGGTGGTTTTCAACGATGGTGAACTGGCAGGAATCTACGATGATGGTCTGGAGGCTCGCTTAGACGCATGGACGCGATTCCGGCTCAGCCCGTATATAATCAGGCTGGTCGGCGAGAATAATGTAGAAAAGAAGCGGCAGTACTTGGCCGCTGCATTAGAGCGTCGCCGGCGTCATGGCAAGGACTAATGCCGGGTATAACAACCCTTTTAACTTAATCCGGTACGGTCCTGCCATTGACGTGCTGATCGGCTTTGATCCCGATTATGAACCAAGTCCGGGACGGCGGGCCCAACTGCCGCCAGAACCCCTGCCGGCTCTGGTGGATACCGGGGCGCAGGAAACCGCGCTAGATGCGGAGTTGGCGCGCTCGTTAAACTTGCCGATCTTGGAACGCCGTCTCATCGCCGGGGCCGGTGGCCTGTTTGAGTCGACCATCTATTTGGCGCAGATCTACATCCCGGAACTGGATTTCACTATCGTCGGGCCGTTTGACAGCGCAAATCTGGTCGCCAGCGGCCAGCCGTATTACGCGCTCATCGGCCGCACTTTCCTGAGGCATTTCAACATGGCATACGAGGGACGTACCGGCAGTGTCATCATCAGTAACGATTGATGCGGTTTCTTGGCAGCCGTGGGGCCGCGAGGCCTTTGAATTCGCCCGGGATAACGACCGGCCGATCCTGCTTTCGATCAACGCGGTGTGGTGCTACTGGTGCCACGAGATGGATTCCGGCGCCTACGCGGACCGCGACGTCATCAAATTCGTCAACACCCACTTCACCCCTGTGCGTGTTGACACCGACCACCGTCCGGACGTCAACGCCCGTTACAACGTGGGCGGCTGGCCGACTACCTCATTCCTGACCCCACACGGCGGCTTCATGGCGGGGGCGACTTACCTGCCGCCGGATCAGCTCCTGGCCATGTTGGACGAAGTGCGTCGGGCATATTCGGAACGCAAGCCCGAACTCTACGAGCAGGGCAACGATATCCTGCGCCAACGCCGTGAACATGCCGGACGCGTTTCTGCCGGGCGCGACCCCGACGCCGGTGTGGTCGACGCCATCTCCCGCCGCGTCGCCGGAACCTACGATGCCAGCAACGGCGGATTCGGGCTGGAGCCAAAGTTCCCGTCCACTCCCATGCTGCGCCTTCTGTTGCACCGGTACCGCGCCACGAGGGAACGGTTCTACCGCGTGATGCTTGAGAAAAGCCTGGACGCCATCGTTGGCGGTGATCTGCGCGACCGGATCGACGGCGGGTTTTTCCGCTTCACCACGGGCAGCGACTGGACGCAGGCACAGTACGAAAAAATGGCCGAGGACAATGTCGCCCTGGCGGGTGTCCTGATGGACGCGGGCATTATCCTGGAGCGGACGGACTATCTCCGGGTTGCCGGCGAAACCGTCGATTACATCTGCGCCACGCTGTACGATCCATCAGCGAAGGGCGTGCGGGGAAGCCAAGGCGCGCACTCCGAATATTACGCGGGATCACCCCAGGTGCGATCACAGTCGGCAGCGCCGGCGGTTGACCCGTTCTGCTACGTGTCGGTCACTGCTCAGGCAGTTTCGTTGCTGCTGGGCGCGGCCTGGAAACTGGGACGGCCGGAGTTGTCCGGAACGGCCGCCGGTTTGCTGGATGGATTGCTCGACGCATCCGAAAGCGGAAACTTGCCACACGCCTACACCGCCTCCGGCGCTCTGCCTCAGGACGAGGGAGACCTGCTGGTAGATTGGGCTAATTTACTGGTGGCCGCGTTGGATGGGTACGACGCGCTGCCCGGCGGGTCAGAGCGTTACCTCAAGGCGGCGGAACGGGCCGCACAGGTTCTGCTGGACAGGTTCCTGGACGGCGCGCACGGCGGGTTCTGGGACGTGGAATCGGGGCAGGAACGGCTGGGCTACCTGCACGCCCGCGAGAAGCCGCTGGCGGAAAACACCCGGGCCGCGGTGGGGATGATGCGACTGCATCACGCGACTCTGGATGACCGGTACCGGCAGACGGCCCGTCACACCCTCAGCGCCTACGTTGACGCCAACCGCGACTACGGCGAACTCGCCGCAGACTACGCGGTGGCGGTGGACCAATACCTCCATCCGGTGGTGGAAGTCACGGTGGAAGGCTCGCCGGGAACTGCCAGCGCCGACGCCATGCTGGCCGCCGCGATGCGGCTGAACGACCCGCACCTGATTATCAAGCTGGCGCCTGCTACTATGGAAAGCGCGCCGGCCCAGGCACACGTATGCCTGGACACGGTTTGTTACCCGCCGGTGACGGACCCCTCGGAACTGGCCGCCGCCGTGGCAGAGGGTGGCGCCGTTGCCGAAAGTCCGTTCCAGAACGTGCTCGATCTGCTGGGCTGACCCGGCGAAAAAAGCTCACCAATCCTACCAGGAGTTGACGCCCTGAAAACCCAAGACTGCGGCGAGTTGCGCGCCGCCCACGATGGCACCGTCACGACGCTGTCCGGCTGGGTAAGCCGACGGCGGGATCACGGCGGGATCATATTCATTGACCTGCGGGATCGCTCCGGATACGTGCAAGTAGTGCTCAATCCGGAGCATCTGCCGCCGGAGGACTACAAGACCGCCGAGCGACTGCGCTCGGAATGGTGCATTGAAGTCACCGGCGCCGTTCGTCTCCGACCGGAAGGATCGGAGAACCCGGCGTTGCCCACCGGCGAGATTGAGGTGATGGTGGAAGCGCTGACGGTGCTGAACCAGTCGCTCACTCCGCCTTTCTACATTACGGACGACGTCGACGCGGACGAAAGCCTCCGCCTCCGGTACCGCTATCTGGACCTCCGACGGCCAAAGATGCAGGACAATCTGCGACTGCGTCACCAGGCGGTGAAGTACATCCGCGACTACTTGGACGGCCACGGTTTCCTAGAGGTCGAAACGCCGATCCTGATCAAAAGCACGCCCGAAGGAGCGCGGGACTACCTGGTTCCCAGCAGGACGCATCCGGGGAATTTTTACGCCCTGCCGCAGTCCCCGCAGCAGTTGAAACAATTGCTGATGGTGAGCGGCGTGGAGCGGTATTTTCAGATCGCCCGCTGCTTCCGGGATGAAGACCTGCGCGCCGACCGGCAGCCCGAGTTCACCCAACTCGACCTGGAAATGAGCTTCGTGGAAGAGGAGGACGTGCTGGGTCTGATTGAAGGTTTGTACGCCGGGCTGGTGCGCGAGTTGACGCCGCAGTTCAAGGTCAAGACCCCGTTCCGGCGCCTGTCCTACGCTGACGCCATGGCTCGGTTTGGAAGCGACAAACCCGACCTTCGTTACGGCCTGGAGATGGCCGACGTCAGCGACCTGGCCGCGGAAACGGAGTTCCGCGTCTTCCACGGCATCCTGGACCGCGGCGGCATCATCAAGGCGATGGCCGTGCCGGGCCAGGGCGGCCTGACGGGTTCCGACATGCGCCGAATGGAAGAGACGGCGAAAGAGTACGGCGCTGCCGGCATGAGCCACGTCCGGCTCACCGGCGACGGCCCCCTGGAAACTCTGACCGATGACGATGCTCTGCTGTCTCCCGGACTGCGGATGCCCGTGGAGTGGGTGCGCCGGCTTGCTGACAGGTCCGGCGCGCAGCGCGGTGACTTGATAGTGCTGATGGCTGGGCCGGCCCGGCTGGCCAACCAGTGGCTGGCGGCGATGCGGAGCCACCTGGCGGCGCAGCTGGAACTGGCCGACCCGTCGACGCTGTCGTTCGCGTTCGTGACCGAGTTCCCCCTGTTCGAGTGGGATGACGATGCAGGTCGCTGGGACTCGGCGCACCATCCGTTTACCGCCCCGGCGCCCGGATGTGAATCCATGCTCGACGGCGAGAATCTCGCGTCCATCCCGTCTCGAGCGTATGACTTGGTATGCAACGGCTCAGAGTTGGCCAGCGGCAGCATCCGCATACACCGCCGTGATCTCCAGGAAAAAGTGTTCGGCATCCTGGGCTACTCCGGCGAGCAGATCACCGAGCGGTTCGGTCATATACTGGAAGCGTTCGACTATGGAGCGCCGCCCCACGGCGGCATCGCGCCGGGTATTGACCGGCTGGTGGCGATACTGGCGGGCGCGGACTCGCTGCGCGAGGTGATCGCGTTCCCCAAGACCCAGAGCGGCTCCGACCTGCTGTTCGGCGCCCCCTCGGAAGTCGATGCCGGGCAATTGCGCGACCTGGCGATACGAATCGTGGAATAGTGTTCGCGGAACCGACGCCCCAGGTGCGGTTCCGCGCCCAACGCCTCAACCGTCCGGAAGGGAGGACAACCGATGAGCGAGTTCAACTACGAAGGGCTCTTCGCAGAGCGGGCCCCGATCACCACTCGCGGCGCGAACCGGCACGCCAAGTACGACTTCGCCGTAGCCTACCCGGACCCGGATACGCTGCCGCTTACGGGTCTCGTCGAGGCCTTGAGCACGGCGTTGGAACGGGAAGGGCGAGACTTGGCCTACTATCCGGTGGCGGCCGGTTATCCGCCGTTGCGCGAACTGGTCGCGGACAAGCTGCGCCGGGACCGGCAGATGGAGGTCACGGCCGACGACATCGTGCTGACATCCGGTTCAGGCGAGGCCATCAACATGCTGATCCAGGCCATGACCGACCCCGGTGACGTGCTGCTGACCGAGGAGTACGTTTACCTGGGAACGATGCGTCAAATGCGGCTGTGGGGCGCGAACGTGGTGGGCGTCAAATGTGACGATGACGGGATCATACCGGAGGCTCTGGACGAGACCATCCGGGCGCAGGAGGCGGCCGGCCGCCGGGTCAAGTTCCTGTACACGATCCCCACGTTCCAGAACCCTCTGGGATGGACTACCACTCTCGAACGGCGGCAACGAATGCTGGAAGTCTGCCAGAGCCACGGGGTGCCGATTCTGGAAGATGACTGTTATGTCGATCTCCGCTTCGAGGGCGAAGACGTGACGTCGATCAGCAGCTTGGACGACAGCGGAGGTGTCCTCTACGTCGGGTCTATGTCCAAGATCATCGCGCCGGGCGTGCGCATGGGGTACTTGGTGGCGCCGGAAGTAGTGCGTGAGCGCGCGCTGAGCTTTAAATCCGGCGGGGTGAACCAGTTTGCGGCGCTGGCGATTGAAGAATACCTGCGGAATCACATGTACGACCACATCGATGAGGAAAACCAGGCGCTGCGGGCCAAGCGCGACGCCATGCTGGCAGCCCTGGGCGAACACTTCGGCAACCGCGCCACCTGGTCCAGGCCCGAGGGCGGTCTCTACCTGTGGCTGACGATGCCTGAGGGCACGGACCTCGCCGCGTTCCAGGATCAATCCTTCAACGAGGGCGTCGGTTACTACAACGGCACGATGTTCTCTCCCGAAGGCAACGGCGCGCACATGGCTCGGCTGTGCTTCGGGCATCCCACGGCGCAAACCGTCTCGGATGGCATCGCGGAGTTGGCGGCGATCTTCGAGCGGAACGGGATATTCGCCGGCTGAAAGCGACCAGGATCGGCACAGCCCGAACGACATGGAACAAAGCAGGGGCGGGTTTTACCCGCCCCTGAACGTTGGCAATGTGGCGAGGCTAGTCGTCGTCACCGGATGCGACCGGCTGGGCCGCCGGCTGGTGTCCGTTGGTGCGAATGGCGAACCGGGCCACGAGGTCGCCGATGCTCTGGCGGAAGCCGGAATATTCCAGCTCGCCATAGGGAAGCATCGCCGCGCCGGACCAACCCTGGGAGCGCATGGCGATGCCTTTCTCCTGGGCCAGTTGGCGAGTGTAGTCCCACGCCGGGTTGTCGAAGAAGTCCGTGGATGACTCCGCGAACTTGCCTTCGCCGTTGATGCTGAAGCCGACGCATGAAACCAGCGGCAGGCAGTACATGCCCGTCACGGCCGTATTGATGGGCACCGGCATCAGGGGCATGACGTGGGAGCCGCGCGCGTCACCGCCAATGTAATGGGCCTTGGTGTACGGCGATATGAGCTCCTCGGGGGCGGGGAAGATGCCCTGGTTGCGCACCACGGCCACCGGGTCGTCCTTGCCGGTGTAGCTGCCGGCGATGTTGTGCAGCCGGGTCGCCGAGATCGCCGCGGCGGTCTGGCCCGAGTAGCGGGAAGTTACGCTCTCGATGGCGAATCGCTCATTGTCCCGCAGCAGGACCGTAATGCGATAGTAGTCCTCGGGAGCGTTCAGCGAGATGATGCTGTCGCCATCGGTGTTGTCCATGTCGATGATGTTGAAGGTGAAGCCCTCGCCCAGGCGGGGAAGCATCAGTCCGGCACAGTACATCGGGTCGGCGAAACCGAGGAACGTCGGGAGGTTATACGCACCCGGTCCACACTTGTCGGCGGCGAGAACAAAGAAAGATTCGGCCGGGCGAATCGGGTTGGTCTTGACCGGGTCGTGGTCGAAGGTGATCTCCGCTACGGCGGGCCCGGCGCCGCGAATGTTGCCCGATGGAGCGTCTACGAGGAGGTCCTGGCCGGCGCCGTACAGCCCGTACTGGCGAGCGATTTCGGTCGCCTCCAGGAACGAGGTCCACGCGAACTGGTGCACTGCCTCGTCGTTGTCGCCGCGGGTGTGAGTGGTTGTGATGCAGATATCGTCGCCGGTGTGGCCGACGTAGGCATCGATGAGCAAACCGTCGCGGACGGCTCGATCCGCGGCCGAACGCACCGCGTCCATCATGCGGTCCGACGGCTTGGTGTGTCCACCGATGGAACCGACGTCCGCCTTGAGCACAGAAATGGTCAAATCCATGTGAGTTATCCCTCCCACGCGAGGGCGACCGGGAACTTGCAGCCGGCGCCAAATAATACCGTTTGAGTGCGAAAAATTGCGTTTGCACGATAGCATCGTGCGGGCGAAACTGTCAATTTGAAGCGCCTTGACCGATCTGCGCGGGCTGATCGTGTACAGTCCCGGACTCGCTGGGCTCAACGCAGGCGGGAGTCGACTATTGCCCGGAAGGAAATGGTCGGCAAGGTAACTGTTCAGAATTCGGGATGTTGTCATTGCGAGGCGCTTGCGCCGTGGCAATCTCGACGCCGTAGCGGGAACGTCTGCGCCGAAGGACTCCCTTGCACCAACGGGATTGCTGCGCTGCGCTCGCAATGACACTTCCCCTTCCCCGCAACTCTGAACGGTTACCCGGCAAGCCGCAGCCAACTGGTCCGCACCTCAAACCATCAACGCCCGCAGCCGTTGTGAACCTGCCGATTGCCGATGGCAGGGAGCTCGATACAGGATTGCGTTATGCCATCCGCTCCCGGTTTGCCGTCAACGCTGCAATCCCGTTATAATACGAACAAACCCAACGCTTTACGGGTGCTGATGAGTATAATCCTTCAAATTCTGTCGCTACTGTTCGTGGTGCTCTGGACCGCAAGGCTTGCGCGGAACAAGGGCCGTAACCCGTTGGTATGGGGCGGAGTCGCGGCGCTTCCGGCAGTGGGATTGCTGGGCCTCGACATGTTTCCCGAGTGGGTGACCGTCCTGTGCATGCTGCCGATGCTCGCATTGGTGTTCGTGCCGACCCGCCGGCCGGTAGCTACGGATGGAGGGCAAGAGGGGATGACCCCATGCCCCCGATGTCAGCACTCCCATGAGGTAGGTCCGACCTTCTGCACCAACTGCGGCTGGGAACTGGCCCGTCCCTACGCGACGACGGATGCCACTGCGGCAGCGCCTGAGGGCGCTGAATCGGCCGGCGCGCAAAACCCCGCGCATGTAGCCGGAACCGCGGACGGCATCGAGCAACGCGAGCCGGCTGCGGATGCTAATGTCCCGACGGCCCCAGAACCGGTGATGGCGTCGCAGCAAGTGGACGAAGCGGAACCGTCAGCGGCCCAGGCCACATCGACCGAGACCGAGCCGGCGCCAGCATTTTCAATGGCGCCGCTGACCATCACGCGACCCCTGACTGCAGCCGGCATGACCGAGTTGGGACTGTCACTGTTCAACCAGGGAAGGGTTCGAGAGGCGGTGGACCAGTTCACCAAGGCCATCGCGCTGGACCCCCGCTACCGCGAAGCGTGGGCGAATCGGGCCAAGGCTTACACGGAGCTGGGCCTCAGCGAAAAGGCCGCAGCCGACCGCCGGCAGTTGGAAGCGATCTAAGCGCCCGCCTCTCACACCGCCATGATGTGGTAGCCAGCGTCCACCGGAAGAACGGTCCCGGTTACGCCGCTGGACAGGTCACTGCAAAGAAACAGCGCGGTCTGCGCCACCTCGTCGGCGGTGATATTGCGCCCCAGCGGAGCCTTTTCGGCGTGGGCCCGACGCATGTCCAGGAAACCGCTGATTCCCCTGGCCGCCAGGGTGTCCACCGGGCCGGCTGAGATGGCATTGACACGAATGTTGTCGCCCCCGTATTCGTAAGCCAGCTGGCGGACTTCGTGCTCCAGGGCCGCCTTGGCGGTACCCATGACGTTGTAGCCCGGATAGACACGGCTGGAAGCGTGGAAGGTCATGGCGATGACACTGCCGCCGTCGGTCATCAGCGGCGCGGCGTGCCGAACCATGGGCAGCAGCGTGAAGGCGCTGATCTCCAGGGCCATACGGAACCCGTCGCGGCCGGTGTCGGCGAGACGGCCGGCGAGATCGTCCCGGTTCGCGAAGGCGATGCTGTGCACGAGGACGGACAACGAGCCCATTTGGTCACCGATGGCATCGAACACCGATTGGATCTGGTCGTCGTCGGAAGCGTCGCACTGCAGGAGGACGGGATCTTCCAGGGTCTCCGCGAGGCGGGCAACGCGGCTCTGCAACCGCTCGTTCTGGTAGGTCAGGGCGATGCGCGCGCCGGCATCGGCAAGAGTGCGGGCGATAGCCCACGCGATGCTGCGGTCGTTGGCGACGCCAAAAATGACCGCATTGCGGCCAGTCAGATCTATCGGGAACACGGAGTTACCTCGTCACATCGGGAATATGGGGGAGCGCGGTCGGCGGCTGTCAGTGGCGGAAGTCGGGAGCGACCTGCTCCAGGAACGCCTGCATCTGCTCTTCCTGACGGTAGGTGGCGAAGCGCACAATTACCTGATCCGCGCCGGCCTCCGCGTAGGCGTGGATGCGCTCCCGCACGCGCTCGGCATCACCGAAGGGTCCCCAGCGGTCGCCCCAGATGTTGGCGCCGTAGTAGCCCAGCAGCCAGTCTTCGGCCTCCGCTTCCGCTCTGGCCACGTCCTCGTCCAGGTTGACGGTGAGATACATTACGGTGGAAAGCGCATCGGGATCCCGCTCGTACTCAGCACAATATCCCCGCACGGTGTCCCTGAGGTCAACAAGTTCTTCCGGGGTCGCCGAAATGGAGATGGCCCCATCGGCCAGGCGAGCGGCGCGGCGAGCTTGTCTTTCGCGCTGGGCTCCCTGGCCGTCGCCGCGACCGTGCCAGTGGACGCCCAGGTACACGGGAACGCCGTCGGGTTGAACCGGCGTAGGCTCCATGATGACGTCGTCCATCTGGAAATGACGCCCGTCGTAGGAGAATGGCTCGCCTGTTCCCAAACCCTTGACCACTTCGAGCATTTCCTCGAGTCGGCGGGCGCGGGTGCGCTGCGGCACGTCGGCGTTCTGCCATTCCGCCTGCTGCATACCGTTGAACGCGCCGCCAACTCCGACGCCGAGCTGCAGCCGTCCGCCGGATATGAGATCCACGGTGCCCATCATCTGGGCCAACAGAACGGGATGGCGCAGGGCCATGAGCATCACCGCCGTCCCCAGGCGTACACGGGTGGTGCGGGCAGCGATGGCCGCCAGGGTAGTCATGGCTTCCAGCCGGGGCTTGGCGGTGAGGCTGTCGCCTACCCACACGGAATCCATGCCTGCTTCCTCGGCCCACGTCGCCAGGCGGAGAACGGTTTCGGCGTCCGTGGGTTTGCGGTCGGCCAGCAGCAGGCCTCGAGTGGGCAGAAGGCAACCCAATTGAACGTTGGCGGCCATAGGCTAGCGGATCTCCAGGCTGGTGAGGTTCAGGGATCTGGGTTCGCGACCCAACAGCCGCGTGAGCAGGCCGGGCTCCATGTGCTCGTACTCTTCCAGGTCGGAGCCGTCATCGAGGTCAAAGCCCATCCCTTGACTGTAGTAGAAAGCCACGGAGACGCCCATGCGCGCCGCAGTGCCCACGTGTTTGCGGAAGCTGTTGTTGCCGAGTTCCGGGCGAAAATACGGTATCAGGTCGTAGGGAACCAGGATCGCGTTGGTTCCGCCGTCCCGGCGTGCCGGCGATAGCGTAATGTTGTGCTGGTGCTCGGCGCTGCGGATCAGTTGGTGGATGTCGCCGGGCTTGATGAAGGGCAGATCGCCGGGGAGATACAGGGCCGACACCTCGCGCATACGAGCGTTCTCGAAGGACTTGGTTATGGTGTCGTTGAGGTTCCGGCCCAAATCTTCCATCCAGTTGGCGCCGAGGGTGCGTGCCATGTTCCGGATGCGGTCGTCTCCGCCCACCACCCAGAAGGGATCCACACCGGCGCCCCGAATGGCCAGCAGCACCCGTCGGAACATGCCCATGGTGAGGTCGGCGCGATCTTCGGGCCCCATCACTCGAGACAGCCGGGTCTTGCATTCCGACAGCGGTTTCATGGGTACCACTGGTACGACGGTGGGATTGGACTGATCGGGCGCATCGGTCATGATCTTCGCTTCTCCAGGTCGGCGGCCAAGGCGAGCACGCTTTCGGCCAGCTGAACCTTGTCTTCATCGGTCTGCATGATCGTCGGCATCACCGCCGCCGCCATCCCTTCGGCGGCAACGGCGTCCGCCAGAGCTTCGTCCTGGGAGTCCAGCGCCAACACGTCGCAGATTTGGCGATATTCCCGCGCCACTCCGACCGCAGACACATCCGCTCCCAGTTCCTGCATGATTTTGCCGGCCGGGCCGCGCACCGCAGTTCCTCCTACGATGGGGCTGACCGCCACACGCGGCGCACGATGCTCGGCAATCGCGTCGCGTACCCCCGGTATCGCCAGGATGGGCGCCACGCTGAGGAACGGATTGGACGGACAGATGACGATTGCCGACGCGGCTTCCAGGGCGGCGGCGAAACCTGGAGACGGCCGAGCGTCCGCCGCTCCGACGTAGTTTATCGAGTTCACCACGGGCTCGGCGCGTCGTTTGACGAAGTATTCCTGCATGGACAGGGTTCCGGCGTCGGTATCCAGCACGGTGCGCACCGGCTGATCGCTCATGGGAATGATGGGGTGTTTGATGCCCAAGCGCGCAGTCAATTGGGAAGTGACCTGGCTCAAAGACGACCCCTGGGCGAGCAGTTCAGTGCGTCGGATGTGCATGGCGAAATCGCGGCTGCCCAGGTTGAACCAAGTGTCGGCGCCGAGCCGATTCAACATCTGCAACGTTTCAAACGAGTCGCCGTCAATGCCCCACCCGGTTTCGGGATTATACAGGCCGGAGAGGGTGTAGGTCATTGTGTCCAGGTCGGGCGACACGTGCAAACCGTGGAACTGCTCGTCGTCGCCGGTATTGACGACGATGGCCAGTCGCTCGGGCGGCAGGATCCTGGACAGGCCCAGCGCCAGCTTGGCTCCACCGACGCCGCCGGCGAGAGCGAGCACCAGTCCGGTGACAGGAAGGGTCACAGTCTAAACCGGCTGCTGGACGCCGTTCCGTTCCCGCTGGGCGCGAGGATGCTCAAAGCGGTAGGAGTCCATCTGCACCAACTGGTTGTAGGAGCCGAAGATCTCTTCCACGTTGTCGCCCACGAGGTCCAGCGGGTCCAGGGCCTCATCGGAATCGCTGTACACGCGCCGGATGCCATAGGTGGTGAACCGCTCGGCCGGGGTTCGGCCCGCCTCACGGATCATGGCGCGGAACTCGGAGGGCCGCATCAGCTGCCCGTGCATCGCTCCCGCCGACGTGGAGATGCTCTCGTTGATCAGCGTGCCGCCCAGGTCGTTGACGCCGGCGGTGAGCAGAAGCTGGGACATCCGGCTGCCCTCTTTCACCCAGGACGCCTGGATGTTGGGTATCCAGTTGTTGAGCATGATGCGGGCGATGGCATGGACCTTGATCACGTCCATGCCCGTGGGACCGGAGCGGACGTTTTCCACGGTGCCCTTGAGGTACATGGGGGCCTCGGAAGCGACGAAACTGAGCGGAACGAACTCGGTGAAACCGCCGGTCTGCTGCTGGATGTCCCGGAGCAGGGCGATGTGACGCACGATCTGGGCATTGGTTTCCCGGTGTCCGAACATGACCGTGGAGGTGGTGGGGATACCCAGATCGTGGGCGTTGGTGATCACCTCGATCCACTGGTCAACGGTGATACGGCCGGGGGATATGATGTCGCGCAGTTCCTGGTCCAGAACCTCGGCCGAGGTGCCGGGCAGGCTGCCCACGCCGGCGTCCTTGAGGCCCTGAAGGTATTCCCGGATGGTGCACTTGGACCGGATGGAACCGTAGAGCACTTCCTCGGGGGAGAAACCGTGGACGTGCATGTCCGGCAGTTCTTCCGTGATGGCCTCGCACAGGCGGATGTAGAGGTCGCCTTCCATCTGGGGAGGCAGACCGGCCTGAACGCAGACCTCGGTGGCTCCGTAGTCCCGGGCCTCTTTAGCGCGGCGGATGATCTCGTTCACCGGAAGGAAGTAGCCTTCCTCCTCCCGGAAATCACGGCTGAAGGCGCAGAAGCCGCAGCGCTTGATGCACACGTTGGTGAAGTTGATGTTCCGGTTGACCACGTAGGTCACCAGGTCGCCCACCGAGCGGCGGCGCAGTTCGTCGGCCACCATGGTCATGGCGGTGAATTCGGGTCCGGACGTCGCAAAGAGGATGTCGGCTTCCTCGACGGAAATATCGCCACCGGCCAACGCGTGTTCCAGGACGGAAGCCACGTCCGGGCGCAGCGAATTGATCAGAGCAACCAGAGTTGCGGGAGCGTCATGGTCAGTTGCTGTGGACATAGCGTCGAATTCCCCCTTTGACGTATCCGGACTCGTCAGTGAGCCGCAGCAGTTTTTCCTTGAGAGGCGATGGCAACGGCCACTGGGAACCGTTGGCGAAGTATTCAGGATATACGGGAAGGCGCGGGCGCAATTCGTAACCGGCCTCTCGGGTTCGGCGTTCCAGTTCCGAGAGTTGCGGCCAGGGAGCCTCGGGATTGACGTAGTCGATGGTGAGCGGTGAGACGCCGCCCCAGTCGTTGATGCCGGCCCCGATGTACCGTTCGTAGTCCTCGCTGAGGTTGGGCGGCACCTGGATGTTGACCTGTTCGCCGAGGATGAGCCGGGCGACGGCGGTGGTCCACATGAGTTCGTCGGGCGCGGCATCGGGCGCGTCTGCCATCGGCGTTTCTGCCTTGGCGCGAAAGTTCTGGATGATGACTTCCTGGATGTGCCCGTAGCGTTGGTGCAGGCGGCGAATGGCCAGCAGCGATTCCACGCGCTCTTGCCGGGTCTCGCCGATACCGATGAGGATGCCCGTAGTGAAAGGGATACCCAGTTCGCCAGCCAACTCCATCGTCCGGAGACGGACGCGGGGCCGCTTGCTGGGAGCGAACTCATGCGGCCCGCCGGGTTCGTAAAGACGCGCGCTCGAGCTCTCCAGCATGATGCCGATAGACGGGTTGGTGGGCTGCAGGGCCTCCAGCTCGCGACGGCTCATGGTGCCGGGATTGCCGTGAGGCAGCAGGTCAGTGTCCTCGAATACGGCGCGGCACATGTGCGCCAGGTATTCGTGGGTAGTCCGGTAGCCCCTGCCGGAAAGCCATTCCGCCGCTTCAGCATACCGCTGCTCGGGTCGCTCGCCCAGGGTGAACAGGGCTTCGGTGCAGCCGAGGCGCTGGCCGGCCCGGGCCACGGACAGAACTTCGTCCACAGTGAGATACAGGCCGTCCGATTCCTCCGGTGACTGGCGGAAGGTGCAGTATCCGCAGAAGTCGCGGCACAGGCGCGTCAGCGGTATGAACACCTTCGGGGAGAAGGTGATCGCGCGGCCCCGGCCCCGGTCGCGCAGCTCGGAAGCCGCGGCGCACAGGTCGGCCTCGAGTTCGTTATCAGCGTCCAGCAACTCCAAAGCGCCCTCGTCGGACAGGGCAGACCCGGAGGCCACGCGGTCCAGCGAAGGCAAGTGGGAGACGGTCGGGTTGACAGTTAAGCCAAGGGGCACGTGGATCGTCCGCATGATAGATCGGAGAAAGTCCGATCAATTGTATGTAAGGGGTCGTAGGGATTCAAGACGAAATGCGCTTTACGACGATGATGTCCGTATCTTATGTCAATCATCACCGAAAACATACGAATAATACGCGATTTACCGCGTGGCTGCGGATGTAGTTATGTCAATCAATGAACAACTGACCCTGCTGCGATGGATCCACTCCCGAACCGGACCAGGGCCACCCGAGGTATTCGTAGGCCAGGCGAGTGGCGACGCGGCCTCGCGGTGTACGCTCAAGAAACCCCTGCTGCAGCAGGAAGGGTTCCAGGACTTCCATCACCGTGCTGGCGTCCTCGCTCATTGAGGCGGACAGGGTGTCCAGACCCACCGGGCCGCCACCGAATTTCTCGATGATGCTCGACAGCAACCGATGGTCCGTCTCGTCCAGTCCGCGGGAATCGACTCCCAGCCGGTCCAGCGACTCGCGGGCCACGGGACCGGAGACGCGGTTGTCCGCCCGGACCAGTGCGTAGTCGCGGGCGCGTCGCAGCAGGCGATTGGCGATGCGCGGCGTGCCGCGGGAGCGGATCGCCACCTCGCGCAGCCCTTCATCCTCTGCCTCAATTCCCAGGATGCGCGCGGAACGATTCACCACGATTTCCATGTCGTCGTCCGAGTAGTAATCGAGGCGGAACACGGAACCGAACCGGTCGCGTAAGGGAGCGCTGACCAGAGAGTAGCGGGTCGTGGCTCCGACCAGCGTGAAGGGATTGATGCGGAGGTTGATGCTGCGCGCCGACAGGCCCTTCCCGACCACCCACGAGAGGAAGAAGTCCTCCATGGCCGAGTACATCACCTCTTCAACGGCGCGGTTCAGGCGATGGATTTCATCAATGAAAAGCACGTCGTTGGGTTGGAGACCGGTCAGGATGGAGGCGATGTCGCTGGCCCGCTCGATGGCCGGCCCGGAGGTGACCTTGATGGTCGAGCCCATCTCGTGGGCGATGATGTTGGCCAGGGTGGTCTTCCCCAGGCCGGGCGGACCGTAGATGATCACGTGATCCAGGGCCTCGCTGCGCATCCGGGCCGCCTGCATGGCGATGCTCAGGTTTTCCCGCACCTGGGGCTGCCCAACAAAGTCATCCAGCCGGGCCGGCCGCAGGCGGACGTCCTGTTCGCCGTCATCGCCCTGCGTCGCGGGGGAGACCGCCCGTGCTTCGGCGTCTGCGGCGCCGTCAGGTCTTTGTGTCGTGGTCATAACCGCATTCTAGGGGCCGCGTCGTCCGGGGGTCAACCGACGGAGCGACGAGGTTGCGGGGCATCACCGTGACGGAACGTCGCGTCGGCATCCGCAATGGGAACCTCAACAGTCCGGTTGACGATGCGGAGCGGCCCTTGCTACACTTCAATAGCAGGGGGCGGTTAGCTCAGTTGGTTAGAGTACTTGCTCGACACGCAAGAGGTCAGTGGTTCGAGTCCACTACCGCCCACCACTTGCCCACTCCAAAAAGAAGCGGCCTCCTGTCGAAGGCCGCTTTCGCGTTTAAGCTTTCACGCTGATTTTAGACGTTGGGCGTCCACTTGTAGATGTTGGCCAGGGAGCCGCCCATCAACACGGCGCGTTCCGCATCGGACAGGGTGTCGGTGAGGCGGAAGGCTTCGACGCCCTGCTCGTAGTTCAGCAGGTTGACGGCGCGGGTCCAGTCCGTGCCCCACAGGCAGCGCTCCAGCCCGAAGGCGTCGAAAATCCGGTGCAGCGGTTCCCAGATGTCGGGGTACGGGAACGGCTCGTGGGCCAACGTGCCCGCGCCGGAGATCTTGATGGCAACATTGTCGCACTCGGCCAGGGCGAGGACGTTGGGCAGGTCAGCCCAGGGTTCCGGCGGAGCCGGCGGCTCGAAAGGCTGCGCCAGTCCCAGATGGTCGACGATGAGCTGAGTATCCGGGTTGCGGCGCGCCAGTTCCAGCATGAGCGGAAGCTTGCCGGAGCACATGAGGTTGACGGGAACGCCGGCGCGGCCACCGGCGGCAATGATCTGGTTCACGCCGGGATGGTCGGCCTCGTAATCCACGTCCCGCAGCATGATGCGCGCGCCAACCACGCCAGGGCGTCCGGTCCACTCGGCCATCTCCTCGTCGATTGACGATGATTCGGGATCAAAGGGCCGGACCAAACCGAACTTGTTGGGATGCTGATCGTAGACCTCCAGAGCGTAACTGGCGTCGTAGCGGTACATGGCAAACGGGGAAATCAGGATCGCGCCGTCGACGCCGACGGCATCCATGGCGGCGACCATATCGTCCCCGGTTGCCTGATCCGGGCCCTGTAGGTAGCCGGCCCAGGGGCGCGCGGGTGTATTGAGTTCGTAGCAGTGTACCTGGCAGTCGATGGTCAGATTTCGTTCGGGCATGGTTGGTCCTCCTGGCGATCTGAAAGTTTGGAAGCGGTCGTGTCGGTCACGAAGGTCAGTGGGCCTGGGTTTCGCAGTTCACCATCCAGTTCACGCCGAAACGGTCGGTGCACATCCCGAAATACGCGCCCCAGAACATTTCCTGGGGCGGCATGGCGACGTTGCCGCCATCGGAGAGCGCCGCGAACACGTGGTCGGTCTCAGCCCGGTCATCCGTGGTGATGCTGATGGAGAAGTTGTTGCCGACCACCGGGGGACCGCCGAACGCGCTGCACGAATCACTGCCCATGAGCACGCCGTTGCGCACCGGCAGCGAGACATGCATGATCCGCTGCTTCTCATTGTCGGGCAGATCCGGCGTATCGGGTGGGCCTTCGGCGAAGGTCAGTATGGTGTCGAATTCACCTCCAAAGACGGAACGGTAGAATTCGAAGGCTTGCCGGCAGTTGTCGTTGAAGTGGAGGTAGACGTTCAGGTTCATTTGTCGCTCCGTTCGGAATGACGTGCCGGCTGCCGGCGCGATGAGCGGACCGCGGCGAGCTATTCATCATCGGGATGGGTGGTGATGAAGCGGCCGGCGCGGGCCGGATCAACATGCGGAGCGCGGACCTCAACGCCGGCTTGTTCCTCCTGCAACCGGACCGTGATACTGCTGTCCGACTCGGCCCAGCCGCGGTTCATGGCCTGCAAAGCGATCTGCTCGGCCAGGGTGGACATCGGCATGGGCACGTCGTACTCCCGGGCCAACTCAGTGGCCAATGAGATGTCCTTGTAGGCCAGGTTCAACGCGAAGCTCGCCGGCTCAAACTCCCCGCGGAACATCGTCCGCACCAATCCTTCGTGGAGCACCCGCATACGTCCGAGGGAACCGCGACGGATACATTCCCAAAGGGCCTCCGGCTCGACGCCCGCTTTCACGCCCAGCGTGAGTCCCTCCGCGATGGCCTGCCGCACGCTGTGCCCGATCATGTTGTGCACCAGTTTCGCCACACTACCCGCCCCGATCTCTCCGGCGTAAAACACCTTGTCCCCAAAGGCGTCCAGGATCGGCTTCACTCGGTCGAAAACTTCCCGGTCTCCCCCTACCATCACCGCCAGGTTCCCCGACGCTGCTCCCGTCTTACCGCCGCTCACCGGCGCGTCCAGCACGTGGCAACCCTTCGCCCGGAACTGCGGCTCGATCTCCCGGATCAGCGTCGGCCGGCTCGACGACAGGTCAATGTA
>DAOULH010000047.1:0-38706 GCA_034420475.1 Dehalococcoidia bacterium
TCCTGATGTCAGGTGTGGTCGTCATGGCAACTTCCTCATTCCTGCGTGTTGACCATACTGGAGCGGCGCCGGGCAGCCCGCCTAGCGGCGGATGCGCGCCGGGTGGTCGAACACCTGCGCCAGGGGCAGGCTGAACTCCGGGAAGAGCGGCGTGGTCAGGGTGTCCGCGGCGGTGAGCACCGCGCGCTCCCGGTAGGCGCCATCGTCGGCTAATTCCAGCGCCGTGAGCGTGTCGGCGTCGCCGTCCAGAATCCAGTACTCCGGGATGCCGGCAGCGGCGTACAACTGCCGCTTGTCTACCAGATCCCGGTCGCGATCGGTTGACAGGACCTCCACCACGATGTCCGGCGCGCCGTAGATACGCAGCGGGTGCATAATGCCGGCCCGTTCGGTACGAATGACGACAATATCAGGAGCGACTGTGGTGTCGTCGGACAATACCACGTCCACCGGCGGGAGAACGCATCCGGCGCCGCTATCCTCAATTTGCTCGCAGAGGTGGCGGATGAGTAATTTCGTCAAATGCTGGTGGTCAAGCGACGGCTCCGCCACGATGTACAGTTCTCCCCAGTGAAGTTCATAGCGCGGAATCACTGTTTCAGGCAGCTCAAAGAACTCTTCAAGAGTCATACGGACGCCGGGCTTGATGTTGGTAGCGGTCGTCATCGCAACTCCCTCACTCCGCAAACTGCCGGCATTGTATCACTGCGCCTCATCGCGTCACGCGACGGCAATCCGCTGCCCCTCGTCGCTGGACTGGCGAATGGCGTCGATGAACTTGTGCAGACCCACCGCGTGGTCGAAGTCGGGCAGCGACTCGCCGTTGCTCGTGCCCCGGATCGACGCGGCGAACAGGCTGTACAGCTGGCCTACGTTGTAGGGAGAGCCGGCGGGTATCTCGGGAGCCAGGTGCAGCTCCTCGGCCGGCGTCAGGTCCTGCAACTCGTTGCTGCCGCCGCGCGCCCCGCGGATGCTCACGGCCTGCAACTGAGGCGAGTCCACCGAGACGGCCACCAGCGTGCCCTCCTCCCCGTAGATCTCCATGCGGTAGCCGCTGCCGGCCCACGGTGTGCTGCCGATCTGCACCGAACCCACGCCGCCGCCCTGCAGGTTGCCGCTCACCAGGATGTTGTCCGGCGATGTCACCTCGAGGTCCTGGCCGGTGTCGGTTTCGTGCCAGGTGGTGGCCTGGGTGCTGACCACGGTGGCCACGTCGGCAAACTCGCCCACCACGCTGCACAGCGCGTCGATGGTGTGCCCGCAGGCGATGGTCAGGGTGTGCGCTCCCAACTCGTTGTCCCGCTGCCAGGTTCGCCCGGAATCCCGCGAAAGCACGCCCTCGCGCATCAGCCGCACGTGGCAGGTCATAACCCGCCCTACGTAGCCGTCCGCCACCAGGTTCTTCAGGTGCACGATGGCGGGGTTGGCGCGGGCCTGCAGACCCACGATGGTTTTGACGCCCTGCTCCCGGGCCAGGTCGGCCATCTCGATGGCCTCAGCGGTAGTGCGCCCCAGTGGCCACTCGGTGAAGGTGTGCTTGCCGGCCCGCAGCGCGGCGGTGGTCGGCTCGTAGTGGCTGGGCACCCGCAGGGAGATGGTGGCGGCCTCGATGTCGGCGTCGGCCAGCATCCGGTTGTAATCGTCCCACGCGCTGCCGGCGTTGAACGCCGCCTTGGCCTCGTCGGCCGATTCCTGCCGGGTGGTACATACGGCGGAGAGGTCAAAGTCGGGGTGCGCGGCCAGGGCGGGCAGGTGCGCCCGGGGCGACCAGCCCTGGTGAATGTTGGCGCCGATCAGTCCGATGCGGATGGGCTGTTGCGTAGTCATGGGAGAGCCTCCTGTGCTGGGCGGGTAGGGCTGCATCTGAGGGAGTGATTGCGGGCATCCTAACACAGGGATGCTTCGACAGATGGACGGGATGGTACAATCGGCGTACCTCGTACGGGAATCGACAACGGCGATGCTAACCAAGCTGACAGTCCGAAATTTCAAGCAGTTCGAGGACGTTACCGTTGAGCTGGATAACGTCGTAGTATTCGTTGGCCCCAACGACTCTGGCAAGACCACGGCTTTGCAGGCCCTGTCGCTATGGGAACTGGGGTTGCGGCGGTGGCGAGAACGTTGGGGAATGATCCCCGCCGATGACTTGCAGCGCCCCGGCGTGTCCATCAACCGTCTTGACTTGCTCTCCGTGCCGGTTAGCCATGCTAACCTTTTGTGGCGCGGCTTGCGAACCCGCGAATCAAACCGGCAAAACGGCGCTCCAGGTACCGCGAACGTCCGTATTGAGATAATAGTCGATGGAGTATCAGCCAGCGGGAAGGAATGGACTTGCGGACTGGAATTTGATTACGCTAATTCGGAGTCATTTTACTGCCGACCACTGCGGGCGAACTCTGACAGCCAAACCCGAATGCCCATACCGGCAGAAGCCTTTGAGGAGCGCGTCGCGTTTCTGCCACCGATGTCAGGACTATCGTCGTCAGAAGCAATGCTCCAACCCGGTACGGTAAATGTGCTTTTGGGAGAAGGTCGTACTGCAGAAGTCCTGCGCAACCTTTGCTTTGAAGTATTCCTACAGCATCGGCCACTATGGGATGCCGACTTGATTCCCAGGATGCGCCGGCTTTTTGGCGCAACTATCCTGGAGCCTCAATACAACCCGGAGCGCGGCGAAATTACGTTGCGCTATAAAGACGCTTATATGCCCAATCTGGAACTCGACCTGTCTTCGTCAGGACGCGGGTTTCAGCAAACGCTATTGTTGACGGCGTATATGTTGCTGCATCCGGATTCGGTAATTTTGCTTGACGAGCCGGATGCTCATCTAGAGATACTCCGGCAACGCCAAATCTACCAGGCCATTACAGAAACCGCACAGCAACAAAATAGCCAGCTTTTGATCGCTACCCACTCTGAAGTGGTGCTAAACGAAGCCGGGGACCGGCACACGGTAACGGCGTTCGTTGGAAGACCGCACCGTATTGACGGTCGAAGCAGTCAGGTTTTGAAAGCGTTAGCTGACATAGGCTTTGATCATTACTTACAGGCCGAAGTAACCGGTTGGGCTTTGTACTTGGAAGGCTCTACTGACTTGGCTATTTTGCAGGCTTTTGCCGAGCGTATCCGGCATACGGCGAGCTCTGCTCTGGAGCGTCCGTTTGTAAATTATGTCGGCAACCAACCTACAGATGCTCGGAAGCATTTCTGGGGTCTGCGCGAGGCCTGTCCTGGATTGCGCGGGTTCGCCCTATTTGACCGCCTCACACTGCCCGATGGTGGCAGCACAGTTCTGAACGAATACAGCTGGGCCAAAAGAGAGATTGAGAATTACTTTTGCATACCCGATGTTTTGACGCGCTGGGCTGATGCCGAAGGTGCACTCTTTCGCAATTCTATGGCCGATGCAATCGGTGAGGTTGAGGCTGCGCTCGCTACATTGAACCAAGGTTCGCCATGGGATGGAGACTTGAAGGTATCGGAACAGTTTTTGCCACCAGTATTTCAGGCCTTCTACCAGAAAACTGGAATATCCAGCATTGCGTCCAAGTCCGACTACCATTTTCTGGTCAATCACATCGAACCCACCGAAATTGACCCGGAAGTAATCTCCGTACTGGACGCCATCGCCAGTGTCGGGGCCAACGCAAACGTCACTTCCTGATCTCCTCTCCATACCGGTCATATCGTCACCATGTCCCTTTCCCAAGAAGCCCGCCTCCGTTTCGTTGATGGCCTGCCCATCTGCCGGATCCTCAACGGCATGTGGCAGGTGTCCGGCGCTCATGGTCGTATAGATCCGGCGGCGGCCCTCGACGCCATGCTGGCCTACCACGACGCCGGCTTCACCACCTGGGACCTGGCCGACCACTACGGGCCGGCCGAGGACTTCATCGGCGAGTTTCGCCGGCGGTTGTCGGCAGAACGGGGCGAGGCTGCCTTATCCGAGATCCAAGCGTTCACCAAGTGGGTGCCCCGACCTGGCCCAATGACGCGGCAGATCGTCGAGAACAACGTGGACATCTCCCTGCGGCGCATGGGCGTCGAGCGCCTCGACCTGATGCAATTTCACTGGTGGGAGTACCGTGACAAGCGTTATCTCGATGCCCTGGAGCAGTTGGCCGCGCTCCGCGATGAGGGCAAGATCCATCGCGTGGCCCTGACCAATTTCGATACCGAACGCCTGCGGGAGATTGCCGACAATGGCATCCGCGTGGTGTCCAACCAGGTGCAGTACTCGCTGATCGACCGGCGTCCCGAGGTGCAGATGTCCGCGGTTTGCGAGGAGCAACAGGTCTGGCTGCTGCCCTACGGCGTCCTCTGCGGTGGCCTGCTCTCGGATCGCTACCTGGGCCAGTCGGAACCCGGTCCGGCCGAGCTGAACACCGCCAGCCTGGGCAAGTACAAGCAGATGGTCGACGCCTGGGGCGGCTGGTCACTTTTCCAACAACTGTTAGCCGTACTGCGCGCCATCGCGGACAAGCACGACGTGAGCATCGCCAACGTGGCCGAACGTTACATCCTGGACAAACCGGCCGTGGCCGGCGTGATCATCGGAGCCCGCCTCGGCGTGGCGGAACACATCGCCGAAAACGCCCGCCTCTTCGGCTTTCATCTGGATGATGATGACAATCAGTCCATCGAAACCGTGTCAGCAAATGCACGCGACCTTTACCGCATAATCGGCGACTGCGGCGACGAGTACCGCCGCTAGTGAAAATCCTGTTCATCCTGTCCATCGATGTAAAACTCAAAGAGGTTCCAATGCAAATCGGCGCAATCTTCCCCCAGACCGAGATCGGCCCCGACCCCAACGCCATCCGTGACTACGTCCAGGCCGTGGAGGGCATGGAGTTCGACTACCTGTTCATCGCCGACCACGTGCTGGGCGCTGACCCCGAGCACCATGAGCACGTCCGCGGCAGCTATTACACCCATCACAGCGTGATCCACGAGTCGCTCACCACCCTGGCGTTCATCGCGGCCCTGACCACGCGCATCCGCCTGATCACCGGCATCCTGATACTGCCCCAGCGCCAGACCGCCCTGGTGGCCAAGCAGGCCGCCGAGATCGACGTGCTCAGCGGCGGCCGTCTGACCCTGGGCATCGGCGTGGGCTGGAACCACGTGGAGTTCGAGGCTCTGGGCGAGGACTTCACCAACCGGGGCATTCGCTCCGAGGAACAGATCGACCTGATGCGCGCCCTGTGGACGCAGGAAGTGGTGGATTTCGACGGCCGCTGGCACTCAGTTCGCTCGGCCGGCATCAAGCCGCTGCCGGTGCAGCAACCCATACCCGTGTGGTTCGGCGCCGGCGGGTCGGCCGGGCCGGTGCCGCGGGACGTGGTCCTGCGCCGCATCGCCCGCATGGGCGATGGCTGGTTCCCCAGCTTTCCGCCCGGCGATACCGCAAAAGGCGTGCTAGACAAGATGCAGACTTATATCGCCGAGGCGGGACGACAACCCTCCGATGTGGGCCTCTCCGGCCGCATCCGCATGCCCGACAAGTCACCGGATGAATGGCTGGCTGAGGTGGAAGGCTGGCAATCCCTGGGCGGCACCCACGTCATGGCCGAAGCCCGTCGCGGCCCACTGAGTTCGGTTGACCAGCACATCGAGGCGATGCGCCAGTTCCGCGAGGTAGTGCCGGTGGGTTGGGGAAAGGAGTAGCGGATTGGTCGGCACCGCTGGCCTTTACCGGCGTTCTCCGGGGCATCTCTCCGCGTCGATAGCTGCCCGCTGCGTGGTTTATTGCTCGGGCTTGTTCGACGGCTCTTGCAACAGGACTTCGGCGGGAATTCCCCAATGCTTGTGCAGTGCTCGGGCCATGTCGATGGTAATGTCCATTTTGCCCGATAATACCGCCGCTGCCGCCTTCTGGCTTCCCACCAGGGGAGCCAGGTCTTCTGGGGTGAGGCCCAGGCGTCTCATGTGGAACTCTATGGCTGCCGGAATGCTCGGCAAGCCAACGTCACCGCGTGGTTCCTCATACGCTTCGAGCAGGTCAATCAGGTGGTCGCGCTCGTCGCGCTCCGGCGTTCCGAGGTCGGCTCGAAGAATTTCCCCCAAACGTGCCAAAGCACGGTTGTAATCGTCTTCATTGTCGATACTGGAAATAAGAGCCACGATTACACCTGTGCGGCAACGGTCCGATCAAATTCCGCTTGGGTTCCGACGCAGCGAGCGCCCATAGTCCGGAGGAGGTCTCCAGGATTATCGTTGGCCTCGACGCATCGGGGAGGGCGCGTCTACCTGGTTCACTCGGTCGCCGCGTCGTGCTGCTCGTCGGCGTGGTAGGAGGAGCGCACCAGCGGGCCGGACGCGACGTGTTTGAAGCCCATGGCCTCGCCGGCTTCCCGCAGTTCCGCGAACTCGGCCGGCGTGTAGAAGCGGTCGATGCGGATGTGCTTGATGGACGGGCGCAGGTATTGGCCGATGGTGAGCAGGTCGCAGTCCACGGCCCGCAGGTCCGCCATGGTCTGCTGCACCTCGTCCATGGCCTCCCCCATGCCCACGATGATGCCCGACTTGGTGGGCATGTCGGGGTCGAGTTCCTTGACCCGGCGCAGCAGCTCCAGCGACTGCCGGTAGTCTCCCTTGGGGCGCACCCGGCGGAACACGCGCTCCACCGATTCGATGTTGTGGTTCAAGACCTGCGGCTGCGCGGCAACCACCTTGGCCAGGGCGTCGTCATTGCCGTCGAAGTCAGGGATCAGCACTTCCACGCGGCAGTCGGGCACGGCGGCGCGGACCTGCTTGATGCAGGCTGAGAAGATGCCGGCCCCTCCGTCGGGCAGGTCGTCGCGGTTGACCGACGTGATCACGCAGTACTTGAGCTCCATGCGCTTGACCGTGGCCGCCAGCCGGAAGGGTTCGCCCAGGTCCAGCGTCCCCGGACGCCCGGTGGTGACGGCGCAGTAGGCGCAGGCGCGGGTGCAGATGTCGCCCAGGATCATGAAGGTGGCGGCGGACCGCTCCCAGCACTCCCCGATGTTGGGACAGTGGGCCTCCTCGCACACGGTATGCAGTTGGCTGTCCCGCATCAGCTGTTTCAGCTCGATGTAGCGCGGGCCGCCGGGCATTCGCACCTTCAGCCAGTCGGGCAGGCGGGGGCGCAACGGTGTTTCGGTCGATGTGGTCATTGTGTTCTCCGGCCTAGAGGAACTGAACCAACCGCGGGTTCACCCGGCATTTCTCGGCAGTGATGATGGCGTCGATTTCGCGCACGGCGTCGTCCAGCTGTCCATTGCGGTTGACCACGCGGTAGTCGAACTCGTGCATACGGCTCAACTCGACGGATGCCTCGTCCAGGCGGCGCTGCATCTCAGTACCATCCTCGGTGCCGCGGCCGGCCAGGCGACTGCGGAGTTCATCCATGCTGGCGGGCATCACGAAGATGCTCAAAGCCTCCGGCGCGATCCGGCGAACGGTGGCCGCGCCTTGCACGTCTATCTCCAGTATAACGTCCCTGCCGGCAATGAGGGGATCGCGGACCTGCCGGCGGGGAACGCCGTACCAACGGTCATACACTTGAGCGGATTCCAGCAACTCGTCTCGCTCGCGCATTCTCAGGAAGGTGTCCACGTCCAGGAAGATGTAGTCCTTGCCGTCCACTTCACCCTCGCGCATGGGCCGCGTGGTTGCGGTCACGGCAAAGTGCCACGACCGTCCCAGATCGCGGAGGGCGCTGATCAACGAACCCTTGCCCGATGCCGACGGGCCGGAAATCACCACCAGCAACGGCGGCGCGGGGCTGGCCTGCGGCAGATCACCCATGCGTACTCGCATTGACGCCCGACGCCTCTACCCGCAGGCCCGACCTAATCGTCGTCCGCCGGAAAGTCAGCGTGATGCTCAAGGTGGGAGACGAAGTAACCCCGCAATTCCTGCAAGCCGGCATCAATCCGGTTAAAACCATCCCGCATTTCCTGACGCAATTCGGCAATTTCTGCCCTGTTGTCGGCGATGGCCTGTTGCAGTTCGGTCTTGTTGTCGGCGATGGCCTGTTGCAGTTCGGTTTTGTTGTCGGCGACAGTTACCTGTAAATCGGCCACAGTTACCTGCAAATCGGCGACAGTTTCCTGCAAAGCAGTAAATTCGGCGAAAAACTTGCCCAATCGGAACACCCGACTGAATATCAGGATGCCGACGGTTACCATAAATCCAAGCGCGCTGATGATGGCAACGATCAGAGGCGCATAGACGATGAGGGGAGATGTTGCTTCCACAATATCCTCTTCAGCATGGGGTAGTGTCGGTAATCAGTCGCCGGCGCCGGTCAGCGCGGCCAGGTGTTCCCAGAATACGGGGTAGGACACCGATGCGTCCTCGGCTCCGTGGATGGTCGTCCCTCCGGAGGCGGCCAGGCCGGCCACGGCCATGGACATCGCCAACCGATGGTCGCCGTGGCTCTCCACCTCGGCGCCGGTCAGCCGGCCCACGCCGTGGATGACCATGCCGTCGTCTCGGGGCTCCAGGCTGCCGCCCAGGCGAGTCAGCTCGGATACCGTGGTGGCGATGCGGTCCGACTCCTTGACCCGCAGTTCGGCGGCGTCACGGATGACGGTATCGCCCTCGGCGAAGCAGGCGGCCACGGCCAGCACCGGCAACTCGTCGATCATGATGGGAATGATCTCGCCGCCCAGGTCGATGCCCTGAAGACTGGCCGAAGACGCTACCACGTCGGCTACGGGCTCGCCGCCCTCCACCCGCTCGTTCTCCAGGCGTAAGGAATCGCCGGCGCCCATCATTTGCAGGGCGTCGATGATGCCGGCGCGGCTGGGGTTGAGGCCGACGCCGGTGATGGTGACCCGGGCGTTGGGGTGGATCAGGCCCGCCACCATCCAGAAGGCCGCCGATGAGATGTCACCGGGAACCGCCACGTCCACGGCCTGCAACTCGGCGGGATGCAGGGTCAGCGCCAGGCCATCGGTCTCGACCCGGGCGCCCATGGCGGACATCATGCGCTCGGTGTGATCGCGGGAAAGCGCCGGCTGGTGCAGCACGGTGGGACCGGATGCCGCCAGGCCGGCCAGCATCAGGCAGGATTTCACCTGCGCGCTGGCCACGGGCATTTCGTACTCAATGGAGCGCAGGCTGCCGCCCCGTATGGCCAGCGGAGCCAGCGTGTTCTCGTTGCGGCCCATGATGGACGCGCCCATCTGCTGCAGCGGCTGCACGATGCGTCCCATGGGCCGGGAGCGCAGCGAGCCGTCTCCGCTGAGCACGGCGAGAAAGTCCTGGCTGGCCAGCAGGCCGGACAGCAGCCGCATGGAGGTGCCGCTGTTGCCGGCGTCCAGCAGGTCGGCCGGCTCGTCCAGGTTGGCGCCGGGACCGGCGACGCGGAAACTGCCGGGCTCGTCCAGGGAATCTATGGCAACGCCCATGGCGCGCAGGCAGGCCGCGGTGGATTGCACGTCGGCGCCGTCGGAAAGGCCGGTGACGGTGGCGCTCCCGTTGGCGACGGCGTTGAGGATCAGCGAACGGTGGGACACCGATTTATCGCCGGGAACGGCCAGGGAACCGGCCAGACGCTGCGGGCTGTGGATAGTCTGTTCCACTGTATCCTCCGGCGGTTTTTACCTGGATGCACAGGATGGACGGGATTTGGGGATGCGGGTTCTGGATTCCGGCCCCGTATCAAGTACGGGGTGACGTTCTTTCGCCGGAATGACGATAGAAAACCGGGGGAAGACGCTTTGAGTCAGCGGCGGTTCCCGGAGTCGCGGTCGTTGCCGCGGCGGGGGTTCGGCAGGTCCCCCGTCATCATGCGGCGGGCGCGGTCGGCGAAGCCGCCCAGGAACATCTGGCCCATTGACTGGCTGAACGTCGGGTACTCGGGAGTGTTCTCCAGTTCGCGGGCGCGGGGATTGACCTCCCCGGCCATCCACTTGTTGCGGGCCAGGCGGGCGTCCTCAAAAAGAGTGCCGACGGCGTCGGTGTCGGGTGGTTCGCCGTCGGTATCCAGGAGCTTACGGTATTCGTACAGCTCCCGTATAAACGCGTCGATCCAGGCCACGATGGGCTGGGCGTTGCTGACGCAGATGTCCCGGTGCATCACCGGGTCGCCGGACGCCAGGCGCGTGATGTCGCGGTAGCCGGAGGAGGCCAGCTGGCCGATGTCGGACCAGTTGGCGGACTTGCTGGTGCAGCCCACCAGGGCGGTGGACAGTACGAAAGGCAGATGGCTCACCGCGGCGACAAAGCTGTCGTGCTCGTCCACGCTGATGAAGTAGGGCACGCCGCCCACGGCCTCGGCCAGGGTGGATATCTCGCCCACCGCGCACTCGCTGGCCCGGGGGCTGGGGATGACGCAGTAGGGCTTGCCGGAGAACAGTGTCCCGTCGGCGTTCTCCGGGCCGGGGGTTTCCCGGCCGGCCATGGGATGCCCTCCCACGAAATCTACGGAATCGGGCAGAAACTCGTCGGCCCACTGGAGTACCTGGGTCTTGGTGCTGCCCACGTCGGTGACGACGCAGCCCTCGGGCAGGTAGTCGGCCATGCCTTCCAGGAGATCACGCATGGCCAGCACCGGGGTGGCCAGGACGATGATGTCTGCCTCCGCGATGGCGTTGCCAAGGCGGCCTTCCACGCGATCAAAGGCATCGCGCTTCTGAGCGCCGGAACGGACCGCGCTGTCGGCGTCGGTCCCGACCACGGTGAGGTTGCGCAGGCTGGATGCGCGGAGGGCCAGGCCCAGGGAGGTGCCGATGAGTCCGGTGCCGATTACGGTAACTTGCGCCACGTAGAGGCCTGCCTGAAGAAGATTGGGGTAAGTGTACAACATCCGCAACGGCTGGTAAAACGCCGCGCGCACGGGCCGGCAGGACGATTGCAAAGTCCCTTTTCGTCCGCTCATGGTGAGCCTGTCGAACCATCGGCCACCGCAACAAGCATCCTTCGACAAGCTCAGGATGAGCGGAAAAGGTTTACGGATGACTTTGCAATCGTCCTGGACGGGCCGGACAAACCCGCGTACAAACGGGTTGCCCGCACGATTGGGGATCAGGAACATGCGGTGTATCATGCGGGGCCTGTGAAAGGCATGTGGAACTGGGCGGCCTCCCTCCGCATAAGGGACTTTCGCCTGCTCTGGGCATCGACGGCCTTCTACTCCCTGGCCACGGGAATGGAGCAGGTTTCGGTCGGATGGCTGATCTTCGAGCTGACCGGTTCGGAGTTCATGGTGGGTGTGGGCGCCGGCGCCCGCATGCTGCCCTTTTTCGTGCTGGGCATCCTGTCCGGCGCCATCGCCGACCGCTGGTCCCGCCGCGCCCTGTTGCAGATCGGAACCCTGGCGGCGTCGGCCTCCGCCCTGCTGATGGCCGCGCTGCTGCTCTACGGACTGGCCAGCGTCTGGGTGGTGATCGCCCTGGTGACGGGCCTGGGCAGTATGCTCGCCTTCACCATCACCATCCGGCAGGCCTTCACCTACGACATCGTGGGCTCGGGCTTGGCGCTCAACGGCCTGGCCCTGGCCGCCATGGCCATGCAGGGCGGCGGCATCATCGGTTCCCTGGTCGCCGGCGCGCTGATCGAACTGGTGGGACCCGGCTGGCAGTTCGTCGCGTCGGCCGTGTGCTACGCGGCGTCGGCCGCGGCCACGCTGCCCATCGCCAACCCGGGCCGCACGCTGCGGACGTCAGCGCAATCGGTGCTGGACAACCTGGTGGGCTACATCAGCCTGGCGCGCGAGCACCGCATCATCCTGATGCTGATGTTCCTGACCGCCACCACCGAGGTCTTGGGTTTCACCCACATGACCCTGCTGCCCGTGTTCGCCAAGGAAGTGCTCCACGTCGGCCCAACAGGTCTGGGCGTGATGACCGCCGGACGCCAGGCGGGAGGTCTGCTGGGCTTGTGGATCCTGGCCGGCCTGGGCACCACCCGGAAGAAGGGCTGGCTGACCATGGCAACCGCCCTGGGGTTCGGGGGAGGCCTGATGGCCTTCTCGCTGTCGGTCAATATCTACACCTTCCTGGTCGTGCTGCTGTTCGTCAACGCCTGCGCCATGGCCGTGGACACGCTGTACAAGACGCTCATGCAGGACCTGGTGCCGGACGAGGAGCGCGGCCGGGCCATGGGCACCTGGGTGCTCAGCGTCGGGTTCGCCCCCGTGGGACACGTCGGCGTGGGAGCCTTGGCCGGGTTCGTCGGAGCGCCCGGCGCCCTGCTCATCAACGGCGCGGCCCTCGTGGCCATCAGCGTCGCCGCGACGCTGGGCGTCCCGCGGATACGGCGCATGGAGTGACCTCGTCGGTGGCCGGCGTCCGGTAAGCAATCGTCAGAAGCGGGATTTGCCGGATTAAAGGATTATCAGGATTGAGTAGATGGCGCTGAGCGAGACCGCAATCCTGAAAATCCGATAATCCCGTGAATCCTGATTCTGACGATGACTGGGGAAAGACGCTGCAACTTTCAGCCTTTGAGGGTTGACATCGCCGTTATTGGCAATTATGATAACCAAAATTCCAGTTTGCAATGCGGAGGCACACCGATACAGGAGGCTAGGAGCGATGGTTACCGTCAAGGAACGTCTAGTCACCGTGGATCAAGAACAACCCGTCGGGCTATTGACCGAGAAAGTGGAAAGGGATTTGGCTGAAGCGCTGACCGAGTTTGGAGCCCATAAGGAAGAGATCGCGCCGGAGCGCGCCTGCCGCATCTCCCCGCCGACCCTGGTGTACGGCGTGCCCATGGCCGGAGTGCGGTACTACAGCTTCGCCCCGGAGACGTAAGGCGGCGGGCAAGCCGGCGCGATGATCGCCGGGGGCGACCTAACGGTCGCCCCCGTTGCTTTGCCTCCCGGCATCAATTTGACAAAACGGGCATAAGCAGATATGATACGAACCATATCAAGTCTTCAGAATAATACTGACGCAAGGAGGAACACGACGATGGTTACTGCCAATGAACGCCTGATTACAGAAGAACGCCGCCAGCCCGGACTGCTGCGCGAGCAGGTGGAACGGGACATGGCCGAGACGCTCAACGAGTTCGGCTCCGCCGCCTCCACGGAAAAGCGCGCGGCCCGAGTCTACAGCTTTGGCTACGGAATCCCCATGGCCGGCGTGCGCTACTACTCCTTCACGGAGGACGAACGGTAGAGCGCGGGGATAACACCCCAATGCGGGATGGCGATGGATTTCGGATGGGGCATCAGAGCCCGCAATTGCTGACATCCGGCAGCCTCTCGCCCCTACCTCCACATCTGCGGCGGGTCACGGTTTCCGTGGTCCGCCGTTATGTGCACAGCGCGGGCACGTCCCGAAACCGGACCGGATCAACGCCAGGATTCATCCAACCGCGTTATAATGGGTTGCCAACGGAGAACCCAACATGACCCTCAACGCAGCCGACAAGACGCGCTTCCTGGAAGCCCTGCGCGACGACCCCGAGTTCCTCCAGCAGGTCCGCCAGCACGTGCTGGTCGCCGACCTGCTCGAACTGCCCGAACGCTTCGCCGCCTTCGCCAGCACGGTGACGGCGTTTATGGAGCAGCAGCGCGAGATCAACGCCAGAGTGGACCAACGCCTCGCTGCATTGGAAAGCACGCTGGCGGCGTTCACGGAGCAGCAGCGCGAGATCAACGCCAGAGTGGACGAACGCTTGGCTGCATTGGAAAGCACGCTGAGGGCGTTCATGGAGCAGCAGCGCGAGACCAACGCCAGAATCGAAGCCCGACAGCAACAGATCACCGACGACCTCGGTGACCTGAAGGGCCACGTGGCCGGCCGCATAGCGCGCGAAATGGCCGACGACATCGCGGAACGCTTCGGTTTCGAGATGATCGAAGTGCTGAGCGGCAACGACCTCAGGCAAATGCTCCGCCAGCACAACCCCGCCGACATTGCGCCGGGCGTCAGGAGAAGCTTCTATCTTGCTGACCTGGTGGGCAGGGTAATTGACCGGCAGGGAAACGAGATTTTCCTGGCCGCTGAAGCCTCGTACACCGCGGACCAACGCGACAGCGATCGGGCCATCAGAAACGCCGAGTTCCTCACCAGGTTCACCGGAGTAAGCGCCGTGCCCGCTGTAGCCAGCAGACACAACGACCGCGAAGTGCAGCGCCTGGTGGAAGCCGGGACAATCCGCTGGTTCGAGTTCGACCAAAGGGACCTCAGTCCGCAGTAGTGGCATCACTGCCAGACGTCCCGATACCCCACTGCAAAGTCCGCCGCCACCCAATGCGGAACACCGGGGCGACCGTTCGGTCGCCCCGATTGTCTGTCTGTTCGCGCTGCTAGACCAGGTTGCTCTGCCGGCCCTGGGTGCGGCGACGCCGGGGCGCCTGCCGGAAGGTGGCCGGCGGCGCCACGCGAGGGTATTGCGCCTCGGCGCCGTTCAGCAGTTCCGCCACGGTCAGGATTTGCAGGCGTGGATACTGGTGGTCAGGGTAGTGTTCCGGGATGTAGAAACCGGCGGACGCCGCTTCCTGCAACATGGGGCGGGTCGGCTCGTTCAGGGTGATGAACAGCCCGATTTCCGCCTTTTCCCGCGACATGTCGCCCTTCAGCGTGGCGATCATGCCCCGGTTGACCTGGCCGCTTTTCACCTGCACGACGATGCGCTTGGCCTTGCCGCTGTTGTCGTCGAAGAAGTTGATGATGCCGTCAACACCGGAGTCGGCGCCCTTCTTTTTATCCCGGGCCGGGCGAGCGTCCACCAGGCTGACGCCCCACCACTCGAATTGATAGCGGTCATGCTGGGCCAGGGCCGCCGCGCTGGCCGGGTCCTGGGGCACGCCCACCACTTCGTAGGGCCGCAGTTCGTCGCCAAAGGTATCATGGAGGCGATGGCGCATCAGGGACATCGCCAGGTGCGTGATGTCAATGCCGATCCAGCGGCGGTTGAGCCGTTCGGCGGCGACGGTGGCCGTGCCGCACCCACAGAACGGGTCCAGCACCACATCGCCCTCATTGCTGCTGGCGTTGATGATGCGCTCCAGCAGGGCCTCGGGTTTCTGTGTGGGAAAGTTGAGGCGTTCGGCAGATGTATTGGGAATTCTGGGTATGTCTGTCCATATATTCTGGAGCGGTTTGCCCTCCGCATCGTCAAGATACACTCTCAGCCCGTCCATTCGAGGTGTGCCGTCGCGTTTCGTGTGTATTCGGCCTTCTGACCACCACTGTTCCAATTGTTCGAGCTTGTAACCCCATCCGCGCGAAGGACCGGGCATGGTGCCTCGCCATTCGAATTTGCCCGAGTTGCTGTTCGGCCTGGGTGCGGTCAAATCGTCCAAGCGATAACGTCGTCCCGCTTCATCGGTATGGCGAAACCGTTTTAGCTGCTGTTCGCTATATCTATTCTCTCCGTACTTGTGAAAGCCTCGGTTCCATGTAGGGTTATCGGACATGGCGTAGTAAAGCAGAATATCGGCCACGTTTCCGTATTTCCCGGCCGTGTTGTGGCTCTCCGTTCGCTGCCACGTGATTTCGTTGCGAAAGTTCTTTGGTCCAAACACGGCGTCCATCAGCAGCTTCAGGTAGTGGCTGGCGGTAGGGTCGCAGTGCAGGTAGATGCTGCCGGTGGGTTTGAGGACGCGGTGCAGTTCGGCGATGCGCGGGGCCATCATGGCGAGGTAGGCCATCATGTCGCTCTGGCCCAGGAAGGCGCGCATCGCTTGCAGCAGGTCGGCCAGCTTTTCCGGCCCGTCGGTGACCACCGCGCGATAGGCTGCCTCCGACTCCAGGCCCCAATGCCAGGTGTCCTCAAAGGCGACAATCTGGGCATCGGAGAGTTCGCCGGTCTGCTCCTGGAAGAAGGCGTTGTAGTTGACGTTGGAGTTGAAGGGCGGGTCCAGGTAGATCAGGTCAACGGATCCGTCGGCGACGTGCTGGCGCAGGATGTCCAGGTTGTCGCCGAAGTAGAGGCGATTGGGAAGTGTAGGGTCAGGAGTGGTCATTGGATGTTCGCCGCGGCGGGAGCAAGCGTGAACCCGCTTGAAACGGGCGCGATGGCTTGATTTGCATTGGTTTCCGGTTGTACTGACGTAGCGACGGCGCCCGCCGCGAAACTGACCATCAACAGTGTTGTCAGAGCCAATACCTGGAGGGCAAATAACAGGTAGACCGCAAAACCGGTCCAACGCTTGACTGTGATATGGGCGACGCTCTCTCCGGAGAAGAGATAAATGGACACTCCGGCTATAGTAATCAGAGTCATGTACAAGAGGGCAGCAACGCCAGCGGAAACCGCCTTTGCGACTTCAAGGATAGACGGGGTTCCGGAAAAGAGCGGCAGCGCAATCTCAGGGCCGCCAGACAGCAGTATCACGGCGCCCAGAACGGCAGTGGCAATTGTGACCGTCCCCAGGCAAATGGTGTCCCAGTGCCGCGCCCACTGTGCGTCCATGTTACGGTTCAGGTTGCTGCGTTAGAGGCTTTTCGCGCAGAATTGACCATATCCAACGCATAGCAAGTGATACCAGCAAGGGCGGCAAAACCAGACAAGCGCCGGACGTAATGCCGAAGACAATCCGGTATGCCGTTACTTGCGCTACATACGCGGCCATGAAAAACAGGCTCCCCAACATCAGGCCGCCGATGCCGGCAGCAACTATCGGGAGCCAGAACGCCCAACGGGGCGGAATGTCCGGTCGGCGAGCCGCCGTCGGTTGGCCCTGCTGCGTGGAATTTTCGTCAATATGGTTGCCCGTCGCGGATTCGATAGCCATTATCCGACACCTTCGCCAGTTCGGAGGAACTGGCGTCATTGTAGCAGGTTGCTGTCGAAGTAGAGGCGGTCGGGAGTATTCGGTGGCGGCGGTCATCTATGCGTCATCGGCGGCGGTTGCGTCAAGGTCGAGTTGTCCGGGCGCCCCGGCTTCAGGGGCCTTGCCTCCGGGGATGCCATCCGGGTACCTTTCAGCCAGGATGCGCCGGACTTTCACCCGGGCCTGCCGTCGTTCCTCTTCCAGGTGAGGCGGTAGGACCCAATCGTCAACACGCAGGGATTCCTCAATCTCCCGTTCGTAGTCGTCCAGGTCGTCATCGCTGAAAGGCCACCAGGCATCGAATTCCTCATCGGTCAACGGCGCATCTGATGTCGGGTCAATTTTATTTTCGCTGCCGCTCATTGTCGCCTCCGATCACCCAAGATAATCACGGGTGTATTTTCGGCTTGGATAAACCGTCATCAAGGATTCAACGTCGCCGTCGCGGTAAAAAGGAACCAGGTACACGTAATCATCAATGTGAATAACGTACAAACGCTGTCCCGGATGCCGTTCTTGGTTAGGATGCGGTATGTCGGCCAGAAACCCGCCATGCTCTAAATGATACACAACATCGTCGAACGACAGGCCCCGATTGCGTCGCAACCATTCGTCTTTGTCGGGGATCCAGTCGTATTCTGGCATGGCTGTACCGAACACTCCGGTAGGCGATGACGGTCATCTATGCGTCATCGGCGGCGGTTGCGTCAAGGTCGGGCTGGCTTTGCGGCTCGGTATCCGCAGATTTGTCGATTGGAACCAGCCACCCCAGGTCGTCGGAGGGGGTGAGGGTTTCGCGGAACTCATCCCAGCCCGTCGGGTCCGTATAGGGTGTGGGAGCTTCGCCACGCCAGTAGGCCAGCAGGCCAGGGGGCAATTTTTTCCTCAGTTCTTCGGTTATGCGCCCCGGATGCTTGCTGGCCAGAGTGCGACGAGCCATTTCTTCGATGCGCTTCTTTTTTTCTTCCCAGTTGGGATCCGGGAGAATCTCGTAGTCCTTGAGGGATGCCTCAATTTCCCGCTCGAACTCATCCAGGTCGCTATCGTCGAAAGGCCACCAGGCATCGAACTCCTCATCGCTCATCGGAGGTGGCGTTTGCGGTTCGTGCTTATCGCCGTTCATTGTCGCCTCCCAATTGGCCCCGATACATCCGTGTGAATTTCTCGCTGGGATACGCGGTGTACAGAAATACATGGTCAGCAGTCCTCCGGTATGGAACCACCCATGCTAGGTTGTTGATCCGAATGATGTACAGGCGCTGGCCCGGATACCGTTCCTGGTCGGGGTGCTGTATATCGTCCAGCACATCCCGAGGTGTCAAACGGTATTTTACATCGTCGAACGATATGCCACGCTCCCGTCGCAGCCATTCGTTCTTCGCGTCGTCCCAAACGTACTCCGGCATAGGCGGACTATAGCACCCCCTCCCGTCGCCACCCCTCGATGTCCTCCGGCGCGTAGCCCAACTCCGCCAGCACCTCCCCGGTGTGCTCGCCCAGGGCGGGCAGGTTCCCCGGCTCCAGGGGCGTGTCGGTGAAGGTGGCCGGAGGCCCGGCCATCCGCACGGCGCCCAGGTCGCGGTGGTGCACGTCGATGGCCAGATTGTTGGCCTCCACCTGCGGATGTTCAAACAGCTCTTCGACGAAGCGCACCGGGCCGGCGGGAACGCCGGCGGCATCCAGCAGGTCCAGCCACTGGTCGTTGGTCTTGCCCCGGAAGATCTCCTCAGCGTCGGCCATGAGCCTCGCCCCGAACTCCGCGGCTTCCGGTGAGCGCTGGTCGTAACCCTCCTCGAAGCGGATGTCGCGGAGTCCGACCACGTCCAGCATCTTCCGACGCAGGCCGTCGTTCAGACACCCCACCACGATCATGCCGTCGGCCGTCTGGTAGAACCGATAGTAGATGTTGCCGGGAGACTGGAAATGCTGGGCCTCGTAAACCTCCAGCAGGTCGGGGTACGGAGTTCCCGCAGCCCACATGGCGTTCACCGATTCCATGATCTCCGCGTGCGGCCCCTTGTCGATGCCGTCGATGCGCACGAAGCGCATACCCAGCATCAGCAGTCCGGTGCCCAGCAGCGACGCCTCCAGCTTCTGACCCTTGCCCTTCTCGCCGGCAGAGGCCCCGCGCTCCCGGGCGAACAGGGCGCCGCAAACGGCCCAGGCCTGGGCGAGTCCGCAGGCCGTATCCACCAGGGGACTGGCGACGATCTGCTGCGGCACGCCGTTGACGACTTTGCCCTCGGCGGTGGCGATGCCCGACATTCCCTGGATGATGATGTCGTAGCCGGGCCGGTAGGAGTCGGGCCCCTCGTGCCCGAAGGCCGATCCCTCGCAGTAGATGATCGACGGGTTGATGGCGGCCAGCTTCTCGTAGTCGATGCCAAATCGACCGGCAACGTCGGGCCGGTTGTTGGCCAGCACCACGTCGGCCTGCTCGGTCAGGCGGCGCACCACGTCGGCGGATTCCGGCCTGGTCAGGTTCAGCGTCATGGAACGCTTGCCCCGGTTGTAGGCCATGAAGGGCCGGCCGTCGGTGGGCAGCACCGCCTGGGCGTAGCGCCACAGGTCGCCCCAGGGCGGCTCCACCTTGATCACGTTGGCGCCCATGTCGGCCAGCAGCATACCGGCCGTGGGCGTGGCGATCATGGTGGAGAACTCGACAACGTTGATGCCTTCAAGCGGGCCGGCCATGGCGTCACTCCGGGCGGCCGCGGCCGCTGTCGCCGTTCAGGCGATGGCTCATCTGCTCCAGCAGGTCCATGACGCGCGAGGTCATCTGCGCTTGCGCCGCTCGGTCTGCGGCCAGCTCGTCAAGAATACGCTGCTGGAAGTCACGGTTTTCCCTGACGGCTTGCTCCCGGGCAAGCCGTTCCGCCTCCATGGACTGTAAGCGGGCCTGGAGTTCTGCCTCGCGCAACTGGTGGTTGGCCGCAAACTCCTTTTCGCGGGCCTGGAGTTCCGCCTCGCGGAGTTTGCGGTTTTCCTCGCGCTCTTTCTCCCGGGCCTCCTGCTCGGCGGCGCGGGCCTCCTGCTCAACAGCGCGGGCCTGGCGGTTTTCCTCGCGTTCTTTCTCCCGGGCCTGACGGTCGGCTTCGCGCTCCTTGCGCGCCTCTTCCTCCCAGTCCTTGCTCTTGAGCAGGGTCCATAACGTCATGAACATATCCAACACTCCAATGAAGCTGGTGGCCGCAAATATTGCTGCCGTGTTGATAATCGCTGCGGTCAAGATTTCGGGAAGTTCACGCCCCCAAAAAGTGTAGATCTCTATGGTGGCGGTCAGCGCAGCCGCGGCGCCCCCGGCGGTGAGAATCACATAGGCGATGACCGATATGATGAGAAAAGTCTTCATCGGCAATTATACTCCGGGCAGATTGCGGCCGGCAGGCTGATGCCCGTCGCCCATTGCAGCGCTGAATTACCGGCCCAGCCGGAACCGCTCCGGACCCAGGGCCAGCGCTTCGGCCGGGATCATGGCGGCCAACTGCGATGGCCTGTAATCTCCGGACGTGCCCTCTTCGTCCAACCACGAAAGCGCCGCGGCCGCGCGGTCTGCGGAGAGCCCCTTGGCCTGCACCAGGACGCGGAAATCGCCCAACCCGCCGGGCCGAACCAGGTGGGTCAGCCCCGTCAGCCAATCCCGGGAGTCGTCGGGCTGAGGCGCAAACGGCTCCGCCAGGACGCCGGGCAGCGCGCCCTCGGGGTCGATGGGGATTGTGATCCAGCCGCCGCCGCCGGAATCCGGTGGCCGTCCATTACGGCGAATGGCTTGCAGCCCGAGGCGGGTGAGAAACCCGCCCTGGGACAACTCCCCCACGGTGGTCAGGCCGGCACGCTCACCGACGCGCCCAACCGACGTGAAATCCACCTGGGCCGTGATGTCCTGCCGCCCCGGGTCCACCAGCGGCGTATCGGTCTGCCGGTGGAAGCGGTAAGTCACCAGGGTTCCGTGAGGCCGTTGCGCCGGGTCGTAGAGATCAGGCGCGTTCCGGCCGTAGTCGATGGTGAGGACGAAACCCGTATCCAGCGCCGCTGCTACCGACGCCGCCCAGTCATCAAGTTGCCGGCAGATTTCGACGGTCTGCCCCTCCGACAGGCTGACACCCAGGTCGGACAGCCGCCGCTCCAAGTCTGGAGTGGACGGATCGCCGGCGACTTCCACCAACTGCCCCTCGTAGCCGTCCGCGACGTCGGACTCGATGCCGACATAGAGCTCGCGGAGCATGCCACGCTCCATCCGTACCCGATGCACGGGCAGGGCGTCCAGCAACTCGTTGGAGATTATGCAGCCGGTGACCCTGCGAAACGGCAGTCGCCGCGCGTCGCCGGTGATTGTCGCGGATGCCGGACCGCGAGCGCTCCGGTCGCCGGGTCTGCGGTCAACCGCTACGTACCGCAGCGATCCGGGAAAACCCTCGGGAAGATGGCTGGCGGCGTTGCATACGTCGCGCCCCAGCAGGCCGTCGCCGGCCCCAGGCTCGATCACGAAGAACGGGTAGGGCCGCTCCAGCAGGCGCCAGAACCGGAACAGCTGAACCGCCAGCAGCGCCCCGAAGGCGGGATGCACCTGCGGGCTGGTGTAATAATCGACGCCGGCGCCGCTGCGGGTGTAGTAACCGCCGGGTCCGTACAAAGCCCGCGCCATGTACTCGGCGAAGGTGATCGGGCCGTGGCGGGCGATGCGACGGCGGATGGCCCGTTCCGCGACGGTGGGGACGCTCATGGGATCGAAACCAGACCGGACACGCATAAGGGCGAATGATCATTCGCCCTCACACAAGTCAGGTGTTCCAGGTGTCAACGATACAGCGGCTTGAAGAAGCTGTGCAGGAAGTTGTTGCGGTGGGCCCAGGAGTGGGCCCGCTTGAGCACGGCGTCAGGTATGGGTTCCGCGCGGCGGTGGGTGATGCGCAGGGTTTCGTAGTCCGCCAGCTCCGGCGGAGCGTCGGCGGTGTACAGCAGTTCGCAGCCCTCGCCCTCGGCGTAGAGCTTGAGGCTGTCGAAACCCTTCACCCGTCGGCCGGGGGTCTGGTAAACGTAGAACTCGACACTTCCGACCAGTTCGTCGAAGTGGTCGTTGCCGTTGCCGCGGCCGCCGCCCTGGCGGATCTGGTCACGGCCGATTCCATAGCTGCTCAAGCGTCTGCGTTGCATGAAGACACCACCGGGTTGGCTGCGTAACGTGCAATCGGGAAGCGGGCTTACCCTTCTCGGAGCAATGCCGGCTTGATGATGCCGTTCCAGGAGTCGTCGGGGTCCCGGCGTCTCACGGTGTCCACCAGGTCGGCAACCTGATTGCCGTGGAGCAGCCTGAGGTCTTCGTAAGTCTGGCGTCCGGCCAGCTTGATTATCGACTCGCGCAGGGCCTCCACGTAGGGGACGACGTCCCGGGAGGCGGACAGGCTTTCGTGACGGATCCTGACGTTCTCCAGTTGCTCCACCCAGTCAATCTGTCTTTCCACCTGCTCGAAGGCATCATCCTCCGGTTCCGGCGTTGGCGACATGGTCGTGGTCATGACCGAGACCTCCCTGTTATCGGAGTTGCGTTGTGTCGTTATGGATAGATGGCCCAGCCGACCCGGTCAGTTTTGGCATGGAAGAAATGGCCGTCGGTGGAGGTGACAAAGACGTCGGTGAGATCCGGGCCGCCGAAGCACACGTTGGTGGGGCGCGTCGCCGCGACGGGATGGGTCTCGATGACCCGCCCCGTGGGCGAGAAGACGTACAGCATCGGGCCTGGCCCGCCCGTGGGCCAGCCGGCGGTGGTGATGATGTTGCCGTCCGCGTCGAGGCACATGCCGTCAATGCCCCGGTGCACCCGGTTGGCGTCGCGCCCGAAGGTGTGCAGCGTGGTGTACGTCCCCAGCGTCCCGTCGGCGTTGATGGGGTAGGCGCGAAGCTCCCGGTCGATCTCGATCCGGTCGCTGTTGCTCTCCGCCACGTACAGGGTGTTGCCGTCGGGTGACACCAGGATGCCGTTGGGCATGGTGGTGTCGTAGGTGGAGCGGACGGTCTGGTAGGAACCGTCAGCCTGGGGCACGGCGCACAGCACGGAGCGGTTGTCCAACTGCTCGACCTCATGGGGATCGATGTTGCCCGTGTTCCAGGGGTTGGTGAACCAGATGCGGCCCTGGGAGTCAATGGCCAGGTCGTTGGGAGTGTTCAGCGGCACCCCGTCCAGGTTGTCGGCAACGGTGACCATGCTGCCGTCGGGGTCGAAGCGGACAATTGCCCGGCCGTTCTGGCAGCAGCCGAACAGCCGGCCCTGGGCATCGAAGGCCAGCCCGTTGGTGCGGTTGGTGTTTTCGCGGTAAACGGAAAAGTCTCCGGATTTGGGGTTGTAGGCATATATCCTGCTGGCATGGATGTGTGTGAAAAGCACCACTTCTCCGTTCCATGCCGGCCCTTCGGTGATGCCGCCCGGGGGGTCTTCAAAACGATTGAGGAGGCTGAAACGCCACGACATAATGGCTAACTCCTTGAGTGCGCCGCGCTTGGGAGATGTGTGTAGATGGCAGCGACGCTAACACCGGCCGATTGTAGCAGGCGCCCCCCGGCCCGGCAACGGCGGCCGTTCCCCGCGCGTACCCGCTTTTGACAACGACGGGAGTAGTTTTACATCGATGCACAGGATGAATAGGATGCCGGCACGCCACTCCATTTATGGCGCTGTCCCGGGCGCGGGGACATTCCCAATAATCGATCAAATCCTGTCTATCCTGCGCATCGATGTAAAAGATAAAGTGGGAACGCTGTCGCGGTTGTGCAAGGTTGACGCACATATTCGGCGGACTGCATACTCACTCGCGCCGGCTCGCTCGGGCTTCGAACCGAACAATCGCCATCCGCGTCTGTCCTGCAAATCCGCAGGAGTCGCAGTTGGGTACAACGTGGCGGGCCGCAATCCTGGCAAACCGAAACCCATACGGCCAAACGGGGAGGTGAACCGTGGCAGGACCATGCACAGGCCTGACCGTCCTGGATTTCTCGCTGGGGATGCCGGGGGCGCTCTGCACCCTGGTATTGGCCGACTACGGGGCCGAGGTCATCAAGGTCGAGCCTCCCGGCGGTGATCCGTTCCGCTTCCAGCCGGCCTGGATCTCATGGAACCGGGGCAAGAAAGGCGTCGCGCTTGACCTCAATACCGAGGAGGGCCGCGAGCAGGCCGTCCGGTTGGTCGCCGGGGCCGATGTCCTCGTCGAGTCCTTCCGTCCCGGCGATACGGCGGACTGGGGCCTGGATTACGATGCCCTGTCGCAGCTCTACCCCCAGCTGGTTTACTGCTCTATCACCGGCTTCGGGCAAAAGGGGCCGCTCCGCCGGGTGCAAGGATACGAGGGCGTTGTCGCGGCCAGGGCCGGGCGGATGCTCAACCTGGAGGGCCAGCCCAACCGCGACGGGCCGGTCTATTCGGCAGTGAACACCGGCAGCTGGCACGCCAGCCAGGCGGCGGTGCGCGGCATCCTGGGCGCCCTGCGCGTGCGGGACCTGTCCGGGCGCGGGCAGTGGGTCCAGACCAGCATCGTCCAGACCCTGGCCTCGCCCCACGACAACAACGTCGGCGACGGCGGGCTGGTCAACATGCAGCTTCGGCGGCTGGACCCGGAACGGTTTCCTGCGAGACCCCGCGGCCGCGGCCTCTCGTCCATCGGCTACGTTCCCGTCCGCACCAGCGAAGGCGCGTGGCTCCAGCACGCCAACCAGCGGGTTCCGCACATCCAGGGCCATCTCAAGGCCATCGGCCTCGGCCCCCTGTTGGAGGATGAGCGTTTCGCCCGGGTTCCTGCCCTCAATTTCGAGAACCAGGAACTCCTGCGCCGGGAGATACTGGAGAAGCAGGCGGAGAAGACCGCCGACGAATGGATGGAGATTTATCTCGAGGACGGCAACATCGCCGCCGAGCCTTATCGCACCAGCGTCCAGGCCATGGACCATCCCTCGGTGGTCGCCAACGGCACCGTGGTCACCATCGAGGATCCCCGTGTCGGCCCCATGCGCACCCTGGCCCCGCTGGTCGACCTGAAGGAGACTCCCGGCGAACCCAGCGGACCGGCCCCCGACGTGGGCCAGCACAACGCCGAAGTGCTGGGACGCCTCGGGAATTCCGCATCCGCCCCTGCCGCCGCCACCGAGGCGAACGGCGCCGCTGCTCCTGCCCACCCGCTGGCGGGAATCACCGTCCTCGACCTGGCGACGATCCAGGCCGGACCCTACGGCGCCGCGCTGCTGGCAGACCTGGGAGCGCGGGTCATCAAGGTCGATGCCACCGACCGTCGGTTGGACGAGGGCCGGCGTTCCACCTCGGTGGCCATCGCCGACGCCCGGACCTACGCCGGCAAGGAAGGTATCCAGATCGACCTCCAGACCCCCGAGGGCAAGGAGGTCATCCATAAGCTCATCGCCCGGGCCGACGTCCTCTCGCACAACTTCCGCCTGGGCGTTCCGGAACGCCTCCAGGTCGATTGGGAGACCTGCCGAAAGATCAATCCCCGCCTGATCCACGTCTGGATGGCGACCTACGGCGAGCACGGGCCTCACGCGCGCCGTCCCGGCGCCCATCCCATCCCCGGCGCCATCATGGGCGGCGCCATGCGGCAGATGGGACGGGGTATGCCCCCGCCCCCGGAACAGGTCATGGACGTTGAGGAGACCGTTGAGGCCACTCGCTGGCTCATGAAGTCCAACTGGGGCCCGGACCAGAACACCTCGCCGGCGGTGGCCACCGCCGTCATGCTGGCCCTGCGGGCGCGAGAAACCACCGGCGAGGGCCAGCCTGTGCAACTCACCATGCTCAACGCCAATGCCTGGACCAACGCCGACGAGTATTACGACCACAAAAACCGCCCTCCCATCGCCATGCCCGACGAAAACATCCACGGCCTGCACGCCCTGTACCGCCTGTACCGCTGCCGCGAAGGCTGGGTTTTCCTGGGCTGTCTGTTCCAGGACGAATGGGAGGCTTTCTGCCGCGCTGTAGGACGGGCGGATCTCCTGGCCGACCCGCGCTTTGCAACACCGGAAGCGCGACCGGCCAACGACGAAGCCCTGGTTGCCGAAGTCTCGGCGATCTTCGCCGGCCGCGCCGCCGCCGAATGGGAGGAACTGCTGACCCGGGCGGACGTCGGCTGCGTCCAGGCCGACGAAGCCGTGGAGGGAGACTTTTACGCCGACCATCCCCACGCCCGCGCCAACGATCTCAGCGTCGAGGTCGAGCACCCCCACGTCGGCAAGTATCGCCGCTACGGTGGGCTGGTCGAGTTTTCCCTTACCCCCGGCATCTACCGGACCTCCATCCAGGTCGGTCAGCACACCCGGCCCCTGCTGCGGGAACTCGGGTACGGCGAACCGGAGATCGACGACCTAGGCGCCCGCGGCATCGTGCAGTGGGCCGACCCGTCGGTGGGCGGAGAGCCGTAGGGAAATCGTCAGAATCAGGATTTTCGGGATTTTACGATTGGCCAGATTGAGACCATACAGCAGTAGAACATTCCCAATCCTGTCAATCTTATAATCCGGCAAATCCTGCTTCTGACAAATTTACGAAGGAAGGCAATACTTGGCAACACTGGTAAGTTTCGACATCGACGGAACCCTGGAAGCCGGCGATCCGCCCGGCCCGGTAACCATGAGCATGGTCCGCAAGGCCCAGGCCCATGGGTGCATCATCGGCAGCTCATCGGACCGCCCGCTGCCGGTTCAGAAGTCCATTTGGGACCGGCACCGCATCGAGGTGAGCTTTATCTCGCACAAGCAGGACCTCCCCGATGTCAGGTCGCGCTTCCCGGCCGACCAGTACTACCACATCGGCGACACCGAGATGGATCAGCAAATGGCCCGGGAAGCGGGTTTCAACTTCATCTGGATGGATGACGGGCATACCGAACCGTGGATCGATGAAAGTCCGAGCCAGGGTTAGGCCCGCAATCCTGACTGCCACGCATCTTTAGCCAAATGCCGCGCATCGCATATAATCCGCGCCAAATGATTGACCCGCGCCAAATGATTGACCCGCGCCAGACAATGCCGACAACGGTAGCGCGCCGCCAGCAAGTTCCGCAGGAGGGAGAAGCATGTCTACAATTCCCGGTCTGGAAAGACCCGGTCCCGTTCCCAATGATCTGACCCGGCCTTTCTGGGACGCCTGCAACGAGCGGCGTCTGGTCCTGCAAAACTGCACCGCCTGCCCGCGGATGCACTATCCGCCCGCCCAGCGGTGCGACCAGTGCGGCTCCGCCGACAACTTCGAGTGGAAAGAGGTCGAAGGCAAGGGCCACATCGACGTGTACATGGTGATCCGCGACTCCCGCATCCGCGGCTTCCGGTCGGCGCAGCCCATCAACTTCGCGGTGATCACCCTGGACGAGGACCCGGGCATCAACTTCCTGTCCAACCTGCCGGGCACCCCGCCGGGAGAGGTGCCGGTTGGCGCTCCGGTGGAGCTGATATTCGAGGAAACAAGCACCGGCCAGTTGGTCCACGAGTGGCGGGTGGTCGGCTAGACCACTCGGACAGTGCGAAAACGGTCAACAGTCCAAACGGTCAACAGTCCATAGGAAGCAAGAGGGGGTAGATATGGTCAGCGACAGGAGTTGGATGCGACTTCAGGAAGGGATGGGCCTCTGGGAGCACCGCGGCAAGGTCGCCGTGGTCGGTTGGGGACAATCCCACATCGACCGGCGCTGGGACGGTGTCACCATGGACCGCAGCTGCGGCGGCCTGACCAGGGAGGCTTGCCTGAAGGCAATCGCCGACGCCGGCCTGTCCCTGGACGACATCGACGGGCTCATCACCAGCGCGGAGACCCGCGCCGAGCAGACCTGGGCGCCGCGCCCCTACTTCGATCCGCCCTACGACACCGAGGACGGCCTGACCTACGCCTCGGCGGAGTGGATCGAGCGGGAGTTGGGGCTCAAGAACATACAGTACCGGGTGTCCGATGCGCCCTACATCGGCCCGATGATGGGCCTGGCCGCCCAGGCGGTGGGCGACGGCCGGTGCGAGACCGCCCTGGTCTGGTATCCGATGGTCAACCTCGCCGGCCGGTACGGGCACAACAATCCGGCGAACAACAGCGAGGAGGCGCCCGGCCCCAGCGCGTTCACCCTGCCGTGGGGTTACCAGAGCGGCGCCATGTTCAACAACCTGGTGATCTTCCAGCAGTACTGCAAGAAGTACGGCACGTCCCACGACGGACTGGCCGATCTCTGCCTGAACCTGCGCCGCAACGGCCTGATGACTCCCTGGAGCTACTACGCGCTGCACGAGCCGTATCAGCTCACCCGCGAGGACTACCTGAACGGCCGCGTGATCGAGGAACCGCTGGTGATCTACGACTGCGACCGCCCGGTCAACACCTGCGCCGCCTTCATCTTCACCACCGCCGAGCGCGCCAAAGACCTGCGGCAAAAGCCCATTTACGTGCTCAACCACGCCCAGACCGGCGGCCGGGGCCGGAGCACCATGTCCACGCTGGAAGAGCACCAGGAGGCCGTGGCCAGCTTGGCCCGGAGGATGTGGGAAGGTTCTGGCCTCGGCCCCGATGACGTCGACGTCTTCAACCCCTACGACGGCTACCTCACGTTCACGCAGCAATTCCTCGAGGGATTCCAGTGGCACGGCGTGAAACTGGGAGAGGCCCACGACTTCTACGCCGATGACATCCGGGTCGAAGGGCCGCATCCCTTCATGTCCAGCGGCGGCAACAACGGCACCGGCCGCACTCGCGCCTGTCTCTTCTCGGACAGCCTGGAGCAGCTGCGCGGAACCGCCGGCCCGCGGCAGGTGACAGTGCGAGCCGAGACCGCCCTGGCCGGCTGCAACACCCCCGACAGCAACGGCTTCATCATGTTCAGCAAATCGCCGGACTAGAACTCGTCCCGTCGGATCAAACTCACCGCCCGACGGCTCGTATCTGATACGCGACGAGCCGCCGGGCTTTTCATGCCCGGTTGCGAATTTGAGAGCGACGAATGATGCGCCACACGCCAGCGGGCCGCCCGATTTACCGCTCAGCCTCTCGGGCCTTGAAACCCCGTTAGCTCAACACCGGGCTCGACTCCCTTGGCCTGCGCCAGCACCTTGAAGTCGCCGTATTCGTCCGGGTCCACCAGCGTCATCATCGCGATCCGGCTCAGCTCGGCGCGGGCGGCGGACGGGCCCGGCGTCCCCAGATCGTCCAGAAACTCGTTGAAGCCGAGGTTCTCCAGGAACCGGCGCTGTAGCGTGTAGCCCACGGTTTCCAGTCCCTCCCGCTCACCCAGCCGCATGAGCGACGTGAAATCCACCTGGCAGGTGATGTCCTGCTGCCCGATATCCTGGTATGGGTCGCCGCCGATGGCGTGCCGGTTGAAACAGACCAGCGTGCCCCGGGCATTCTCCGGCGAATACAGGTCCTCGGCCAACTCACCATAGTCAATCGTGAGCACGAACCCGCGATCCAGCGCCCCGCAAACCTGGCCGATCCAGTCCTCCATCGCCAGGTTCACTTCGCCGCGATAACCTTCCGGCAGGCCCAAGCCGGCGATCCTCTCTGTAATGCGACGTGTGGATGGATCGTCCAGGACCTCGATGAAATCGCCGCCCGCCAACGTGACGAAAATTTCCTTCACCTTCCCATCCGCGATGGCGAACCGATGCACCGGGAAGTTGTCGATCAGCTCGTTGCACAGGACGCAGCCGACAATGTTTCGGAACGCGCCGAGGCCGGATCCTCTGACTCGCTGGATTCCCGCAGGCGTATCCAGTCCGTTCGGGGATTGACCCTCTCCCGTCCTGCCGAACGCGGTGCCAGGTGATTGAGCCCATCCGGGCTCGTAGTCTGCTGCCACGTAGCGGATCGCCTCGGCGAACCGGGGCGCCGTGCGCCGGCACGCTGCCACGATGCTTCGAGCCAGCGCGCCGTCCCCGGAGCCAACCTCGATCACGTGGAAAACCGCGGGCTCGCCCAGGATCTGCCACATCTGCGCCAGTTGCCGCGCAATCAGCGCGCCAAACGCCGGGTGACTCGTGGCAGACGTGCCGAAATGTGCGCTGATCCGGTCGCCCCGGGCTGAATAGAAACCCCCGCGCGGCGAGTACAGGCAGGCTTCCATGAACCGGGCGAATGTGATCCGCCCATCCTTCTGGATTAGTTCCCTGATCTCCTGCTCAACCGCTGATGCCAACGTGATCTCTCCAGCCGACCCAAATTCTCTGACGCATTCGCGCAAGTGTCCCCTCGACACGCCCCGTTGCGCAAGGGGATAATCGCTATCATGTGTACCCGGTTTGCGTTGGGGAAACGTCAGAAGCAGGATTTTCAAGATTTGGGGATTTTCAGGATTGGAACCGTTCTGTGATGCGAATCTCCCAATCCTGCCAAATCATAAAATCCCGTAAATCCTGCTTCTGACGATTTATGCAAACGGGCACGAATGAGATCCTCGGTAGATGCAGACCCCGAGCGGGAGGTGCGACGATGACGACCAGCGAAACCCGGCAGGCCCCGGCCCCCTACGTCCCCCAGGAGCTGCTCGGCGCCGTGCGCTGGCGTTGCATCGGCCCGCCCCGGGGCGGCCGGGTGGTGGCGGTCGCCGGCGATCCGGTCAACCCCATGGTCTTCTACTTCGGCGCGTGTGCCGGCGGGGTGTGGAAGACCACCGACGGCGGCGCCTACTGGGACAACGTGTCCGACGGTTTCTTCAACACCGCCGCGGTGGGCGCCATCGCCGTCGCGCCCTCCGACCCCAACGTCATTTACGCCGGCATGGGCGAGGCATGCATCCGGGGCGACGTGACCTACGGCGACGGGGTGTACCGCTCCACCGACGGCGGCCAGACCTGGACCAACGTGGGCCTGTCCGACACCCGGCACATCGGCAAGGTGCGGGTGCATCCTGCCAACCCCGACCTGGTGTACGTGGCGGCCCTGGGACACGCCTACGGCCCCAATAACGAGCGGGGCGTGTTCCGCTCCAAGGACGGTGGGAATACCTGGGAGAAGGTGCTGTTCCGCAGCGAGGACGCCGGCGCCATCGACCTGTCAATGGACCCCAACAACCCGCGCATCCTCTATGCCTCCATCTGGGAAACCCGGCGGACGCCCTGGAGCCTCATCAGCGGCGGCCCGGGGAGCGGCATCTTCAAGTCCGTGGACGGCGGCGACTCCTGGACGGAGATCACCGACAACCCCGGCCTGCCCGGCGGCCTCAAGGGACGCATCGGCGTCGCCGTTTCCCCCGCCAAATCGGGCCGGGTCTGGGCCACCATCGAGGCCGAGGACTGCGGAGTGTACCGTTCCGACGACGGTGGCGACACCTGGGAACTGGTCAGCGACGAACGCGACTTGCAGGGCCGTCCCTGGTACTACCAGCACATCTTCGCCGACCCCCAGGACGCCGACACCGTATGGATCCTCAACTACCAGTGCTGGAAGTCCGTGGACGGCGGGCGCAACTTCAGCCGCGTCACCACGCCCCACGGCGACGACCACGACCTCTGGATCGACCCCAACAACCCCCTGCGCATGATCGAGGGCAACGACGGCGGCGCCTGCGTCAGCTTCAACGGCGGCGAGACCTGGTCCAGCATCTACAACCAGCTCACCGCCCAGTTCTACCACCTGACCACCGACAACCGCTTTCCCCACCGGGTCTATGGGACGCAACAGGACAACACCGCCATCAGCGTCCCCTCCCGCACCCACAAGGGCGCGATCCCCTGGGGCGACTGCTACGTTGTCGGCAACTCCGAAAGCGGCCACATCGCCCTGCATCCGGAGGATCCCGACACGGTTATTTCCGGCGCCATTGGCAGCTCTGCCGGCGGTGGCGGTAACCTGCTGCACTACGACCACGCTACCGGGCAGGTGCGCATCATCACGGTGTGGCCCGAGCTCTACACCGGCTGGGGCGCAAAGGACATGCGGTACCGCTTCCAGTGGACCTACCCCATCATGTTCTCTCCCCACGACCCGCAGACCCTGTACGTGGCCGGCAACGTGGCGTTCCGCTCCACCGACCTGGGCAGCAGTTGGGAGGCCATCAGCCCCGACCTCACCCGCCATGACCCGTCCACCCTGGAACCCTCCGGCGGCCCCATCACCAAGGACACCTCCGGCGCCGAGGTCTATGCGACAATCTTCGCCTTCGTGGAATCTCCCCACGAGCCTGGTGTCTTCTGGGCCGGCTCCGACGACGGACTGGTGCATCTGTCCCGCGATGGCGGCACGACGTGGGACGCGATCACGCCCGACGGCCTGCCGGAGTGGACGCTCATCTGCATGATCGAGGTTTCTCCCCACGACCCGGCCACGGCCTACATCGCGGCCACCCGCTACAAGCTGGACGACACCCGCCCCATGCTCTACCGGACCACCGATTACGGCCAGTCCTGGACACCGATAACCGCCGGCCTGCCCGATGATGACTACACCCGCGTCGTGCGGGAAGACCCCGTCCGCCCCGGCCTGCTCTACGCCGGCACCGAGACCGGAGCGTACGTGTCATTCGACCAGGGAGACTCCTGGCAGCCCTTGCGGGCCAACCTCCCGGTGGTTCCGGTGTACGACCTGGAGATCAAGGACGACAACCTGGTCGCCGCCACCCACGGGCGCTCCTTCTGGATCCTGGACGACCTGACCCAGTTGCGCCAGCTTGCGCCAACCCTGGCCGACCAGCCCGTCGTCCTGCTGCAACCCCGGGACACCTACCGGGTCCGCTCGCCCTTCCGCGACCGGAAGCCCAGCCCCGGCAAGATCTACCGCGCCGGCCTGGGCGCCGACGTCACCTACAGCGAGTCGCTGGGGCCGGCGGGCCAGACCGTGCGCAAGATGTGGGACGCCGGCGAGAACCCTCCCGACGGCGCGATGATCCACTACTGCCTGCGGGAAGCGCCCGACGAGCTGACCCTCACCATCCTCGACGAGGCCGGGGAGGTCATCCAGACCTACTCCAGCAAACCACCGGAAGCCGGCGCGGACGCCGCAGAACCCCGGGCGCCGGCCCAACCCGGCATGAACCGCTTCGTATGGAACCTCCGCTATCCGGACGCCCGCAAGGTGCCCGAGGACAAGACCACCGAGGACGCGGTTATCGGCCCCCTGGCGTCGCCCGGCCGGTACCAGGTGTCGTTGCGGGTGGGCGACGATGTCCAGACCCGGACCTTCCGCATCGTCAAGGACCCCCGCGTGGGGGCCACTCAGGAAGATTTTGACGCCCAATTCAAGTTCCTGATCGAGATCCGCGACAAGGTGTCGCAGACCCACGACGGCATCAACCAACTGCGCCGGGTCCGCCAGCAGGTGGACCAGTGGGTGAATCGCGCCGAGGGCCATGCCTCCGCCGAGACGGTGGGCGATGCGGCCCAATCGGTGAAGGAGAAGCTGGGCCAGATCGAAGACCTGCTCATCCAGTCGGCCTACCGCGGCGCCCGGGACCGGCTGGACCTGCCGGCTCGCCTCAACCGCAAGCTGGCGGAACTCACCGCCGTGGTCGCCGCTGCCGATTTCGCGCCTCCCCGGCAGGCGTACCAGGTCTTCGACTACCTCTCCGGCGAGATCGACCGGCAACTGGCCGCGTTGCACCAGGTTGTGGATGAGGACGTAACCCAGTTCGCCAACCTGGTGCGTGACCTGGACATACCCACCATCGCAACGTAACTGCCGGCAACGTAACTGCCGGCAACGGACACCGCACGCTCACGCGTACCCGCTTTCGCCCAAAGTGTCATTGCGAGCGCAGCGCGGCAATCTCGTCAGGGCACAATCTCGTCAGGGTAGCAGACACCGCACGCTCACGCGTACCCGTTCTCGCTCAAAGTGTCATTGCGAGCGCAGCGCGGCAATCTCGTCAGGGCACAATCTCGTCAGGGCAACGGACACCGCCGCCGGAACGAGATCGCCGCGTTGCTGCGCTCCTCGCGATGACAAACTGAGTGCGCATGAGCATTGCGGCCGTCCGCCTTGGCGCTGGTTCAGGGTTGTAATCGGCGCGGGAATCGGCGTAGGATGCTCGCCATGGAACCAGAACATTTCATCGCAACCTGGGAAAACGCCGGCCTCAACGAGGAGCAGGGCGCGCACTCCTGGTTCAACGACCTCTGCGACCTCATCGGCCATCCCCGGCCCTTGGGCGAACTCAACGGCCTGACCTACGCCTTTGAGCATCGCGTTGAAACCGGCAAGGCCGACGCCTACTACGAAAATCATTTCGGCTGGGAGTTCAAGACGCACGAGCGCCAGCTGGACGAGGGAATGCGGCAGGTGCTCGGCTATTCAATGTATCTCAAAACGCCGCCCCTGCTGGTGGCGTCCGCCTTCAACGTCATCCGCATCCGCACCAACTTCCCCGGCATGGAAAGCGTGCAGCGCGAAATCCGCATCGCCGACCTGGCCGAACCGGAAACCCGCGACGTCATCAGGCGGGTTTTCACCGACCCGGACTGGTTCAACACCGGCAAGAGCCGCGACGACGTCACCAGGGAAACCGCCGCCCTCTTCCAGGCGGTGAGCAACGACATGGTCGGCTCCGGTTACGGGCATCACGAGTTGGCGCAGTACCTCAATCAGATCATTTTCTGCCTGTACGCCGAGGACGCCGGGCTGCTCCCGGACGACGCCTTCACCGGGCTGGTGGTCAACCAGCGGCGGGAACCGGAGCGATTCCGCCGGGGCGCGCAAACCCTGTTCGCCGAAATGAACCACGGCGGCCTGTTCGGTCCCGACACCATCGACCATTTCAACGGCGAACTGTTCGCCCACGTTCCCGACGTGACCCTGAACACCGCCGCCCTGGAACGCCTGGCGGAGGCCGCGGCCAAGAACTGGAGCAACATCGAGCCGTCCATATTCGGCACGCTCTTTGAGCGCGCGCTGGGTCTCACCGAGGAACGCGCTCCCCTGGGCGCGCACTACACCGGCGAGGCCGACATCCGCCGCGTGGTTGAGCCGGTGGTGATGGCCCCCCCTGCGCCGCGAATGGGACGCGGCCCGGGTGGAGATTGAGGGGCTGCTGGGATCGTTAGCATCAGGATTTTCGGGATTACGGGATTTACCGGATTGTGGCCCCCAATCCTGGCAATCCGTAAATCCGGTAAATCCTGATTCTGACAATTCCCCGGCGCGGCAACGGCTGGATGCCTTCCGTCAGCGCCTCGCCTCCGTAACCGTGCTGGACCCGGCCTGCGGCAGCGGAAACTTCCTCTACGTCGCCCTTCGCTCGCTGCTGGATCTGGAGCGGGAGGTCATCGACTTCGCCACCGCCCGGGGCTGGCGCGGCCTCAAGCCCGCGGTGCAACCCGACCAGATGCTGGGCCTGGAGATCAACGAGTACGCGGCGCAACTGGCCAAAACCGCCCTGTGGATTGGCTACATCCAGTGGCATCAGGCCAACGGATTTGCCTACACTAACCGCCCGATACTGGACAATATCCACGGCGTTGAATGTCGGGACGCCGCCATAGGCGCTGCCGGCGAAACTGCGCGCAAAGCTCATTGGCCCGATGCTGACTACATCATCGGCAACCCGCCCTTTCTGGGCGCCAAAGATATGCTCACCGAGTTGGGCGTTGACTATACCGCCCGACTCCGCCAAACCTACGCCGGCGAACTGGACGGCGCCGTTGACCTGTGCTGCTACTGGTTTGAGCAGGCCCGGGCGCAGATTGCCGCCGGCCGGGCGCGGCGGGCCGGCCTGCTGGCCACCCAGGCGATACGGTTCAGCAGCAACCGCCGCACTCTGGAACGTATCAAGGAAACCGGCGACATTTTCGCCGCCTACGACGACCTGGAATGGAAACCGGAGGAACCCGGCTCCGCCGCCGTCCACGTCTCCATCGTCTGCTTTGACGACGGCCGCGAGACCGCGAAAACGCTGAACGGCGCGCCGGCGTCGGACATCGACACCCGCCTCACCGACAATATGCACTTGGACCGAGCGGTGGTTCTGCCGCAGAACGCCGGCATCCGCTTTCGTGGCGTAGAAAAAGGAGGCCCATTCGACGTTACCCCGCAAGATGCGGCGGTGATGCTATCGGACAGCAACCCCAATGGCAAACCCAACAGCGACGTAGTGAAACGATATCTTATGGGCAGCGATCTCAATGGCCGGCCAAAAGAAAGGTGGTTGGTTGACTTTGGCACGATGCCCGAAGCGGAAGCAATGTTATACAACTTGCCATACCAACATTGTCTGAAGCACGTAAAGCCAGTGAGGGCCAAGAACAGACGTGAGCATAGGCGAGTAAATTGGTGGATGTTCAATGACGCCACTCCTGCCCTGAACGCGGCCATAAAACCGCTGACCCGTTACATCGGTACATGTCAGATTGCCAAACACCGAATATTCCAGTTTATTGATGCTGGCACTACACCAAATAATAAAGTGGCGGTATTTGCCCGAGAGGACAATTACTTTCTAGGCATACTGGAAAGTCGCTTCCACAAGGTATGGGCTAACGCCATTGGCACACAGTTGCGCGAGAAAGAATCCGCTCAGACATACATCATCAGCGAGTGCTTTGAGAAGTTTCCCTTTCCGAGTCCGACGGAATCGCAGCGGCAGGCCGTAGCGCAGGCGGCGCGGACGCTGGACGATCAGCGGCGCAACGTCTGCCGGCCCAACGGCAGTTACCGCCGCTCTATAACCAGCCTGTACAACGAAAACCCGCCCTGGCTGCGCACCGCCCACGCCGAACTGGACGCCGCCGTCGCCGCCGCCTACGGCTGGCCCACCGACCTGGCGGATGACGAGCTGCTGCGCCGCCTGGTGCGGCTCAACGTGAGCGGCGGCGCCGGTACGCCGTGACGGACTCGGCGCCGGAAAACTGCTCGATCAGTCGTCGAGCAGGATGTACACCGCGCCCGACGGGGACAGGTCGTGGTGCGAGTGCCCCTTGCCGGTGACGTCTTCCATCAGCCGGATGTCGCCGGCTCGGAGCACCCGTTTGGAACCGTCGCTGGCCCCGATCTCGACCTCGCCGGAAAGGTGAATGATCAGACGGCGTTCCGGCAGGGGATGAAAGTCCATCTGCCGTGACCCGTCAAACTCCTGCACCCGCACCTCGGACACGTTGATCAGCGCCCCCAGCTCGGGATGCTCCGCCAGGTTCAGGTCCTCGATGTGGCTCTCGCCGTCAGCGTCCGAAAATACCCTGTAAATCGCCATTTTGCCCCCTGAACGATTGTCGATGTTTCATTCCTCGCGTTCGCCAGTCTAGCATTGCCAACAACGTTACCACGCCGGCGGGCCTCTGATGCGCGCCCTTTTTCGTAAATCGTCAGAATCAGGATTTACAGGATTTTCAAGGTTCAGGGGTTGTCAGGATCGGAAACCTTTCCATGATAAAGACCTCCCAATCCTGTCCAATCCAATAATCCGGCAAATCCTGCTTCAGACAATCCACGAAACCCCGCTCGCCACCGCAGTCCCAATCCTGTCCAATCCCCAAATCCGGCAAATCCTGCTTCAGACAAGGAGCCACCGCACCAAATGGTCAACGACGATCTCACCTACCGGATAATCGGGTGCGCCATGAAAGTGCACCGCACCCTTGGCGGCGGTTTCCAGGAGGTTATCTACCAACGCGCCCTGGCCATCGAGATGGCCCGCGCCGGCATCGACTTTGGCCGGGAGTCGAACAGCCCATCTATTATGAGGGGGTAGAGGTCGGTTCCAGAAGGGCTGACTTCATCGTAGGAAATAGCGTCGTAGTGGAGTTGAAAGCCCTGGCCGAATTGGAACCCGTCCACCTGGTTCAGGTGAAAAATTACGTGGCCGCTTATGGTTTCAGCTTGGGCCTCCTGCTGAACTTCGGCGGACCCAGCCTGGAATACCGCCGCATTTTCGGTAACTAACGGCTGTGGTGTTTGTCAGAAGCAGGATTTTCAAGATTCAGGGATTACCAGGATTGAGTAGATGGTGCTGAGCACGGCCCCAATCCCGAAAATCCGGTAATCCCGTAAATCCTGCTTCAGACAATCCAAGAAACCGCGCCCGCCGCCGCAGTCCCAATCCTGTCCAATCCAATAATCCGGCAAATCCTGCTTCAGACAACCCACGAAACCCCGCTCGCCGCCGCAGTCCCAATCCTGTCCAATCCAATAATCCGGCAAATCCTGCTTCAGACAATCCAAGAAACGGCCCACGCGTACCCAATCCCGTAAATCCAATAATCCGGCAAATCCTGCTTCAGACAACTCACGAAACGGTGGTGACTCAATTTGACTAGGGCCCGTGGACAATCTGCCCTTGTCATGCCCGAACGGATTTCGTGTTGTGTTGGAGCGGGAGCATGGCGCTGGCGGATGGCCTACTCGCCGACGATGTCGGCGGTCCTTGGGATGAACTCCAACCGTTGCAGGGCGGGCTCGTGGATGGTTCTCCAGTTTCGGAGCAGGTCCTGTCCAAGTAGGGACGGGAGTCTCACGTCCACGTCGTCGGGTTTGCCGATGCGGACTGTTATGCGGTATCTGAATACCGGTGTTCCCAGGGAGTCTCGGAAACTGATCACGGCGTCTTCGAGGTAGCGTTGGGAGGTGCCTGCGACGCCCCTGACGGTGGCTGGCCGGTTGAGGCTTTGGTACGGTATGAGCAATTCGGGGCCGTCTTTAGGGTGGATGCAGGTGTTGTCGGCGCCGGTGTCAACGAGCAGTGGGATGGTTCCTGCGATGCTCAGTCTGGGTATCTCGACGTGTGCGCTGACGTAGGGGCGGCCATTGTCGAAGTATACGGTAATCACAGTATCAGCACCGGAGCCTCTGCGGTCAGGTATTCGACCACTGTGGGGCGGTGGTCTTTGCCATTGGGCTTGAGCTGGTCGATGACGTCGTCGAGGGATTCGCCGAAGACCAGGACTTGTTCGGGTCCCATGCCGGCCCACTGTTCGTAGTGTTCCTCGCCGACCGATGAGATGGCGTCGCGGAATTTTTGACGGAGCAGTTCGTGTTCTCGTATTTGTTCCGAGATGGTTGCGGCATCGGTTAGGGTGCCGGTGTCGTCTGGTTCGTGTTGTGTCAA
>DAOULH010000048.1:0-52087 GCA_034420475.1 Dehalococcoidia bacterium
CAGCGCGGCAATCTCGTTGGCGCCGGGGAGTCCTTTGGGGCAGACGTTGCGGCTACGGCGTCGAGATTGCCACGGCGCCAGCGCCTCGCAATGACAACCCCCTGAATTCTGAACAGTTTGCCCTGGCCTTCCCGCCCTTGCGCCAACCGACAAAGTGCGCTAGCATTTTTGCCGAAATCATCCCGTCCATGACGGTTATCCGTCCCCCGTTGTCATCACCCGAAAGGAGACTGCACACGATGTTCAATCCCATCGCCGCCCTGAAGCCGCGCACGGCCCACGCCCACTGCGACATCCCCTGCGGTATCTACGACCCCATCGTGGCCAAGATGGCCGCCCAGACCGTGCAGAAGATGGTCCTGCGCATGCAGAACCTGGAGGCTCCGCAGCCCGGCGCTCCGGCCGCTGATCGCCAGTCCTTCGCCAACACCTTCTCCCGCTACGTCACCGTCAAGGAAGAGCACGCCGAGAAGTGCAAGGAAGAGTTGCGCATCCTCTGGGCCGACTACGCCTGGCCCGGCACCGACGCCAACGAGATCGCCGGCAAGTTCAACGCCGCCCTCAAGCTGGCCGGCCAGTGCAAGCAGACCGTCAGCATGGAGAACGCCGAGGCCCTGGTCGCCGCCTGCGACGACATCGCCACCGCCTTCTGGTCCACCAAGAACGTCGAGTACAGCGACCCCAACGCCGCCGCCCGCTACGGCACCTAGTCCGCCGCGAACATAGCGATCCGTGAGTAGGGGCGAATGATCATTCGCTCCTACTGTTTTTCACGTTGGTATGCGAGCCGCACCAACCGAATTTCTTCGTAAGAACAGTCGTCGCCTAACAGGCCTTTGACCGGGGCCAACCGTCCGTCCTCTGCGGCTGTCAAGGCTACTCTAATGCGCTCGGTCTTTTCGGGCGGTGGCAGAAGCGGAGTCAGATCAACCTCCGTGCCCGCTCCCACGATGCGCTCAATGTGTGACGTGATGGTGCCTTGGGTAAGACCACGTTCCTTTGCGATCCCAGCAATGCTCAGGCCTTGTTCTAACAAGCGAAGCGTCTGCCACTGGCTGTGATTAACGGGTGTACCAATTGACGACGTGGCCGGACGGTGTCTGAGTGGCTCAGATACGTTTTCGGATTGCTTTATTACGCCTAGGAACTCTTGGCCGTACCGTTCCAACTTGGCCGGCCCGACCCCCGACACCCGCAACATAGCCTCCGGCGTGACTGGCCTGGCTTCCGCCAAACCTCGCAGCGTAGCGTCACCGAATACGACAAAGGCCGGCACACCTTCCTCATCGGCCAGCCGCCGGCGCAACGCCCGGAGTTGCTCAAACAAACGGGTGTCGATCGCGTGAGCAACATCACCAATCGGCGCTCGGGATTTACCCGAGCGCTTGGTCCCTTCGGGGATTCTCAAATCTAGCGTCAAAGCGTCCTGGCCGCGCAGCCACTCCCGCCCAGCAGGAGTCACGCTCAATGTTGGGTACTCGCCTTCTGCCCGCGCCAACAATCCGCGCTCTGCCAACCCATCCGCGATACGACGCAGCCCGTCGCGGTCGTAGTCGTTCACGATGCCGAACACGCTGAGCTGGTCGTGCTCCAGCTCCCGAATGCGCTTCAAGTTGCGGCCGAGCAGAACGTCGCAAACGTGTGCTGCGCCGAACCGCTCACCCGTCCGTATCACTGCCGACAGCAACTTCTGGGCAACCACGGTGACATCCACCGTTTGCCGTTCCGCCAAGCAAACGTCGCAGCCGCCGCACTCTTCGCTCGCTGCCGTGTCGCCGAAGTATCCGAGCAGGTACTTCCTCCGGCAGGCGCTCAGCCGGCAGAAGTCGACCATCTGCTGAAGCTGGGTTTCCGCGGTTGCGCGGGCGTCCCCGGTCATACCCTGGATGAAGTACTCCTGCTTCGCCCGGTCGCCCTCGTTGAAAAACAGGACGCATTCGCTGGGCAGCCCGTCCCGGCCGGCGCGGCCCGTTTCCTGGTAGTAGCTCTCGATGGATTTGGGCAGGGTATAATGGACCACCAACCGGATGTCCGGCTTGTCGATGCCCATGCCGAAGGCGATGGTGGCGGCCACGATGGGGACCTCACCGTCGATGAACCGTTCCTGCGTCAGCCGTCGGGTGTTTGCGTCCAAACCCGCGTGATAGGCCACCGCCGGATGCCCGTGGCCGGTGAGCCGGGCCGCCAACTCCTCAGTGTCCTTTCGGGAGAAGCAGTACACAATCGCGGACTGCTCCCGCCGTTCCTCCAGCAAGCCCAGCAGCGCATCCCAGGCTCCCGCTCCCGGCTCGACGCGGTAGGTCAGGTTCGGCCGGTCGAAACCGGACACGAACCGACGACAATCGTTCAGCCGCAGTTGCTCGACGATATCCCGCTGCACCCGCTCGGTGGCGGTGGCCGTCAGCGCCATGATCGGCGTTTGGGGGAACAGATCGCGCAGTTCTGCCAGCGCACGATAATCAGGCCGGAAATCATGGCCCCACTCGCTGATGCAATGCGCTTCGTCGATGGCGATCATCCGCAGGTCAAGGGTCGACAGGAACCGCCGGAACCCCGGCAGACTGACTCGCTCGGGCGCTGCGTAGAGGAGTCGGACCGCTCCGGCCTGCGCGCCGCGTTCGACTTCGGCGGCGGTCCGGTTGTCCAGGGTACTGTTCAGGAAGTCGGCGGCGATGCCGTTGACCCGCAGGCCATCCACCTGGTCCTTCATCAGCGCGATCAGCGGCGAGATCACCAGGGTTACGCCGCCCGTCGCCAGCGCGGGCAACTGGTAGCAGAGCGACTTGCCGCCGCCGGTGGGCATGACCACCAGACTGTGCCGCCCGGCCAGCGCGTTGGAGATTATCTCCTCCTGCCCCGGCCGAAACTGGTCGTAGCCGAAATGCCGCTTGAGCAGTTGGAGCAGGGTCCGGATTTCGTCCGCCATCGCTACCTACCGCCGGGATAATTCCGGTGGCCTATCCGGGCGCTACTCCATCGCTGCCAGAGCGTCGCCTACCGCCACTATGGTCCGGTCAATGTCGGCATCGGTGTGGGCTATAGATACGAACCCCGCCTCGAACTGGGAGGGGGCGATGTACACGCCCCGGTCCAGCAGCGCGTGCATGTACCGCCCGTAGGCCGCGGTGTCCGATTGCTCCACCTGGGCCAGAGCCGACACCGGCCCGGGGTTGAAGAAGCCCGTGAACATGGACGCCACCCGGTTGATGGTGGACGGCACCTCTGCCCGGGCGAAGGCCGCGCTGACGCCGTCGGTCAGGCGTATCGCCGTCGCCTCCAGCTGATCGTACACCCCCGGACGTTGCAACTCGGTCAGCGTGGCGACTCCGGCCGCTACCGCCAGCGGGTTGCCGGAGAGGGTGCCCGCCTGGTACATCGGGCCCAGGGGCGCAACCTGCTGCATGACCTCGCTGCGGCCTCCGTACGCGCCCACCGGCAGCCCGCCGCCGATGATCTTGCCCATGGTGGTGATGTCCGGCGTGACGCCGTAGAGAGTCTGCGCTCCGCCGTAAGCTACGCGGAAGCCGGTGATCACCTCGTCGAATATGAGCAGGGTGCCGTTGGTCTCGGTGACCGCTCGCAGGCCCTCCAGGAAACCCTCGGCCGGCGGCACCACGCCCATATTGCCCGCGACCGGCTCCACGATGACGGCGGCGATGTCGTTGGGCCAGGCATCGAACAGGCTTTGCACGGAGTCGATATCGTTGAAGGCGGCGATGAGGGTTTCCGCGGCGTAGGCTTCCGGGACGCCGGCGCTGGTGGGAACGCCGTGGGTCAACGCGCCGGAGCCGGCGGCCACCAGCAACCCGTCGGCGTGGCCGTGATAGTTGCCCGCGAATTTCACGATCTTGTCGCGGCCGGTGTAGGCCCGGGCCAGCCGCAGCGCGGTCATGCACGCTTCGGTGCCGGAGTTGACCAGCCGCACCTGGTCCACCGAGGGCAGGGCCGAGCAGATCATCTCGGCCAATTCGACTTCCTGCTCCACCGGCGCGCCGAAGGAGGTGCCGTCCGCCGCGGCCCGCTGCACCGCCTCCACCACGGCCGGGTGAGCGTGTCCCAGCGCCAGCGGGCCCCAGGATCCCAGGTAGTCGATGTACTCGTTGCCGTCCACGTCCCACACGCGCGCGCCGGCTCCACGGGCGATGAACGGCGGCGTGCCTTCCACCGCGCGGAACGACCGCACCGGGCTGTTGACCCCGCCGGGGATCACCCGCTGGGCCTGCTCGAAAAGCTGCTGGGACCTGCCTTGCTGCATTGTGGATGTCTCCTCGGCGCGTGGATGCGCTACGTTCACGCCAGCATCAGGCGTTCACCCTTGGGTTCCGGTATCGGATCGTTGAATTCTCTCGCGGTGTCAATCCATAGAGCGATCGCGTCATTGACATTCTTGAGCGCAGCCTCCTGTGTATTTCCGTGGGACCCGCAACCCGGGAGTTGCGGGACTTCCGCAATAAACACACCGTCGACATCACTCCAGTAGAGGATGATCTCGTACTTGTACACAGCGATCCTCACAGTCCGTATTTCAGAATTACCTGGCGTACTTGTCTGACTTGGTACGGTTTGGCATCCCCGCCATCCCTCTGCAGGTTCAACCGTTCAACAACACCCTCTTTGCGGAATATGTGGTGACTTCCTCGTGTTCGTTCCACGAACCCCATCCGGACCAACAGACCACGCAGATCGTCAAACCGTAGGTTGGCGTCCGACTGACCGTCAAGGATCCGCCGCCTTAATCGTTCGTAGCGACCATCGTACCTACTCAAATCGGCACGTCAGCGCCCAAAACGGCCCCATTACAGGACCGTTTCGCGTGCGTCCCGGTTGACGACAGCAACTATCGGCCGATGTTCTAGCGGTCCATCACCACCATGGTGCCCTCGCCCGGGTTGTACTGGTAGCGGGTCACGCGGTCCAGCTTCTGGGATTCCAGGCGCACCACCACGGCGCGGTCGCCGGTCACGTTCAGGGTGTTGTGGATCTCGCCGGGGAGGAAGAAGGCCACTTTGCCGTCCTCCTGGACGAAGTCGCCGGTCTCCTGGATCTGCACCGAGTCGACGCCCTCGCCGGGATAGAACCAGCGCCACTTGGTCTGCTTGATGGCGCCGTCGTACACGCCGTACACCACCCAGGCGGCGCCGTGGTCGTGGGGCAGGTTGTCCTGGTCGGGCTTCTGCACCGATGCCATCAGCCAGAACCCGCCGCTGGGATGTCCGTAGTCCTCGTCCAGGTGGAGATCATACCGACCGTATCCGCCCTCGTCAGGCAGTTCCAGCCGCTCCTCAAGCCAGCCCGGGGTGGCCAGCAGGCGCTCCATGTGCTTGGCGACGCCGGAGGCCTGGGCCAGCGCGTCCTCCGTGGTGTCGAAAATCTCACGCACGTCATCAATGAATGCGTCAACTGAGTAGGCCGTGGTCTGCGTCATTTTGAACCTCCTCGTAATCCGTCGTCTTCTTCCCATTCATTGTGAAAGGGATGTTGGAGCGTGTCAACGTGCCGGGCTTTCCCAGCTCACGGCTAACCGCGACACTACTCCAGCCCCTGCAACCAGCGGGCCACTTCCTTGGCGTGGTAGGAGATGATGATGTCCGCGCCGGCGCGGCGAATGGCCGTCAGCAGTTCCAGCGTGACGGGCTTTTCGTCGATCCAGCCGGCCCGAGACGCTGCCTTGACCATGGAGTACTCGCCGCTCACGTTGTACGCCGCCAGCGGGTAGTCGTACCGCTCCCGTGCCTCCTTGATGACGTCCATGTACGCCATGGCCGGCTTGACCATCACGATATCGGCGCCCTCGGCGATGTCCGACTCGATCTCCCGCATGGCCATGCGGCGGTTGGCCGGGTCCATCTGGTAGCTGCGCCGGTCGCCGAACTGCGGCGTGGAATCGGCGGCGACGCGGAAGGGACCGTAAAACGACGAGGCGTATTTGGCTGCGTAGCCCATGATCGGCGTGTCGTCGTAACCATGGGCGTCCAGGGTCTCGCGGATGGCGCGCACCTGCCCGTCCATCATCGAGGACGGCGCAACCATGTCGGCGCCGGCCTGCACCTGCGTCAGCGCGGAACGGGCCAGGAGTTCCAGCGTCGCGTCGTTGTCGATCCGATCCCCGTCAATCACGCCGCAGTGGCCGTGGTCGGTGTACTCGCACAGGCACACGTCGCCGATGACCATGAGACCCGGCGCCCGTTCCTTGATGGTGCGGGTCGCCTCCTGGATTATCCCTTCCGGATCGTAGGCCCCGCTGCCTATGCCGTCCTTTTCCGGCGGCAGGCCGAAGAGCAGCACCGACGGGATGCCCAGCTCGACCACCTCGTCGATCTCCTCTCCCAGGCGGTCTATGGAGGTGTGATAACACCCGGGCATCGGCTCGATCTCGTCCCGGATGTTCTCGCCGTGGGTGACGAACATCGGGTAGATGAAGTTGGCGGCGCTGATGCGGGTCTCCCGCACCAGGTCGCGCACCGGCGCTTTTTCCCGCAGCCGGCGCATACGCAGATCGGGGTGCTTCAGCATGGTGTCCCTCCTCACACTTGGCTAGTGGCGGCAGTGGTCTGGCCGCCGGAGAAATAGCCGGCCAGTGCGTCGGCCAGCCCTTCCACGTTGTGTTCCGCGGCGATGATGTCAACGGTGAGCCCCATCTCCTCAGCCGTGGCCGAGGTGATCGGCCCGATGCACGCGACGACGCTGGAATCCAGCAAATGGCGGTCAGCGCCCAGGATGTCCAGCAGGTTCCGCACCGTTGACGAACTGGTGAAGGTTACCACATCGATGCCCCGCTCAAATGCGGCCCGCGCCCTCTCCTCAATTCCTTCGGGTCGCAGGTTGCGGTACGCGGGAACCGGCCGAACGTCGGCTCCCAATGCGGCCAGCCCGGTAGCCAGCGCATCCCGGCCGATGGCGGAGCCGGGTAGCAGTACCAGCCGTCCGTTCCAGTCCCGGCCGGACAACTCGGCGATGACCTCCTCGGATACCGAGCGCTTGGGAATGAAGTCCGGCTCGATGCCGCGCTCGCGCAACGCCCGCGCCGTGGCCGGCCCAATGGCTCCCAGTGTCGCGCCGGCAAAATACCGTGCGTCTTTACCCAGAGCGCGCAACCGCTCCCAGACGTATTCCACCGAGTTGACGCTGGCGAATATCATCCACCGTCCGGAAATGTCGGCGGCGTTTTCGAGAGCCTGGTCCAATGCACCGTAATCGTCCAGCGGTCCAATTTCGATGGACGGCAACTCGACCGCCTCGGCTCCCAGGTCGTCCAGCAGTTCAATCAGCCGCGAGGCTTGAGTCCGGGACCGCGTTACCAGCACGCGCTTGCCCCACAGGGGACGTCGGTCGAACCAGCCGATTTCCTCCCGCAGTCGCGCTACCTCGCCGATGATCGCCACCACCGGCGCGCCGATGCCGGCCGCTTTCCCCTTTTCGGCGATGTCGGCCAGCGTGCCCGTGACCGTCCTTTGTCTGTTCCAAGTGCCCCACTGCACCAACGCTGCGGGTGTGTCGCCGGCCATGCCGTGGGCCTGGAGAGTGGCCGCGATGCCGGGAAGAGCCGCCCAGCCCATCAGCGTCACCAACGTACCGCCGGTTTTTGCCAGCGCCGACCAGTCGGTGGTGGTTTCGCCCTTGCTCGGGTCCTCGCTGCCGGTCACTATGGTGACTGCGGTGGACACCCCCCGGTGCGTGACCGGTATGCCGGCGTACGCGGCGGCAGCAACGGCCGAGGTGACCCCGGGCACTATCTCGAACGGAACGCCGGCTTCGCTCAGAGCCTGGGCCTCCTCGCCGCCCCGGCCGAAGACGAACGGATCGCCGCCCTTGAGGCGCACCACCATCTTGCCCGCCAATCCCTCGGCCACCAGCAGCCGGTTGATCTCCGCCTGGGTCAACGCCTGCCGTCCCCGTTCCTTGCCCACGAACACGCGCTCCGCCGACGCCGGAGCCAACGCGACCAGGGCCGGATCCAGCAGGCGGTCATACACCACCACCCCGGCGGCAGCCAGCGCCCGCGCCCCCTTGACGGTGAGCAGGCCAGGATCGCCGGGGCCGGCGCCGACGAGATAGACTTTGCCTGGGTTCATGGGTCAACCGTTTCCGTATTGGCGCTGCGTCAAATCAGTTTGCCCGTCTGCCGACGAGGGACTGGATTGCTACCATCTTGCGCTCGTCGGCGTCAGCCTGCATAAAGCTCTCAATGGCAGATTCCGCACGGTCGATCCAGTTCGAAGTTTGGGGAAGGGTGAATATTGTGTTCGGATCGTAGTCTGCCTGGTGCCGCAGGTCCTGCAACTGCGCGAACTCGGCCGCGAACTGCCGTACTGGCAGAGAGAACAAGCCCTGGTCCTGCAACAGGTTCCGTCTGGCTGTGTTGTGGTTCAGACCCCGGTAGATACGCGTCCAAGCGTGCTCTGTTAATGGGTCGTGAGGCGTACCCACCAGACAATCGGCGTTGCTACTGGCTAATGCGTGGAACATGGCGTAGTACGCGGTGCTGACTGCCCGGCGCAGCGAGTCTTGCAGTGGCTGGGTATCAGGGTGTGGCGTCGCGGTCAGTAACCGGCTGGCCGCAATGAGGTCTTGCCAACGCATCATCCCTGCCGGTCCCAAGGGCGCGCTGCGGCCAACTCAGACATCAGCTGGTCATACTCTGCCTTGGGGATATAGGAGACGACGGGGATAGTCAGTATGCCGGCCTTGAGCAACTGAGGCTCAATCTCCCCGTGTAACGCGATGTGCTGGTGTATGTTCAGTTCCTCGCGAGGGCCTTCGTATATGACGGACACGAAAAGAGCCTCTTCATCAATCGCGTTCAACTTGACCTCGGCGTGTATGTCACAAAACCGCACCGAGCCGTGAGACTGGGCGCGGAGGCCCGCCAGGATAATCTCCTTCGCCTTTTCCTGCGTTTCCAGTGAGATAGCCATGGTCCACCTTCATTGTTGTTGACGTTGATTTGGATTCGATGCTGATGGTGGATTTCAGGTCGGTCAAGGCTTGGGATCTGCCGCCGAAAGTAGGCACGAAATCGTAACTATCCCACCATTGTTGCGCTCGATGTGCTCTCGTCATATTCCAAGATCTCTACACCGTCCGGTATCAGGTGGCTGTGGGTTCTGACGTAGTACTGAGCTAAACTCTCGCCTCGTTTTTCGCTCCAATCCCGCAGGACAAACAAAATCTTGCGGGAATCAATCGGAGCCAAAGAGAAATAAAGCATTGCCTCGTTCCAGACAGTGATTTTGGCACTCGGAACGTTGCCGCCTGCTGTCCATGTATGGGCTTTGCATTCGACCAGCGTAGGCGGTTTGTCAGCCCCCAAATCAAACTTGTGCTCCCTTTTGCTGGAAAACCCGATCTGCACGCCATGCCCTTTTCTGAGTACGATACCTTGTTGGCCAAAATATTCTTGGGCGACCTTCTCAAAGTCGCGGCCCACATGGGTATTCGATACTGAGCCGATTTTTTGGAAATTGTTAACCATCGGTTCTATCCTCGGTAGTTAGCAGTCCCGCCGCCCCCTGTTCCCGCAGCGTTTCCCACCCTGCCGCCGCCAGGCCAACCGGGTCGGACGACGCTCCGGTCACGGTGACGCGGTACGTGGTCGAGCCATCCGGCGCTGCCATGAACACCGTCAGCCGCAACGAGTCACCGCCGTCGAACTCCGCGTATGCTCCCACCGGAACCTGGCAGCCGCCGCCCAGCGCTTCCAGGAAGGACCGTTCCGCCGTCACCGCCGCCGTCGTCGGCGCGTGGTCGGCCGACGCGACCAACTCGGCGGTGCGTTCGTCACCGGCGCGGACCTCCACCGCCATCGCCCCCTGCCCTGGTGGGGGCACAAACTCCTCAGGCGAGAGGTACTCGGTTATCACCTCGGACATTCCCATGCGGTCCAGGCCGGCCACCGCGATTACCGTGCCGTCGCATTCCTCGCCGGCGGCCTTGCGCAGCCGGGTGTCCACGTTGCCGCGAATGGGGACGATTTCCAGGTCGGGACGGCGTTCCGCGATCTGCGCCTGCCGTCTCGGGCTGCTGGTGCCGATTTTTGCGCCGGCCGGGAAATCGTCCAGTGTTTTGCCCAGATGCGAGACCAGCGCGTCCCGTGGGTCGGCCCGCTCCAGCACCGCGCCCAGGGCCATGCCCGGCGGCAGCACGGTGGGCATATCCTTCAGGCTGTGCACCGCCATGTCGATCTCGCCGGTTTCCAGGCGACGTTCGATCTCTTTTACGAACACCCCCAAGCCCATGCCGGCCAGCGGCGCGGTCTGGTTGGCGTCGCCCTGGGTGGTAACGGTGACGACTTCGAAACGCACGTCGGGATGCGCTTCATGCAGGACCGAGAGGGTCAGCTCGGTTTGGATCAGCGCCAACCGACTGCCCCGGGTGCCTACCCGTACTGTGACGCCGGACATGGGCAATTCAGTGCGTCAGCGCCGGCTGCGCCGACCGTCGTCATTGCCGAACAGGCGGAGGGCCACCCGGTAGTCCGTCGTATTGTCCCCGGAGCGCAGTTCCACCGTCGGCTGGTGCAGCAGCTTCTTGACCAGCGCGTTGGTCAGGGCGTGAAGCCGCTCCGCTATTTCACCTTCCGCGTCTTCACCCAGCATCCGCAGGGTTCGGGCCACCTCTTCGCGTCGCACCTCGTCGGCCCGCCGGCGCATGCCCACCACCAGCTCCATGGTGTCTGAGGAGTGCCACCACTCGGAGAAGCGGGACAGTTCCGCATCAACCAGAGCGCTCGCCTTTTTCACCTCGCCGGCCAGGCCGTCCAGCGAAACTTCCGCCACCTGCGCCAGGGCATCGATGTCGAACAGCCGCGCCCGGTCCAGATCGGCCACACCGGGATCAATATCGCGTGGCACCGCAATGTCGATGAGCATCATCGGCTCGTCGCTATGCCGGCGGGTCAGGGCCGCGGCGACCATGGCTTCGTCCACCACGTACCCGGGCGATCCGGTGCTGCTGATGACCAGGTCCGCATCCGCCAAAGCATCTCCCAGGTTTTCAAACGGCATCGCCACGCCGCCCAAATCGCGGGCCAGGTCCTGGGCTCGCCAGTGCGTGCGGTTGACCACGGTGATCTGCCGAACACCTGCGTCGGACAATGTCCGGGCGACCATCCGTCCCGCGTCTCCGGCGCCGATGACCAGAGCGCGGCGATCATCCAGGCGGTCGAACAAACCCCGGGCCAACTGCACCGCCGCCCGGCTGACCGACCGCGAATGCTGCCCGATGTTGGTTTCCCGGTGGACCCGCCGGCCGGCGCGCAGGGCATCGTGGAAGACGCGAGTCAGGGGGCTCTTGGTGTACCCTCCCTGGCTGGCCACGCTGAAGGCCGCCCGAACCTGCCCCAGGATCTGGCGCTCGCCGACGATCATCGATTCCAGGCCGCTGGCAACGCGGAACAGGTGCGAGACGCAATCCGATTCCCACAACTGGTAGATGTGCCGCTCCAGTTCGTCGCCCGGCACGCCCGAATACCCGATCAGGAAATCCCCGACGCGGCCCACCAGACCGATATCGTCAGGGTCGTAGGTGTACACCTCGGTGCGGTTGCAGGTGGAGACGATGACCGATTGCGGCACGTACTCCGCTAGCTGCGCCAGCGCGTCGGGAAGCTGATCCCGCTCCACGCTGAGTCGTTCGCGCAACTCCACCGGCGCCGTCCGGTGGTCCAGGCCCAGTACCAGGAGGCTCAACTTACCGCCTCCGCCGCTCGCAAGGCTGCCCGCTTGGCACAGCCGCCGGTTTTGCAGGCGGTCAGGTCGGGGCACATTTCCGGCAGGTCGGCATCCAGAAGCTGGGCCAGAACTGCCTCTACCGCCTCGTCATCCCTGCCGTTGCGGGCCATTGCCAGCAGGTCTTCGGTGATGACGCACTGCCACCGGGTGGGGTCGATGACCGTCCGCTGTTCCTTGATGACCTTGCGCGCCCGGGCGAGCACGTCCGCCAGATCGGCCCACTGCAACACCTTGTCCTCGGACAGGGTTTCACGCATCTTTCGGGCCAGGGCCGGGCTGGCTCCGCCCGTGGAAATCGCCAGCGTGATCGGGTCGCGCCTGACGATGGACGGCGCGATGAAGGTGCACTGGTCGGGGTCGTCCACCACGTTGAGCAGCACGCCGCGCTCTTCCGCTTCTTCGTAGATCTGCCGGTTGACGTGCCAGACATTGGTGGCCGCCACCGCGATGAACGCGCCGTCCAGGTCACCCGGCTGGTACTCCCGTTGGATCAGCGTGAGGTGTCCTCGCTGGGCGGCCCGCCTGATGCCGTCGGTGCACTGCGGGCTGATCAACGTGATGTCTGCCCCGGCGTCGCGCAACGCCGCCAGCTTGCCCTGGGCGATGGTGCCGCCGCCCAGGATGACGCAACGCTTTCCGGTCAGGTTGAGATATACGGGGTAGTATTCGGGCATGGTGTCTTACTTCGCAGGGGTTTGTCAGAATCAGGATTTTCAAGATTGACGGATTGACATGATTGGGATGGGTAATCCCAAAAATCTTGAAATCCTGTAAATCCTGATTCTGACGAATGGCAATCCCGTCCTAGACCAGCGCCTCCGCGAGGGCCTCGGCCTCCTCGGCGGTGTCCCAGAACCGTTCGTAGTCTTCCACGAAGTAGCGGACGCGAGTCTTTTTGTACTCGCGGGTGCTGTAGAGGAGCAGGTTGTCGGTGATGCCGGTGGCCTGGGCGATTTCCCGGCCGATGTCCTCGCACTCGTCGCGGGTGGGCGCGTGGACCATGGTGAAGTGGCTGTACTGCCAGTCGGGGAAGGTCGGCCGCTCGTAGCAGTGAGTCACCGCCGAGTGCTCGGCCATGATCATGCCAACCTCTTCGGAGCGTTCCGGCGGCACCTTCCACACGATCATCGCGTTGGCCCGGAACCCGGAGCGGCGGTGGTACAGCACGGCGCTGAACCGGCGCATCAGCTTGCGCTCCTGGTACTCGGTCAACTGGGCGAACAGTTCCGGCACGGTCAGGCCCAGCCGCTGCGCCATGTCATCGAACGGGCGAGACACCAGCGGCAGATCCTCCTGGGCCTCGCGGATCACCTGCTTGTCCCACTCGGTGATCTCCTGGGCCTGGTTCCAGTCGCTGGCGGGGACGCGGCTTTGGCCGTTGGCGTTACCGTTGGTCTGGCCGGCGTCGGGGTTGTAGTTGTAGGCGTCGCTGCGGCGCTTCACCATGTCGAAGTTCACGCCGATCTTGAAGAACCGGATGGTGGGCATGATGCGGAACTCGATGGCGTTGGTCTTTTGCGCCATCCATTCCACCGTCTCCTGTAGATCTCCGTCTGGCGGCACGGCCAGCGTGAACCACAGGTTGTAGTATGAGCCTTCCCGCGCGTAGTTGTGGCTGACCCCAGGGTGCCGGTTGATGAAGATCGCCCCGTCGTGCAGGTCGCCGTCGCCGTAGGCGAACGCCACCAAGGTGGTCTTGTAACCCAGGCGGCGGGTGTCGAAGATCGCGCTGATCTGCCGCACCACGTTCTGCCGTTTCAGTTCGGTTAGCCGATCCAGGAGCTCGGTCTCGCTGATCTCCAGGTCTGCGGCGATCTCCCGGTACGGCTCCTCCACCATGGGGAAGTTGCTCTGCACCATGTTGAGCAGCTTGCGGTCGGTAATGTCCATAGATTCAGTAGTCATGTCACGCCACCATTCAGATGTCGGCCGATCATGCCCGCAGGCTGTCGCTCGTGTTGGTTTCGTTAGCGGCCAGACGGGCGCTGTAGGCATCAACCAGCCCGACCAGTACTCCGTCCGAAACTTCCACCACTTGCCGCAGCCGGTCCGGCTGCACGGCCTCGACCACGGCCTGGCGGAAAAACAGAAAGGCCTGTACGCTGTCGGTCAGCGGCACGCCTCTCGCGGCCATCTCCGAGCCGTACTCGTGGCCCAGCATGTGGGTCTCGGACATCGTCTCGCCCTTGCGTCCGCTGCGGCCGTCAAGGTCGTTCCTCAGCAGCAGCGAAAGCAAGCGCCGCCCGAACAGGCGCATCCGGTCCCTGCCTTCAGCCTGGAAACTCTCCATCCACGCCTGTTCCGAGACGTCCGACTGGCTCAACTTGCTCCGGATACGCTGGAGCGCGAGATCTTCGGGGTCGGAGCCTTCGGATTGTTTCCCATCCAGCAGCGCGTCGACGTCCTCGCGCAGGAACCGCCGGTGCCCGCCGGGAGTGCGATACACCGGCAGACGCCCGCGGTCCGCCCACTGCCGGAGGGTTGCCTCGTTGATTTCCAACGCCCGGCAGACCTCGCCCAGGGACATCCAGCGCGGGGGATTTTCTGTGCTTGTAGCCACTTAAACCTGTGGAAATCTACAGTAATCGCCGAACCCTATAGGTTTGGCGCAGAAATCCTAGCACAGGGAACGTCGGTGGTCAACGTCGAATCCGCCTCGCACGTACCCAGTTTGCGGCCGTGAGACGTCAGAATCAGGATTTTCAAGATTTGGGGATTGTCAGGATTGGAACCGTTCCGTGGTGGAGATCTCCTCAGAAAATTGCGATTGGATTCACCGGGCTGCCGGTCACGTTGCGCAGTCGCAATGCGCCGATGGACAGCATGAACTCGTACCGTCCGTGGCGCGCGGCCACCTCGGCGACGTCCTCCAGGTTGGCGTTGTCGATGAGCCAGACGCCGAGATAGACGAGGCAAGCGATGTGCAGCGGTGAAACGATGTTTTCGTACTGGTTGGGCCGGATGTCGTTGGACGTGTCCGTGCCCAGCATGGCGATGCCCCGCTCCTTGAACCACGGCGCGCAGGCGACGTGGCAGGCCACGCTGGGTTCAGTTCCCGGCACGGGGCCATCCACCAGTCGGCGGCGGTAGTTGCCGGTGCGGACCAGCAGGATGTCTCCCTCTTGAACCGTGACGCCGTGGTCACGTTCCGCCGCGTCGAGGTCCTCCGGCATCACCGGCGCGTCGGGCGAAAGCCAGTCGACGCCGCGCACCCTGGCGATGTCCAGCAGCACGCCCCGGCTCACCAGGCCCTGCGCCGTCAGGTCGATGGCGTGGCTCTGGGCGCCTTCCCGTGACGTGACCACCGCCGCCGGCACGCCGTTGTACATCAGGCCGTCGTAGGAGTAGTGCGACAGCGCGTCGATGTGGGTGATGGTCTGCCCGTGGAAGACCATTCCGATGAATTCGGCCGCGCCCCGCCGGGAGTTGCGGCGTTCCAGAGGATCGGTGTCGCGTCCCTCTCCGCTGTCCACCATGAACCGCTGCACCTGGTGGGTGATGTCCGGCGTCATCTCGGTGGTGATCGGACGGGCGCAGCTTACCGTTTCTCCGGTCTGCACCAGGGCCGCGGCCTGGGTTCGCTTGGCCGTGGTGATCAGGTTCAGCGCGCCCAGTTGGTCCTGCTGGCCCCAGCGACCCCAGTTGTTTTCATCCCGATACCACGCCAGCACCTCGGATTCGGTGGGTACTCCTGCGAACGCCATGTTTCCCTCCGTGTCGTTCCGCCGGCCGCGGCCGGCAAGGTTGGCGGAATTCTACACCAGGCAGGGAAGGACACGGGCGCTGGCGGCCGGCTTACAGGCCCATAAGCCTGGCTCCGGGCCCAGCACTTTCGCCCAGTGCGCACCGTCGCTCGGCGATGAATGGGGTCCGAAAACCGCGCCACTCGGCAAACCGTAAATGTTAGTAGCGGCAATGATGCGAACGACACGCTAGCCGGTATCGTCGCCATCAGACGGCGTGTACCCGATAAATCACTCGTCATCGGCCAGATGGCCAACACCGCGTCCAATCGACGATGGAGTTCTCGCGCGAGGGCTCTGCGAATGTGAATCGAATACCTTTCAGAATGGGAGATCACCCGTGTGCGTTCCCGCTAACCCTGCCATCATGTACTGCCCCCTGTGCCGGGTCAACACACCATCGAAGAATGTCGAATACATCACCATGCGCAACGGCCAGCCGGCCACGATCGGGGTGTGTACCAGGTGTGGAGTCAAGAAATTCCACCAGGGCGTGCCCCGGTGACCAGTCGTGAGGATGGTGGCCGGGTCAGCCCAGCCGCGCGCCGATGAAGTCCGGGTAACCGCGGATGAAATCGGTCGCATCGGCAGCCTGTTTGCCCGCCAATTGCAGGCGGGACACGGCCAGGAGACCATCGGCTGTTCCCACGGTTAGCTGACCCTCGTCAGTCCGGCCCACCACCCCCGGTTCCGTAGCGCCGCCTGGCAAAGGCGCCACCTCCAGGATCTTGATGCCCTTGCCATTCCACTCGGTATGCAGCCCCGGCCACGGCGTGTACGCCCTTTGCTGCCGGCACAGGAACTCCGCCGGCCGGTTCCAATCGGCCAGGCCGTCGGCGCGTTCCATTTTCGAGGTGTAGGTGGCGAACGCCGCGTCCTGCGGGCGGGCTTCCACGGATCCCGACACCCAGCCGGCAAGCGTTTCGTTGAGCAGCAACGCCCCTTCGCGGAACAACTCATCGGTGAGGGTTTCGGCGTCGTCATCCGGGCGGATGCTCCGGGTTCGCTGCGCAATCACCGGCCCGGTGTCCATGCCCTCGTCGAGCAGCATCAGCGTGACGCCGGTGGTTTCGTCGCCGCTGAGGATGGCCCCGGGAACCGGCGACGGCCCCCGGTGGCGCGGCAGCAACGAAGGATGCAGGTTCAGGCAGCCGAACCGGGGGATGTCCAAAACCTCCGCCGGCAGGAGCCGGCCGTAGGCGACCACCACGATGATTTCCGGATTTAATTCCGACAACTCGCCGGTTGCATCCGGGTTGCGCAGCGTGGATGGCTGGCAGACCGGGATCTCCAGTTCCCGGGCCCGCGCTTTTACCGGGGAGGGTTCCATCACTCGGCCCCGGCCTTGCCGGCGGTCGGGCGGAGTGTAAACCGCGACCAGGTCCACGACCGGATTGGACGCCAGGATGTCCAGCGCCGGCACGGCGAATGCGGGGGTCCCCATGAAGACCGCGCGCAGTGGGTTATCGGCCTTTAACTCACGGCCGGATTCGCGCGCAGAATGGGTTGACAAGGCGATGTCCTGATTGTAGATTCTGGTCAACCGCTGGTGCGGAACTTTGAGAAAGGAGGTGATGGCTAATGGAACACAGTTTAACATGCTGGGGCGATGGTAGGCACCAGTCTGGACACGACGGGGTGAGCGCCTCTTAGCGTCATCGCTTTTCACAAACGGCATTTAGCCCGTCAGTCGGGCCCAGACCAGTGTCTACCGTCGCCCCAGAGGTCCTGGGGAAGTATCGGGCGACAAGCCAAAGGTCCAGTCTGGGCCCGATATCCTTTTAATTTTTCGCCAACCCGGGCGCGCATTCCGGGATACCGGGGCCAAGTGGCCCCGTTTCGATTCCATCGCCGCCGGCTTTCCGCCGCGTTTCCCAGTTCTGTGCGCGGGATCTCTCAGGCGTACCCGCTTCGCCAGAACCGTCATTGCGAGCGCAGCGCGGCAATCCCGTCGGGGCAAGAAATGCTGCTGCGAGAACGAGATGGCCCCGTCGAGGCGCTCCTCGCGACGACAAAACGGGCACCGTGAGCGCGGGATCTCGTTTGACAAACGGAAAGCAAATCCATACATTGGAATCCTACGTATACCAATTCAGCAACACGGAGTTCAGATGCTACGGATCCGCCTTCGGCGCGTGGGCAAAAAAGGCCGCCCCTACTATCGAATCGTCGTCACGGAGAAGCGCAACCCCAGGGATGGCGCTTACATCGACGGCATTGGCCACTACGACCCCATGGCGGACCCGCCGGCAGTGACCTTGGACGAAAGCCGCGCGGTCGAATGGTTGCGCAAGGGCGCGCAGCCTTCCGACCCGGTGCGGCAGATATTCGAACGGAACGACATCTTCAGCAAGGTCAACTCGGATGAAAGAGCTGATTGAGTTTATCGCTCAGTCGCTGACGTCCAATCCCGAAGCCGTCCGGGTTACGGAATCGGACGAAGGCGACCAGATTGTCATTCGCCTTGAAGTGGCCCCCGAAGACAAGGGCAAGGTCATCGGGCGACAGGGAAGAGTGGCCCAAGCGATGCGGGTACTCCTCCGGGTAGCGGCCGTCAAGGACGGCACCCGGGCCGTGTTGGAGATTGTCTAACCGCAATCGCTCCCGGCGTTTCCAACGGCCTGCGTCGTCGCGCAACCGGCTGCCCGATGCGGAGCCGGAGCTGCCCGATGGCGCAGTGGCAGTTGGCCGGGTTATCCGCCCTCACGGCACCGACGGCGCTCTTCGGGTTCAGCCCCTTTCCGACAACCCCGCCCGGTTCCAGGTCGGCAACGCCCTGACCGTCGCCGGAAAGAACCGCACCATCGCGGATTTTCGTGAGCTGCCCGGCGGCTACGCTCTGCTCCGCCTGGACGGGCTGGAAAGCGCGGACGCCGTTCGCTCCCTGGCCGGGCAGTGGCTCATCGCGCCGGCCGATCCGGTTCCCGATCTGCCTCCCGGCGAGTACTACCACTACCAACTGGTCGGCCTGACGGTGGTCACCGATCAAGGAGAAGACCTGGGCACCTTGCAAGAGGTGCTCATTACCGGCAGCAACGACGTCTACGTCGTTGCCTCCGAAACCGGGACGGAAATCCTGCTACCCGCGGTGACGCAGGTGGTAAAAGAGGTGGACCTGTCCGCTGGCCGGATGCTGGTCCACCTCATTGACGGCTTGCGTTAGCCGCCGTTAGCTCCTAGTTGTCCCCAACGGCCGCGGCGTGCCTTTCCGCGTGGGCGTGCCGGTGCTCCGCCTCGTCGGCGAACTCGTGGTCCTCGCACGCCACCCAGCGGGAGCCGTCGGCGAACCATTCCTTCTTCCAGATGGGAACGATGGTCTTGATCCGGTTCACGGCCTCGTGGCAAGCCTCAAACGCCTGGACCCGGTGCGGTGAGGCCACGGCCACCACCAGGCTGACGTGGCCCACGTCCACCCGGCCGGTGCGGTGGGCGATGGCGATGTCCTCAATGCCGTAGTCGGCGCAGAGGCTGTCCCGCACTTCCTCCAGCTTTTTGATGGCCATCACGTCGTAGGCTTCGTATTCCAGACGGGTAACTGCCTTGCCGCCGAAGTTGTCCCGCGTGGTGCCCAGGAAGGTCACCACGGCCCCGTTGCCGTCCTGGCGCACGGAGTCGGTCACCGCCACGGGATCCAGGGGTTCGTCAGTCAGGATAATCATGGCTCAGCGACCTCCGCTAACCGCGTCCTCCACTGACGGGAGGAATCAGGCAGACCTCGTCGCCAGGGTTCAAGGCTTGATCGTCGTCCGCGTACTCGGCGTTCACCGCCACCACGATACGCACCTCGGGCGGCGCCAGGCGCGGATACATGCCCCGCACCACGTCGGTGAGCGTCCCAACGGTGGCGTCGTCCGGCACGTCCACGGTAACCACCGAGGACCCGGCCCGCTCCCGGTACAGGGCGAATAGTTGAACGTCAAACTGCATAGTAATCAGGATTATGGGCGGGCAACGGCGGCGGTGTCAACGGCGATTGAGAGAAGCATCTAGATTATGCCAGAACGACGTAACCGCTCCGCGAACATTGCGACAACCCCAGAATGAGGTTGGGATGGCTCCTGGTATCTGCTCACGACGGCCAATCTATCCGGACCCGGGTTCGCCAGCATCAGATCTTGAACGAAAGAACCCATCAGCCTAAACCGACTTTCGCGCAGCCTTGTTTCGTTTAACTGAAGGTCATCAATCGTGTTCTCGGCTTTGCGCCGGGAAGCGGGTGTCAAGCCCTGCTTGGCAACTATCTCGCCGCTGAGATGCGCATAATCAAAATGCTCTTCCGGCCGTTCCAACAAGTCAGCGGCACATGGATCAACGTATCCAGTATCCGGCCATTGGTCATCCTTGCTGGAATTGCACCTTTGGCAGCAGGACACCCAGTTGTCCCATGCAAATGCCAGGTGCGGAAAATGACGCAGTGGACGAAAGTGGTCAACTGAGGATGACAATTCGCCGACTGGCTCAAACCTCTGCTCGCAATACCCACATTTCGCTTTGAACCGGGAACGGAGATCAGGCGCGAATACGGTCCAATAGTTATGTTGGCTGGGACGCCCCCCGATCCCATGTCGGTAATATCGGATCCATTTATGTGTGTACGTGTTTTCGTAAAAGGCTACGCCGGACGGCGCCGGGCCGCGATCCACCCACCGCATTGCGACTATGCTCCATCCTGGGACAATTCGGTTTCAAGGGAGCGCAAGAAGCGGTGCATCAATTCCGAGTACCGCTCATTTTGAGGGCCGACCGGACCTTTGGACAACAAGTCCTGATTGACCAGACGGCGCAGTTCGTCCATCTCGCGTTCCTCTTCCAGGGCAAGCGATTCCTTTCTCCGCAACTCCCGCAGCCGGTTGGCCCGCTGCACCGTCAACTCATCGGTCGGATCGTCTATCCCCATGAATGTCCGGTAGATCTCGTCCGCCGTCCACCCGATGATGTCCTGCTCGTTGCGGGACCAGAGCACCTGCCCGGTTTCGTCCCGCTTCAGCAGGTGCACTTGCCCGGCCTTCAATCCGGCCACCATCATCGGCGAGTGCGTGCTGGCGAAAATCTGCACGTTGGGGAAGTGCCGTTGCAGCGTCGGTATGATGCGCCGCTGCCAGGAAGGATGCAAGTGGGCGTCGATTTCGTCGATGATGAAGATGCCGGGCATTTTCTTCCAATCGGCGTACTCTCGGTAATACCGCTTCATGCCGCTCTCAAAATGCCTGACCCAATCCAGCACTGAGCGCGTACCATGGCTCAACTCCGGGAAGGTCACCAGGCCGTCAGGGGTCCCAAATTTCTCCAGCCCCAACCGCCAATCATCCGCTTCTATTTCATCCAAGAGGTCAGATTCTCTAAAAGCTTCACCAAAAATGGAGAGCGGGAATTCCGAAATCACTTCTAATGCAACGGAACCTTTAAAGGTTCCGTCACTCTGCTCGGGCCTTTCATGACCATCCGTGGTTTCCTGTATTTCAGGATTGTAGTACCCGATATAGCCGATCTCCTGCATCAGCGTATCAATTTTGACCTTACCCCCGTCGATATACTCAATCTCCTCTGCTTCACCGGCATCCCCAATCTGGAGAATTAAATTCCCCGCACCGAAAAGCCCAGTGACGAGGCCTCCCAATGTCCGCGTTTCCCCATGGAAGTTTGACCACTCCGCGGTGAAACGCGGAACGTCACTGCCAGGCCATTCATACAGCGCCCTTCCGAAATGAGCAGGCAAACGCCGCCGTGTAGCGTCTCCTCCCGCTATTAGCGCCATCGTTTCCAGTATCGTGGACTTGCCCACGTTGTTGGGCCCGATGAGCAAGTTGACCTGCCCGTCAAATTTCAATTCCATCCCATACGTCATTCCGCTCCGGTCCCGGCGACGGAACGGGCCAACGTTGCTCAATTTCAGCGATTTGATAGGCATAGCAGTACCCCGATGCACCCGGGAATTATCCCCCGTGTCGATTGCTCTTACAACGGCGGGCTCAGCGACACGCCCAGCACGTCCTCGCACCAGGCCGCCACGGACAGCAGCCGCGCCTCCGCAAACGGCGACGCTACCATCTGGATGCCCAGCGGCACGCCGGACTCCGCTAGGCCGGACGGCAGTGCGATGGCCGGGAAGCCGCACGATGTCCACGGGCCCTGGAATGCCGGATCTCCCGTGTTGGTGCGGTCGGCCTGCGGAGGCGACGGCGCGCCCGGAGTGAGCAGCACGTCGCATTGCCTGGCCGCCTCTTCCATGTCCGTGGTGAATTGCCGGCGCCGCTCCAGGGCGCGGGAATAGTCAATCCCGTCCACCGCAAGGCCCTCGCCCAGCATCGCCCGCAGTTTGGGTTGGTAGTCCTCCGCCTGACGCCGGTACATCGGCTCGTGGAACGCCGCTGCCTCCACCGCCATGATCAGGCGCTGGTCCACGTAGGCGCCTTCAATGCTTTCGGCCAGAGGGAGTTCTTCGATCTCAGCCCCCGCTTCGGCCAACCGTTCGGCCACGGCGTCCAAGTGGCGGCGGCTTTCCGCGTCCGCCCCCTCGTAAAAGTAGCGGCGCAGCAGCCCGATGCGCGGCGCCGGCGGCTCCACGATGGCCGACAGGTAGTCGCCCACCGGCTCTCGGGAAGACACCGGATCGGCCACGTCCGGGCCGGCCATCACCTGTAGCAGCAACGCCGCGTCTTCCACGGTGCGCACCAACCAGCCCACGGTGTCCAGGTTCCAGCTCACCGGAACCACCCCGTACCGACTGACGCGGCCGAAGGTTGGCTTGAAACCAACCACGCCGTTGTAGGCGGCCGGACGCAATACCGAACCCACCGTCTGCGAGCCCAGCGCGGCCGGATACATCCGGGCGGCCACGGCCACCGCCGACCCGCTGCTGCTGCCACCCGGCGTGTGTGCCGGGTTCCACGGGTTGTAGGTTGGCGACGGGTCCAGGCACGCGAACTCGGTGGTCACGGCCTTGCCCAGCATCAACGCTCCGGCCTTCCTGAGCAGGGTCAGCGAAGTTGCGTCGTAGTCGGGCACGAAATCCTTGTAAACCTCGCTGCCCGCCTTGGTCGGGATGCCGGCGGTATAGTAGATGTCCTTGAGCCCGATGGGGACGCCGTGCAGCGGGCCCAATGGCCGGCCCTCCGCCACCGCGGCGTCGGCTCGGCGAGCATCGGCGAGCACCGTTTCGCGGTCAACGTAAACCCACGCCAGGAGGCGCTCGTCCAGGGCTTCGATACGATTGAGGCACGCTTCCGCCAGTTCGACGGCCGTGAGTTCGCGCCGGGCGATGGCGCGGGCGGCTTGGGCGGCGGTGAGTTCGTTGGGGTTGGGCATCGGTTACTACTCCTGGTCCAAGAATGTGAGCATCAGCGCAACGTAGCGATGCACCAACGGACGGTCATACTCGATGTCTTCCGGTTCCATGGTGCCATTGTAAAAGTTCGAGTGGAAGTGCTGCGCGGCCAGTATTCCGGAGCGCAGCCGCTCGTCATCAGCTTCGTCGGCAATCTGCCGGGCGGCATTGATCAATGCCCGGTGGGTGCCGTATGCCAACCCCCGCTGCTGCGCCACCGCCATGATCGCATGGGCTGCCGCACCCCAGAGTTTCTCGGATGCCTGCAACGTATCGCCGGCGTCAAACTCCCGGTCCGAATCGACCAGGAAGCCCTCTGCGGTTTGGGCGTGGTCTGTGGTCAGCATCGGTTAATCCTTCCCGCTAATCCCGGCGCGTCCGTAACAGGACATAGATGGCGAAAGCGCGGCGGTCTCTGGTGGCCACGCCGTTGAACAGGTTGATAGTCCGCTCCGTTAGATCAACCAGATAAGTAACTCGAGAACGGTCAAAGTCAGTTACTGGCGCATAGTCAGCGAACTGACGGTGGAGCTGCATATCAACGAAGTGTTCCGCAAAGTCCTGGATGTCCAGTGGGAAGCGGCTCACTAAAGGCCGATTCCTACACTGGTTCCTGGCGTGACCATGCTCCAACGCGCGGTAGGTCTGCTCCCAGGCGGGTTGGCTGCGACCGGCTCGGGTTGCGCCGGCGATCAGGTCAGCGCCGCACCGGGCCAGGGTATGGAACATCGCGTAGTAGGCGGCGCTGATCGCGCGGCACAGTTCGGTTTGGCGAGGGCGGCCTCGCCTCCCTTCGCGAGCCGCCAGCTGACGGGCAATCGCAATCAGGTGCGGTGGGTTCATCCGACTACTTGGGAGGCCCTTCTTCCCATTCGGACTTTTTGATGAAGAACTTCGCCGGACGGTCGAATACGCCGATCTGCTGTAGTGCAGGATCCATCAATCGACCCATGCTGAGGGCCCAGTCCAGCGCCGCGTCCGTGCGCAGGTGTTTCTCGTCGCCGTCGAACACCAGGTACAGTTGGATGTAGTCGTCGCCGTAGTGGTCGACCAGCGACTTCGCGAAAACGGGATCGAAAACCAGATCGTTGCCAAAGCGTTCGTTGAGCAAGTCCCTGGCGATGTCGGCCACTTTCTCCAGGGTGTCGGGGCTGAAAGACATGGCCCCTCCTCGCAATTTCCGGGTTGGGTTATCGAAGGGCAATCAGAGTCGATTATACCCCCGGCGGGCGGCGCTCCCCCCAGTCTGTCGCCTGCTCGTAGGCGTAGGCGGCGCGGAACAGGGTGGTCTCGTCGAAGGCTTTACCGGCGATCTGCAGCCCGATGGGCAGGCCGGCCGCCGTGAAGCCGCAGTTGATGGACAGCGCGGGCAGGTTCGCCAGGTTGAAGGGGGCGGTGAACCCGCGGCGCCCCTTGAAACCGGCGATGACGTCCTCCTTGGTGCCGAGGCCGGTGGTTTCCGGGATCAGCGTGGCGGGCACGGAGGAGGCCGGCATGATCAGCAGGTCCACCTCGTCCAGCGCAGCCAGTATCTGGCTGCGGAGCACGTCACGCAGTCGAGCAGATTTCTGGTAAACCTTGGCCGGAAGGATGCTGCCCATGAGCAGGCGCACCTGGTTGTTGTGGTCCAACTCGCGCAGCCGGTCGGTCGAGATGATGTCCCAGTTCAGCATGGCGGCATCACTGCTGATGATGCCATAGGAGATTTCGGACGAATTGACGATCAGCGGGATCGACACTTCCCGAACGTCGGCGCCGAGGCCGGCCAGGACGGCGGCGGCCGCGATGACCGCATCGCGCACCTCGGGGTCGTTAGCGTCGGTGTGCACGCGCTCGGATATCAAGCCGACCTTCAGGCCGGCGATGTCGCCGTCGAGGGCGGCAACGTAGTCGGGGACGGGAACGTCCCACGACTGCGGGTCATTGGGATCGTAGCCCGCGATGGCAGCGAGGGTGTGGGCGCAATCGATAACGGTACGCGAGATTGGCCCGGCCGTGTCCATGGACCAGCTGGCACCGAACACACCGTGGCGGCTGACCAGCCCCAACGTGGGCCGGATGCCGACCAGGCCGCAGAACGCCGCCGGCCCCCGGATGCTGCCGCCGGTGTCCTCTCCCAGGGAGGTGGCGCACAGGAACGCGGCGGTCGCCGCCCCCGAACCGCTGCTGGACGTGCCGGGATTGCGTCGCGTATCCCACGGGTTGCGCGGCCGACCGTAGGGGTGGCGGAAGGCGTCGCCGCTGGCGTATTCGCTCATGTTGAGCTTGCCCAGCAGCACCGCGCCGGCCGCCTTCAGCCGTTCCATGATGGTGGCATCCTCGCTGGGAATGTTCTCGCCGAGGATGGTGGAGCCGTTGGTGGTCAGTATGCCGGCAGTGTCGAACTGGTCCTTGACGGCTACCGGGACGCCGTGGAGCGGGCCGCGCCGGTTGCCGGCCGCGATTTCGGCGTCGGCGCGGCGGGCGTCCTCGCGGGCGCGGTCGGCGGTGACGGTGATGTAGGAAGCGTAGTTGCCGTCCAGGCTGGCGATACGCTCCAGGTAAGCTTCGGTGGCCTCCAGGGACGACACTTCGCCGGCGGCGATGCGCTCGCCCAACTCGGTCGCCGACAGGTAGCAGATGTTGGCGTCAGGCATTATTGCCCCTCCTGCTTGCGCGCCGTCGCCGACACGATGATCGGGAGCGGCTGGATGTTGGCAACGTCCGGTTCGGTAATGGCTGCCAGGGCCTCCAGCAGGCCGTTCAGCGCTTCCCTCACCTCGGCGACCAGATCGTCGGGGATGTTGATGTCCGCGGCTTTTGCCAAAGCCCGAACGTCGGCGTCGTTCAGATCTGCCACTAGGCACCTCACATGCTGGGGGTAGAAGCGAAAGGGCCCGGCTTTCGGGCTCACGATGGCGCAATTTTGGCGGGGCCTGCGTGCCATTGTCAACAAGGCTTCCGATCCCTGGCGTATTCGGTTTCGTAAATCGTCAGCGTCAGGATTTGCCGGATTTCAGGATTAGCAGGATTGGGTTGGTCAGCGCGTTGGCGGCGGTATCCTGAAAATCCGATAATCTTGGAAATCATGTTTCTGACGAACTCCCGAAAGTAGGCACGCGTGAGGGTACGTTCGGGGCCGCCGGACGCTGTAATTGGTGGTAAAATTGCCGCCGGTCTGTTTAGTCCCCGCTTTTTCGTGACCGCAAAGCCTATGCACGCCCAGGTGGAACAACCGATAAACTCACTGATCAGGGCGAGGAACTTCGTCCAGGAGTTCTCGTTGCCCCTGATCCTCGGCGTGGCGCTGGGACTGATTGCCGCCAACGTCAACTACCACTGGTACGAGACGGTGGTGGATTTCCACCCGCTGGGCGACCACGCCTACGTGTTCGGGCACGCGCTGACCATCCATTTCGTCACCAACGGAATGTTCATGTGCCTGTTCTTCGGAATAGCGGCCAAGGAGATCACCGAATCCACGCTGCCGGGCGGTGTCCTCAACCCCCTCCGCCGGGCCATCAATCCGCTGGCCGGAACGTTGGGCGGCGTTTTCGGCCCCGTCGGAATGTATTTCGCCCTCACCTGGGTCTTCTATGGCGGCACCGACGATTTCGGCGCGGTGGCCAATGGTTGGGCCATCCCCACCGCCACCGACATTGCCCTGGCATGGCTGGTGGCTCGGGTGGTGTTCGGGCCGTTGCATCCGGCGGTCAACTTCCTCCTGCTGCTGGCGGTGGCCGACGATGCCATCGGGCTGGTCATCATCGCCGTTTTCTATCCGGATCCGCTCCATCCGGTGGAGCCCATTTGGCTCCTGATGACTGTGGGAGGCATGGCCGCGTCCTACGCGCTGCGGCGCTTTCGCGTGCGCTGGTGGCCGGTCTATATCCTGGTCGGCGGCGCGCTTTCCTGGATCGGGTTGGCCAAGGCGGGGGTGGAGCCGGCGCTGGCGCTGGTGCCGATAGTGCCATTCATGCCCCACGTCCACCGCGCCGAGGAAATGACCGACGAAGGAGCGCATGAGCACGCCCATAAGACGGACGGCGCGCCACATCCGCATTCCACTCACGACGAACACCACGGCCAAAGTGTCCTCGAGCAATTCGAGCACCAGCTGAAAATGTTCGTGGACTTCGGCCTGTTCTTCTTTGCGTTTGCCAATGCCGGCGTGCCATTTACGAGCATCGGGTGGGTCACGATGATGGTGTTGGCGTCGCTGATAGTGGGCAAGGCCATCGGCGTGACGCTGCTATCCTGGCTGGCGTCGCTGGTCGGTTTCCCGCTGCCGCCGGGCATGGGCGTGCGTCACTTGGTGGTGACGGGAGTCATCGCGGGCCTCGGCCTGACGGTGGCATTGTTCGTGGCGAGCAAGGCGTTTCCCGGCGACTCGCCATTCCAGGATCCGGGCAAGATGGGAGCCGTGTTCAGCATCGGCGCGGCGCTGGTTGCCTACGTTTTGGGGAAGCTGTTGCACGTCCGCAAGGATGGCCTCCGGTCCAAGATAGTTCTTCCGTGGATTCGCAACTGACGCCGGCCGGGAAATCCCTCATGCGTATCCAGTTTTCGGCAAGCCTGTCATTGCGGGGAGTGAAGCGACATGGCAATCCCGTTGGTGTAGCAGGGATCCTGGCCGCAACGAGGTTGCCGCGCTGCGCTCGCAATGACAGCGAGATTGCAGCGCTGCGCTCGCAATGACAGACTGGGTACGCATGAGCGGGAGATCGGCTTGACCGTTCGCCGCCGCCCGGCAACCGACCTAACTGACAGGAGGACACGCCGATGGCATTGATAGGTGTACTGACCCACCACTGGGCTAAGGAAGACAAGGTGGAGGAGGCGAAGGCGCTTCTGGACCGTAACGGGGAGGCCCAAAGCCACGCGCCCGGCTTCGGCACCCGTCATACCTTTATCTCGCTGGCCGATCCCACCAAGATCTCCACCCTGGTCACTTGGGAGAGCAACGAGATCTACGACGCCTGGCGCGCCAGTCCCGAACGCGCCGTCGCCATGGCCGGCGCGGAGGAGCTGTGGTCCCGTCCGCCGGAGTCCGAGCGTTTCGAGATGCAGGACTGATCCCGGGATTGGGTGGGTTCGTCGTCAGGAGAGCAACGATCCCAGGTCCAAGAGCCCATCCAGCAGGTCGGCCATCCGTTCCGCCTTGTGCACGCTGTGGGGCGCCACAGCATCGAGGAGACCGCCCACGGCGTCGGCGGTGGCGACGGTGTTTTGATCCACGAGGAGGACCGGCACGCGCCGTTTAGTGGCCTCCACGCGGATGTACTCGGTGGGCCGGGAACCGCCGGTCAGGACCAGGCAGCGGGTGTCCTGCATCAACGATGCCATCTGGATGTCGGGCCGTTCGGCGCGGGTGATCACGGCCTGGTGGTCGTAGCGCCCGAAATATCCGGCGCCGGAGTCCATGATGTTCCCGCCGATGAGGAACCGATCAACCCAAACGTCGCCATCCTCCGGTTCCAGTTCCCAGCGACCGCCGAGGCTGGCTTCCAACTGATCCAGGTTCAGCGACAGCATGGGGCGGTCTTCGGGCAAAGCGCCGATAACCGGCACGCCGGCGGTTGACAGTTCGGACAGCAGGGATTGCGCGCGCCGGGCTCGGTACCGCGGCGTCTGGTTGACAATCACACCTCCAAGCCTGGCTCCGAGGGTAGCCACCGCGCCGGAAACGCTCACCGACGATATTTCCGGCTCGTAACCGAACACTGCCACCACGCGAGCGGACAGCCGCTCCGCCAAACCGGAGACGATGGGCGAGGCTGCCCCGGAGCCGCTGGCAGGATTGGCAACCTCGACGATGATGTGTTCGCTGATGCCGGTCAACGAGCGAACCGCGCTGGCTGCCGCGTCCAAGCCGGCAACGTCCGAGGACGATGCCACGGCGATGCCGCCGCGGAAATTTTGCGCGAAATACCTGGCGTCGGGGTCCGTGCGTCCATCCGGCGACATCGGCTTGCACACGGAAACGCGGGCGCCGGACCGGGCGATGAGGGCAGCCAGGCCGGCGGCGACGGACGTCTTGCCGGCAGCGGGCCGGTGGGATGCTACGAGGAGGATGGCCATGAAAGCGTTGGGAGCGCGAAGAGTGGTTCGTTACTCAGGATTGACCGGAACACGGAAGACGGGCTGGCCCTGGGCGTCGTGCCCGTGGTTCGCCAACGCCATCAAAAGCTGCTGGTTGCCGCGGCGCATCTCTTCGAGCAGCTCACTCCGTTGGCGGGCCATCTCTTCCCGTAACTCGGCACCCTGGCGGGCCATCTCTTCTCGCATGTCGCGCATCTCAACAGCCAGTTGGTCAACCCGCTTTTCCACTTGACCAACCCGGTTGCTGAGTTTGCCCAGCCAGAAAAACCCGCCTCCGATGAGCGCCAGCAGGGTGAGAAAACTGGTAACTGCCGCAGCAACGGCAGGATCGATGTTGATCATCACGAAATCAGCCTTTCCCCGCGCGTTGCCGTCAAGGTCTAGTAGTCATCAACCCGGTTCTCGATATGGTTCGGATCGAAGCCGGGCGGGAAGTTGGTGGTGTCGTCCCACTTGCTCATAGTCATGTCGCAGCGGTGCAGGCTGGCGCGGTTGAAGTTGGCGCCACGCATATCCGTCATGATCCACATGGAGTCGCGGATCTTGGCGTTGGTGAAGTCGGCGCCTTGCATGGTGGCGCGGCTCACGTCGGCTCCGTTCAGGTTCGCGCCCTGCCAGTTGGAGTTGGTCAGATTGGCGGAGCGCAGGTCCACCTCGATGGCGGTGACCTGGCTGCAATCGGCGTCGGTGAGGTTGGTGTTCAGGAACGAGGCCCGATTGAGACGAGACCACTGCAGCACGGCTTCCTGCATGTCCGACTGCTTCAGGTCGGCCCAGAACAGGTTGACGTTGCGCAGGATGGTCATCGCCATTTGCGCGGAGGACAGGGTCGCGCCGTACAGATCGGCGCCCGTGAAATCGGCCGTGCGCAGGTCGCAGCGGGACAGGTTAGCGCGGGTGAGCCGGCAGTCGGCCATGGAGGCTCCGCGCAGATCGGCGTTCCTCAGATCGACGCCGGCCAGATCGAGGCTCGACAGGTCGGCGGCGCGCAGGTCAAGCTGGTTTTCAGGGTTGGCGGACTTCCACTCCTCAATTGCGCCTTTGCCGGAGCGAACAACCGCTACGTGATTTGGATTAGCCATTTAAGCGTTTCTCGCTGCTGCGATCTCGTCCTCGACGTCAAAGACGCGCTCGGCCACGACCATTTTGAGCTCGTTGACCTTGCTGTAGCCCGGGTACTCGTCGCCCTCTTCGTCGAAGCGGTCGAAGATCTTCTCGCCGTCCAGGTAGATCTCGAGACGTCCCTTGTCGGCGGGGGTCATTTTGATCGCGATATCCCCGGCGTTTTGGGAGCGCCAAAATTCGGTCGCCAGCCACGTGGCGAGGCCGTGGTAGCCTCAAGGCACGCAGTAAACGATGTCCACTTCAACTTTGCCGAACTCGGACCTGGTCATTGTCATTCGTTGTTCTCCCGTTAATCGGTCGTTTAGCAGAGTGATGCGTTTTGGCGACAAGAGACAGCACCTGTCTCACAAATTTTCCAGCATACGCATGAAGTTGGCAATTTCCCCTTTGCCGTGGCGGATTTCGTCCTCGCCGGGAGGCCAGCCGTAGAATCGCGAGTGAAACGAGCTTGCCGCGAGGTAGTAGATGTACAGTATGGGCGGAGCGCCCTCGTCGTCAATCAAGCGCATCACGGTATCAGCCAAGGCGTTGTGCGATCCGTGAAACCAGCCTCTGCGCTCGGCGACGGCTTTGATGGCATGGGCGGCCGCGCCCCATATCTTGTTGCAGGCCTCCTCAAGCTCGCCGCGCTCAACTTCGTCGTCCACCAGATCGAGAAAATGCCAGCTCCGTTCAGCGTGGTAATCGACAACGGTGGTCATGGCGAACTCTCGGATTGAGCGAAATAGTCGGACGCGCTAACCGACCCGGGCGCTGGCCTGGCCGACGGCGGTCTTGTCGCCGTTCTGGTTCTCGCAGTACACGTCCACCGTGACCAGCGTAGAACCGTCGTCCTGGGGCTCGCGGCTGTTGACCTGGCCGTGGACGCTGACGGTGTCGCCGTGCTTCACGGGGCGCAGGAACTTGAGGTTGACGTTGCCGGAACGGTGGAAGTCGTCGGCGCCGATGAACTTGCGCATGGCCTCGGTGCAGAAGGCGATGCTCATGCGGCCGGAGGCGATGGCGTAGGTGGTGCCCAGGCGCTTCGAGGCCAGTTCGGGGTCGTTGTGAATGTTGGCCCGGTTGAGGATGCCGCACGCCTCGAACTGGTTGATGACGTCCTGGGTGATGTGCTTGGTGACGACGGGGAGCGTTTCGCTGTCTAGCCTTGGGGATGCCATTTCTTGCCCAACTCCTCGGGTTTCTTGATCTGGTAGGTGCGCATCTTTTCGATGAGCCGGCCGTCTTCGTCGGTGGCCGTGGCCTCGATGACCAGGTAGGGCTTTTCCCGGCGAACAAACTTGTCGTGGATGCGGCCGGTAACGCTGATCTTCTTTCCGGGGACCGGCGGGTTGAACAGGTCGATTTCGTTCCCCGCGTTGATGCTGCCGGTCTGGTCGTCATAGGCCAGCGAGAGGGACGTGGCGTCGTGCTTGACGGCGATGGTGGGGAAAACGGCGTCGGGATCGCCCACGGCCTGACGGTACAGGTCCACCATCTCCTGGGTCAGCACGTACTCGTAGGAGCCCAGCTCCTCACCGACCTGAACTTCGTTGTAGTCGAAGAGGGGCAGTTCTTGTTCGGCCATAATGGGACACTCCCAATATCGTTTGCTAGTGCGGCACTAACGATACCGCAGGGCGCAACGGGCGTCAATCGGCGCGCTCACGCGCACTCGCTTTGGAACGATGCCGACAGTCATGCGGGAATGGGGTCGAGCGGTTTGTTGTAGAATTGGCCGGCACCCAATCACCTGTCCGCTCCAACGTGGGCGGTACGCACCGGAGGAGCCCATGTCACAAATGATGACCGGCAAGCAGGCGCTGCTGGAGATGCTCAAGGCCGAGGGGGTCGAGTACATATTCGGCAATCCCGGAACCAGCGAGGGGCCGATCATCGACCTGCTGGGCGATTACCCCGAGCTGCGCTACATCCTGACGTTGCAGGAAAGCGTCGCGGTTGGTATGGGCGAAGCCTACGCCCGGGCCACGGGCACGGCGTCCTTCGTCAGTCTCCACGTGGACAGCGGGCTGGCCAACGGGATTGCCCTGATGCTGGACGCCCTGAACACCGGCACGCCCATGGTGGTGACCTCCGCCAACTACGACGTGCGCAAGGTGAACGAGACCATGACCGACCTCGCGGAGCTGGTGCGGCCGGTCACCAAGTGGTCGGTGGAGCTGACCCACGCGGACCAGATTCCCAGCACGATCCGGCGGGCGTTCAACGAGGCCAACAGCCACCCCAAGGGGCCGGTGTACGTGGGCTTCACCTCCAACGCGCTGGAAGGCATGGCGGAGATGAACATCGAACCGTCGCGGCCGGTGTACGATGCGCCGCGACCCAGCGCGGAAGGCATCGCCCAGGCCGCGTCCCTGTTGATGGAGGCCAGCCGGCCGATGCTGCTGGTGGGCGACCGTCTGTCCGACGACGGCGCGGTGGACCAGGCGGTGGAACTGGCCGAGCTCATGGGTCTGCCGGTGTACCAGGCGCGGGGAGCCGAGGTGTCCTTCCCCACGACCCACGAGCAGTTCCTGGGGGCGCTGTCGCTGCGGGTCAGCGAGCAGAGAGCGGTTTTGCAGACCGTGGACCTGGTCCTGGCCGTGGGGTCCGACCCCTTTGAGGAACTGTTCTACTGGGGCGACGTGATCCTGCCGGCCGAGGCCAAGCTGGTCCACATCGACCCGGACCGCAGCCGCATCGGGCGCTCGGAGCCGACGGACGTGGGCATCGTGGGACACTGCGGGTTGGCGTTGCAGGACCTCATCACGGCGCTGGAGGAACGCCTTTCGCCCGGCAACCGCACGGAGATCGGACTGCGCAAGCAGGCGGTCGCCGCCGAGCGCCAGAGCAACCGGGCCGCGTTCGAGGAGTCAGTGGCCGAGAAGTGGGACCACCGGCCGATGACGCCGGCGCGCATGATGGCGGAACTGGCGGCCGCGATCCCCGACAACGCCATCGTGGTGGACGACTCGATCAGCAACCGGGGCGCGATGCGGCACTATTTCCAGGGGGAACGCCGGGGCGATCTGCGCGGGTACCGAGGGCAGTCCATCGGCGGCGGCATGGGCACCACCATGGGAACGCAGTGCGCCAACCCCGACCGGCCCGTGTTCGGCATCATCGGCGACGGCAGCGCGATGATGACGATACAGGGGTTGTGGACGGCGGCCAACGACAACATCCCGTGCGTTTTCGTCATCTGCAACAACGGGGCGTACCGGGTGCTCAAGGTGAACTTCAACGTGTACCAGCGGGACGTGCTGGAACTGCCGGAGACCTCCGGCGGGCGGCTGCTGTACTCCGACTTCGGAACGCCCTTCGACATGGCCGCCATCGCTAACAGCATGGGCGTGCGCGGCGAACGCATCACGGATCCGTCGGAGATCAAGCCCGCGGTGGACCGGGCGGTGGCCTCCGGCAAGCCGGCGCTGCTGGACATGGTGATCGACGGGTCACTGTAGAGAACACACAATCACCGACACCGGACGCCTCAAAAGGGGAAACCGCAATGCGAACCAATACCACCAAGGCGAAACTCAACGACGGACAGGTCGTTTTCGGGGCCATCATCACCCGGTACGCCCCCGACATGGTCGAGATCTTCGGGGCGCTGGGCTACGACTTCGTGATGATCGACTGCGAGCACGGGCCGGCCAATCTGGACCAGGTGGAGCACATGGTCCGCGCCGCCGAGTCCTTTGGCATCACGCCCATCGCGCGCATACCGGAACACTCGGACCAGACGATCCTGCGGTTCCTGGACCGGGGTTTGCAGGGGATCATCGTGCCCCACGTGAACACCGGCGAGCAGGCGGCCGCCATCGCCCGGGCGGCCCGGTACTACCCCGACGGTTACCGGGGCATGGGCGGCGGCCGGGCGCAGGATTACGGCATCGGCGTGACCCGGGACGAAGCCACGGCATGGGTCAATTCCCAGGTCCTGGTGATCCCGATGGTCGAGGACGTCGAGGCGGTGGGCAACCTGGACGACATCCTGGCGGTTTCCGGCGCGGACGTGCTGCACGTCGCGGCGTCGGACCTTGGGCAGAGCATGGGCAACCCGGGCGTCGCCGAGGTGCGCCGGGTGATGAGCGAGGTGATCCCGAGGGTGCGTGCCGGCGGGAAGAACGTTGGCGTGGGCGGCAACAATCCGGCCGACACCGCCGGCGTCGTCGAGTTCATCAACCTGGGGGCAAACTTCGTCACGGTGTCGGGCTGGGGGTTGCTCCGCATCGGCGCGGAGAACTTCCTGAAAGACGTAAACGCCGCCCGGTGATGTCAATCGCGTGAGGCCGTTGCGAGCCTAGGCCCGGTCAGCAAACCAACCAACCCTCCTACTGACAGGGTCACGCAATGCCACAGAGCTTTGATTGAATCTTCAACCGCCCCTCCGGGTTTGTCGACCCAGTCGACGTACACAGATAATGCTATAGCCAACAGAGCGAACAAGACGGTAAGACAGACAACCCAGCGAACTGCTCCGAGATATGATCTCCTCAGCGACAGTTGCTTTGGTACGTTATTCACTGTCTATCCAAACGTCACCGGTACGGTAGTCCACCTTGATGGGTTTGGCGCCATGCCGTAGGGACAGGAGTATTATACGAGCGGATGCGAGGGCCATGGCTACCAGGGGATGTTTGGTCGTGCCCATCGGACGTTCGGCGACGGCAGAATCGTTGCGTTCCATTTTCGACACCTCTCAGCAGCAAGACGGGCGCCGTATATGTCCCGGTCAAGCGGCTGCCGGCTAAGCAGCCCTTATACGGCACTATACCACGCGGCGGCCAGTAAGCGTTTATTCCGGCCGGCCGCCGCCGATATGCGCTGCTAGTAGAGGTGGCAGGACACCACGTGGCCGGGCGCCAGTTCCGTTACTTCGGGAATGTCCCGGGAGCAGCGGTCCATGACGAAGGGGCACCGGGGGTTGAACCGGCAGCCTTCCGGCGGGTTGAGCGGAGACGGCACCTCGCCGGTGAGGATCATCTCCTCCTGCTCGATGTCCGGATGCGAGGGCAGCGCCGCGTTCATCAGGGCCTTGGTGTAGGGATGCGAGGCGTTGTCGAACAGCTCCTTGGTGGGGCCGTACTCAACGATCTGCCCCAGGTACATCACGGCCACCCAGTCGCACATGTACCGCACCGTGGCCAGGTGGTGGGCAATGAGCAGGTAGCTGACGTTGTACTCGTTCTGCAAGTCCATCAGCAGGTTCATGATCTGGGCGCGGATCGACACGTCCAGCGCCGAAACCGGCTCGTCGAGCACGATTACCCGGGGTTCCACGGACAGCGCCCGGGCGATGGCCAAACGCTGGCGTTGCCCGCCGCTGAACTCGTGGGGATACAGGTTGGCGTGGTAACTGCTCAGCCCGACGTCGTTGAGGAGCTTGGCGACGCGCTCCTGCATTTCCCGGCGGCTCAGGTTCAGGTTGATGACCATCGGCTCGGCGATCAGGTCGCGGACGCGCATCCGGGGGTTGAGGGAGCTCCAGGGGTCCTGGAACACGGCCTGGACCGAGCTGCGATAAGCGCGGCGCTGCTCGGAGGTGGCGTTGTGTATCTCATCCCCCTGGTAGCGGATGGTGCCCTCGGTGGGTTCTTCCAATTGCAGCAGCATCTTGGCGGTGGTGCTTTTGCCGCACCCCGACTCGCCCACGATGCCCAGCGTTTCGCCGGCCCGGATCTGGAAGGAAACGCCATCGACGGCCTTGATCCAGCCGGTTACTTTGGAGACCAGGAGGCCCTTGGTCACGGGGAAGTGTTTCTTGAGGCCCGAGGCCTCGAGCAGCACCTCGTTCGTGGTTTGGGTCGTCGGATTTGCTTCCAGGGTGGTCATTCCAGCCTCCAGCAGGCGGCGTAGTGGCTATTGGTCACGTCAAACTGCGCCGGATAGGTGTCCAGGCATTTGTCCATGACGTATTGGCAACGAGGCGCGAAGGGGCAGCCCGGCGGCAGGTCGTGAAGCGTCGGCGGTTGCCCTTCGATGGAATAGAGGCGGTCAACGTCCTCCTCAAGCTTGGGTACTGACGACAACAGCGCCTCGGTGTAGGGGTGCGACGGGTTGTTGAATATCTCCCGGACATCGCCCATCTCGACGATCCGGCCGGCGTACATCACGGCCACCCGGTCGCACATCTTGGCTACGATGCCGAAGTCGTGGGTGATGAAGATCAGCCCGATGTTGGAGGCTTCCTGCAATTCCTTGAGGAGCTTGAGGTACTGCGCCTGGATGGTGACGTCCAGCGAGGTTGTCGGCTCGTCGGCGATCAGCACGATGGGTTCGCAGGAAATGCCGATGGCTCCGACCACGCGCTGGCGCATCCCTCCGCTCATCTGGTGCGGATAGTCCCGCACCCGGGTCTCGGCGGCGGGGATGTTCACCTTGCGGAGCACGTCCAGCACCTGCTGCACGACGGTGCGCTTGGGGATGTCCTGGTGGATTTTGATGGCCTCGCCCACCTGGTTTCCAATGGAAAACACGGGGTTGAGCGAAGTCATGGGGTCCTGGATGATCAGCGCGATCTGGCTGCCCCGGATCTCGCTCATCTCCTTGTCGCTCATCTGGACCAGGTCCTGCCCTTCCAGCAGGATTTGACCGTCCACGATGCGCCCCGGGGGTTCCGGGATGAGCCGCATCAGCGACAGCATGGTCACCGACTTGCCGGAACCGGATTCGCCGACGATGCCCAGCGTCTCGCCGCGCCGCAGGTCGAAGCTGACGCCGTCGACCGCTCTCACCGTGCCCCAGCGGGTCTCGAAATAGGTTTTTAGTCCATCGACTTTCAACACCACCGGGGAGGTGTTTTCGGTTGTGCTAGTTGTCATGCTTCAGCCTGCTTGCGGGTGGGTGGAATGATGATCCTTGCGGAGAGGATCAGTTCAGTTGGCGGAGCCTGGGGTCGAGCCGGTCGCGGAGCCAGTCGCCGAACAGGTTCATCGACAGCACGACGAGCATGATGGCCAGGCCGGGCATGGTGGAGATCCACCAGGCCACTGCCAGCCGGTCGCGGCCGTCGGAAACCATGGAACCCCAGGCCGGCGTGGGCGGCGGAACTCCGGCGCCCAGGAAGCTCAGGGTGGACTCCAGCAGGATGACGATGCCGACCTCCAGGGTAGCCAACACGATGAGGGTGTTGATGACGCCCGGGAAGATGTGGATGAAGAGGATACGCGGAGTTGACGCTCCCGCCACCTTGGCCAGAGCGACGAAATCCATGGTTTTCAGCTGGAGAACCTCGCCTCGCACGTTGCGGGCGAAACGCGGCCACACGGCGATGGCCAGGATGGCCACGATGATCAGGAATGACTGCCCCAAGGCCAGCACCAGCACCAGGGCCAGCAATATGGTCGGTATCGCCAGCTTGATGTCCACAATTCGCATCAGGAACTCATCGAGCCAGCCGCCGTACCACCCGGCGATGAGGCCGCTGGCCACGCCGATGACCATGCCTACGCCCAGGGTGACGCCCGCCACCGCAAGCGAGATGCGAGCGCCGAAGATGACCCGGCTCAGCATATCGCGGCCCAGGTGATCGGTGCCCAGCAGGAATTCGGAGCTTCCGCCCTCTTCCCATACCGGGGGCAGGTTGCGGTCTCTCAGACCGCCGCGTTCGGGGTCGTGAGGCGCGATGAGCGGGGCGAAGACCCCGGTGATCACGAACAGCACCAAGAAGAACATGGGGATCAAGGGCCACCTGCGCAGCTGCCAGATTTTCCTGGCGATGCGGGCGGGCGCCGGCGCCGGCTGTACGACCAGAGTTGCGTCTGCTGCCACGATGTCCTCCTCTAGGCGTACCGGATCCTGGGATCGATGTAGGCGTACATGATGTCAACCAGCAGGGCCGCGGTCACGTACATCAGCGTGAACACGATCACCACGGCCTGCAGTAGCGGGTAGTCGTTGCCGGCGAGGGCCTGGATGGCCAGCTGTCCCAATCCCGGCCACGCGAACACGGTTTCTACGACCAGCGAGCCGGTGACCAGGCTGCCCAGGGTTATGCCAGCGAAAGTCAGCACGGGAATGAGCGCGTTGCGCAGCGAGTGCTTCCAGATCACGATGTTGTTGGAGACGCCCTTGGCTCGCGCCAGCTTCACGTATTCCGAGTCCAGCACGTTGAGCATCGCCGACCGCAGCAGACGCAGGTTGGCTGCGGCATAGAACCAACCCAGCGTCACCGCCGGCAGAACGATGCTGGAGATCTCCTGGCGGCCGTACGGCGGCACCAGGCTGTCCCCAAACCAATCATTCCAGCGCACCGAAAACAGGAACACCAGCATCAGTCCTAACCAGAACACCGGGGCGGATTGTCCCACCAGGGCGACCACTTTCCCCGACATGTCGAGGAAACTTCCCCGTTTCACCGCCGATAAGATGCCCAGGGGAACGCCGACGACTACCGAGAACACGAAGGCGGCCAGACCTAGCTGCATGGTCGCCGGGATGCGCTCGACAATGACCTCCATGGAGGGGCGGCCCTCTTTGATGGATTGGCCGAAGTCACCGCGCAGCGCGCTGCCCAAGAAAATGCCGTACTGCTGATAGTACGGTTTGTCCAGCCCAAGGCTTTCCGTGAGGCGGTCCCAGTCTTCCTGGGTGGAATAGTCGTCAAGGTAAACGTGCCGGGGATCCCCGGCCGCCCGACTCATGACGAAAATGATCAGCGACACTGCCAGTAGCGTCACCGCTGCCAGCAGGATGCGTCGCACCAGGTATCGCTGCATATTGCACTACCTCACAAACTGTTTCCCTGAGCGTTGCGGGTGATTGGTGGTTTTTGACGAACTTTCGCCGAGAGTCGCCGGGCGCAGATCGGGTCGAATCACGACGAACTGCCGGCGACATGGGCGCCGTCATTGCCGGAGCCGGTCCCGTTGGAAGGTCCCAGCGTCCCGTCGCCTCGCGGTTGACGCGCGGCGCGAGCGAACCTTCCGAACATGCCTTCGTAGCCGATGTTGAAGAGCAACGCAATGATGTTTGGCACCAGCGCCGCTCCCAGGGCAATATAGGTTCGCGGCTTGAACAGGTAAGGGCAAACGCCCACGCATCTGGCGTCCTCTATGGCGGAAATGTAGCCGCCGATTTGGAAACCGACCCAGGCCCCCCCGGCGCTGACCGCGGACAAACCTAAGCCGACTGCCAGCAGGATGGGCCAGGGCGGTATGGCGTCCACTCTCAGCATGGTCAATCCCGCCCCGATGCCGGCGCCCACGCCGGCGCCCACCATGAGCATGGTGAGGATCTTGGGCAGGGCCGCCACCCCGAAGAACACCGCCAACGCGGATGCTAGCGCCATCCCCAAGGCTCCCAGGACCCCTGCCAGGGGAAACCCCAGGAGAGTTCTGACGACGACTGATATCCAAGGCTTCTGCGGCCCCATATTGGCTTTACCTGCCCAAAATCCTTTCGTTCCGACTAGTTCTGCGGCCGCGGGCGGATGTACTCGTAACCGTTGATGTTGCGGAGGTCACGGTAGCGCACGCCTTCGGACCAAGGCTGGATCCCGGGTCCGACCGGCCAAACGACGTCGAAGTTGTACAGCCCGATATTGGTGAGGGCGTTTTCAAACATGAAGGTGGTGATCTCGATGGCCAACGCTCGGCGGGCCTCAAAGTCCACCTCGCCCTTGTGCAGAGCGATCTTTTCGTCCAGCCACGGGTGATCCGCTCCGCTGGACCAGACTGCTTGGTGGTTGAGCTTCGAGCCTTTATCAGTGAATCCCTGGCCGGGCTCGAGACGGATGCCAGCGGCGTGGCAGGTGGCGCCCTGGTACGTTCGTCCCACAATCGTAGGTCGGAGCGTGCTGTAGGGAACCTTCTGGAAGTTCACGTCCACATCGATGTCGGCCCACATGGCAGCGATCGCCTCACAAGCTTCCACTTCAACCGGCGCGCCCCGCAAAGAAGGCGTCAGCGTTATGCTGAACCCGTCGGGGTAGCCGGCTTCCTCCAAAAGCTGTTTGGCCCGCTCTGGATTATATTCCCAGCGCATTTCGGGAGGCAACCAGGCGTCTTCGTACTGACCGTACTCCCACATCACCGCCGGGCTGCCATATCCTCGCAGCAAGGTGTCAACGATGCCCTGACGGTCAATGGCGGTGGACAGGGCGTTGCGGACTTTGGCCGCGTTGGCCCATTCCACAGAGTCGACGTCCGCGCTTGCGGAAACCCAGGGCAGTTCCGGATCGTAGCCAGGCAGCTGGTCTTCCGTTCCGGCGCCCACGTGATATTGACCATAGATGTTCAGCGCGGATTCTCCTCCACCGGGCAGGCGCATCAGTTCGGCGCCTTCCACGCTGACCAGCGCATCCAGAGAGTCGAAGGCGCTCACGGTAGTATCCAGGTTTCCGGTCTGGAAACCGGCGACCCGGGAGGATTCTTCAGGAATTTCCCGGAAGTACATTTCGGCGAAATGCGGGGTCTTGCGCCAGTGGTTTTCCACGGCTTCCATGCGCCAGAACGAGCCGGTGCTGAATTCCACCAGGTCCCAGGGACCCGTAGCGGCGATCTGGCTGTTGGCGACTTCCTGCCCCAACTCCTCGGTCTGCTTCTTGCTGATGATCCAGGAACCGGCGCCGCCCGGGCTGGTGACGATTTCGTTGACGGGAACCTGCGACCAGGGAGCGCCGGTATTGACTTCCACGGTGTAGTCGTCAACGGCTTTGGCGTACCCGTCTTCGTTTTCCCAAATTCCGCGGACGTTGGATGCCCGAGCGTGCTTGGAGCCCTCGGCCCCGAATTGCCGCATACCCCAGATGATGTCCTCGGCGGTCATTTCGCCGTAACCCTTGTGGAACTGGACGCCTTCGTTCAAATGGAACGTCCAGGTCGTACCATCTTCGGAGACTTCCCAACTGTGGGCCAGCATCGGGACGGCCACCAGGTCGCTGCTGACTGTCAAGAGCGATTCTCCGATTGGGGCGGTTTGGAGGACAAAAATCTGGGGATTACCCGTCAGGGCAGGATGGCCCATGAAGGGGCCGAGTTCCTTCTGCCCGACATTGAGGGTTCCCTCGGGTTTCTCCGATGAGTCCATGGTGGAACTTTCGGGAGTGGGGATTGGGGTGGCGATAGGAACAGCCGTGGCAGCCTGCTGCTGTGGCGCTGGCTGGGTCGCGGTGGGTTCCGCGGCCGGCTGTTCCGAGGTCGCCGACTGTCCAGCAGGCGGTTGCGCCGCCTGCTGATTGGACGCGGCCGGTTGAGTTCCTGAGCCTTCATCAGTCGCAGCGCCACCGCACGCGATTCCCACCGCCAGCAGCAGGGACAGTGTCCCCATGGCGACCGCGAAGGTGGAGAACTTTTTGGGAAGGCTCAGCATGGACACCTCAGGAGAGTACGGGTTTAGCCCCTGGGCTGGATGTACTCGTAACCGTTGATGTTGCGCAGGTCACGATAGCGCACGCCCTCGACCCAGGGTTGGATGTTCGGGCCCACCGGCCACAGGCTGTCGAAATTATACAGCCCCACGCCGGTGAGGGCATTCTCAAACATGAACGTCGCGATTTCGATGGCAAGCTCGCGCCGCGCCTCCGAATCCACCTCGGCCATGTGCTGGGAAACCTTCTCGTCCATCCAGGGATGTTCAACGCCGCGGTTCCAGACGGCCTGGTGGTGCAACTGCGACAGCATTCCCGAGAAGCCCTGGCCGGGCTCCAGGCGGATGCCGCCGGCGTGGCAGGTGGAACCCTGGTAGTTGCGGGCGATCAGGCTGGGCCGCAGCGTGGTGTACGGCAGGTTCTGGAAATCGACGTCCACACCGATATCGCCCCACATGCTGGCGATGGCCTCGCAGGCCTCCACTTCCACCGGCGCGCCCCGCAGCGACGGGGTCAGCTTGATACTGAAACCGTCGGGGTAGCCGGCCTCCGCAATCAACTGCTTGGCGCGCTCCGGGTTGTACTCCCAGCGCAGTTCCGCGGGCAGCCAGGATTCTTCGTACTGCCCGAAGTCCCAGAGGACAGCGGGAGAGCCGTAGCCGTGCAGCAACGTATCAACGATGCCCTGCCGGTCAATGGCGATGGACAGCGCGGTGCGAACCTTGGCCGCGTTCTTCCACTCTTCGGAATTGATGTCGGGGTCGGCGGACACCCACGGCAGTTCCGGATCATAACCCGGCTGCTGGTCTTCGGTGCCGATGCCCACGTAGTACTGGCCGTAGAACGTCAGCGCCGATTCGCCGCCGCCGGGGACGCGCATGATTTCTGCGCCATCCACGGCCTCGACCAATGCCAGCGAGTCGAAGGCCAGCAGCGTGGTGTCCAGGTTGCCCGTCTGGAACCCGGCGACGCGAGACGATTCCTCAGGAATTTCGCGGAAGATCAACTCGGCGAAGTGCGGGGTCTTGCGCCAGTGGTTTTCCACGGCTTCCATGCGCCAGAACTCGCCGGTGCGATATTCCACCAGGTCCCAGGGGCCGGTGCCGGCGATCTGGTCGTTGGCTTCTTCCACGCCGAGCTCTTCGGTCTGTTTCTTGCTGACGATCCAGGTTCCGCCGCCGCCGGCGCTGGTCAGGATTTCGTTGACCGGAACCTCAGACCAAGGCTCGCCGGTATTAACCTCGACGGTGTAGTCATCGATGGCTGTGGCGTGGCCCTCCGGGTTTTCCCAGATCCCGCGGATGTTGGACGCGCGAGGGTGCTTCGACCCCTCGGCTCCGAATTGCCGCATACCCCAAATGACGTCCTCGGCGGTCATCTCGCCGTAGCCCTTGTGGAACTGGACGCCCTCGTTGAGATTGAAAGTCCAGGTCGATCCGTCCTCGGACACTGACCAATCCTTGGCCAGCATACCGACCGGCTTCAGCTCGCTGGAGACGGTCAGCAGCGACTCGCCGATGGGAGCGGTTTGCAGGACGAAAATCTGGGGGTTTCCGGTCAGAGCGGGATGGCCCATGAAGGGGCCGAGTTCCTTCTGACCAACTGTCAACGTGCCCACGGGCGTGTCATCCACCATCACTTCCGCGGTTTGCGGGGTAGCCGTGGGCGCTGTTACCGCCGCAGCGACCGGGACCTCGGTGGCGGCGGGGGCCGACGAGTCCGAGGAGGTGGACGCCGCCGGGACTTCCGTCGCCGCCGGCGCGGCCGGGGCTGCGCTCTGGTCAGTGGAGGTCTGGCCGGCGGAGCTCTGACCTGTGGCCGGAGCAGGGGTCTCCGCTGCGCCGCCGCACGCGATCACCAGCGCCAGCAGCATGGACAACGCTGCCAGGGAGATCGTGATGGTGGAAAACTTTCCTGGAAATCGCAGCATATTTACCTCATCGTCTTGTGATCGGGTGTCGATTCTGCGGGTAGCATTGACTACCGGTGCTTGATGTACTCGTAGCCGTTGATCTGCCGGACGTCGCTGCGCCGGACATACTCACCCCACGGCTGGATGCGTGGACCCACCGGCCAGATGGCGTCGATGTTGTAGTACGTCAGGTCGGTGAGGGCGTGGTCGAACAGGAACTGTCCGAGTTCACGCTCCATCTGCTCGCGCGCGGCGGGATCCACTTCACCCATGGCACGACGCATCAGGTCGTCAGACCACTGGTGCTCCAGGCCGCGATTGAAGGGGTTTTCGGTCAGGTAGCTGCCGAAGCCGTTGGCCGGCGTGGGCAGCGGGCCACCGGCGTGGCAGGTCGCGCCCTGGTAGGTCCGGCCCACCAGCGTGGGGCGCAGAGTGCCGTAGGGGATATTCTGGAAGTTGACGTCCAGGCCGATGTCGTTCCACATCTGCGAGATGGCCTCGCAGCTTTCCACCTCTTGCGGCGCGCCACGCAGGGCCGGCGTCAGCGTGATGCTGAACCCGTCGGGGTATCCGGCCTCTTCCAGCAACTGCATGGCGCGTTCGGGGCTGTACTCCCAGTCCCGGCCGTCCAGGTAGTGCTCGAAGCCGCTGTACGAGTGGATGGGCGTGGCGGTGCTGCCGTGGCCGGACAGGATTTCGTCAACCAGGGCCTGGCGGTCAATGGCGGTCATCAGGGCCAGGCGCACCTTGCGGGCCCGGTCCCACTCCGGCGAGGTAATGTCGTCGGTAGGAGACACCCACGGGTTTTCGGGGTCGTAGCCTGGCCGGGTTTCGACGCCCTCGACCGGATACCAGTTCCCGTAGATCCGCAGGCTTTGCACGATGGCGTTGGGAACCTTCATCAGTTGGGCGCCTTCCACCTCCAGCACGCTGGGGATGGAGTCGTAGCCCATGAGGAAGGTGTCCAGTGAGCCGACCTTGAATCCGGCGACGCGGGAGGACTCTTCAGGAATCTCCCACATGACAAACTCATCGAAGGCGGGGGTGTGTCGCCAGTGATCGCGTACCGCCTTCATCTTCCAGAACTCGCCGGTGCGGTGGTCGACGATTTCCCAGGGCCCGGTGGCGGCCATGTCCGCGCTGGCCTCTTCGACGCCCAGTTCCTCGGTCTGCTTCTTGCTGGCGATGAAGGTGGAAGCGCCGCCCGGGGTCATGTGCCAACGCTGGGCGATCACGTGGACCAACGGCTCACCGGTGTGCACCTGCAAGGTGTGGCTATCAATGATCATCGAGCCGTCCCGGTCCGCCCAGAACTTTTCCAGCTGTCCGGCGCGGGGGTGCTTGCTCAAGCCCCACTGCTGCATGGACCAGACGACGTCCTCGGCGGTCATCTCGCCGTAGCCCTTGTGGAACTGGACGCCCTGGTTCAGGTTGAAAGTCCAAGTGAGGAAGTCGTCGGAGATCTCCCAGGATTCGGCCAGCAGGCCCTGCACCTCGCGGTTGGCGTCCTCCTGCAGCAATCCCTCGCCAATGGGCGCGGTGCCGTGGACGAAGATCTGCGGGTTGCCCAGGGTGCTGGGGTGCAGGAAGAAGGGGCCCATTTCCTTAAGGCCGGTGCTGAGGATGCCCGTGGGCTCGGCCATCATCATGGAGTCGCCCGAGCCGGCGGCCTGCGGCACCGCGGTGGGCGCGGCCTGGGCAGCCTGAGCGGGAGCGGCCTGGGTAGGCGCGGCCGGCGCGGCCGACTGCTGGCTGCCGGAGGCGGGCTGCTGGGGCGCTGCCTGCTGCGCGGCCGCGGCGGTAGGCGCAGCGGCCGGAGCCGACGACTCTTCCGCGGTGCCGCACGCCACAATGGGGGTCAGGACCAACCCCCCGATCACAAGGACAAGCAAACTCTTGCGGCTGATTCCGAACCAACTCATCAAACTACCTCCGGTCGGAGTTTTCCATTGTGAAGAAACCGTAGGAAAACGGGCTCTTAGAGCCCGTCGCTAAAGGCTGCGATGTAGCGAATTTGCGCCCGCTCTAGGTCTCGAAAATCGAGACTGCGAACGCCGTCGCAGTCTATCGGACGGAATTTGCAATGTCAATATATTGTATACTAATTATCACTGCGCTCTATTATCTCGAAACGTGATGAATGTGGCGGATACAAGTGCCCGCCGAAAGGGTGCTGCGCACGAAGTTAATTGCCGCAACCGGCTCACGCCTACCCGGTTTGCCGTGGGGAATCGTCAGAAGCCGGATTTGCCGGATTTTGGGATTTACCGGATTACCACCAGCTTCCCCCGGCCGGTCCAATCCTGAAAATCCTCTAATCCTCCGAATCCCGGTTCTGACATGGGCAACCGGCGTCAGGCGCGGCGCAGCTGCGGAGCCGCCAGGGCCAGCAGCGCGACCAGGACGATCCCGGTGAACCCCACCACCTGGGCCGCGCCGGGAGCGCCCCAGGCTCCCGCGATGCCGCCGGCGGCCACGCTCCCGAAGCTGTAGGCCAGGATCGCGAAGGACCGCAGGCTCATGACGCGGCCCCGGAATTGCGGATCGGTGGTGCGGAGCAACAGGGTCAGGATCAAGACCTGGGTTGAGGCAAAGGACATTCCCACCAGCACGAAGAGCGCCATTGACAGGTAGAAGGAAGTCGAGAGGGAAAACAGGAGGATGGAGCCGTGCCAGCACAACACCGCGATGATGAGCAGCAATCCGGGCCGGCGCAGGTTCGGCACCATGGTGAAGCCCAGTGATCCGCTGAGGGCTCCGCTGCCGAAGGCGAACAGCAGCAATCCCAGGCCAGCAGAGTCGCTGCCCAACACGTCACGGGCGAAGATGGGCGCCAGTCCGGTGTGCACGGTCCAGCCGGCCAGGTTGATGATGACGGCAACCGTGAGCACTGCCCAGAGCACCTGGTTGCCCACGACGTACCGCAGGCCGCTGATCACGGTGCTGAGCACGCGCTCCGGGGCGCGGACGACGCTGGACTCGGGCCGACGGATGCCCAGGGCCACGCCGCCGCTGACCAGGTAAAGGCAGGCGATGGCCGTGTACGCGCCCTGGGGTCCCAGTCCTTTAAAGAGGTAGCCGCCTATCACCGGGCCGCAGAGCATCGCGATGTTCATGGCTACGGTGTTGAACGCGGCGCCGTGTCCCAGCTGATCGGTGCGCAGGGTGTCCGCCACCAGGGACTGGGCCACCGGCATCTGGCAGAGGCGGACTACCCCCATGACCAGCGTAATGGCAAAGATGTGCCACACTTCCAGCGTGCCCGTGAGGATCAGGGCCAGCATCAGCATGCCCATCAAACCCATGATGAACTCGACGGAGGCCAGGAGGCGGTTGCGCGGCAGCCGGTCGGCGAGAACGCCGGTGAACAGGGCCAGGAAGTTCAGCGCCATGCGCGCGGCGGCAATGGCTCCGACCAGGATCGGCGAGTCGGTCAGCGTGAGGACGAACCAGCCCAGCACCGCGGACTCCATCTGGGTGCCGACGCCCACCAGGGCGGTGGATCCCCAGACGAAGGCGAAGTCGCGGTTCCGGAATACGCCCAGCGGAGAGGAAGCGCGGTTCAGCGTCGTCGCAACTCTCATGCCGTATCCGGGCAACGGGGAATCGCGGCGCCGGCGCTACCGGCCGCGGCCGTGAGAAACGCCGTCGCCCACGGCAAATCGCTTGGACTCGTTGTCACCCGATTTTCCCCCTGGCCTCCGACCTCACGCGTGCCCATTTTGTCATCGCGAGGAGCGCAGTGACGTGGCGATCTCGTTCCCGCGTCGGCGGCCGTCGTCCTGACGAGATTGCCGCGCTTCGCTCGCAATGACAGTTCCCGCGAAACTGGGTGCGCGTGAGAGCCTCCGACGCTTTGAGTGCCGGATGATAACATGCGACACGACGGGCTGTGTTCCGTGTGCTCACGCGCGCCCAGTTTGTCATCGCGAGGAGCACAGCGACGCGGCGATCTCATTCTTGCGACAGCGTCCGTTGTCCTGACGAGATTGCCACTGCCCTGACGAGATTGCCACTGCCCTGACGAGATTGCCACTGCCCTGACGAGATTGCCGCGCTTCGCTCGCAATGACGGAATCAGGTACGCATGAGGTCGCGTGTGGGTTGGCGATGCACCGCAAGTACGTGATAGTCTGCTGACCGCAGCGCATCCCATGCCGACCGCAACCGGATCAGTGACTACGAAGCAACAAAACGTTAGTGCAACCCCCACCGCCGGCGAGCTGATGCGGCGGGCGTCGGCCATGTTGCCGGCCCTGAAGGAACGCGCGGCTCGTGCCGAGGAGTTGCGCCGGCTCCCTGAAGAAACCGTGGCCGACCTGCTGGCGTCGGGTTTGTATCGCATCGGCGTGCCGGTACGGTACGGCGGCCTGGACGTCGACTACGCGCTGGCGCTGGACGTGGCGGCGGAACTGGGGCGGGCGTGTCCGGCCACGGCATGGTGCTACGGACTCTGGGCGGCCCATGCGTGGCTGGTAGGATACTGGCCGGAGCCGGCCCAGGAAGAGGTGTTCGGGTCGGACCCGGACGCGCTGTGCTCCAGCTCGCTGAACGTGGGCCGGTCCACCTGCACGCCCGTGGATGGCGGGTATCGGCTTACCGGCAGATGGGAGTTTTCCAGCGGGTGCGACTCGGCCAGCTGGCTGATGCTGGGAGTGCCGGGAATCGGCGAACGGAACTGGGCGCTGGCGCCTCGGGGCGACTACGAAATCGTGGACACCTGGTTTGTGTCGGGCCTGCGGGGAAGCGGGAGCAAGGACATAGTGGTCGAGGACATCTTCGTGCCGGCCCACCGGATCCTCGACGTGACCACGGCCGGCGACGGTGACTGGACCGGCTGGGAATTGCACGGCCAGAGCAGGTACCGTGTGCCGGTGCCGGCACTGCTGGGCTGGGACCTGGTGGCCCCGATGCTGGGCATCGCCCGGGGGATGCTGGACGAGTTCATCGCCAAGACGGTCGGTACGTCGGGCGCGGCAAAGTCGGCGGACGCGCCGGCGGTGCACATTCGGGTGTCCCAGGCCGCGGCGGAGATCGACGCCGGAAAGGCGCTGATGGACCGGGACGTGCGGGAGACGCTGGAGCGGGCGGAAGCAGGCAGAGGCTTCACGACCCTGGAGCGGGCGAGATACCGGCGAGACAAAGCCTACGTGACCCAACTGTGCCTCCAGGCGGTGAACCGCATTTTTGACATCAGCGGCGGGCACGGCCTTTTCGAGTCCGATCCACTGCAACGGTTCCACCGGGACGCCCACGCCGTGGCCCACCGGGACACGCTCATCATGGACCTGGGCGGACAGGAGTACGGACGGGTGGCATTGGGGCTGGACGCCGAGGGTAGAATTTAGCATCTGACCACGCAGCGGAACCAACCGAATTTAATCGGAGGAGTTGATATGGCGATCCAGCAGACGATGCACAATCTGGAACAGGGCGACGTCAACCTGCCCGATTCCGGCCGACCGGTGATCCGGTCCAACGATGGCGTTATCTCATCGGGGCACTACCTGACTTCCATGGCCGGAATGCGGATACTGCTGGCCGGCGGCAACGCTTTCGACGCCATGGTGGCGGCCAGCCTCGCGGCCGCAGTCGTGGAACCCATCGCGTCGTACTCCCTGGCGGCGGAAGGAGTTTTCATGCTGTACGACTCCGACAGCGGCGACCTGGTGTCGCTGAGCGGGCAGGGCGGAGCGCCGGCGGCGGCCACGGCGGAGTTCTACCGCTCGCGGGGACACGAGCGGATCCCCACCGGGCCGGGCAAAGACGCGCCGCTGTCGTTCACCCAGCCGGGCATCGTGGACGCCTTCATCAATATGCTGGAGCGGTACGGCACGATGTCTTTCGAGGAGGTGGCGACGCCGGCCATCAGCTATGCCGAGGATGGCATCCCGCACTACGAGTATATGCTGGAGCGGCTCCGTTCGCGGACGGGCCAGGAGCAGTTCGACAACTTCCCGCCGGGCGGTTGGGAAGTGTTCTATGAGGACCGCGAAGTTCCTGCGCCTGGCGCCATGATGCGTCAGCCGGGGTTGGCCAACACCCTGAAGACCATGCGGGATGCGTCGCTCCAGGCGGGTTCCAGAAAGGAGAGCCTGAAAGCGGCGCGGAACGCTTTCTACGAAGGACCCATCGCGGAACTGATCGTGGAAGAAACGCGCAAGGTCGGCGGCATTCTTGCGATGGAAGACTTGGCGGGGTATCAGTCGCAGTTTGGTCAGCCGGTAACCACCACCTTTAACGGCTACCAGGTCTGGGGTCAGGACTCCTGGACGCAGGGGCCCATGCTGATGCAGGCCCTGAACATCCTGGAGAACTTCGACCTCAAGGCGATGGGCCACAACAGCCCGGCGTACATCCACACGGTGGCCGAGGCGCTGAAGCTGTGCTTCGGTGACCGTGAGGCTTTCTACGGCGACCCCGATTTCGCGACGGTGCCCATGGACGGTCTGCTGTCCAAGGAGTACGCCGCCATCCGCGCGGGAGAGATCGACCCCGAGGGCGCCTACCCTGAGCAAAGGCCGGCTGGCGATCCGTGGCGGTTCTCGAAGAAATCAGGGCGCACCGCGCCGCAGGTCATGGCGGCGGCACTCGGGCCGGACACTTCGGCGGATGATGGGACGACGCACGTGTCGGTGCTGGATCGGCAAGGGAACCTGGTGTGCGGAACCATCAGCGGCGGGTCGTTCTCCAAGTCGGTGTTCTTCCCGGATCTGGGCTGCTGCCTGAGCACGCGCATCGAGATGTTCAACTGCGAGCCGGGACACCCCAACGTGGTGGAGCCGGGCAAGCGTCCGCGCACCACGCTGGTCAACTACATCGTGGCGAAGGACGGCCAGCCGGCGATGACCGTGGGCTGCCCCGGCGGCGACAACCAGGTGCAGGGCAATCTGCAACTGATCCTCAACTCGCTGGTCTTCGGCATGGACCCGCAGCAGGCGGTGGAGGCGCCCCGGTTCGCCACCTCCAGCAACGTCAACTCCTTCTACCCCCACGTGTACTACCCGGGACAATTGGACCTGGAAGATGGCTTCTCCGAGTCGACGGTGGGCGCCCTGAAGGCGCTGGGCCACAAGATTCACTACACCGCCAACTGCGGCCTGGGCGCCACCGTGTCGGTGCGGGATGCGGAGACTGGCTCGCTGAGCACCGGGGCGGACCCGCGCCGGGCGTGCTACGCGCTGGCGCTGTAGGGGAGGAAATGCCGGCTGTCATTGGGAGGTCGTGCCGGTTGTCATTGCGAGCGCAGCGCGGCAATCTCGTCGGCGCAGCGGCCCTGCTCCAGGGACGAGATCGCCGCGTCGCTCCTCGCGATGACAGATGGGTGTGCGTGAGACTTCCGGGATTGGCAATCAGTCCCGGAAGTCGTTTTCGTAGAGCCGCCGCAGCCGCTCCAGGCGCTCGGCCGGGATGGGCGGCAGGTCGACGCAGGCGGCGGTTTCCTCCGCCTCGGCGCGGTTCTTGACGCCGGGTACGGTGGTGTGGATGTCCCGGTTCATCAGGCAGAAGATCATCGCCGCTTGGGACATATTCCGGATGGGGCCGTCCAGCAGGAACCCGAGCTTCTGAACGCTGGCCAGGTCCTTCTGCATCAGCGCGTCGCCGGGGCGTGGCGGCCGGTCCAGGGCATCGGTCAGCGCGCCGGCGGCGTGGGAACGGATGCCGATGACCCCCATGTCCAGGCTGCCCGCCAGCGGGATGATCTGCCCGTTGTCGTGCTGGCTGAAGCCGGGCGGCGGCGGTTCCATGGCCGTCCGGTTCAGCAGGTTGTAGTAAGCGAGGACGGTGTCGTACTCGTTGGCCTCCAGTATCCGGCGCATGGTGAGCACGTGGTGGTCCATGGCCGACAGGCCGATGAACCGGGTCTTGCCGGCCCGCTGCACGCTCCGGTAGGCGTCCAGCACCGGGCCCAGCACGTCGTCGGCCGACAGCGAGTCGGCAACCTCGCCGCGATGCTCAGTGAAACGGTTGTGCACGTGCAGCACGTCCACCGAGTCGCGGCGCAGCCGGCGCAGGCTGATTTCCACGGAGCGCTGCACCGCTCCGGCGATGTCATCCATCTCGTCGGCGCGCAGGCGGACCTTGGTGGCGACCACCACCGGCTCGGCATGACCTTCCAACGCCTTGCCCAATGCCTCCTCGGCCTTGCCGTCGCCGTAGGACGGGGCCACGTCGAAGAAGGTGATGCCCAGGTCAAGGGCCCGGTGGACGGAAGCGATGGCCTCCGCCTCGTCGGTGGGGCCCCAGACCTGACCGATGCCTCCGCCGCCGAAGCCGGCCCGGGAGACGGTCAGGCCGGTGCGGCCGAGTTGTGTGTATTCCATTCTAGTGGTGCTCCCCCTCGGCCAGCTGGAAGTAGATGCCGTGGGAGCTGGCCGGCTCGATGCTGGCGGTGAGGTATCCGAAGGGGCTGGCCGACGGCCCGTCGCCGCGCATGTCGTTGCCGTTGGCCTGCAAGTCGTTGAACAGCTGGCCGATTCCGTCCACACCCCAGGCCACGTGCATGACGCCGGGGCCGGTGGCCTGTAGCTGGCGGGCCATGGGCGTGTCGTCTCGCAGCGGCTCGAAAAAGTCCACCAGGGTCTCGCCGATCTGGTAGAGGATGGACTTGAAACCGCGCTCGGTGAACTCATCGCGTCGAATGGGGGTCAGAGAGAAGTTGCGTTCGATGTAGGCGGCCATGTCGTCCACGTTTTCCACGACATAAGTCACGTGATGCACTTTGTTCAGCATGATCGACCTCTCCACTTTTGGATTTGCGGGCTGTTAACCATTGGTGCCGGTTAGAGTCAGAGGGTGAAATGAGCAATAGAGCGGTGGATGCGTCCATTAGCGTCTGGTTCCAATCCATTCCATTGCGCCAGGATGTTGAAAGCCGCG
>DAOULH010000049.1:0-19923 GCA_034420475.1 Dehalococcoidia bacterium
AAGCCTCATGCACCCTCTCCAAAGCTGCCGCGTCCATCACCCCGCCTCACCCCCCGAAGCCTCCGATTGCTCAGCCCAATCCTACCACCCTAACCCGTCGTTGTAATACTAGAAGTCGTCCTCCAGGTACACCACGATGGAGCTGCGCACAGCCAGGTCCATGTTCAAACTGGCGATGGTCAGCTTGATCTCCGGCGCGCCGCTGGAGGTGGTGCTGTCGGACGCGATCGTGTCGCCGGTAGCAGGCTCCGTCGTGCCGGTGCCGTTAGACGGGGTGGTCGGGCTGGGATCCATGTCGTCCGCGCACTTGGGGTGGGCGGCGGGGGCCAGGGCGTCGTGAGCGTTCTGGAAAGCCTCACTTTCGCCCGTACAGTGGCTGCCCGCGGCGCCCCCGCTGTGGGCAGCGGTCGAAGCCGGGTTGCCCGCAAGCACTATGAAAGCGGCCAGGACGCCGACGATGGCGAGTGACAGCACCAGCGCCCCCGGCCAAATGTGCTTTCTCGTTTTGTTACTCATTTGACTGAATCTCCTTGTGAGATTGTCGTTTTTGGTTGGCTTCGGGGCACTTCAGACGCTCCGGTTCGGACGGGGTCCGGGGAGCGTCTGAAGTTCGGCGCCAGTTACGGCACGGTGACCGTGGTGAAGCCGATTTCCATGTCGGTGAAAGCGGCATCCACCGCAGCCACCACGGCGGTGTAACTACCGGACGGAACGTTCCGGAACGTTACGGTGCCGTCAGTCTGAGAGCTTGCAACCCGGGTGCCAAAGTCCCAATTCGCGTCGAAGAGGAACACCCCGTGGCGGTCGGCGTTCGCGCCGTTGGTCCAGGTGACCGTGACGTCGCTGCCGCTCACCGTCGCTCGCACGCCGGTGGGCATGCCCAGCTCGGTGGACGCGGCGGCGCAGTCGGACAGGAGCGCCGTTATGTTGGCGTCATCGACCTTGCACAGGTTGTGCTGGCGGGTGGGCGTGGCCGACGGAGTCGTGCTCAGCGGCACGTCGGCCCGGCCGAGCCACCTTACGCCGTAGTCCTTCACTGCGTCGGCGGTGAACTGATTCGCCGCGCCTTCGGCCAACACCACGATGTGGTAAGTCCAGCCGTTGTTCAGGTTGTTGAACATGACGGTGTACTGGTTGGTGGTGGAGTTGTATATGGCGGCGGTGGCAGTGACGCTGGTCACAATGTTGCGGTTGCTGGCGTCGATCAGCAGGACGGTGTGGCCGACCGCGTTCCGCGCCGGCTTGAAGGTCAGGCGACCCTCGCCGGGCTTATCGCTGTCGATGCCAAACTCCAGGCCCGCAGGACCGGGACGCGGCGAGACCACGCACATGACCTTTTCGGTGGTCTTGTGGTACTTCCCGTCGGCTTCATACACCTCCACGTAGAAGTGGTGGTCCGAGCCCAACGCACTGGGGCAGGGGTTCATGAAGCGGAAGGCGCCCTGGTGGTAGTCGTCGGCCAGACCGTCCAGGTAGGCGTAGTGATCGGCCGCGCCGGGGATAACCACGCGATACTGGTCGTAGGCCAGGGCCTCGCCCTTGGTCAGCGTCCGCATCAGGTTCAGCGCCAGGTGACCCTGGCTGTCCAGGCCCACCACGTCGGCGCCGCGCCACCGGGGCTCTTCGTCAACGTCGGTGCCGAAGGGGTTCATGTCGGAGTCGAGGAACCGGATGTAGGCCGGACCTTCCATCGTGGAAGTGACGGTGAGCTGGACGTAATCCGCATCCATCATCACCTCGATGGTGTGCTGTCCCGCTTCAGCTTCCGCCTTGGTAAGGCGGTTCGGGTCCGCGCCGGCCTTGAGCGTCAGGGTTTCCTTCGGGCTGATGGCCAGCTGGTAGCTTTCCACCACGGGCTCGTCGCGCACGAGGATGCCGTCCTTAGTGTGGGTCTGGTTGACCTGGTGCCTGACGTTCTTATCGGTATCGTTGTCGACGATGATAAAGCCGTCGGATACCGTCTTGTAGAGTGCCCAGTGGTCCCAGTCGTTGTAGCTGACCACGGTCATCATGTCGGAACGGAACCGGTCGGTGTCCGGCACGACCTCGTCGGCGGGCTTGCAGTAGATGGCGCCTTCGGCCACCTCTTCGAGGTCCTTGTCTTCAACCGAGATGTGGGCCCAGCCGCCCGGGCTTAGGCAAACGCCCTCGATTTCAAAGGCGCGGGAACCCTGGTCGGTGGCTTTGACGGTCAGCGAACCTTCGAGGTCGGTTTCTTCCTCGTCCACGAAGCCGGCGCCGATCAGCCCGTCGGAGTCAACGATCGTGATGCTGAGTTTCTCGCTGGCGGTGATGGTGACCGTCACGTCGTCCCGGGACCCGGCGACGCCCAGGCTGAAGTGGGCATCATATTCCTGCGGGTAACCGTCTTCATCCTCAGTCACCAAGTAAACCGCGGAGTGCGGTATGTCCCGCATGTCCTCGTAAGGGTCTGCCGTATCGTCGTCGTCTGGCGCCGCCGGCAGCATGGGATCGCCGGGATTCCTTGACGTCAGGGTGTAGGTCTCGGCCACCGTCACAACGAAGCTGATCGATGCCGGGTCGTTCCGGCCGTCATCGGCGGTCACCGTGATCGTGGCGGTTCCGCGAATGCTGCCCGCAACGACGGTCAGCATGCTGCCCGCGATGGCGGCGTTGGCAACCGCGGTGTTGCTGGAGTCCGCGTCATAGGTCAGCGTGTCGCCATCCGGGTCACTGAACAGGCCGGACACGTCGATGGCGTCGCCTCTCTGGTTGATGCGCAATCTCACGTTGTCTATTGAGCCAGTTGCCACCGGCGGATCGTTAGACTCGGTCTGCCCTTCCGCGCAGGTGTGGTCCTGGGTATCATCGTGGACATCTCGCAGCAGGCCACTCAAGTCGTCGCAGTGGGTGGGGCCGCTCGCGCCGTCGTGCGCCTCCGTATTCGTCGGAGTCGTGCCCAGCGCCAGGAACGCGGCCAACACGCCGACGATGGCGACGGCCATCACCAGCGATGCCGGCCAGAGGCGCTTTCTCGTTTTGTTACTCATGTGACTGAATCTCCTTTGAGATCGTCGTTGTTGGTCGCGCCGGGGAAAGTTCCGGTGATCTTCTGCCGGAGCAAGTCCTCAAAGATGGACTCAGAACTTCCCCAGAGGTAGATTTATTCCACTACCACGGCTTTGTAGGCGTAGTCGTAGTCCTCGCCAAGCGTGGACTCGACGATGGCCAGGTAGGTACCCGACGCCACGTTCAGGAACGTGTGCGTCATCGGCGAGGGATTCCCCGGGATGCGCTCCGAGCGGAGCTTGCTCCAGTCGGAAAGGTCAAGCAAGTGGACCCAGTGCACGTCCGCGTTTTCGCCGTCCATCCAGGTCACAGTAACGCCGGGGGTCGGGAGAGGCTCTCCAGTGGAGGACTCATTCACAACCATCGCTTCGACGCTGGCCGGCTTGCCAAGCCCAGCTGCCATGACCGTGACCATGAACTCCTGCTCGGCTTCCACCGCGCCGGAGGTGGCCGTTACCGTGATGGTGGCCGTGCCTTCCGCGACGCCGGTGATGGTCACCATGCCGGTGCTGGCGTCCGCCATGACGGTGGCGTACTGCTCCATGTCAGACTCGGCTGCGTACGTCGCGCCCGTGTTGTCGGAGAAGTACATCGTCGCGTCCACGGTCGTCTCCATGCCCACCGTGACTTCCTGCGCCGGGATGGTTCCCATTGCCGCGACGTGCGTGTGCGTGATCGGTTCGCGCGGGTAGTAGACGTAGGCCCACTCGCCGTGGCCGGCGCCGTTGGAGGCACGGACGCGGTACCTGCGCATCTCGTCCATTTCCGGCTCGTCCGGGTCGGTGTACAAGGTGCGGTTCTTGCTGGAATCTTCACCGTCCTTGGGGTTGGCCCAATCGCCTTCCTCGTCCTGGACCTCAATGTCGTAGTTGTCGATTGCGATTTTGTCGCTGGGCTTGTTCCACAGTAGGTTCACGCCGGTGCTGGTGCCGCTGGCATCAGTAGCCCTTTCCGAGGTAAGCCCTTCCACCATGTTCGGCTTGGCAGCATCGGCGGTGCTGAACAAGACGGGGTCCGACCAGTTCGGAACGTTGGTGGTGTCACCGACGCCATCCGGTCGCTCGTCAGTACCAAGTTTGTTCACGCCTGCGACACGGAAAACGTAGACCGTATCGGCGTCAAGGGCGTCAGCCGCTGCGATGTCGAAAGTACCCATCGCCATGGCATCGTCGGTCGCATCATCATCGATAGAGGTATCAGTGTTGGTGGTAAAGTCCGAGTCCTCGGCGACATCGTCACCGTCGTCCTTAACCCACTGCACCAAGTACTTGGTAATGGGCTGGCCGCCGTTGTCCTTCGGCGCAGCCCAGGAGGCCATGATGCTGGTCAAGCTGGGCGACGACGCCATCACGCCAGTCGGCGCTTTCGGATGTACAGAGGCCTGCGTGGTACCTGTAGCCAAGGGTGATGATGGACCCAAATCTGTAGAACTGCTGCCGATGGCGAGGAAGCGGTAACTCCTGGACTCGTCATATTCCAAGCCCTCGTTGTCTTCATAGATCCGATCTTCACTGAAATCGGTGGTACTGGTATCGGCCTCCAACAGTTTCCAGCTCAGGCCCGCGTCCTCCGAATAGTCGATGCGGTACGCGAACTGCTCCACAGGAGGAGTAGCACCGGACAGGGCTGTGCTCACGGTGGTCGACAGGTCGATCTGTTTTTTCTTGGTGCTACTAGTCGTCGCCGTTAGCGCCGACAAGGGCGCTAGCGGGTCGAGGGCAGGGGTGGTTCCGTCGTCATTGTCGTGGTTGATATCGCGCTCTGCCGGCGTGTCGGAGGCCGAGTTTGAAGCGGACGCGCTGCGACGGAAGACGTCGTCATTGCCTGCGGCATCGTCAGGACCATCGTCGGTGGTAACCGCATAGACGCGGAATGTCCAGAGCTGTTGGACAGGCGTCGTACCCCTTCCTACGATACCGGGGAAAACGGCCTGAGTATTGCTACCCGTAGTTGATTTGGTCTGGTACCAGGTGGCGTTGTCCGGGTTGGCAGCCGTATCCGCGCCCCCAAGCGTCGGTGCGGTGGTGCCGAAGGTGGCAGCCTCAATGGCCGCAATGGTCGGAGGGGACGGGAACTTCTTCCCGGAGCGGTGCGCCTGGATGACGTAGCCGGAGATGTTCCATCCGCCGGTATCTGCCGGGTCATACCAGTACAGGCTAATTTCCGCGGCACCAGTGTTCACTGCGGTCAGGCCGGTCACCTGGCCCGGGTCCGTCGCGGCTTTGGTCATCCCTTCGATGCGAGCCCATTCCTTGGACCGGCTACCCAACGCTGCTGTGGCCGTAGCGGAACTTTGCGTGTCTTCGACTTCCGTTGGGCCGTTGATAGCCCGAACGCGGTACAACCGCTTGTCGCCAGCGTCCAGTTTACTGGCAGTAGGTGGCGCGTCCGTGATCTTGACCTTGGTGGTCAGCGTGACTTGATCGGTCGTCCCGGCAACACTAGCTGTAAAGGCAACCGTAGCGTTGGCCAAGTTCCCCCAATTAGAACCGTTGTGGAACTGCACCTCGTAACCTACGATCTTTTCGCCGCCGTCTTCGTTGGGGGGATCCCAACTCAGGTCGATTTGGGTGTACGGTTTGTTGGGGTTCGGCACAGCCTGCAGGTTCATCACCGAGCCGGGGTTTACCTTCTTGTCGGTGGTGCCCGAAGCCCGGTTAGATACTGGGCCGACGCCGTGGCTGTTCACCGCAAAGACCCGGTACCACCGAGAGTCATCGGCGGTCAGCGTGTCATCCGTGTAGGTGGTTCTCATGTGGGGGTCGTCCGCGGTCACCATGGTTTCCCAGACGACGCCCAAGCCATCAGCCTTGTCAATGCGGTAGCCGCTGGCGTTGGCCGCGGCGTCCCAGGACAGCACCAGGGTGGTCCGCCCGGCGTCGCCATCGGCGGCTTCCACTTCCAGGTTCATCGGCGCGGCGGGCAGCGGGTTGGCGAAGACGTTACCCGTCCCCTGCGCCGCAAACATGGCCAGGGCGCCGGCGACGGCTAGTACCGCCACCAGGGGCGCTGACCATATCAGCTTTCTCGTTTTTCTACTCATTTGACAAAATCTCCCTTTCGAGATTGTCCTCTGGGTAATGTGGGTAGATGGCTGCGCCCTCGGCCCGGCGTTACGCGGGCTGGTAGGTATTGCCCGCGGGCGGGCGTGGGGCGGCTTTGGTCAGGTATAGGGGTGTGACACCTCCTTGTGGTGGGGCCGTCGGGTTGGCGGGTCCTTCGACCGGCTCAGGATGAGCGGTGTTGTTCCTCTCAGGATGAGCGGTGTTGTTCCTCTCAGGATGAGCGGTTGGCTCAAGGTGAACGGGTTCAAGGTGAGCGGTTGGCTCGGGATGAGCGGTCGGAGGGGCCGGCTTGGGTGACGGCTGGGTAGATTTCCAGACTTGGCGTGCAATTGTAGCGGGATCAATATTACGGGAGTATTACATAAGGGATGGCAATTTGGGCGATTTTTTGAGATTTGCCTGGATGGACAGGATGGAGGGGATTGTCAGAAGCAGGATTTACGGGATTACGGGATTTTCGGGATTGGGTTGGTTGGGGCGCTGGGCGGCGACATCCTGATAATCCGATAATCTTGAAAATCCTGCTTCTGACGGTTCCCCGCCAGGGCGGGATGGAGGGGATGGAGGATCATTGCAATCCATCCCCGGCCCCGGCAAAATGGTCTTATAGCTGATTGGAGTGAAGCGGATGCTTACGATTGACCCGGCGACGGCAGCCACGTTCGTCACCGTATTGCTGGCGTCGGCCGGCGGCATGTTCTGGCTGGGCAAATTGAGCAGCCGGGTGGACCGGCTGGAAAGGGACGTGCAGCAGATCCTGACCCGGGTGGGCCGCCTGGAATTGGACGTGCAGCAAATCCTGACCCTGCTGCAACAGCAGCGGACGGGAACGGGCGGCCCGGAGTGAGGGATGGGGATTGTCAGCAGCAGGATTTGCGGGATCTGCCAGTTTGTCATTGCGCGGGCTCTGCCAGTTTGTCATTGCGAGGAGCGACAGCGACGCGGCAATCCCGTGGGGTGCGCACCACCGCGGCGAGATTGCCACGCTGCGCTCGCAATGACAGGGAGGGGCGCTCGCAATGACAGGGATGGGATGGGGATTGTCAGCAGCAGGATTTACGGGATTACGGGATTGGACAGGATTGGGGCCGTTCCGTGCTGAAGGTATCTCAATCCTGTCAAATCCTATAATCTTGAAAATCCTGCTTCTGACGATTGGCGGCCGGAAAGTGGGCCGGCGTGAGGATGGGGGCTGCTTGCCCCCGGCGATGATTGGGAGTAATATACCGTCTGCTGCCACGACGCCGGAGATCGGCCTGGGTCAGCACGGGGGAGCCTGTGCCGGCGACGTGGACCGGGGCGGCCCAACCGCAGGGTCGCCGACCAACTGGAGGAGGTAACAAAACCGATATGTTCGACAAGGCTTCGCTGGACCAGCTTTTTGAAGAACTGCGGGACGAGTTCGAGCTGGAGACGGACTGGGAAGACATCCAACGGGACGCTCACCTGGCGGTGGCGTTCGCGGACGCCGGGGTGCTGGACGATCAGAAAGGCAGCCTGGACTCCCGCATCGTCGAGTTCGTCGAGCGGCACAATCCGGGCTAGTCCGGTTCCGCCAACCAACCCCCGCAAGTGCGCCCCGCCGGGAAGCCGGCGGGGCTTTTTTGGTGTTCAACGGTCCCGTCATTCCGGCCTTGAGCCGGAATCCAGGCGACTTTGGTGACACGACGGGTATTGACTAATGGAACGTTAGTTCTATACAGTAGTCGGGCGCGGCCTGGCCAATCCGCAATTTCCGGCCGCGCGCGAGAGGTGAATAGTGTTGATCTGTCGTCGCTGCAACTCCGACCGACTGCTGGAACTGGCCCGACTGGACGGGGAAGACCATACGGTGTACCGGTGCCTGGACTGCGGGTTCCTGTTCAGCCCGCCGGACGGACACGGCGGGGGCGCGAACGTGCTGCCGGCGCCGGCGCCGATCAACTCCGCGGAGGCGCGGCGCCGGCTGGCGTCGGTGGCCGCGGTGCGCCGGCGGCCGGGCTCGGCGCGGTAAGTGGGGCGGGATGGGACGGACGTTGCTATAGCCGTCTCAAGATCGTCTGAAGCCGGATTTGCCGGATTTGAGGATTTTCGGGATTTCCGCCGGTCCGGTCAGTCTGAAGCAGGATTTACCGGATTTGAGGATTGCCAGGATTTCCGGCCATCCGGTAAATCCCGCAATCCTGTCAAATCCCATAATCCTGAAAATCCGGCTTCAGACAATGCGCCGGACGCGGCGAGCGGCCCGGTGCGGTTCGCCGCGGACACGCTGGGCGTGAGCCTGTGGAGCAAGCAGAAGGAGGTGCTGCGGGCGGTGGAGCGGGAGCGTCGGGTGGCGGTGAAGTCGGGCAACGGCCTGGGCAAGGACTTCACCGCCGCCGTGGCCGTGCTGTGGTACGTCCACGCCCACGACCCGGCCGTCGTGCTGAGCACGGCGCCGACGTTCCGGCAGGTGCGCCACGTGCTGTGGCGGCAGATCCACCGGCTCTACCGCAACGCCGCCGACACCCTGGGCGGGCGGATGCTGGACACGCGGTGGGAGGTGGCGGAGGACCGCTACGCCATGGGGCTGTCGGCCAGCGACGCCGACCAGTTCCAGGGGTTCCACTGCGAGAACATGCTGGTGGTGGTGGACGAGGCCGAGGGGGTCGCCGAGCCGATCTACGAAGCGGTGGAGGCGGTGATGACCTCGGCGCATCCCACGCTGCTGCTCATCGGCAACCCGACGACCACCTCGGGCGGGTTCCACCGGGCCTTCCACCGGGAGAGCGGCATCTACGAGACCATCACGATGTCGGCGCTGGAGTCGCCCAACGTGGAGCAGGGGCGCATCGTCATCCCCGGCCTGACCACGGCGGAATGGGTCGAGGAGCGGCGGGCGATGTGGGGCGAGAACAGCGAGATGTTCCGCGCGCGGGTGATGGGCGAGTTCCCGGACCGGGGCGAGGACAACCTGATCGCCATCTCGGACATCGACGACGCGACGTATCCGCCGGGCGAGGTTCCGGCGGCGACGGGCGGATACGAGCCGGTGATCCTGGGCGTGGACGTGGCCCGGTTCGGCGTGGACCGCAGCGTCATCATGGTGCGGCGCGGGGACGTGGTGGTGGACATGCGGGTGTTCCACGGGTTCGCCAACACCGCGGTGGCCGGGGCAGTCATCGCGGCGGTCCGCGACCGGAGTCCCCGGCAGATCACCGTGGACGAGACCGGCCTGGGCTCCGGCGTGGTGGACATCCTGCGGGAGCAGGGCCAGCCGGTGTACGGGTTCAACGGGTCCGCCGCGCCGCTGCGGGAGGAGGTGATCTGCGCGAACCTGCGGGCGGAGGGGTACTGGACGCTGGCGCGGCGGTTCCGGGAGCACAGCATCCGCATCCCCCGGGACGCGGAGCTGATCGCCGAGCTGGCATCGCTGCGGTACCGCTACAACAGCCGGGGCAAGGTGCTGATGGAGAGCAAGGAGAGCATGAAGAACCGCGGGCTGCCGTCGCCGGACAAGGCCGACGCCCTGATGCTGGCCTTCCTGGACGCGGCGCCGCCGGCCAAGATGCCGCGGTGGATGCGGGACCTGTTCCTTTAATAGCGGGTACGTCAGAAGCAGGATTTTCGGGATTAGCGGATTTTCGGGATTGGGTGGTCCGGCGGCGGAGTTGCCACAATCCTGCGAATCCCAAAATCCCGGCAATCCTGCTTCTGACAATATAAGGAGAGAGCAAACATGGTGAAACTGGGCAAGATGCTGCGCTCCGTGCGGGTCGGCCGGCGCGAGGCGGCGGACAGCAGGCTGGTGCAGCGGGCCGGGATCAGCAAGGGCTCGCGGGCGGCGCTGGCGGACCGGCTGCCGGCGGAGGAGCGGCTGGCCGGCCTGGCGACCGACGCCGGCGGCGGCTGGGCTCGGCCGGAGTACGGGCGGTACATGGCGACGTCGCCATCGGTGTACGCCGCCATCAAGCTGCGGGCCGACGCCCTGACCCGCCCGCCCCTGCGCGTGTACCGCGCCGGCGAGTCGGGCGGACGCCGGAGGGCGGTGGAGCCCTCGCATCCGGCGGCGCGCCTGCTGGACCGGGTGAACCCGTGGCACACCCGCGCCGACCTGTGGCGGGCGACGGAGACGCACCTGTGCCTGTGGGGCGCGGCCTTCTGGGCCATCGAGCGGGACGAGGACGGCCAGGCGGAACTGTGGCCCCTGCGCCCCGACCGCATGGTCGTCATCCCGGACCGGCGGCGCTACGTGCGCGGGTTCGTGTACCGCGGGCCGGGAGCTTCGACAACGGAACCCGTCGCCTACACGCCGGAGGAGATCGTGTGGCTGCGCTACTTCAACCCGCTGGAGGAACTGGCCGGCCTGTCGCCGCTGGCGCCGGCGCGGCTCTCGGCGGACATGGGCCACGAGGGGCTGCGCTTCAACCGGCACCTGCTGCGCAACTCGGCGCGGCCCGATTTCCTGCTGCTGACCGACGAGGAGATGAACGAGACGGAGCTGGAGGAGTTCTACACCCGCTGGGAGATGCGCCACCAGGGATCGGCCAACGCCAACCGGCCGGCGGTGGCGTCGGCGGTGCGCGACGTGAAGACGCTGGGCCTGTCCCACCGGGACATCGACTTCATCCAGGGCTTGCGCTGGAGCCTGGAGGAGGTCAGCCGCACCTACGGCGTGCCCAAGCTGCTGCTGGGCGACTTCGAGCGGGCCACCTACGCCAACGTCCAGGCATCGGAGCGCATGTTCTGGCGCAACACCATCGTGCCGGAGGTGCGGTTCCTGGAGGAACAGCTGAACCGGATGCTGCTGCCCCGCCTCGGCTACCCGCAGCTGACGGTGGAGTTCGACCTGTCCACCATCGAGGCGCTGCAGGAGGACGAGAACAACCGGGTGCAGCGGGAGTCGGCGCTGCTGGATCGGGGCGTGCTCACCATCAACGAGGTGCGCCGGGAACGCAACCTGCCCGAGGTGCCATGGGGCGACGGGCCGGCGGGCGGCCAATAGACAGCGTGCCGGCACTACATCAACGACGGCTGGAAAGTCGGCGTTGGCATACCCTGCCCAAGCTCACGGGCTAGAGCGAAGAGGTCAAGTCGTTGCAACAACTCCACTGTAATTGGACGTTTGGCATCCCAAAAGGCAAAGGCAGAGAAAAACTCCCGAACGACTTGGGAATTTAACATATCCGCCGTTGCAACGGCTTCCGCTTGCGACTCGCAAGGCAGAAAGTAGCAAGTATCATCAAATACAACTGGTTTTCCTGATGACGGTCCGACTGCTTTGAAATGCAGGTCTTTGTAAAAACCGGACACGGCGACTTTCCAGGGAGCAAACGAATAGTCTCCGACTCCGAAAATAGAAAAGCGCGGGCGGTTGCGATAGATGGTACTGGCCCGTCTGTCCAAGTGCTCTGCATGGTTTTCGAGGTACTGCCAAGTTTGTGGGGCACGTTGTTCGATAGGTTCCGTTGATTCCCCCACGAAACGCTGCGGAACCAACATATACCGCGAAGGGTGAGTTTCGTCAGGCTGGGCTAGATCCGAGCTCTTACGCATTGGGTAAAGGTAATCAGACTCCAATATTACCGTTTCGCCAAGCCCGTTTCGGTATTGGCCGCCTGTTTCACGGAGTTCCATAACCCGTGAACAGTCATGTTTAATTCCTGACCGCCATTTGCGTGGCCCGTTTCCTTCGAGGTGCCGCCATGTAGCGCAAGCAGCGGCATCGGCCAGCAAATGCCCGTTTTCATATCCCAGGACGGTGGCATTGGAACGCTCGTCCAGAGAATCGTGAACTTGGCATCGTGAAGGCTGCGCTGACGGCGTAGCAGCGATAATCAGAAGGCAAGAATCTACGGCCGCCCCAAAATTCGCTGCCGCGTCAATACGATAGATTTCCGCCTCTATCATGGGGCTGTGGCGCTTCCAAGCGTGAGCCAACACTTTTCTGGCGACCGATGTTTTGCACAGCATCGCCATCGCAGCCTGCTTGCCGTCTATCCAGTCCAGCACTTGAAGCAGCATCCACTCGGATATGTCAAAGTTGCTTTTTCCGGTGATTGCGTCGATACCGCGGCGCTTCTGAAAGTTGGATTTTTTCGGCAGATTAGCACTGTCTAATGAACTCAAGGCAGAGTTAGTCACCCAAGGAGGATTACCCAACACCAACAACGGCTCGGGTAGACGATCCAGCAGGTATTTCCAGTCAACAGCGAAAAAGTCCTCTTGCCGGATGTCCAATGCTATTCTGTCCTGCGTCGGTTGCAAAATTGACCGCGCCTGCGCGATGTGATGGGCGTTGACGTCAATGCCAACGGCATTCTCAATGGTCGGAAAGGTCGTCAGCGCGGCGTCCAGAAAATTGCCCTGTCCGCACGTGGGCTCAAGAACGGAAGCCGGAGCCCAGCCTTTCTCGGCCAGCAGTGAGCATACTTCCCTGGCCAGTTGGGGAGGTGTCTGAAAATCCCCAAACTCTCGTGTGTTCTGATTCTTGCTTGCCATGACACTAACGGATTTGTCTGATCCCCGCCACCGTGCCAGCTTCTTCGATCACTCGGCGGTATTGGAGTCGCCACTGCAAGGCGTTAGAGATGGTCAGATACCCGATCTCGGGCGGGTTTTGCAACAGTTCCTCAGCGAGTTGCAGTGCCTGGATGTCGTCAAGAGGCAGCGACCGTTCTTGCATGAAAGCGCTGAGATCGTCTTCGTTGCCCTCGTTTTCGATGATTCGTCGGATACCAGTTGTCGTCTGATAGTCCGCAGTCCTATTTGATTCGACGAAAACAGAATGCAGGATATTCAGCCGCCCGGTTTCGTTAACAGGGCTGTCGGTTTTCTCATAGACAAAGACCAGCAGCGAGTAACCCAGGCCGTAGATTTTCTGGCGTGCCGATTTGAACGGACACGAGGACTGCGGCTGCGTGATACGCGAACTTTCATATCCACGTCCAAGCCGGGGAAATCTATCCCGCTGGCTGAACTGCCTTCGTCGTATCTGTAACGACCTCTGAGATAGCCCCTGAACTTGTGCTCAAAGTACGTGCCTATTGCCTTTCCGTCGGTTACGCCAAAGAGCGTTGGCTCATCGTGTACCGATTCTGCTTCTGCAAAACGCCGTGCCTCGAAGCACAGCATAGGAACAGTCAACTGGTGCTCCATAGCGCTACCGCATCAAATCCACTTGGCAATTTCCATCGCATCATAGTGCCATGCGTGGCCTCGTTCAAGAGGCATTCGATCTATGGCGGCGCGTCCGGCTTGAATCTCCGGCGCACGGCAATGATAATGCCCGCGAGTCTGGTACTACGGAGGCTCGATAACCCCATGATTGCAGTGCTTGGCGGTATCCTCGGCGGCGTTGGGCTGCTGTTCTTCGGGATGTGGCTCCTCTCCGAGAACCTCAAAACCGTGGTGGGGCCGCGCCTCCGGATACTGGCCAGCCGCCTGGCCGACAACCGTTTCGCCGCCTTCGGCTGGGGCACCCTGGCCGGCGCCATCACCCAGTCATCACCGGCGGTCACGTTCATCACCATCAGTATGCTGCGGTCGGGGCTGATCTCGGCCAAGCAGGGCTACCCCATCGCCCTGGGCGCGCAGATGGGGGTGGGCCTGATCCTGTTCATCGTGACGGTGGACATACGCATCGCCGCGCTCTACGGCATCGGCATCGGCGGCGTCATCATCACCCGTCTGAACCGGGGCAACTACCGTGAAGCCGGCGCCATGCTCTTTGGAGTGGCGGCGCTGCTGTTCGGCCTGGTGCTGATCAAGGAGTCGGCGGCGCCCTTGTCGGAGCAGCCCTGGTTCCGCGCCGGCCTGGAGCTTTCCGCCGGGTCCATCCTGCTGTCTTTCATCATCGGCGCGCTGCTGACCTTCATCGTGCAGGCTCTGGTTCCCGTGGTGGCCTTCGGGATCGGGCTGGCCGCCGCCCAACTGGTGGGCGTGGAGCAGGTGCTGATGTACATCTACGGCTCCTACGTGGGGCTTGCCATCAGCGTGATCGTGGTGTCGTCGGGCCTGAGCGGAACCGCGCGGCAGTTGGGTATGTTCTGGGCATTCCAGGTCTTCTTCTCGGCGATCATCCTGGTGATCCTCCTGTACGTAGAGGTGTACGCGCAGGTGCCGCTGGTCAAGGCGCTGGTGACCTGGCCCGACATCGGCCTGGGCCCGCAGATGGCGCTGGCGGTGATCGTCTTCGGAATGCCCTCCCGCATCGTGGTGCTGTCGGCGCCGGACTGGACCATGCGGCTGTTCGCCCGCATCTGGCCGGCCAGCGCGGAGGAGGAACGGTCCCGGCCCCAGTTCATTCACGACCAGGCCATCGACGACGTGACCACGGCCCTGGACCTGGCCCACCTGGAACAGAAGCGGGTGCTGGGCCGGTTCTCCGAGTACCTGGAGCAGGCGCGCCTGGGACTGCCCCTGGGCGCCGTCCGCCAGTCCACGCTGGAGGTGAACGGTCGCATCGACGAGTTCCTGGACGAACTGGGTCAGCGCAACCCGGGGCAGGACAGCGAGCGACGCAACGCCGTGCTCAGTCGCCAGAAGCTGATCACCTGGCTGGAGGAGCAGTTCTCAACCCTGCCCGGCCTGCTGCGCGACCTGCCCGAGGACGACATGCTGGAGACTTTCCAGATCAGCGTCGTCGAGGGCACCGACGCCGCCCTGCTCATCTTCCTGGACGCGCTGGAAGAGGACGACCCCGACTCCTGGGCCTTCGTCGAGCAGGTGATGGGCGACCGCCGCAGCCTGATGCAGGACGTGCGCGCCCGCTACCTGGCCATGGCCCCCGAGGAAGACGACGGCCGCCACCGCATCATCGTCGAAGCCACCAACGCCGTGGAAAACATCTTCTTCCTCCTCGCCCAGCTGACGCGGGACTTCCAGGGCGAGCGGCGGGAAACGGCGGCGGTTGGAGCGTAGTCCAATACACTTGCCGCCGAGTAATCCATGGCCAGCCGGAAGTACCCGAGAGACAGCCGGGACCTGTTGGCCCAAGCCCGCGGTGAGCCAGCCCAGGGGGACCTCCGCCAAGCCGAGGTTGTCATTGCGAGCGCAGCGCGGCAATCTCGTTGGCGCAGGTGAATCTGTTGAGGCAGACGCTCTCGCTACAGCGTCGAGATTGCCATGGCGCAAGCGCTTGGCAATGACACTTCCCCGAAACTCTGAACTGTTACGAGTCAATCCCGCCCCTTGCCCTGCCCGCCGCCCTGTGGCAAACTTGCGACAGGCGGCCGATGCCCGGCTGCCACCCGTTGAGCGGGCGTAACTCAGTGGTAGAGTGTTTGCTTCCCAAGCAAAAAGTCGTGGGTTCGAATCCCATCGCCCGCTCCATTCCTTTTGCACACCAGCCGTAGCCACTGCACGGAGCGTAGCCGCGCCCGGAGGACTAGTCATACCATGACCACAACCGCCCAACCCTGGACTTCCAGCATCACCGAGGTATCCGGCTCCAACGTGGAGGTCGTCACCGGCGGCTCCGGCAACCCGCTGGTCATTCTGCACGACGAGCTGGGGCATCCCGGCTGGCTGCGCTACCACGAGGCCCTGGCCCAGAACCACACCCTGCACATCCCGTCGCACCCCGGCTTCGGCCAGTCCGACCAGCTGGACTGGTCGATGAAGATGCACGACATGGCCATCTGGTACCTGGGCGCTTTTGACAAGCTGGGCCTGGAGGGCGCGGACCTGATGGGCTTCTCCCTGGGCGGCTGGCTGGCCGCCGAGCTGGCCACCATGTGCCCGCAGCAGTTCGGCAAGCTCATCCTGGTGGGCGCCGGCGGCATCCGCCCGCCGGGAGGAGAGATCTACGACATCTTTGAAGTCACCCCGCCCATGTACATCCGCGACTCCCTGCTGGACCCCGACGGCACGCCCGAGTACCGCACCGTCTGTCCCGCCGAGCCGGAGGAGGACGTCCTGGAGCGGTGGGAAAACGCCATGGAAGGGACCTGCCGCGTGTCGTGGCGCCCTTACATGCACGACCCCGGCCTGGTGCACCAGGTGTACCGGCTGGAGCGGGTCCCGACGCTGCTCATCTGGGGGGCCCAGGACGCCATCATCCCGGTTAGCGCCGGCGAGGAATACCAGCGCCGCATCCCGGGCAGCCGCCTGGAGGTCATCGACAACTGCGGCCACCACCCGGAACTGGAGGCCACGGAGCGGTTCGTGGAACTGGTGGAGGGGTTCCTGGGGTAGAACGGCATCCTGTAAGCGAGGGGGAAATTATGAGCGAGCAACAACCCCCTGCCGGTCGGCAGAACGATAGCAGCCAGGAAGACTGGCCGGAACCGGATGCCGAAGAACTCCGCCTTTTGGAAGAGCATCTCGATCAGCTCGAAAAGGAAGGCGTCCTGATCAAAGGGGACGGCATACGCGGCAGCCTGAAGCCGGTAGCGTACATACCCGGAGCGGTGGATCGGTTCCTCGCCGAGCGCGGCAGTAAGCGCAAGCAATGGCGACAACCGTAGAGCGTCCGCTGATGGCATACGTGAACCCATCGGCGTTGACTCCTTAAAAACCTCTGCCAGTGAGGTGACGACTATGAGCGATGAAAACAGTACGGCCGGACAGCGCTTTGACGACGACCGTGAAGAGTGGCCCGCGCCCGACCCCGAAGAACTCCGCCTTTTGGAAGAACGGTTGGAGGAACTACGCGCCGAAGGGATTTTATCCGGCAGCGCAGGGCCGCGTTCGACCCTGCGCGCCATCGCCCACGTGCCCGGCGCCCTGGAGCGGTTTCTCAAAAGGCGCGACTAACCGATGACTCCGCCGTCGCTTCCATTGGTTGCCTATGTCGATACTACCTCGGTACTTCCCATCTCGTTCAGAGAGGAACCGGTTGGGGCAGCCGTTCAACGGCGCCTTGGCAGGTTCCCACATCTCCTGTCGTCAAACGTGCTTGAGGCAGAGTTGCGCGTTGCTTTCCAGCGCGAGGGCCAGGACTTCGACAGCAGCTCGATAGCAAATATCAATTGGATTTTCCCAAACCGCCGCTTGGATGCTGAAATGGCAGCGGTAATGGAGTTTGCTCATCTTTCGCATACCCGTATGTGGCATCTGGCCACTGCCATGTTCTTCCGAAACGTGCTGCAAAGCGAATTGGCTTTCGTCACGCTGGACGAACAGCAGGAAACGGCGGCGCGCGAGTTGGGTTTCTTCATCCCCTGACGTATGGCTCCGCGCTTACCACCTGCCCCGCACCCTACCCCGCCATTCCCGCACCTACCCTGTCATTCCCGCACTTACCCCGTCATTCCCGCGAAAGCGGGAATCCAGACCAACCTCTGCCAGCGAGGTGACGACTATGAGCGATGAAAACAGGCCGGCCGGACAGCGCTTTGACGACGACCGGGAAGAGCGGCCCGCGCCCGACCCCGACGAACTCCGCCTTCTGCAAGAACTATTGGAGGAACTACGCGCCGAAGGGATTTTGTCCGGCGACGCTGGCCCCCGCCAGCATCTGCAACCGGTCGCTCACATCCCCGGCGCCTTGGCACGATTTTTGGCTGAACGTGGCTAGGAATGCCGACGCCGCAACATCAACTGGTTGCTTACCTCGATCCGACAGCCCTCATTCCCATCATATTTGGAGAGGAGCCGGTTGGTACTGTTACTCAGGAGCGACTCGATAAATTCCCGGCGCTGATGTCATCAAACTTCCTTGAGACGGAATTGCGCGTTGCATTCGAACGTGCGGGCGAAAATTTCGATCCTCGTTGGCTATCCGGTATCGAGTGGGTTCTGCCAAACCGCCGCTTGGGAGCGGAAATGGCAAGATTGCAAGCGCTTGTTTCCCTGTCTTCCGCTCGTATGTGGCACCTTGCAAACGCAATGTATTTGGCAAGCAGGCAATCATTGACCAGCAGACAATTCCGGCTGGCTTTCGTAACGCTGGACGAACAGCAGGAAACGGCGGCGCGCGAGTTGGGGTTCTTCATCCCCTGACGTATGGCCAGCGTTTACCACCTGCCTATCTGCCCCACCGGTCCATCTGCGCCTCCCGCTCCAGCCGTCCTTCCTCCACTGCCGCCGCCGCGCCGAGCACCAGACGGCCCCCGGGTCGATCTTCCCAGCGCTTCTTCCATTCTGCGGCGTCCGTTGGCGGGTTGCCGATGAGCAGGTGCATCAGCCGTTCAATCACCGCCCATTCCAGATAATTCCGCAGCCACTTCCGCAGTTCCCGGCGCGCTATCGTCACCGTCAGCCCGTCGCCCCGCTCCGCCCGCAACTCCGCCAACCGCCCGGCCACTCCGGCCGCCACCCGCTCCCCTGCCATCGCCAGAGTGGCGTGCAATAAGTTTTCCCGGTCAAACTCCGGTATCGGCAACTTCCATAGTTGTTTATGTAAGTTCCGCGCCCCGAATTGGCCTTTGCTCATCAACGGTTGTACTGCCTCGTATAGGGTATCGCTGTTGATGATTGCCAGCAGGTAGTAGGCTTCTTGCATGTCTTTACAGGTTATCCAGTACAGCGCCTCGTCAACCAAAGCATCATCATCTGGGAGCAAGGCCGCAGTGGGTTGTCCGCCCTGCGAGTTGACCACACGGATTGGCCTACCGCCCTGGTTTTCTTTCCATTCCAGTTGTGATGATAGCTTTCGGTAGTGGTCTAGGCTCTCAAGCAAATTATCTGTAGTGCCAGCACTCTTATTTGCTTCCCACCAACCGCTAATAGTTTGCCAGCGTTCTCGCATCCGCCTTTCGAGACCGCCAAGTTGCACACCACCAACCCCATGCGCATCGGTTGGTATCTGATAATCGCCACGTTTCACTGGCAACACCGCTTTGAGGGGTTCTAGGGTGGCATACGGAACCAGCGATTCGTTAAGGTACACGTCATAAACATGTGCGCTTTCAATGGTCTGCCCCGTGATGGCAGCCAGATCTAGATATTTCCAAGGCTCCCTGTCGAGCGAACCCAAGCGAGGGTTAACCGTAACTGTACGGCCTGCCCGTACAATAGCCCTGTTTTCGGTTTCCTGCACAAAGAACAATCGCCGGGGCCTGATCGCTGCCCCCTGACGGGCATAATCCACATAAGGCGACTCTCCGGCTACCGACGTATCTGTTATCTCAGTTCGCACTCGCCGCACGTCAGAACCGCTCGTCGTCCCCTGCCACTGCTCCACCGCGCCGGCCAATGCTCCGTCGGTTGATTCTGCGGCGCTTTCGCCCTTGCGTTCCGCGAACGCCACGCACGACGCCACCGGAAAGAACGTATTGGGTTCCAACTGCTCCAGGTCCCACGCCGTCTTGTAGCCGAAATCCACCGCCAGCGTCCGCAGCACCCGTTTGCTCACGTTGCCTTTGGGCGTCAGCGGATGTTGCTCCCATTTGCCGCTGCGCCATTTGGCGTACTGACCGGCCTGCAACGCGCTGTGGGGCAGCACCATGCCGATGACGCCGCCGTCGTCCAGGTACAGGTCAACGCAGCGGGCAAAGAACAGACCGGCCACGTCCTGATTGCTGGCATACCTGCCGCCAACCCAGATGCCGTACATTGCTTTGCTCTGGTTCGCCAACTCTTCCCGCAGGATGTTGGCGGTCTGGTTGTAGTTCAGCCACGGCGGGTTGCTGATAATCAGGTCAACCTTGTTCCGGCTCAGGACCACCGGGCGCACCATGTTGCGGGTGTAGTAGGCCCAGATGTGGTCTTTGCCTTCCCGGTGCAGCAGCTGCATGGTGGCGATGGACTGGGCCATGGCGGCCCGTTCCGCCGGATCGGCAACGCCGTTGTCGTCCAGGGCCAGCAGGGGGTCGTTGCCCCGCTCGATGGCGTCGGCTACGTCGGCCATCAGGCGGTCAAAGGTTTCCGCCCGCTCCACCAGGGTCATGGGAAAGTCCAGGGTCGGGCTGCCCAGTTCCGCCAG
>DAOULH010000050.1:0-14687 GCA_034420475.1 Dehalococcoidia bacterium
GGTTGGCAGATGTCCAGGAACGTAACGAACGGGCCCGACGCTCCCACGAGAAACGCCGCGCTACTCTCCGTCGAGATGCTTCCGGACTTCCTCCTTAACCCGTCGTTGTAATACTAGTGTTGTGCTAGGGGAACGCTGGCAGCCAAATCACCTAATCCCATCCATCCCGTTCATCCATGCAAAAACCGCCGCCGTCCCCATGCTATAATGCCGCTCAACAAACACTGAGGAGGCCTCCCCGAAATGAGCACAGTGGCAGTGGAGGTGGTGTACCGGGGGATTTTCCAGAAAACCCTGGCCCGGAACATCGTCCGCACCATCGTTTTTGCCGCCCGTAAAGAAGGCAAAATCGGCACAGCTTTTGGTCGCTACGGCGACTCCCCCGAACGGAACGGCATCCCTGCCAAGCAGTTCGCCATCGTTTCCGACACCCCCGAGGAACTCGAGGAAAACCTGGCCGTTTACGAGGCCCGCGAGGTGGACGTCACCATCAACGTTGACGACACCATGTGCAAGGGCATCGAGTCCTGGGCCTGGTACGGCTTGCAGCCCATCAACGCCCTCACCAAGCCGGGCGGAACCCTCATCGTAACGTCCCGCCAGGAAGCCGATGCCCTCATCGAGGACATCCACCAGAAGGACAGCGCCTATAACCTGTCCATCGTACCCGCTACCACCAGCTTCTCCGGCCTCTGGGTGTACAAGGACGACCACACCGACGTCCGCATCCTTGGCGCTCTCGCCAAGGTCTGCCCTGAACTGGTCAGCCTCGATTCCATGCTGGCCGCTCTGGAGGACCAGGACTGGGGCGGCTTGAAGCTCACGTCCGCCCGCAATTCCTTTGACCGCACCATCCAGCGCCCGGTCGAACCTGGCGAGGGCAACGACGACACTCCCTTCAGCTTCGAACTGCTCGGCTGGCGCTCCATGGAAGACGGCCTGGTCATCAGGGGCATCGACGGGGCCACCGGCTTCCGCGGCGGCTCTCTGGGAGAAAGCTACGATCCCATCAACTCCCCTGCGGACGGCGGTGAGCAGGGCTACGAACCCACCCGCAATGCGGTCTTCAAGAAGTTCAGCACCCGCTCGATGCGACCGGTGATCAACTTCGAGACCTGCATCAAGTGCACCCTGTGCTGGCTCCAGTGCCCCGATACCTGTTTCGACGTGACCCCCGACGGCTTGTACGACGCCAACATGGAAGCCTGCTGCGGCTGCGCCGTCTGTGAAGCCGTCTGCCCCGTCGCCGACTGCATCACCATGGTCAACGAGGCCGAATTCAACGACAACAACAGCCAGTGGGAACACTGGACCCGCGACAAGGACGGCTACAAGAAGTGGATGACCCAGCTGATTGAGGTTCAGAAAGCCCACGACGCCGACTCCGAACGCAGCCACGGCTATCACAGCCCCGGCAAGTACGAAGCTGAATCCGAATCCGAAGTTGCCCTTACCGGAGACGATGACTGATGGCCACCCAAACCCTCTACCAGACCGAGCGCGAGGAGCTCATCAGCGGCAGCGAGGCTATCGCCATTGCCTGCGCGATGGCCGACGTTGACGTAATCACCGCCTACCCCATCCGGCCCTACGACACGGTCATGCAGTACGTGTCCAAGCTCAAGGCCGACGGCGCGTTCGACTGCGACTTCATCGTCGCTGAAAGCGAGCACTCCCAGTTCGAGATCGTCAAGCACGCCTCCGCCGTCGGCGCCCGCACCTTCTGCGGCTCCAGCGGCGTGGGCTGGTTCTACGCCTTCGAGGCCATCACCGTCACCGCCGGCTTGCGCCTGCCCGTGGTGGCAATGGTCGGGAACCGCGCCCTGGACGACCCGGGAGCCTTCGGCGTCGAGCACAACGACGCCATGGCTGTTCGCGACCTGGGCTGGATGCTGTACTGGGTGGGCACCGCCCAGGAGGCGCTGGACACTGCGCTCCTGGCGTGGCGCGTCGCGGAAGACCCCCGCGTCTTCCTGCCCGCCGCCATCTCCTGCGACGGTTCCTTCCTCACCCACTCCCAGGCCATCGTCAACGTGCCTACGCAGGAACAGGTCGATCAGTTCCTGCCCCGGTACGACCGCGGACGCCTGCAGCTCCATCCCGATAACCCCATCACCGTTGCGCCGCAGGTCAACGAGGACTGGCTCATGGAAATCCGTCGCCAGACCGACGACGCCATGCGCCGCACCAGCGACGTGATCAAGGAAGCCTACGAGGAGTTCAAGCAGCTCTTCGGTCGTGGCGACCCCAGTCCGTTCATCGAAGAGTACATGACCGAGGACGCCGAGATCGTCCTGGTCGGCATGGGAACCCTGGCCATGCCCGTCCGCGTCGCCGTCCGCCGAATGCGTGAACAGGGCATGAAGGTCGGGTTCGTCCGCGTCAAGTTCTTCCGCCCCTTCGCCACCGATGAAATCCGCGAGGCCCTCAGCCATTGCAAGGCCGTCGGCGTCATCGACCGCGACTATTCCTACGGCTCGCCCTCCTACGGCGGCGTGCTGTTCAACGAGATCCGTTCCGCCCTGTACACCCTGGACAACCGCCCGCTCATGCAGAGCTTCATCGCCGGTCTCGGCGGCCGCGAAGTTCTGGTGCGCGACGTGGAAGAGATGACCGCCATGGTCCAGGACTCAATCGAAGCCGGACAGGTCAAGGAAGAGAACACCTGGATCGGTGTCCGCGAATAGGAGTGCCGCTATGACTACCATGACCCAAGAACTCCCCCAGGTTAGGGGCGTCAAGCAGATCCCGGTGTTCGAGGGCTTCACCTCCGGCCACCGCACCTGCCAGGGCTGCGAATCCGCCCTCGTGATGCGCCTGATGATCAAGGCCGCCGGCCCCCGCACCATTGTGGTCGGCAGCACCGGCTGCATGTACGTGGCCAACACCACCTACTACAGCACCCCGTGGGTCGTGCCGTGGATGCACACCCAGTTGGGCTCCAGTGGCTCCGCCGCCACCGGCACCGCCGCCGGTCTCGCCTCCCTCATGCGCAAGGGCAAGATGCAGGAAGAACCCATCAACGTCATCGCCTTCTGCGGCGACGGCGGCGGTGTGGACATGGGCCTGTCCGCCATCTCGGCGGCCCTGCAGCATGATGAGTACAACCTGCTCATCCTGTGCTACGACAACGAGTCCTACGCCAACACTGATATCCAGGTGTCCGGCTCCAGCCCGTGGGGCGCCAACTCCACATTCTCCCCTCCGGGCAAGGTTCACCGCATCATGAACCGCCGCTGGAAGAAGAACACCGTCCCCATGCTCGCTGCCGGGCATCCGGACGTCCGCTACGTCGCCACTGCCTGCGGTTCCTACGGGCCGGACTTCACCAACAAGATCCGGCGCGCCCTCACCATCGGCGGTCCCACCTTCATCCACAGCATCGACCCGTGCCCCAAGGGTTGGGACTACGACCCCAAGTACTCCCACGAGCTGGGGATGCTTGCCGTGGAGACCGGCATCTGGGTGCAGTACGAGATCGTTGACGGCGAGTTGATCCTCAACGGCCCGTCCCGCGCCATCGCACGCGGCATTCGCCGCCGGAAGCCCGTCACGGACTACCTCCAGCGCCAGGGACGCTTCGCCCACCTTACCGAAGAGGACCTCAAGTTCTTCCAGGAGCGTATCGACGAAACCTGGGAGAAGTGGTGGATTCCGGGCATCGTCCCCTTCGGTCCCCACGACGAAGGCGAATAGCCCGTATCGGGACTTGCCGGGCCAACGTTGTTCAAGGGCGGGTTCAACACCCGCCCTTTTGGTTTGATACTTGTACTGTCGCTTATCCGTCCAACATCTAAAGGGTGTGTTGACCCGTCGTAATAATGTGTTAGACTCGTCGTGGAACTGACACCGCGAGGTAAAACAATGGTAAAGGTTGCCCTGACATTTGAAGGCGATGCCGATGATGTGATCGATGCGATCCGGCTACTTGCGGTCGGTGATGCTGCTGCCGCTTCACCTGTTGGTAACACAATGGAGACACCCGTGGCCCCTGCGCCTGCTGAGTCGTCCGATGACGCGCCGCCGGACGCGCCGCCCGCCGTTCCCGAAGGTCGCTGGACTATCGAACACGTCCGCGCTTTCTGGGGTTTCCTGGCTGATGATGCCCGGGAAATTTATCAAAGGGTTGCTCAAAGCGCGGGCTACGTGCTTTCTCGCCAGGCCCTGCTGGAAGAGATGCACCTGACCGTGCGCCAACTGTCCGGCCGCTTGTCTTCGCAGGGACACGCCGTGCGCCGTATCCGCCGCGTTCACAATGTTGCCTTGCCCCATCCCATGTCCTTCGACTCTCAGGCCGACGAGTACAAGATGCTCCCGGACGTTGCCGACGCTATTGTCAGGCTCAACCTGTGATGCTACTCTGCGGCATCCCAACAGTTGACCTTTCAAATAGAGTCAACCCCGGAGTATCAGCATGAGAATGGACCCCATCAACCTCTACGACTATGAGGCTCGGGCCAAGCAGGTGCTGCCCCACAACAACTGGGAGTTCATCGAAGCCGGTTCGATGGACGAGATCACCACCGCCCGTAATCGTTCCGCCTTCGAGGCCCTGACCCTGCGCCCCCGTTTCATGCGCGACACCACCGAGCGCAAGGTCTCCACGACGGTCCTCGGTCAGGACATCAGCTTCCCCGTCATGATCGCCCCCACCGGCGGCCACGGCAACGCCCATCCCGAAGCCGAGTGCGCCACCGCTCGCGGCGCCGGAATGTCCAATACCCTCATGATGTGCAGCACCTCTTCCAATTGCAGCCTGGAGGAGATCGCCGAGGCCGCCACCGGCCCCCTGTGGTTCCAGCTCTATCACCGCGGCTACGACATCACCGAGAACCTGGTCAAACGCGCCGAGGCCGCCGGCTATCGGGCCATCGTTCTCACGGTGGATACCCCGGCGCCCAGCCCCAAGGAACGCGACGTCCGCAACCGCTACGAGCGGCCCGGCGAACTCGGCAATTTCCGAGAGCAGCAGGACCAGTTGGCGGCGGTTAGCGGAACCGACGAATCGCCCCGCTGGGAAATGCCCCAGTCGCCTCCACTGACCTGGGCAGAGATCGAATGGCTGCGCGGCCTGACCGATCTCCCCCTGGTGCTCAAGGGCGTGCGCGTCGCCGAGGACGCCCGCATGGCCGTCGAACACGGCGTCGACGGTGTGCTTGTCTCCACCCACGGCGGCCGTCAGCTGGACAGCACCATGTCCAGCATCGAGATGGTGCCTGAAATCGTCGCAGCCTGCGGGGACAAGGCCGAGGTGTACGTCGACTCCGGCGTGCGCCGCGGCAGCGACGTGCTCAAGGCGCTGGCGCTGGGAGCCCGCGCCGTCGCCGTTGGCCGTCCCCTCTATTGGGGCCTTGCCGTCAACGGAGCCGAGGGCGTCCACCACATGCTGGAACTCCTCCGCGAAGAATTCAACCGCGCCCTGGCCTATTGCGGCCAGAACAGCGTCGACGATCTGGAAGACCGCCTGCTCAACGTGCCGCGCGAGTGGGGTCCCTTCCGCACCGAGAACGACATCGCGAAGCACCTTCCGTTCTAGTTCCTGCTGCGGAAACATCGCCGGGCATGCCAGGGGCGGATGATCATCCGCCCCTGTTGCTTTAATTGCTGCGCCTTCGGATTACCCCGCTAATCATCCGCCGCAACTGCCACCGTCCCCGCGTCAATCTCCGCCAGGAACCCGGCCAGCAGCCTGTTGAAGATATCCGCCTGTTCGTAGTGAGTGGAATGCGCCGCCCCGGCGACTACCTCCAGCCGGCTCCCCGGTATCAGTCGGTGGGCTGCCTCGATCACGTTCGGCGGAAAGATACGGTCTTCCTCGCCCACCACCAGCAGCGTCGGCACCCTGAACCCCGCCAGGTCGGCTGCCTGCGGCCCCGCCGGGTTGCGGAACAGCCCGGATACGATACTCAACGGCAGGGGCGGGTTCATCCTCCCGATAGACCCGAAGAGGAACGTCAGCTCCGGGTGGCTGTCGATGAACCCGTCGCTCAGGGCCCGGCGCAGCGGGTCCTCCGGTGGGTGCACGTCCTCCAGCAGCGACACTACCGACGGGTCGCCGATCCCGCCCGTGGTGTCCGCCAGCACCAGCCCGGCCACCCGCTGCGGATGCGCCAGTGCGAACCCCAGGCTCGTCACGCCGCCCATTGACTGCGCAACCAGCGTCGCCCGCTCGATCCCCAGGTGGTCCAGCAGCGCCTCCAGGTCAGCGACGAACGTGGCCGGTTCCGGTTCCCCTCCGGAGCCGGGCGTGAGTCCCCATCCCCGGTGGTCAAACGTCACGCAGCGATAGTCCCTCTGGAATACCGGCACCTGCCGCCACCAGCTGAGATGGCTGCCGCCCCGTCCGTGGGCAAACACCAGCGCCGGCCCGTCGCCATGGCTCTCGTAAAACATCTGCGTTCCGTTGATGTCTGCGTAAGGCATATAGCTTCCCCTCCGTGGTCTCAATCTCCGTAGATACGTCGCTGCGCAGCGCTTCCAAATTTACGCCGGCCATCCCTCGCGTCGGTACGCCGCGTCCCAGAACATGTACTCGTACCGGCTGCTGGCCATGAAAGCGTAGCGCATTGCCTCCCGTTCCTGTTCACCGACCCGTTCCGCCATCTCGTCCACAAACCCGGTCCAAGCGTCCACGCTGGACTGCAGGAATCCTTCCACGTAGAACCGGGTCCATTGCCCGTACAGCGGGTGCTCCGACTGACCGACTTCATCCTTCAGCAGGTGGTACGTCCAGGGACACGGCAGCAGCGCCGCCGCGGTCGGACCCAGCCCGTACATCGCCGCCGTTACCAGCATGTGGTTGACATATGCGGTGTTGGTCGGCGACCTGGTTGCTCCCTCAACCTCCTCCATGGTCAGCCCGGCCGCCTCAATCAGCTGATGGTGCAGCGGCCGTTCCACGGGCGTCATCACCCGGTGCGCCAGGTCTTGCAAGAGGTCGGCGTCCGGGGCCTTGGCCAGTGTCATCGCCACGGCCCGGCCGAACCCTTCCAGGTAATGGTAGTCCTGCCCCAGGTAGTACTGGAAAGTCTCCAGCGGCAGCGTTCCATCCTTAATCTCCCGCAGGAACGGATGCCGAAAGATCGCTTGCCAAATCGGTTGCGCCTCCGCGCGCAACTGCTCACTGAATCCCGCCATGTTCGTACTCCTTATCCGTCAACGCCAGATCCGTCAACGCCAGGTAACCACCCGCCGCCGGCACGTCGCTGTCTTGTCTATCCTGTCATCCATGCAAATTCATGCGCCGCCGATGAAGTAGTCACGATCAACGGCAGAGACGAGCTTTCCATGATTCTAAAAAGCCTCGTTGATCAGCACCAACTCCGCGTAGGCCGCATACCGGCATCCGAACCCCGCTCCCGCTTCCCGGGCGTGCGCCGTCAGGAACTCGAACGGGCTGTTCCCCACGTCGCCGAGGTTCTCCAGGTACGCCTTGTGTTCCCGCAGTGACGCCAGGCCCGTCTCCCAGTGTTCCGACACGTCCACCGCGTGGGTGGGCACGGTTGCCCCGAACACCGCCACGAAGCGCACCTCGTTCCACGACTCAAGCCCTTCATCCAGCAGCTCCGGAAATATCCAGCGGTTTCCCGCATCCCGAGCCGCGTCGAACACCGCCAGCCCCACCCAGCGGTGGTCTGCCATGTTCAGGTGTCCGCTGAAAAACTGAAGGTGATGGTTGATGGTGATCACCACGTCGGGACGATACTTTCGTATCATTCGGCTCAGGTCACGCCGCAGCGGCAGGCCGTACTCTATCACTCCGTCTGTGTGGTCCAGGAACTCCACGGTGTCCACCCCCACGACCCGTGCCGCGTTGATCTCTTCTTGCGACCGCAGCGGCCCTACCTCCGACGGGTGCATTCCGTCGATCCCGGCTTCGCCCCGGCTCACCATGACGTAGGTGATGCGCTTCCCTTGCGCGGTCCACTTGGCGATTGCCGCCGCCCCTCCGTACTCCAAATCGTCCGGGTGGGCCACAATCGCCAGACCCGTCTGCCAGTCCTCGGGCACGGGCACGTTGGGCGCCTCACGTCGCTGCATAAGTCCTCCGTAGTGTTCTCGATGTCATTGCCGTGAATCGGCCGCGCGCCGCGCGCCGGCGGTCCTCTGGCAACTCAGAACCAACCGCCCGGCATCAATCCAGCCGCGGACTCGGCGACTTTACCACGGCCTCCGCCGTGGCCACGCGATAGCCGCCAGCATCCCGAACCGACATCACCACCCGCCGCGTCTCCACGCCATTCGCGTCGGTGTCGTGGCCAAGCACCACGCCATCGCAGCGCAGTTCCAAGCCCGGGATCATCACCCGATGGTGGGCAATCGACAGCCGGCCGCCCCAGCGGAAGTCCTCGCCGAAATTGGCCCCCAGCAGGCTTTCCAGCCAGCCCGCCGTGATCGACGTCAGCCCATTGCCGTCCGCACCCGTGTCGATGCCGGCCATCGCGTTCGCCATCCGGCGAAAGTCATTCAATTGCTCCCCGTCCGGCAGCCGCAGTTCTCCCAGGTGCGCGCTATCACCGGCGCGACCCCGGGCCAGATTTGCCGTTACCGGCGCAACCTCTGTCGTCTCTACGCTTTGCTCTGGGTGCGCTGCCTCTCCGCCGATGGCGAATGCAGATTCCGACCTCAGGATCTCGGTTCCAATCTCGTCCACCGCAAACGCCGCCGCTCTTATCCATGCCCGACCACACTGCTCCCGGACTTCCCTCGCCCATCCGCCGATCTGCACGCGCCTTCCCATGATCGGCGGCCGCAGGAAGTCGAGGCGCTGCCACACCGTGGTCAGCAGTTCCCCGGCGCCGCGTTTACCCAGCATCGCCTGGCAGTCTTCCGCCATCAGGTTGGGGAAACAACCGTCGGCGCCCACCGCCTGCCTGTATTGGGCCAGCGCGCCTTCATCCACCACGTATTCCAGGTTGCCAATCTGATCGCCGGCCCGCAACCCGTGCCAGGAATCGGCGGCCGTCATGCGCTGGTGCCCGTACGCCGCGCGTACTCCAGCAGGTCCGCTGCCGCCGCCGCTTCGTCGCCCAGCGCGCGATTGGCCAGGCCCCGGCCTCGGTACGCCTCAGCCAGGGTATCGTTGAGGCTCACCGCTCTGGTGAAGGCTTCGACAGCCGTTGCGTAATCTCCCAACGCTGCCTTGGAGTTCCCCATCGACAGCCAGACGCCGGCCAGTTCGGCGTTCTTTTCGATGGCAATTTCATACTCCGCGATGGCCGCGTTGTGATCTCCCAGGTCCGCCCGCGCCACGCCCCGGTTGTGGTGCAGTGTCGCCGTATCCATGCCGCACCCCTGCGCCAGATCGAAATCGGTGATGGCGTCAGTCGGTTCCCCGCGGTTCCGCTTGGCGATTCCACGGTTGTACAGCGCGTTGGCAAAAGTCGGCACCAGGGCGATGGCCGCGTCGTAGTCCTCGATGGCCGCGTCGTATTCCCTGCGGTCGCTGTAGAGGTTGCCTCGGGCGTAGCGGTAGTCCGGCTCACCGGGCCTCAGTTCGATCGCGCGATTGTAGTAGCCCAGGGCTGTGTCCCGGTCCCCGGTGTCCCGGTACGCGATCCCCAGGTTGTACTGGGCATTGGCGTGCTCCGGGTTGATGCGCGCGCACGCCAGGAAGTCGGTGATGGCTTCCTCGTAGCGTCCCAGCGAGATCCGCGCCACCCCGCGCGCGTAGTAGTAGTCCGGGTCGTCCGGTTCCAGTTCAATCGCCGCCGAGTAGTCGCTGATTGCGTCCTCGTAGAACCCCAGGTGCCTCCTCACTACGCCCCGGGCGTAGTACGGAATGGGATATTCGGGATCGGCGAGTATCGCCCGCGTGTAGTCCGCAATCGCTTGGTTCAGATCGCCGCCGTTGCGGTATGCCAGGCCCCGGTAGTAGTAAGCCGGCGCGAACTCGTCGTTGATTTCCAACGCGTGGTTGAAATCGTCGATAGCGGCGTGCAGTTGGCCCGCCCTCAGGGCCAGTTGTCCCCGCGCCGTGTAGTGGAATTCCGTCGGTAAATCGCCGCCCGTGGTCATCTCGTCTGCCCGTTGGCCGTTATCGTTTCTTCGTGCCTGGAACCGCTGGACCTTTAGCTGCGGTTTGTCGCGCCCGTTCGTCTGTGGAGATGGCGATACACCGGCGACAGCGAGGCAATTCACAGCTCCGTTTCGTAGAGGTCGTAGTGCGAGTGGCTCATTCCCAGCGCTTCGTAGGTGCGCTTTGCCGGCCAGTTCTCTCGCATCACGTACAGCCGCATACCCCGTATATCTTGTCGCGCGTCAGCCATGTCCATGAGACGTTGGTATAACCTCCGGTACACTCCCTGCCGCCGCGCTTCCGGCTTGACGTAAACCGACTGGATCCACCAGATCCACCCATTGCGCCAGTCGCTCCATTCCGTGGTGACCATCAGCTGGCCCACCGGGTCCCCGTCGGCCTCGGCCAGCAGGTAGAATGCCTTGGCTTCATCCGCGAGCGCGGCTTCAACTCCCGCCCGCAGCGTGGCGCGGTCCAGCGATATACCTTCCGACTCCAGCGCCATCGCCGCGTTGAAACGGGTGATGATCTCCCCGTCATCGACCCCGGCCTGGCGTATGTTCAATTCCTCTGGCATGGCATCATAATTCTAGTTACCCACGATATAATAGGCAACCTGACCGCGATGCTCGCGAGTGCCCGATTTCGTGGCTGGCACGGGAGCCGGCATCCGCGCGAACCGCACTGCCCTACCCGCAGAGGAGCGACCATGCCTAACCAGGAACGATTGATCAACGACTTCTGCGACTTGGTCCGAATCGACAGCCCGTCCGGTGAGGAGTGGGACGTCGCTCTCCACGTTTCCGACCGGCTGTCCAATCTCGGCTTCCAGGTCGCCCGCGACGAACACGGCAACGTCATCGCCCGCGAGGATGGGGACAATCCCCTCTTGCTCTCGGCTCACATGGATACAGTGGACCCCGGCCGCAGCATCAAACCCCAGGTCGTCGGCGACCGCATCACCTCCGACGGCAGTACCATCCTCGGCGGTGACTGCAAGGCCGGCGTCGCCGCGATCCTCGAGGCGCTTCAAACCGTGCACGAGGACGGCCGCCCTCGTCGACCCGTCCAGGTGGTATTCACCCGAGGCGAGGAAATCGGTCTCGTGGGCGCGTCGAACCTCGACTTTTCAATGATCTCCAGCACCGAGGCCGTCGTGTTCGACGGCAACGGCCCGGTCAACTCCATCACCGGCGGCAGCCCCACCTACATGGCCTTTGACATCGACGTCAAGGGACGCGGCGCCCACGCCGGCGTCGAACCCGAGAAGGGCCTTTCCGCCATCCGTATCGCCAGCGACATCATCGCCGAGCTTCCCCAGGGCCGCATCGACCACGAGACCACTTTCAACGTCGGCACCATCACCGGCGGCACCGTGCGCAACGCTGTCCCCTCCGAGGCCACCGTGTCGGGCGAGTTCCGCAGCATGAACATGGAGTCCCTGGAGCTCATGCGTATGCAACTCGTCGCCGCGGTCAACACCATCCGCGGGCGTTACTCTGAGGCTGAAATCAACGAGAACCTGGAAATGATGTTCCAGATGTACCGCCTGGATCCCAACGAGGCCACCGCCCAACTCGTCACCCGCGTCATGCGCGACATGGGCCTCCAGCCGGACATCCGTCCCTCCGGCGGCGGCACCGACGGCAACGTGTTCCGCCTGCACGGCATTGAGAGCGTGGTCGTCGGAATGTCCACCAATCTCATGCACACCATCGACGAGTACGTCGTCGTGCCCGATCTCCTCAACACCGCCCGCTTCTGCGAGGAGCTGATGACCTTCGGCGCCTGACCTGATCCAATGGAATACTGGCCGGCGCCGTCAGCCTGATTTCCGAAGCAAGCGCTAATCGTCGTCGGCGCTTGTGCTGAAGACCTGCGCGGCGACCTCCGGCGTCAGCGAAACGCCGGCCCTTTCCAACTGCGCCTTGATGCGTTCGTGTTCCTCTTGCCGCACCTGTTCGGCCACCTGTTCGCGTACCTGTTCGGCCACCTGCTCGCGCACCTGTTCGGCCACCTGCTCGCGTACCTGTTCGGCCACCTGCTCCCGCATTTTTGCCAGAATTTCGGCTTTTTTCGCCTCTCGGATCGCCTTGCCTTTTTCAAACATCTTTCTCATCCAGTCAAAGATAGCGGCCAGCGGCACGATGAACGCCCAGTAGAGCTTGGTCACCAGGACCTCAAACCCATGGTACAGGAAATGCTCGCTTCCCGACCACCATTGCAAAACGAACAGGCTCACGCAACCCACAATAACGAACCCGGCAGCCTGAACACCGATGCCGCGGTCGCCAAGCCCTTCGGACAGTTGACCGGTATCTGGACTTCCACTAGCCATCAGATCCCGCAGGTACAGCCATCTCTACCCGTTTATCCAATTACCAACCAACTGGCTCAACCCAGCGCTAAACTCCTCCCGTTGCCACTGCCGCACTTCTCCGTCGCCGCCCGCCAGCTCATGGCGTAATCGCTCCGGCCTCAACGAGATCCTTTCCAGGCTGGGCGTGGGCCAGATATGGCTGACCGCCAGATTCAACTCTGCGCCCAATCCCAGTCGCCATTGCTTCAAGACCTTGAGCCGTTCCCGGCTTTCCGGCGTCCATGGTTCGGGTCCCCGGTCCGGCCTCGGTGGTTTCGGGGCCTCGGGTCCGGCCATTCCCCGTTCGAGGGCCTCCATCAACTCGCCGAAGCACCGGGACGCCAGCATACCGCCGACCCCCCGCGGCGGACTCCCGCTGCACTGCGCCAGTTCCAGCAGGTCGCCGTTGCTCGCCGCCTGGGTCGGCGGAACGTCCCAGGCGCACGCCTTGCCGTCACGAAATGCGTATAGTTCCTGGAGCACCGCCATTTCCCGGGGATTGAGACTCTCCCATCCCTTAACCCGGCGAAATGCCGTCTCCAACGGTTCCTCCGGCGGATGTCGCAGCGCTTCGATCCGCGCGCACTCTTCGCGCACCCATCCGACGCGCCCCAGTTTGTCCAGCCGGTACTCCAGCTCGTCAGCCAGCGGCAGCAGGTGGTGCACGTCGCTGGCCGCGTAATCCAACGCCGGACCCGATAGCGGCCGCAGCCCCCAGTGCGACACTTGCAGCTTGGGGTCCTTGGCGATCCCAACGCCGCAGAACTCTTCCAGCACCGCACCCAGGTTCGGCCTCGATACTCCCAGGAAGCGCGCCGCCAGGCCGGTGTCGAACAGGTTGGCGATGGTGAACCCGAAGTCGCGGTCGAAGTAACGCACGTCCTCTTCGCAGCCGTGCATCACGACCGCCACCGTATCGTCGGCCAGCAACTTGCCCAGAGCGTCGAGATTCTTCACCGACAGCGGGTCCAGCAAGTACGTACCCCGCCCGTCGGAAATCTGGATCAGGCAGATTCGTTCCCGGTACGCGAACCGCCCGTTCCGCTCAGTATCCAGCGCCAATCGCGGCGCCCGACGCAACTCCTCCGCCACCGCGTCCCAATCACCCTGTTCGGCAATATAACGATACTGATCCCGCAACAACTGCCCCGGATTACGCAAGTGATTCGATCCCCTTCAACTTGCGCAGTTTAGCACACGTCGCCAACCACCGTTGCGTTGACGCGGCAAACGCTTGCGGGCCCGCATCCGTGACCGCGAGGCGCTGCCTGATTCCCTGCGTGCTATACTCGCAGCACATCCCATCGCAAGGAGCATTGCACCCCATGAGCGGCGCAGACCTCAAGCAGACCCTCCAGCAGGGCGGCCGTATCTTCGGCACCATGATCAGCATCAACCGCAGTCCCCGCTGGATACCCATCCTCGACGGCGTTGGCCTCGACTACGTCATCATCGACACCGAGCACAGTCCCCGCAGCCGCGGCGAATTGGGCGACTACCTGACCATGTTCAGCACCATCAGCGTCGTCCCCATCGTACGCATCCCCATCCCCGACTCCCATTACGTCACCATGGCCATCGACGCCGGCGCCCAGGGCATCCTCGCTCCCTACTGCGAAACCGTTGACCAGGTGCGCGAGGTCGTCAAGGCCGCCAAGTTCCGCCCCCTCAAGGGCGCCGCCGCGGAGGAGGCCCTGGAGTCCGGCAAGTTCCCCAGCGGCGCCAGCCAGGATTACCTCGCCGCTCGCAACCGGGACAACATCTGCATCATCGGCATCGAGAGCCAGGCCGCCGTCGATAACCTCGACGCCATGCTGGCCGTTCCCCACATCGACGCCATCTTCGTCGGCCCCAACGACATGAGCATCTCGCTGGGGGTTCCGGACGATTACGCCCAGGAGGTCTACAAGACCACCGTCAAGGGCATCATCGACAAGTGCGAGGCCAGGGGCCTGCCCACCTTGGTTCACCACCAGACCCCCGAGCTCTCCGAGTACTGGATCGAGCAGGGCGCTCGCTTCGTCCTCCACGGCACCGACCGCCGTGCCCTGGCCGAAGGCTTCCGCACCGAGTTCACCCGACTCCGCGACAAAGCGGCCGCCGTCCAATAGACCACCAGCGAGTGAACCGGAACGACCGCAGGGGCGAAATTTTCGCCCCTGCTTGCTATCTGCGCCGTTGTCGAAGAGCATCCAGTCTAAGCCCCAATCCACCGAAAGGATGAGGGTGTCGGTGCGGTAAAGGGATAAGAAAGTGCTCCCGGCTTCGGGGATAATGGTTTTTGAAACAGAAAACCAACCTGAAACAAGG
>DAOULH010000051.1:0-10419 GCA_034420475.1 Dehalococcoidia bacterium
TCTGGACGTTACCAACGAAGACCCCAAGCCTTTCATCTGGACCAAAACCGCCGACCAGATCCTGGCCAACGTGGCCCGCTTTTGCCAGCGCACTTTGAATACAGGACACTAGAGCGGCTCGTGGAAATCAAGCGCGTGCTGAAGGATACGGGCAGCGTGTACTTGCACTGCGACCACGAGGCCAACGCGTACCTTCGGCAGCTCATGGACGCGGTGTTCGGTGCTAAGAACTTCCGGAATGAAATCAACTGGGTGAGGCACACCTCACAACAACGAGGGTCGCAACACGTGCCAAAGAAATACGCAGACACAGTTGACACCATCTTGTTCTACGCCAAGTCCGAGCGAGCGGGCGTAGAAGCCCGCGTGAACCTGACGGACATTGAGCGTAGCAAGAAGTTCAACCTCGTGGACGAAAACGGCAGAAAATACTACGACGACTCCTCCCATATTTGGCGTACTCCAAATATGGGAGCACGCCCGCGTCTATGTTATGAGTGGCGCGGCTACAGAAACCCGCACCCATCGGGATGGAGACTCAGCAAGGAACGCCTTGAAGAGGAGTATCAGAAGGGCAACATAGTCATATTGCCAAACGGCAAACTGCAACGCCGAAAATACGAAAGTGATTTTCAAGGAACGACACGTCCCAACCTATGGGACGACATACAGCCGGCCGCCGGTAAAGAGCGCACGGGCTACCCAACCCAGAAGCCTCAAGCACTAGCACAGCGCATCATTGAAGCGTCATCCAACCCCGGCGACGTCGTGCTCGACTGCTTCGCCGGCTGCGCCTACGTTCCCGTCGCCGCCGAACTAATGGGACGCCGTTGGGTGGCCTGTGATATGTCTCCCCGGGCTTGGACCGTCGTGCGCCGCCAGTTTCACAAGCAGGACAGCCTGCGCATCAAGACCGAGGGCGACATTGCTTACGATGACCCTCTCCAATTCCGCTTGGGCGACGACCGCGTCATCTCCGTCCGCGGACCCTGCCCCGACCAGTTGCCGGTGCGCGAAACGCCAGAGCAGGCGCACCTGCCTGCCCGAAGTCTCCCGACTACCGTCAAGTATCGGCAGAAGCCGCTGGAGACCTCACAGCAGATCTGGGACGCCTTTGTCGCGCAGTACGGCCCCGAGTGCTGGTACTGCGGGACGCAGACCAGCAAGGACCGACGCGTGCTGCACCTCGACCACGTGGAACCGAACCGCCGCGACGGCACCAACGACGACTGCTGGAACCGCGCCCTCGCGTGCAGCCCCTGCAACTCCGACAAGGGTAGCAACCCTGACTTGGAGCGGGTTTTCGCGAAAGCCTTGGAGGACGGCCGCATCAGTAGTCCGGCCAAGCAGGAAGAAGTCCGCAGCACCTTCGAGTCACGGCGACGGTGGGCGCGGGAACGCTGGGAGGGTCTGCCCAAGCAGATCCGGTTATCCACTGAGGAACAAGCATTAACCTGAATTAGAACAAGTTCCTGCAGGAGCTGAAGCAATTCGCCAGGTGAATGCACCTACTCGCCCCGCGGCGGCTCATGGGGTTGGCGGCCGAGGCGCACGCCATTTTCGTTGTTGCGAATTGTCACGATTATTGCCGTCATCCGTGCTCAAAACACTGCTCCTTCCACCGGGGGTGGTGCCCGAGCGAAGGGCGGGTTCCGGCCGTTTCTCTAACCTCGTGGCATCAACCCGTGGGGGTGTCCACGCCGCACCGGACTATGCCGGCACGGCGGATGCCCTCACGACTCTGCTGACGAGGAGATGCCGAGATGATGAGCGTGATGAGGAAGAGAACGGTCCTGCCGCTGTTGGTGGCGTTGCCGCTGCTTTTGGCGGCGGTGGTGTGGTGGCAGCAGGTGGGCCCGACGTGGGCGGACGGCCCCGAGGAGGGAGCCGAGGCGCATCAGCACGCCGACCATGACGCCCCTGGCGTGACGCTGGCGGCTCAGTCGGTGTGCAACAGCCGCACGAACCGGACGGTGATCCTGGCGCGCTTCGAGGCATCCGGCGGTGCGGCCGGCTACGAGCAGCAGGTTGCCTGGGGCCATGATCCGAACCTTTCGAGCGACGACCGCCCCTGGGGGCCGGTGGTCGCCAATACCAGGACGGGCAACCGGCCGTGGCCGGTGCGGTTGAACCAGGAGCCCGAGGTGGGCAAGGCTTACTCCCTGCGGGTTCGAGCGCTCGATGAGGACGGCAACCACGGCCCTTGGGGCGAGGCCACCTACGAATACTCGGAAGGGACGGCTGCTGCGCCTGCTGGCGTGGCGGTGTCCGACGTTGACGGGGATTACAGCCGCGCCGTCCTGAGCTGGCGGGACGGCAGCGACGGCGCCGGCAACGGTTTCTGGTTCAAGGTCCAGCGCCGGGTGTCGGGCGGCGGAGCTGACGGTTGGCAGGAGAACAGGTGGACCAAGGTGGAGCAGCGCGGCTCCGGCGAAGAAAAATCCTACCGCCACACGGTGACGGGACTGGACCCGGCCCAGGCCCACGACTTTCGGGTGGCGGGGCAGAAACGCGACTGCGGGGCGACCAAGTGGTCGGACGTGGTTTCGTTGTCGCCGCCGGCTCCGCCGCCGGTGCCCGATTACACGGCGACGGTGGATTACGCCACCAGCTCGCCTTCCCTGGTGGTTACGCCGCAGAACGCGCCCAGCGGTGTGACGTCCTACTCGCTGGTCTACCGGGTCAAGGATTCGGGGGACGAGTTCACCGAGACCACGGTGTCGAAGTCTGACGCCGTCTCCGGCATCAGGGTTTCCGACCTCTCCCATGGGGCCACTTACCGGGTGGGCCTGCGGGCCACCAACGCCGTTGGAGACGGCGAATACGCCTACCGGGACGTGACCGTTGCGTCGCTGCCGGATCCGCCCGGCTTCACGGTGACGCCCGAGTACGGCGCGGACGCCGTGTTCCTGGTCGTGAAGGTCACTGATGCCGTTTCGGGGGCCACGGGCTACGTGTTGCGGGTCGATGGTGACGACACCGCCGTTACGCCGGCCCAGGTTTCGGGCGCGGGCTACGGCGTCCCGGCCCAGTTGGGCACGAAGTACACGGTTGCCGTGGCAACGGTGAGCCAGGCCGGCCAGGGGAGTTTCTCCGGTGAGCAGACGCTGACCACGCTGTCTTTGCCGTCGGAGCCCGACGTTACGGCGGAGGTGCAGTATTCGGGCGGGTCCGCCAGCATCGTGGTGTCCGTGGCGGCTGCGGACGCTGCCGAGGAACTGCAGGGCTACGTGATCAGTTACCTGAAGTCGGGCGACGAGGAGTCGGAAGGCGTCGGCAAGTTTCTGATCCCCGCTTTGGCCCAGGCGGGGTACTCATTCGATGCGGAGCTGGGCGCCAGCTACGCCATCAAGGTGGTGGCGCTGAGCCCTGCCGGTGCCGGGCCTGATTTCGACGTTACGGTCGTGGTCAAGGAGAAAGCGGGCACGCCGGACTTCACGGCTGAGGCGGTCTACGCCGATGGGAAGGCCAAGGTGGTCGTGAAGGTTCAGAACGTGCCCGATGACGCTACCGGCTATTCCGTGCGCTACCGCGCGTCGGCATCCGACCCGTGGACTACATCCGACGTTAGCGTGGCGGCCGCCAAGGCCGGCTTCAGCTTCGCCGCTGCTGCGGGAACCGACTACACCGTTGGCGTGGCGGCGCGCACCGAGGTTGGGCTGGGCGACTACGGCTCGGCCACGGTGTCCATCGTGGAAGCGGTGGACGTGCCGGCGTTCACGGTGACGTTCGCCAGGGGTAATGACGGCGCGGAGGCCACGGTTACGGTGACCAACCCGCAGGAGCAGGCCAAGTACCACATGTTCAGCGTGGGCGACGCTTCCCCGGAGAAGGTGGCGATGCCCGACGCCGGGCACGAGTTCGCCGTTGTGCTGGGCAACACCTACCGCATCGGCGTGGCGGCCGGCAACGAGCTCGGTACTGGCGAGTACGCCTACCGGAACGTGACGGCGTTGGTGATTCCCGCCCCGCCGTCCTTCACGCTGTCGCCGGTCTACCGGAAGGGTGAAGCCCACCTGGCTTTGCAGGTTGCCAGTCCTGACCCGCACGCTTCCCGCTACCTGCTGAAGGTGGGTGAAGCGGAGGCGGTGGCCCACACTGGCCTGACCGACCTGCGCGTACCGGTGGTTCCCGGCGAGACCTACACGGTTGGTTTGGCGGCGGGCAATGCGGCTGGGGACAGCGGGTTCACGACCGTCACGCGTGCTACGACGACAACGGAGTTCGAGGCGCTGCTGGAATGGCGGCTCATCGTGCCGGAGCAGGCCACGCCTTCCGAGGCCGTGGGCGATGCCACGCGGTACGTGGCAATCGTAAACGGCAAGCCGGTGCGTTATGACCCGGTGGCGCCGTGCGTGGGGCGGGAGGCCGCTCTGGCGCAGTCACGGTCGGATCAAGCCACGGCATTGGCGGCCTGGGTGGACGGGATGTCGAACGCTTCTGCGGACCTCATCGCCTACGCCGGGTCCCACAAGACTGCGATGGCTGGCGCCTTGACGACGGCGAAGACTGCCGCAACGACGACGTGCCAGGCTCGGTATCCCGTCGTGGAGAACCTTGGGCAGGATGACGCTCGCTGGGTGAGGATGCCGCGCTAGACGCATAGCAAAGACGGGTTGGCCGAATTGGTCAACCCGCCTTTTTTGTTGGTGAATCTGCGGCTCTAGCCACTTGCCGCGTACTGCCCAGGTCCTGACCGTGAGTTTCCGACGGTGGATTATCACACGCTGAATGCTGTCAACGGCGGCGTCCACACCAACGACAACCTGCTGTGTTGGACTTTCTCAATCCCTGGCTCGTGTGCTGCCAGCAGTGCGGCCACACCGAGTTCTACAAGGTTGAGCTCCCCATGCCTCGGGATCGTCTTAGAATTCCTCGTGGGCGGTCAGACCAGCGGTTCAGATGGGGGAGATGCGTCGTCTAAAACCCACAGAGCGATTGAAGTTGCCCAGAGGACTTTTCCTCGTGAGGAAGCATGAATCGCTCTCTGGTGCGCCATACAGTCCCGTTCCGACGGAGGTTGCCTCGTCCAGTTGATTGGAGATCGTTGCAGAGGCCTTTTCTTGTTGTCAGGGTCTGGGGACTGTGTCTCCCCAGTGGACCGCGTCCAGTAGAGCGCGGTGCTCGTAATCAGTCTGTAGTTTACATGCTGCTCGCCCCTTACTGGAATCCAGTAGCAGTTGCTTTGCCTCTTCCAGTGGGTGGTCGCTGACTGGCCTCGTTTGGCCTTCGTATTCTATGTACCACTCACCACCCAGGTTCTGGACAGGGTTGAGGGTGAATCTTACGATGCACTCATCAGTAAGACCCAACCACTTGGTAACCAGTCGATTCGTCACGGTCCAAGATTTTCCTAATCCTCTCGGTCCGATGTCGTCGGCATCTGTCTGTGACACCTCAAAATCTCCGACGATCATGCCGTACTCGTTCTTCTGAACAAAGCTTCCCATGATGTGTTCTCCTAGGACGACAACGCTATGTGTCATTACTGAATGGTAGCGTCTTTGGAATACTTGGTGCAACTGACCTGTTGTTCCGTCTGCGGGTAAGCAGTGTGTAGGTCACTCAACGTGGTCAGGCAGTCCTTCTAGGACATTCTGATGCCAACGCCCTATGGATGCGTTATTACCACGAAAGCGTTGGGGTCTGCGATGCAGGCCGCAGCCTGGATTTGCGCTGTCAGTGTAGCTTCTTGGTCCCTGACTGTCAGCCACACCCGCATTTCACGGCTCACGGCTAGCCAGTGGCACATGGCGAAGTCTCCCGCCACCACGCAAGGTGGTGGGAGTTCCGGCGTTGCCCTGATAGCTTGGAGTCCTTCCACCAGCAGTATTCCCGGCTCCCGTATGGCTGACGGGTCTTTCCAGAGTTCCGTCCATGCCTTCGTGCCGGCGATGATCAGGTTTGGCTTGGTGTTCCTCGACGTGATGTCGTTGACCTCGCTGGCGATGATGTTCGCCGAAACTGTGGCGTGCTCTTTCACCCTGCTTGGCGTCAGTGCGCCGGCTAGGCCGATTAGATCATTGTCGGCTGGCGTGTATCCCTTCGTCTCGAAGTCCATCACGGCTTTGCCGCCCAATACTTGGGCGTTTAGCGTCCGGCGGAGCCCTCGCAACAGTAGGCGGGCCTCGGCTCTCAGCATCTCAGGGTCGTCTTCCAGTGTTTGGTGGTACATCGGGCGGCTGGTTCGCACCGGTTGGAGTTGATACCGGTATTGGCCGGCCAATTGTGCCGTAGTGCCCGTAGGCCGAATCTCCATGAAGTCTAACGCCAGTGGTTGCTCGCGCGGCTGCGCATCTAGGGGTCGTAGCACGGCTGAGGGCTCCGTCTCGAACTTGAGCGTGAACCCAGTCGTTGGATCCTGCATCGCTACTTCGTCGATGATGTCTTCCGAGTTTGAGTATCTCTTCATGTGAGCCTTTTCTCCTTCAGTTTCTCTGCAACTGCCCTCGGTCGGGCCGCCATTCGTACATTTGGTGACGAGCGTGGTGGGACTGATGCGTGCCCACGCCTACGCTGCGGCGCCAACCAGTGCCTTCTGCTTCGGAATACTCTCCCAGCGGACCTTGGCCCACTCGCGCCGCTCCTCGAAGGTCCGGCGCACCTCGTTCAGCTTGGCTTCGCTGCTGATGCGGCCACTGGTCAGCGCCTCTTTGAACACTTTGTCTAGGTCAGGGTTGCTGCCCTTGTCGGAGTTGCAGGGGCTGCACGCCAGGGCGCGGTTCCAGCAGTCGTCGTTGGTGCCGTCACGACGGTTCGGTCTTGGTCCTTGCTCCCGGTCGCTGCAAGCCGCTGTCGCTTCATGCCTTTTGGCTGGTGGTATGTTTCTTGGACCCGGCCGCTGTATTACTCGTGAAGCAGTTCCTCTGGGGCGACGTTCAGGGTAGCGGCGATTTTCTCCAGGCGCTCCGGAAGTGGCGTTTGTCTGCCCTTCTCGTACCGGACGATCATGGCCATGCTGGTTCCGATTTTCCGGCCCAGCTCTGTTTTGGTGAGGCCGGCCTTGGTACGGGCTTTGGTCAGTGCCGCGGCGTTTATTCTCGGTTTGCTTGGAGATGGGCAGCTGTACTGACCGGCGTGTTCCGCTCTCGTTACCAGCACGCCGCTGATGGCCAGTTGTGGGGATAGGTTTATTGCGGTCCGCACGGACGGTTCGGGGAGCTGGAAGCGCTGGTTCAGGTGGTCCATCAGGTCGGTGAAGTGGATGTAGGGGCGGTCTTGGAGCAGGTGGATGATTTCATCCGTGACGCCGCGGCGAGTGCCGGCGTTGATGTTCGGGGTGGAGTGGCCGACGCCCCATTCGGCCAGTCCGTATTTCGCGCTGCCAACCCATCGGAACCGGTCGTCGGTGGTGGCGATGTTGATGCACCTTTGCGTCCTGTAGATCTTCTCTGATCCTTCCTGCTTGGCAAGGTCCTGCGTGGCGTCTCTCAGTTCTGTGATGCTCATGCATTCGCCGGCGTTCAGCAGTACTTGGTGCATGTGGACAGCAACCTGCCGCGCGGGTTTCAGTGGACGATGAACGACAGGGAACGCTCATCGCCGAGCCTGGACATGACCCTCTCGGCCTGGCGGCGCGCATCGTCGGGGCCGCTGTGGATGCTGCTGGTGCCGTTGGGATAGCTCACTCGCCAACAGTGTGTTCTCAGGTCCTCGTGGACCTGCATGACCTCGTTGCCGTCTTGGTCAGTGCAGCGGTAGTTCGGTCCTCTGCTCTTTGACCACACGTATGTCTTGGTGCTCTGCGCCATTCTCGTCATCTCTCTTTTGGCCTTGTTCTATTCGCATTTTGTGCAGGCTCGTATTCTATCACCGCGTCCCATTGCTATGCCGGCTGTGGGTGTCACGCTCTGCCGTGGCGGGTGATTGCCTGCATGGCTTTGATTGATGGCAGACGCTTTCTGATGAGTTGGTTGATGAGTTCGGCGCGATGTGAGCCGGGGTTCGGCGGTCTTGGTGGGAAGTCTAGGGTGCGATGACCGGCGCGATGGTCATAGTGGGCCGCGCGTACCACGAGACGGCTGTCCAGGCGTATTCGGGTTTGGTTGTCTGGCTGGTTGTAGTGGTGAGCACGTACCCACGGAGCTTACGGCTCGGATCCGGGCGGTTCTGCGCCGGCGGATGGAGCCCTTGGCGGGGGAGCCATCGCCGTCCTGCCTGGTGGCGTCGTGCGTGAACAAGCCACGAAAGAAAAGGCCCGGTCGGCGTGGACCGGGCCTCGTGAGCTGTGGAGGCCGTGGGTCGGTTTGGACTGGCTCAAAGGTCCGTGTTGTAGAGCCTGGCTTCCAGTTCGCGGATCCGGGCCTCGGCGGCTGCCCTAGCCTCGCGTTCGGCTCGGAGTTGTGCTTCGGCGGCGACACGGGCTTCGTGCTCGTTGTCGGCCCGGGCGCGCTCGGTGTCGGCGCGGGCGCGCTCGCTGTTGAAGGTGGCGATGTGCTGCTCCGTTCTGGGGTCGTACCAGCCCAGTTGTCCCTGTTCCGACCGGAGGATCAGGTTCAACACGGCGCTGTAGCCCTGCAGGACGCCGTCGTCTAGCTCGTCAATCGGGATTGCTTGGTACACGCCGTCCACCAGCCGGTCTCCGGCGAGTCTGGTTCCGTGATGCTCTCCAGTCGGGTCAAACCGCCAGTACTCCAGGATACCAAGCGCGGCGTAGTCGTCGCGCTTGGGACCGGTGTCCTCACTGCCCGTGCTTCGGGACGCCACCTCCAGCACGAAGTCCGGCGGCTTGCCCTGGGCCTGCACGATGTAGCCGTTGTTGTCACGGTACAGCTGTGGGTCGACGTCGAAGGCGATCAGCAGGTCGGGGACGCGGCGGGTGCGTCCGCTGGGCAGGCGCTGCTCGGGCATCATCGTGATGAAGCGTTCGGCGGTGACCAGGGTGGTTTCGGGGTTGCCGAGGTGCTGGAGCAGGTGGTGGGTGTTGCCCGGTTGGTGGAGGTGGTCGACGGTGCTCATCTTCTCGTCGTCTTGGCGTTCGGGAGGGTCGGGCAGGCGGAAGCGGCCGGGTGCCTTCGTCGTGGCGGGTTTGGCGGTGGTCATGCTGAACCTCGTCGGGCTTAGCGTGGGTGGTCGATCTTTATCGGCCGGGTGATCAGCGTGATTATAACCGCGCCACTCCCGGTCAGTGTTCAATCTGGCCCGTCTGTCTGACTGGCTCCTTCCACGCGGCGGGCGCTCTTTCAGAAGTCTTCCGTGGCAGCCTCAGGCGGCTCGTATGGCCCTTCCAGCCGTTCCGGGCAGTCCAGGTTGGTGATGTCGCAGAAACGGCATTCCGGCGCGCTGGGGACGGCTGGCGGTGGGTCCGGCGCTGCCACCTTCCGGATCAGCGCGCCCAGATCACGGATGAAACCGTTGTCCAGCGCTACCCGCGCTACCCGGGTGACGTGTCGCGGGTAGGTCACCTGGCCGGCAATCATCCGGTCGTGGTACTCCGGCCTCGCCCTGGCCAGTGCGTACTTGTAGATCTGGACCTGCACGGCGTGCCAGGCCTGCTCCCGCCCGGTTTTCACGTCGATGACCAGGACGTCATCGCCGCGTTCCACGATCAGGTCCGGTTTGCCGACCAGGAGGGCCATGCGGCCGCGCAGTCTAAACACGTTCTGGTTCTCGATGGTGACGGTGTAACCGTGGTCTTGCCACTCCGTCTTCTGCTCGTTGAGCAGCTTGGTGTGGCTCACCATCCACTCGGATTGGTTGAAGTCAGAGGGCGGGCGGGCCCAGCCCTGGTAATGGGCTTTGAACCATGCGGCCCATTCGCAAGAATTCTCGCCGGTGAGGAGTTTGGGTAGCCAGGTTGCCCAGACGTAGGGGAAGTCTCGTTGCTCAGCCACGGCACGGCACCGTCCGTAAGATTAGCCGTGGGTCGGCTTGACCTGAGTCTATCGGGTGGCTTCTTCGTTGCGCTACGGGCGGGTGTCATCAAAAAGTTGGTCGCCCCGTTGGTCGGAGCGGCCGCTGTCGTGGTTGGTCCGCGACAATTCAATTGTGCCAGGTGGGGATCATGGTCCGCCATGGCTTGATGTCATCAATTTCTTTCACCGACTTGCAATTCGCTTGGTAACGGTGGCGTGTTTGCGGCGATGTAACCGGCGGTGAGGCATCCGACGCTGTTGGTATAGTCGGCCATGATGCCCTTCCTTGGTTTTCGTTGTCGCTCCTTTGTTGGTGGCGGATGCGCGCTGAGACGGGCTGGTTTGCTCTGCTGTCCCTTCCGGCAGGGCAAAGTTGTCTCGGCTGAAACGGTGACGTCTGGGCGTGCTCGGGTGTACCATCTCATCGCCCGAGGGTGACGAGATGGATCGAGCTAAGCCCCAATCCACCGAAAGGATGAGGGTGTCGGTGCGGTAAAGGGATAAGAAAGTGCTCCCGGCTTCGGGGATAATGGTTTTTGAAACAGAAAACCAACCTGAAACAAGG
>DAOULH010000052.1:0-39265 GCA_034420475.1 Dehalococcoidia bacterium
CTGGACGTTACCAACGAAGACCCCAAGCCTTTCATCTGGACCAAAACCGCCGACCAGATCCTGGCCAACGTGGCCCGCTTTTGCCAGCGCACTTTGAATACAGGACACTAGGAATTGAGTGGGCACTTAACCAAGCGAAACAAAGCATCGACAAGCTCACAGAGATGGCCGGCTATCCCGTTGGCGACAGAAAAAAAGGTAACGTTCCACCGACCCTTCTGGACACGATAGATGAAGATGACAAACTAGCGACCATCCCAATCACGAAGATCATCAACGGTGACGCTCGGATGCTTGACCTTGACGACGCTTCCGTGGACGCCATTATCTTCGACCCGCCCTACCACAACAACGTCAACTACGCCGAGCTTTCCGACTTCTTTTACGTCTGGCTCAAGCGCACCGCCGGCTACGTCCTGGACGATGATCTGTTCGCCGACCACCTTACCGACAAGGTGAACGAGGCCATAGCCAGCCCGGCCCGCTTCAAGGCGCAAGCCGATGCCGCCAGCGCTGGCCGTAAAGGACGCGGCAAGGTCACCGCAGATAGCCTGGCTACCGGCGACTATCAAGCCAAGATGGACGAAATCTTCCGGGAGTGTCGCCGGATCATCAAGGACGACGGGATCATGGTGGTGATGTTCACCCACCGCTCCAACGACGCCTGGAACGCCATGACCATCGGCCTGATTGACTCTGGTTTCAACATCACCCGTAACTGGCCAGTAGAGACTGAAGCTGAGTCCAGCCTCGCCATCAGGGATAAAGCTGCTGCCCGCTCTACCATCCTGCTGGTGTGCCGGCCCGCCGGTGTGCGCACGCCCAAGCCCTGGCACGAGGCGGCGCAGGACATCGCCGCCGCCGTCCGCGCCGACATGGTAAAGCTGCAAGGGTATGACCTCAGTCCAGTGGACACCTACCTGGCCGCCTACGGCCCAGCCTTGCAGGTAATCTCCGAGAATTGGGGCACCCGGCGGCAAACCGCCAATCCCGACCGCCCCGACGACCCCTTCAGCATCACGCCCATGGATGCCCTGGCCGTGGCCCGGAACGAAGTAATCGCCTTCCGCACCGAGCAGCTGACCAACGGTAACCGCCAAAACCTCACCGACCCGCTGGCCTGGTTCTACATCCTGGCCCAAGACGGCGCCGGCAGCACTACCATGCCCTTTGACGAGGCCAACCTGTTCGCCCGAGCCCTGGGCGTGGAGCTGACCGGCAACGATGCTAAGCGTGTGCTGCAAAGCAAGAGTGGCAAGGTGACCCTCAAGGCGGCCACTGAGCGTATGAACGAGGACATCATCGGGCCATCCCGACCAGCGGTAACGCCGCTGGACCAAGTGCATACCGCCATCGCCATCGCAGACCGGCAGAACGCAGAGGCCGCCAAGCAGTGGCTGGAATTTAACGGCCACCGCTGGCAGGACGGCGAGTTCCGCACGGCGTTTGAGGCTTTGCACAGAGTCCGCAAGCCAGGCCACTCTGACGAACTCGCCGCACGCGCCCTGCAAACGCTGCTGTACGAAGAGGATCTGGCCAAGCAGGTAACGTTGCTTGAAACCGTCAAAAACGCACCGTAATGCACGAGCGCGATCACACAGAACGACAAGGGTAAAATCTTTGCCTTTGGCCATGCAGCGAGCTGGACACAAGCCGAGCTTTAGTCAATCTACGGTCGTTCAGAGCAAAAGGAGCAATTGATATGCCAATCTACAGTGCTACAGTGGAAGCCACAATCACTGTGACTATCAAGGATGGATCCGGGAACGAAGTATCTCACTACAACGACGGGCGGAAATTCGTCATGCGCAACGAGTACGGCAACGATGTAGAACCTACGGAAGTGGTTGATCACGCAATGAGTCGATGGGCAATCGAGATGGGCAAAAATGCCTTGAATGACATTCTCGACAAGCAGTTCGACGTCGTCAATCCGGCGGAAGGACCCTAACCGCCACATCAGCCGCGCTGTCTGTTAGACAGCGCGGCTAGTCCCGTACCGAGATACTTTACAAAACCTGGTCATTGATACATGCCCCTCACCGACTTCACGCTCCGCCAAACCTACGACCCGGACGTTTGCCCCGATCCGGTGGCCGAGTTCTACTCGCCAGCCCTGGGAGCGTCCGTGGCATACGACCGGAACACCTTCACGTTCACCGCCAACGGGCTGGTGGCTGCAGCGGCTGGGCTCGCCGGCCTATTACGCAACGACGGTCGCGTCCGCATCATCTGCGAACCCAAGGAGCTGTCCGAGAAAATCCGTCAAGCCATCATCGCCGGCCACACCCAGGCTCTGCTGGACGCCGTGCCGCCAGAAGACCTGACGAACATCACCGAAGGCGACATCAGGGCAAAGGACCAACTAGACGTCATTACTTGGCTGGTGGCGCAAGGACGGTTGGAAATCCGCGTCGCGGTAGCTAAAAGGGCGGAGCAGGGCATCTTCCACGCCAAGACCGGCATCATGGCGGACGCGGGCGGCAACCGCATCTCCTTCGACGGCAGCCCCAACGAAACCGAGGCCGGCTGGGGACGCAACTACGAGCGCTTTCACCTGTTCCGTTCCTGGGCTGAACCGGAACGGGTCCAAGAAGACGTGGAACACTTCGAAAGGCTGTGGAACAACCAGTCGGCGGCCGTACACGTTATACCCGTACCGGAAGATTACTCCGAGCACCTGAAGTCGGCTGCGCCCAAAGAGAACCCGGTTTACATCAGACACCATCCACCACCGATAGGCGTCAAAGAGGCTCCAGCAGCCTGTGATGCCGAGCGCGAATTCTACTGGCAAAGCATCCGCGACTCGATTCTCAATGACCCCGCTACTACGGTTGCCACCACACCGACCTCGCTTTGGCCGCATCAGGCTGCTTTCTTCAACCGGCACGCCCGCGGCTCCGGTCCCGACCGCCTGCTGATCGCCGACGAAGTAGGTCTCGGCAAAACCATCCAAGCCGGCATCCTGCTCAAAGCCCGCATTAACCAAGACCAAGTAAAACGCCTGCTAATCCTGGCGCCCAAGCCGGCCTGCCGGCAATGGCAGGACGAACTACATCACAAGTTCTGCCTCAGCGTCCCGGTGCTCGAAACCACTGGAAAAACCAGGCTCACTTACCCCGACGGCACAGAAACCGATGCGCCTGAACCTGCCTGGACTACCGATACGCTGATTGCTTCCTACCAATGGCTACGCCAGCACGCCGGCGAATTCCTGAGCAGCAATCCGCAGTACGACATGGTCATCGTCGACGAGGCCCACCGCGCCCGCTTCTCGGAAGTCGCCAACGCCAATCGACGCCGGCCCAACGGGTTCCTGACATTGCTGCGCCAATTGGCGCAACATACCGAGAGCTTGCTTCTGCTCACCGCCACGCCGATGCAACTCCACGAAGCCGAGCTACACGCTCTCCTGGAGTTGCTGGAACCCACCGGGTGGAATGCCGAGGACTTCCGCCACTTCTACGATGCGGAGAGACCACAAACACCCGAAGACTGGCGGATGATGGCTGAACGCTACCGTCCACTGTCGCCCGACCAACAAGCCGCGGACGAGCGCCTGATCCACCACCGCAACCGCACTTACGTTGATGGCCAACTGACACCGGCAGTAATGGACAGAACCGTGCGACTGATGCGGGAACGCAGCCCAGCGAAGCACCGGATGTCTCGGCACACCCGAGAAACCTTGCGCCAATACGCCCGCGAAGGACGCATCCAGGCTACCATCCCAGAGCGGCGTGTCCATCCCGTCGGCATCCGGATGAACGCCGCGGAACGCCGCCTTTACGACGACATTGACGCACTGGTCAACGACGTGTACGCCGGAGCGCCGGGTGTGAACTCCACCGCTCTGGGTTTTGTGATGACCACTTACCGGAAGCGCTTGGGATCATCGCCCCGCGCCTTCGCACAAACCTGCCGCAACCACCTGCAACGCGAACAAGCCAGCGCCACGGCTTGGTGCGAAATCGCCCAACTGGATGCGGACGAACAAGAGGATTTCTCCAACGATCAACTACCTGACGCTGTCCTCACGCCAAAAGCAGTAGTACGCTTGGAACAGGCAGCGCACGACGCTGGTCTGCTGGAGCGACGAGACACCAAACTACGCCAGTTGCAGGAGAGCCTCACGGAGCTGGATGCGGACGGCCACCGCAAAATCATCATCTTTACCCAGTTCCGGGACACCATGCTGTACTTGGCCGAACGGTTAGCGCAGCGCGGCCACCTCAACATCACTTGCATTTCAGGCCAGGACGAACAGACGCATGGAGACCGTGGTCAGCGCATCAAGGCGCTGCGCGACGCTACCGCTGGCCTGCTCATCTGCACAGAAACGGCATCTGAATCGCTCAACTTGCAGTTCTGCACCGCGATGGTCAATTACGACATCCCTTGGAACCCCATGACGTTGGAGCAGCGCATCGGGCGCATTGACCGCATTGGGCAGGAAAGGCCCGAGGTGGACATTGTGAACCTGTTTTACAAAGACACCGCCGAGTGGGACGCCTACGAAGCGATGCGCGAGAGGCTAGCTAACATCCACGGGCATGTCGGCGAGTACCAACCCATCCTGTACGATGCCGCCGCCGCCAACCAACTGGCTGGCATCATCCGCGACAACGCCGGATCTTCGGCCATCCGTGGCGCGGTAAGCAACATCACCAGTGAAACCCGAATGAACCTGGATATGCTGAACAGTACGCTGGGCAATGTTGAGGCAGTGCCGGCAAGCGTAACCATGTCCTTTCTACAGCGCGCTCTGGAAGAACCGTCGTTGCTGCCAGAAGGCTGGAGTGCCGAACACGTCGGTGGCCCGCACTGGAACGTCCAGCGACCAGACGGAAACCTGTACACCGTGACCACCGACCCCGTCTCCTACGAGTACGCCCCAGGCAACATCGGATGGTTCGGGCCGGGGTCCCCCGCCTTTCCCAACCCACAGTGAAGCACCTCACGACCGTGAGCGCGGAGACCACGAAGATCGTGCACAGGCTACCGGCGTTCAACTTGGACGCCGAGTAAAACAGCCAACACCGCAAACCGCTTCGGAGGCTGCGTGAAAAAATACACGTGCCGAATACTACCAAATGGGGTAGTGGAACTATCAGTTCTGTTCCTCAGCAGCCGAATGAAGTTTTACCACTGCCCCATGTTGCCGAGCAGGGTCGTGGAACTATCCGACGAGCGCGAACATAAAATTGAGCGGTTTCACGCGGACCTGTACAACCCATATCCCGAAAAAATCGGAGAAACGATTCGCTTCCCCGACTCGATACAGGTCAGTGCTAAGGACCCCGAGGCTAGACTCCTCACGAAGTGGCACGATGAAGTATCAAAGTACGTCATCGTCAAGATCGTGCAGCACCCCAGCCGCAACTGGGTAATCACGGCACACTTCGCCGGCAACAAACAGAAGGGGGAATACTTATGGAAGCGAAGTTAATCTTCGAATACGACCGCATCGACGACACGCTGTTCGTAGGAGCCTGCCAACCGACGGCGGAACAAGAAACCGATGAAATTGCAGACTCGGTAGTCGCGAAGATTAACCGAGAAACCAAAGTGGTAGAAGGTATGATCATCATGTACCTCACCGCCCAGATAACCAGAAATGCACCAATGCAGATAGAGGTACAAGCGCAAAACGGCGAGATTAACGGATGGAAACTAGCACCGGAGTTCGAGTTCCTAGTCGGCTCAGCAACAAGCCACATAACGATACCAGAAGAAGCAGTCGCTGGACTCGGGTTCAAGGAGAACCCACCAAAACCCTATACATACCCCGGACATAAGCCATCGGACATCAGCAAATTCGAGATGCCCGTCAACCCGGCGCCACAACAGAAAACACCCATCACAGGGGCCAACGGCATGATTCCATTCGATCCATCCGAAATTGAACGATGGGCGGACCAGCCCGATGCCTTCCACAGGCTACCAGAACTGATCCGCCACCTAGTGATGGCTACCACCACTGCACCGTCTCTTGTCGACATACCGAGCGGCAGCGCGGTTCGCCTACCAGGATTTGACGGCCTAATCACGGTCATAGCGGGAAACACATGGGTACCAAAGAACCAATCAGTGTGGGAGTTCGGTACCGGTAAAAACCCCAAGGCTAAAGCCGACGGCGACTACCGCAAGCGCACCGACAATCCCGATGGCATCGACACAGCCGCCACAACCTTCGTGTTCGTAACACCCCGCCAGTGGACGCCTGGAAAACGCCAATGGGCGGACGAGCGACGAGCCGAAGGCAGATGGGCTGATGTTCGCGCATTTGACGCCAATGACCTGACCGAGTGGCTGTCCCAAGCGCCAGCAGTTGCAACAAGGTTCGCCCAAGCCATCGGGAAACTACCGGCAAGCGGATACCGCGCTCTGTCCGAATGGTGGGAAAACTGGTCCGCCATGACCGAGCCTAACATCAGCCCCGCGTTGGTCATTGCTGGACGACAGGACAGCGTAGAGCGCATAGCTGAGGTAGCCCAAGCACCGGCGTCGTCCTACTACGTGCAGGCAGACACCCGCGAAGAAGCAATCGCGTTCGTTGCAGCGTCAGCACTGCACACCAACGCCGCGTGGGGGAGCGAAGTCCTAGCCAAGTCTCTCGTAGTGCAGTCCGAAACGGCGTGGGACGCCGTGACCCGACACAGGACACCGTTGGTCCTGATTAAGGCGTTCCCAGGAAATGCCTCTTCGCATCTCGCCAACAGCAGGGGTCATCATGTCATCGTCCCCCTGTACAAAAGCGAGGATGTCCGAGGCGAGGGAACCTCTCTGCCTACCATAGGCAGAGAAGACACGGAAGCCGCTCTCACCGAAATGGGCATGAACGCTGCCGCCGCACGAGCGTTGGCATGGAAAGCAGCCCACAACCTGCCAATAATGCGCCGGTTCCTCATCGACGAAGCCGGCGGAGACCCACCTGCTTGGGTGCCCGACGACCCTCAAAACCCACTCCCCGCACTCATGACAATAGGGCAGTGGGACGAATCAAACGAGCACGACAAGGCGATAATCGCGAACGTGACAGGGCAACCCTATGACGGCGTCGGCAGGGAAATCGCCGCGCTATCACAGCGCGAAGATAGCCCAGTGCAAAAATTCGAAAGCCGCTGGCGGTTCCTTTCTCACGAAGAAGCTTGGCACGTACTCGCGCCACGTCTGACAGCAAGCGATATGCAGAGGTTCGAAGAAAGCGCGCTCGCGGTGCTGAGCACAGTGTCAACCATGTACGAGCTACCGGTGGAATGGCGGCACGCAGCAGGGCTGTATGGGAAAGGCACCCCGCACAGCAAAATGATACGGAAAGGGATCGCCCGCACGTTGGCCCTCATGGGCACCCGCGGTGAGCGCACCGCCAATGTGGGTTGGGCAAAACACCTTCCCGGCAGGATACTGCGGCAGGTCTTGGACAGCGACGACCAATGGGAAATTTGGGCATCTCTCCAAGACGACCTATCAACGTTCGCAGAAGCAGCACCCGGTGTGGTGCTCGAAGCCATCGAGCAATGCCTTGACGAGACACTCGAAGAACTGTTTCGCCAAGAAAGCAACACCACATTGGGACGATGGGAGCACATGGGCATCATCTGGGCGCTGGAAAGAATCGCGTGGTCGTCCGACCACTTCGCAGAAGCGATGCACACCCTAGCCCGCCTCGCCCAAATCGACCCAGGCGGACGAATACGTAGCCGGCCAGCGGATAGTCTCGCGAACTCGTTCCTGCCGTGGTTCCGTCAAACTGAGGCAACCGACGCGGCGCGGCTACAGACCCTGGCGGATCTGCTGGTCAGATACCCCGCAGTAGGCTGGGCAACGCTGATAAACGCCTATCCACCCCTGACTGGCGCGCACGTTGCCGAACGTCCGCTACCGCTTTTCCGTCCTTGGGGACAAGGAGTGAAACGAATTGCCACCTGCGGCGAACGCGACAAATTCGTCGCAGAGATGGAACGCCTGTTGCTCGCTCATGTCGGAGACGACGTAGACAGGTGGGCCAGCATCATCGAAGCCATAGCGCGCCTCAGTCCGGATGCCCGACAACAAGCACTGGAAATGCTGCACCACCAAACGGACACGATCCGGCGACACCCCAAGTCCGACGAAATATGGGACGAGCTACGCCGGAAACTCAACCACCAACGGAGATTCCCAAACGGCGTAGGGGCGATGCCCCCGTCAGATTTGGAACAACTAGAGGCAGTCTACGAACAACTGACTCCCAGCGACCCGGCCGCCGCCAACGTATGGCCTTTCACGTACTGGCCCGCGCTACCATCAGGCGAATCCCACATCGACGAGGACTTTCAACGCAAAGCGGAAGAAGCTCGCTCATCAGCCATCAAAGCTGCATACCAGCAGGGCGGCGATGAAGCGGTAGTATCTGTCGCGGAAAACGCCCAAGCACCATCGTTTGTGGGAACGGCATTCGCCGACAGCGTTGACGCAGAAACAGCGGTGACATTCGCGATCAAGCACCTGAACGCCGATAACCAAGGCGTCCAGAGCATGGCCATTGGAATACTGACCGGCCTATTCCAACAGTCTGGCTGGCTAGCCTTGGATGATGCCATCGGCCGTGCGAAAACAGCGGGATTCAAACCACAGACGGTGAGCAGGGTTTTCCTGTCAGTACGGCCCAGCCGAGAGGCTTGGACACGCCTTGACCTTGAAGACCACAGCGTACAGAGTTGCTACTGGGAGCAAGTCCAGTCGTTCTGGCTACCGAGGGACGACACCGCGGTTTACATCGCCGAGAAATTGCTAGAAGTCGAGCGCGCGCCTGCGGTCGCCAGCTGGGGCCATGAATTGCCGCTCGGCGACGAAATCCTGATACGGACGCTGGAACAGCTACCGCAGGTACCGACCACAAGTAAGGACTTCGACCCTGACGCTCAGAGCATCATCTACGGCACCGTCGACATGCTCAAAAAACTGGACGAGTCCCCCAATGTTGACGACGCCAAGATAGCCCACCTTGAAATGGCACTCTTGCCAATGATCCCGCACCTAGAGGAATGGGGAAGAGACAATTGGGCTATTTACCGCGTCATAGCGCGAGAGCCATTGGTGTTCGCAGACTTCTTGGCAACGGTTTTCAAACCGGATGGACAGTCCAACGCAAAGCAGGCTGCCGAATCTAATCCTCGTGCAATGACGCTGTTCGTCCAGATGATGTTCGGCAGCGGCGAGATGCCAGGCAAGGCCGCAGATGGAACCGTGGACTACGAAACCCTATCCAACTGGGTCGGCGAGGCGCGCCGTCTATGCGCCGAACGCGAGCTGAGCGCAACGGGCGACGACTGCATCGGGCGGTTGTTAGCCAAATCGCCCGCGGGGGAAGACGGAATAGAACCATGCGAAGCAGTTCGCAAACTACTCGAAAACGTACGTGCACCTGACATCAGAACGGGATTCGCCGCGGCAAAGTCAAGATACGCCGGCGCAGTATCCGCAACGCTGTTCGCCGACAAAGCGAGCGAGTACCGCAAGCAGGCAGACGCAGTCAAATCAAAGTGGCCAGCGACTTCCAGAATGTTGAGGTCCGTCGCTGAATCGTGGCAGCAAGAGGCAGACAGGACCTCTCGTCAAGAAGAAGAACGTCACAGATTCGGGCTCTAACCACCACGCCTGGCACCAAAGCCCCGCTGGTGGTCGGTCCGGCGGGGCTTGCTCCGTCCAGCGACGGAAACCGTCACCACAGCGACCAATTTGCGCTGTCTTCCAGTGGAAAACCGAGCAGCGGAATCGCCTCTAGCGTACAGGTGAACGACCATGATAGACATAGCATTGCCCGCCGTCGGCATGCCGCGATGTGAGTGGGTAGAATCAGAATCCCTGGCGGAAGGGTACGACATCGGCAGATGCTGGCATTCCGATGACGGAATGTTCAGGCTGATTCAATACCAAGAACACAACTACCAGACGCTACTACTGGAATGGGGCCAATGGGAACATTTCCAGTGGGCGCAGCATCGTCGCTGGATCATGGGCGAATGGATTACCATCAACGGCGCAATGCCCGAAGGCTGGATCCTAGAACAGGAAGTCCTAGCGGCCGGAACGGATACATACACCTACCAGCTCAGGAACGATGGTAATGAGAGATGGACGCTGATCGGATGGAAGGCTAACGCCGGCGGACCATACGGCAGCAACCTTACCGAATTCACCAGCGGAAATATTCTAGAATCAACAGCAGCGCTGGCCGAGCTGCTGCGCCCGTTGCCGCCGCCGCAAGCAAAAACCCCGTAGGGAAAATTACCGTAGACAGCAGGTACAAACCTATAACAACCGACCATGACCAGGGCCGCGCCCAGCGCCGGAGCTCCGACGCGCGTTGGAACTCGGCAAGGTGGTTGCAGTAACCGGACAAGTGGAGCAGGTGAACCGCGGCGCCGGCGAATGGGAATTGCTCACCATCCACGGAGTGAAAACCGGCAGGGTTGCGCCTGCCGGCCCCTAGTTGGACGGCTTGCGAGTCGGCAAGCGCTATCGCTTTAAGTGCGCGGAAGTCACGGAGTCGGACGACCTGTGGCGTGACCGCAAGATGCTCTATCTGCAAAGCATCCAAACCGACTGAGCCCGAGTAACCCGCAGACGCCGCCGGAGGCACCTGTTTCATTTCCACAGGCAAAGCTCTACCCAATGGGCGCAGAAAGCGCCCGGTAGACCTTTCCAGCGGGAATACGAGGCATCTAGTCGGGTTGCCCATCTCCAGGCGAAAGCCGGGGCCCAACCAGACTCAGGAAAGCCGGTCGTCGGCGCTCCGCACGTGGAACTGCAACCTGCCAATTGCAGGGTCATGCACCATCACCCACCTGCCGAGCACATCCTGCCCCAACACGGACGGCAACCCGCGGCTTACCTGCTCCGGCTTGCCGAGGCGGACATCCATGTCGTACACGTACGTAACCGCACCGGCCGCGTCGACGAACGTCAGAATGGTCCGCTCTACGAATCGCTCCGACCTGCCGCCGACGCCGGTAACATATTCGCTATGTTGCAGACGATCAAAGGGCAATTGCAACGGAATGCCGTCTTTGGGATGAATGCAGGTTACCGCCGCACCCGTATCCACGAGGAATCTAACGGCACCGAACACTCTCAACCTCGGTATTCCCACCACGGCTGAAACGTAGGGCTGCCCGCCGTCAAACTCCCCGATGATCACAGGACAATTACCTGTGGTTCAGAGCTCACGAACTCAATCACAACCGTGTCGCCGGCCATCTTTCTGGATTCAATGCCGGCCATCACCGCTTCTGCGGATTCCCCGCGCACGACAACCTCGTCAATCCCCATGCCAACCCAGTAATCCTCATCCGACGCCGGCCCCGCCGCGATTGCATCTCGCAACAGCGACCACAGCCGAGCGTGTTCAGCCAGCATCGCCGAAACCTGCGCCGGTTCCAGCGCCGCACCGTCAACAGCAGCAACTGTGCCAGACGCCGAAGCGTCATCAATATTTTTCCTGACTGCCATTTGCCGACCTCCTTGCTGCGCTAAGCGCGATTGGGCCACAACTATACCAGTTAGAGCCTGGCCCGCGTAGTGAGAACCCGACGACGCGGGAGTCGCTTCCGACGGACACCGGGAAAGTCCTGCAGTGCAGGAACGTACCCGCGCCCCAACTACGTCGGCATTCACAAATAACCGGCTCAACCGCCGCCAATCGCTCAGCCGCCGCGATGGCGGCTTTTTGCGTTCAGCCTTCGGCTGATGCCACAGAACCCGTATGCGCCGGGGACGGCCCGTGCTCGCATCGGCGAGCCGCCGCGCTCAAGGCTACCACCCTGGACAGGATCAGAGATGACCAAACCATACATCAACCCCCTGGGGTTCATCCACCGACACACCACCAAAGGCGTCCGTTTCCTGCTCACCAGCCCCGACGACTCGCGGACCCTCAAGGTTGGCACGCCGGTCACCGTCACCCAACAGTCCAGCAATGGGCTCGCAGTGGCGAAAACACGCGGCAAAATCGTCGCCGTGGGTTACGCCACCGCCACCTTTACAATAGTTGAGACCGACATTGACCCGAACTGGCCCCGGGACGAGGCAACCCTGCGGGAGAAAACACCCGTGTACCTCGCCAAGGAGAACTCCTTTGAACCCGATCCCAGCCGAACCCTCACCCCACAACAGATGGAGAGGCTCAAACGCCTTTCCCGCGAGTACCGCGACATCCTGCGCAACGCGCGGCATACCCACGAAATAACGCCAAACCCAACCCACCGTCAGCCGTTGCAGGGACCAACCGAGCATCATCCGTACCCGCAGCAACTTGACGAATGAAACACGTTCTGAAACACTATCCGCCGCAAGGCGAAACGAGACACATCATGACCACGAAGAAAAAACCCACTCCGCAGGACTTCATCCTCAACGACGTGATCCACTGCGCACGCTGTGGCTCCGGCATGGTCGTCAAGCGGGGCTACTATGTTTGCCCGAACGCGGGCCAAGCCCCAACCTTCTGTCCAACGGTATCCGTCGATGGCAAGCACCTGACCCACCAGTTCATCGCGACCCTGGTCAACCGGGTCATGTCCCCAAGCACGCTGTCCGAGATAGTCGGGCAGATCCGCGTCCGCGTTGACGACAATCTGACCGCCCAACAGGACAAGTTGAACCTGAGCGAAACGGCCATCGAGGAACTCAACAACCAGAAGCTCAGCATCCTGGAAAAGGTGGAACACGGCGAGGTCACCTATCCCGAAGCGGCGCCTCAACTCGACGCCATCCAGGCATCACAGGCCGGCTTCGTCTACGAGGCCGTCGTCTCGCGGAAAGAGATGGACAAGCTGTACTACGTCGCAGACGAGGACGCCATCCGTTCCGTCGCACAGGACATGGCGACCTATACCGAACTCGCGGACCCGACACTCGCCAAGGAACTGGTCAACGCCTTCATCGAGCACGTCAGGGTAAGCCCGGGATCGGTCGAGATCACCTACACCCACCCCATCCCCGGAGAACAGGCCGGCCAACTGGTTACATGCGAGACATTCCCGCTGCCCCAGCCGGCCACGTAGACAGGCAAAGCACCCGCCGCCCGGGCAGCGCCGGCGGGCAAGCGCGCCCGCGACAGCGCACGCTCACGCGCCTATTTCCGGGCCAGCTATGCTGGCCCGCACTTCGGGGAACCCTAGCCAGCGTGTTCCAGCTGGCCCAAGGAACCCCACGGAGCGCTCAGTCAACCATCGGTGACGACCGCTCCCAAATCCTCGTCGGCCACATCCTGCGCCGAACGAGCGTGAAACTCTCTGGCCGCCGGAGGCATCTCCTCCCAACCCACCGCTGAACCAGTCCCATCATCGGGATACAAGTCCAGACTCACCACCTTGGGCTGCACCTTCATCAGTCGATCCATGATCAACTTTTGCAGCGCGTCACTCAATTCCCCCGGCATAGCGTAACTGCTATTGCTATGGTCAGTATTCTTTCCCGCCTGCTCGGGGCGGTTCTTGCCTGTTTCTGTTGACATGAGGTAAACTTTACTTGACCAGTCCTGCTGGTATTTGCTGGATTTACAGCGTGACGCTGCACAATCAGTATAGCAGATTTCAGCGGCAATCGAACGCCCGACGCAAGGAGGCCAAGCGACCCCCATGATAGACCGGACGAACGAACTCGGACAACAGCCAAGTGTCATCAATGACGATGGCGAGGAAAGCCCTGCCACCAAGTCAATCGGCGCCCTGCTGAAAGAACTCCGCGGCGACCGGACCCTGCGAGAGGTGGAAAACGACACCGGGATTTCCAACTCGTACCTGAGCAACCTCGAGATGGGGCACAAGAACCCCGGCATCAAGTCCCTGTCGAAACTCGCCACCTACTACAAGGTGCCCCTCAACGGGTTGTTGAGCTACGCCGGACTACCATTTGACGAGCAGGCCGCAGCCCAAAAGGACGTGCTCGTGCACAGGCAAGTACGGGAAGACGAAATTCAGCGCAGTTACGATTTCGTCCTGGCAGACCCTTTCCTCGGCGACTTCGACAAGCCCGCCGAGCCGCCTCTCGATACCCAGGAATTCGTCGTGCGCCTCTACGAGTTCTACACCGGCAAGAAGTTGCTCTAGCAGACCACAAGGAGCCCCAAATGCCAGCCCGGGAACAAACCAACCGTGCCTACACCTACTCGCGGAAGTCGAGCGCTGGGCAAAACGAACTTTCGCTCACTGGACAGCACAAGGATGTGCTGCTGTACATGGAGAGAATTGGCCTGGTCGAAGTTGAACACTTCGATGACGTCGGAACGGGCCTCGACACCGACGACCGAGACGGGTTTCTCAGGATGATCGACAAGGCCCTGGACCCCGAGAACAGAGTCTCGCACCTGGTCTTCTATGACCTGTCCAGGTTCACCCGAAGCAAGGTCGACCCACATTTCTACCTGGAATTGCTCGACCGGCACGACATCACCGTCCACACCGTGATGGACGGCCAACGATCCGACACGGACGACATCGCCTGGGACATCAAGTTCTCACTTAACCACGATCAATCCAGAAAAATCTCGCTTCTCTCAATGAGAGGCAAGCGTGACGCCGTTGAAGCCGGTTTCGCCCCCAGCTCGAAAATTCCCTACGGATACAAACGAGGTTGGGTAACCGTGGGAAACACGCAATACCCCACCTACGTACCCCACGAAGAGCATGCCAAGCACGTGAAGTTGATCTTTCGGATGAGAGACAAGGGCAGCATGACTGGCGACATCGTCATGGAACTCTTCCGACGCGGTATTCCGAGCCCAGAGGGCCACGCCATATGGCCCAAAGGCACCATCGTCAAGATCCAGCGCAACCGCGTGTACCTGGGAGAGTCGGAGTTCTTCAAGACGTCCCGATCAAAGTTCCCCAGGAACCGCAGGAGATTCGAGCTAACCAGGAAAGAGGATGCCCACGAACCGTTAGTCAAGAAAGGCCGTTTCAACCGTGTGCAAGAATCCATCGATAACGCCGGCAGGGGCGGCACAAGCTCGCCCAGATCCCACGTCAGTCCCAACCCCCTCAGCGAGCGGGTCAAGTGCACAACCTGTCACACCGACCCAGACGCCACCCCGCCCAACATGGTCGTGAAGAACGCCAAACACGGCAAGGAACTGATCTGCAGTAGAAAGAAAAACTCCGGCGCAGCTTTCTGTAAGTCAAAAACGGTCCCATTGGATCCGTTCCTCAACCTCATCGTAAGCGCGCTGATCGAGAGGGCCATCACCAAAGAGGTCCTGCAAGACCAGATGGCAAAGATCAAAGCCAACAGCGCACAGCTGGTCGCCGAGGAGAAGGAGCGCCAGGCCGCCATCAAGAAACGCATCAGGGCCATCGAAAGAGAAGAAGCTGGCCTGTCCAAGACTATCAGTGACTACAGAGGTTCTCACCCCACAGCGACTGCACGTCTCATGGACGACCTGGAAAAATTAGGCTTGGAGAAGGCAGACCTCGAGGCCCAAAGACGCAATCTGGACGACGAGGTCTCGGAAACCATCGCATTCGCCACCGAACCCGAAGCAGTCATCGAGGCAGCGTTGGATCTGCGGACATATCTGGAATCTGACGACCCATCTACGGCCAAGAAATTTCTGAAAGGATTTATCAAACGAGTGGACGTCGCCGAAGGGGTCGCCACTGTCTTCTATGCCCTCCCGCTACCCGGTACGACTGAGACACCGGCCGGATACTCCACCAAAATACCGTTAGACGAAGAAGAAATTCTTTTGGACGACTGTGTCCCGACACCACCATGGAGGGCTGACCCCGGTCATCGCGCCCATTGCGGCGGTTACGCGCGAAATTGAAAGGATTCCACATGGCAACTTCCTCCTGCTTTTTCGGCGTTGCTTGAGCTAATTGGCGGCCTCAAAGTCGCCGTTGGTCGCCTGCGCAATCTTCGCCAGCAGCGCATAATCGGCCAGAACGCCGAAGGCGATGGTATCCACCGGAATGCCGGCGCCCTGAATCGCGGTGATGGTTGATGCGTCAACGAAACCATGCCCATCGGTCAGCAGCACTATCCGTTTGTTGGGGTTGGGCTCGTCTTTGATCGATCCAAAAGCCGCATTCAGGGCCGCGTTGATGTCGGTGCCGCCATGTTCCGCTTTGATTGCGCCAATAGCGTAATCCCACGGCGCGGCTGACGGGTCAGTGAAGTTGAATAGCGTCGTGTAGGTGTCGCCGAAAAGCATAATGGACACCTGGGCGTTGAGGACGGTTTTCTCCCGCGCCTTCTCCAGCGCTTCCTGAACCTTGGTGGTTTCACTGTCCATCGAACCCGAATCGTCGACTACAAAGATGGTGGTGGTGTTGTCGCGCAGCAGGTCGGGGAAAACCACTTGCACCCGTCGCGGTTGGTTCAATTCCTTCAGGCAGGCGTCCAGTTCCGCTTCAAGCCGGTCAGCGCGCTGCACCAGCCCTTTGTTTTGGTCCCGGCAATCGGCAAGTTCCGTTTCCAAAGCGGCCATGTCCTGTTCCAGGGCGGCCTTTTCGTCATTCAATTTCGAGAGTTCTGCGGCGTGGCTGGATTTCATACCAGCGATTTCGTCAACCAGCGCCTGTACCTGGGCGGCATGGTCCGCCTTCAGGTCGACGATTTCCTGTTCCAGGGCCGCTGCGTTGTTGACGCACTGCCAGAGGAACCAACCCAGGACGCCACCCAAGATCAATAGTGAAAGCAGCCAAACCGCAGTCAACCTGACTGGCCGCCATGGTATCGGTCTCCGCTCGGGCATTCTCACTGTGGTCATGTTGCCTCCTGCTCCGAAAACCGGCCGGAACGTTTTATGCGCTGTGGGCGGCGGTGGCCCCGCCAGCGCCTATCAGAACAATAATTCTGATACCGCGTTCGACAGACAACAACGGATTGCTGCCGTAATCGGAGGTCCGGAGGGTGCAATCCAAGCCGTGCCAACTGCGGCACGGGCGGGGATCAAAGAGGGCGACAGTGAGCGTCTGCGTTGCCTGCGGTCGGCTTCGCCCATAGCGGGAACCTCCTCGCGATACCAGGAAGGCTACTTGCTAAAGATGCCGAGTCCATAGGCAGCATCGCGAGAAGGCGCAATGCCTTGCTTCTGGGAATGCTGCCTAGACTCGCCCCGGGGCGAGGACGGACCCACATCTTTAGCGCAGGCAATATAGTCTCTGCCGGATTGGCCTGTCAACGGGCCTGCCCTTGCCGTAAGTGTTCAGAATCCAGGAGGTTGTCATTGCGAGGCGCTTGCGCCGTGGCAATCTCGACGCCGTAGTAGCAACGTCTGTCCCAAGGTCTCTCCTGTGCCAACGAGATTGCCGCGCTGCGCTCGCAATGACACTTTCCCTGCAAGTCTGAACGGTTACGCCTTGCCGTGGGCCTGCGGATTGGCCCACTCCGTACAAACCGAATACTCGTCAGCCGGCTCCGCTCTGGACATACCTGGGGCGGATGGTTATCATCTCCGCACAGGTTCCAGCGCGACGCTATGCCCGGCTTGGAAGGGCCACCGCGCCCGCATCCCGCAGCAGTCAGGAGGACGCCTATGGTCGCGGTCACCAGCGAGTCCACCGATCTGATCGCTCGCGTTTCCGAATACGTGGACGATGCGAACCAACTGGAACGCATCAGGTCGGCCTACGAATTCGCGGAACGGTGCCACGACGGGCAGATGCGGCGGTCCGGCGACCCGTATATCGTTCACCCCCTGGCGGCGGCCACCATCCTGGCCGACCTGTTCCTCGACCCCGACACTATCATGGCCGCCCTGCTCCACGACGTGGTGGAGGACTGCGACGTTGACCTTGACGATCTGAAGTCCCGTTTCGGAACCAACGTGTCGCGCCTGGTGGACGGCGTGACCAAGCTGACCCGCGTGGACTATCGCCCCCCGGACGCCGAGAGCAACGGCGCGGCGCCGGCGGAAAACCTTTACGCCGAAAGCCTGCGCAAGATGCTGGTGGCCATGGCCGAGGACATCCGCGTGGTGCTCATCAAGCTGGCCGACCGGCTGCACAATATGCGCACGCTGGACGCGCTTTCCGAGGACAAGCGCCAGCGCATCGCTCAGGAAACCCTGGACGTTTACTCGCCCCTGGCGCATCGGCTGGGCATCTGGGAACTCAAGTGGCAGCTCGACGACCTGGCTTTCCGGCACCTGAACGAAACCCGCTACCGGGAGATTTCCCGGATGCTGGCGGCGCGGCGGTCCCAGCGCGAGGCTTACGTGGCGGACGTGGCCGACCGGCTCAAGGCGGAGTTGGCGGACAACCGCCTCCGCGCCGACGTGAACGGCCGGCCCAAGGGCATCTACTCCATACACAACAAGATCGAGAAGTACGCGGCCGAGGGCAAGGAACTCAGCGACATCTACGACCTGTACGCCCTGCGCGTAATCGTCGACGAAATATCCGATTGCTACGCCGCCCTGGGCATCACCCACCGCATGTGGAGCCCGATCCCCGGACAATTCGACGACTATATCGCCACACCCAAGAGCAACATGTACCAGGCGCTGCACACCACGGTGCTGTGCGACGGCGGGCACCCGCTGGAAGTGCAGATCAAGACCCGCGAGATGCACCAGGTTGCCGAGTACGGTGTGGCCGCCCACTGGCGGTACAAGGAACAGCGCGGCTCGCCCAATGGGAATGCCTCCTTCGAAGAGCGGATGACCGGGTTGCGGCAACTGCTGGAGTGGCAGCGGGAGACCCCGGACACCGACGAGTTCCTGGAACGAGTGCGGGAAGACCTGTTCCACGACCAGGTCTTCGTGTACACCCCCAAGGGCGACATCGTGGAGATGGCCGCCGGCGCCACTCCCATCGACTTTGCCTACAAGATCCACACCGACCTGGGACACCGCATCTCCGGCGTCAAGTTGAACGGCAAGCTGGTGTCGCTGGACACCCCTCTGCACAACGGCGATACCGTGGAGGTGGTGGCCGGAAAGACCGGCCGGGGGCCGTCGCCCGACTGGCTGAACCCGGCGCGGGGATACGTGGCGACCAACAGCGCGCGGCAGAAAATCCGTTCCTGGTTCAACCGGCAGGCCCGCAGCGCCAACATCACCCGGGGACGCGATCTCCTGCGCCGCGAGTTGCGCCGCATGGGCATCAAGATGTCCGACCGCGAGGTGCTGGAAGCGTGTCGCTACGACAGCATGGAGGACCTCCTGGCCGCTCTGGGCTCCGGCGAGTTGAGCGACTCCGCCCTGTCCGCCCGCCTGACCCAGTTCCGCAACGACGAGATGACCGAGGCCGCGTGGATGCCAAAGCTGCGCGGTTCAACGTCCCTGACGAGCCCGTCCTCGGGCATTTCGGTGCTGGGCGTTGGCGACCTCCTGACCAGCATCGCCCGGTGCTGCAACCCCATCCAGGGCGACCCGATCATCGGGTTCGTGACGCGCTCCCGCGGCGTCAGCGTGCACAAGGAAGGCTGCATCAACGTGCTCAACGAGGACGAGCAGGAGCGCCTGGTTCCGGTTTCGTGGGGGCAGAAGCAGGAACTGTACCCGGTCCGCATCCGCATCGAGGCCATGGACCGGGTGGGCCTGCTGCGGGACGTCACCACCAAGGTCTCGGACGACAAGATCAACATCGCCTGGGCGGTCACCCGGGAAAACGACGACGCCACGGTCAGCATGGAATTCACCATCCACGTGAAGAACCTCGAAGAGTTGAACCGGGTCTTCTCCCGTATTGAGGGGATCCGCGGGGTCACCTCGGTCAGCCGCGTCACCAGCAGCCCCCTGAGGCAGGCCGAGCGCTGATCGCCCCGGCCCGGGTTTGACGCGCTCGCCCGTGGGCGGCGAGCCTGTTGTCCAGTATTTCCACAATCGCTCCCGCCCTCGGCGGTTGGACGGCGATCAAGCTGCTGCTGGCCGGCTTGGTATTTCTGGCCGTCCTGCTGATGCCCACCCCGGAGGGACTCACTGAACCAGGCCAGCGCGCCCTGGCGGTGATGCTCCTGGCGGTGATCCTGTGGGCCACGGAGGCCATCCCTGTCCCCGTGGCCGGCGTGGGCGGAGTCCTGCTCCTGGTGCTGGTGGGAGCGGTGCCCGACATCGGCCCCGCCCTTTACGGTTTCTCCCAGCCCGTCGCCTACTTCCTCATCGGAATCCTGACTCTGGGTCTGGCCGTGCATCGCTCCGGTCTGGCCGAGCGCCTGGCCACCTACCTGATGCGCGGCGCGGCGGGAAGTCCTCGCCTGCTCTATGTGCAGATGCTGTTCTCCTTTGCCGCCCTGACCTTCGCGCTGCCGTCGGCCAGTACGCGGGGCGCCATCATGGTCCACGTGTACGAGCAGGTGCTGGAGCACTGGAACATCCCCCAGGAACACCCCCTGTACAAGGCGACGATGATGGCAATGGGCAGCCTCAATCGTCTGGGTTCCACCGCGCTGCTGGCCGGCGGCATAACCCCGGTGGTGGCGTCAGGTCTGTTGGGCGATTTCTCGTGGGGTCAGTGGTTTGTCCTGATGAGCGTTCCGTTCTACGCCAACCTGGTGGTCGGCGGGAGCGTCCTGTTTGTGTTCTACCGGTCCGGGTTCCGGCTGGGAGACGACGCCGGCGCCGCTCCCGTGTCGCTGGGCCGAATCAGCCCGGTAGAGATGCGGGCCGGGGCCATCGTAATCATCACCGCGTTGTTGTGGTTCACCGACTTTGCCCACGGGCTGCATCCGGCGGTGCCCGCGATGATCGCTTTGTGCCTGATACTGATGCCGCGGGTCGGCATTCTCACCTGGCGAGAGTTCGAGCGCGACCTGGGCTGGTCAAACTTCTTCATCATCGCCACGTCTCTGTCACTGTCGCACGCTCTGGTGACCACCGGCGCGGCGGCCTGGTTCTCCGAGACGCTGGTGGGCACCGTAGGTCAGTGGGCCTCTGCGCCCATACTGGTGCTGCTGATGCTGTGCGTGTGCTTCGCCATGCTGCGGTTCATCCTGCCCAACATCGCCGGCTACCTGGCCCTGGTGATACCGGTGACCATGGCGGCGGCGGAATCGTTGGGTTTGGATCCGCTGGTATGCGGCATGGCCGCCGTGGTGGTGGGCGACTCGGTGGTGTACTACAGCGCGGGCGGGACCGCGAGCGTGTTCATCTTCCAGCGTGCCAACATCAGCAACCCGGAGATTTTCCGGTTCGCTATCACCATGACTATTATCGCCACCGGCGTATTGTTGCTGGCCGTGGTCCCTTATTGGGGTCTGGTGGGCCACCCGCTGGTTCCGTAGCACGCGGCGTTACAACCACGAGACGATGGCCAGTTGCCCTACCTCCAGTTAGGCCACTTGCTGCGACTTAGCCAATCTCGCAACGTGTCTGCTGACGCCCTCGTTGGTCCTTGCGACAAGTCCAACACCGCCGCGGGATCCCGCTTCAGCAAGCTACCACCCTCGGCATCGTAGAAATGCCACACCATCCCGTTGGTTATCACGGCTATACCAGACATGTTGGGCCAGCGGCTCACGTACCCAGTTAGCTGGGCACTCGCTTCGACAGGTATGCGCGCACCTCTCCGTTTCACTTCGATTAGGGCCTTGGGTACGTAGAGATGCTCAGGATCGTTGCTGATACCTGGTGCGAAAAGTGCATAATCTGCCCTACCCCCACCGGGAACGGGCCACTCAATGCGTACTTCTCGCGGACAACCAGTATCCCAACCCAACGCTCGTAGCAATGGATCCACCACGTAATACCGCGTGTGCCATTCCCAAGATCGTCCCTTGTTGCCAAAGAAAGGACTATCTCCCGGGCCCATGCGCTGAATGCGTTCCACGGCTTGCTCTAACATCTACTTTTCCTCCGAGCATGGTATCCACGAATAGCGAACCGCCCTCATATACATCGCCATGACCGTGATGGGCATCCTCGTACCGCTGCTGGGCATCATCCCCTGGTGGGCCACCCGCTGGTTCCGTAGAGGCAAGGCTACAGTTGGGCCGCTATCGCCAGGGCCAGCCCCGCTACCGTGATGGCAAACGCGCCAATCAGCATCCAGGTGAGAATTCGCCGGATGCGCCGCCGTCGCTGCCGCGCCCGGCGCAGGTCGGCGCGGTAGTCCCAGGGACGGCGGATGCGGTCGCCGTGTCGCCAGACGCCGCGCCGCCGTCGTTTGGCCTCGGCCTCCGCCTCCGGGAACCCCAGGTCTCGGCCTCCGTAGCGCCGGTACCACCACGCCATGCCGGAGCGCACCATCTCCACGTTGACCGACTGACCCCGCCGGCGCCGCCGGTAGAGCAGGCCCACCGTGCGCCCGTAGCGGTCGGTAGCCATGGCCTCCATGCGGATCCCGCCGCGCTGAACCAGGGCTTCCAGCTGCTGGCGCGATTCCTGTCCATAGGGCTGCGCCAGCTCCGGCGCGTCGATGCCGTAGAGCCGCACCGGAAACGGCCGCCGCAAGAAGCTGAACAACCCGGAGTACTTCACCTCCAGCGAGTCGCCATCGACGACCCGCCGAATGCGCACCCTGCGCGCCATGGGCAGCCTAAACGGTCAACGGCGTGTCGTCCCGGTTGGCCCACTCGCTCATGGATGCGTCGTAGTTTTTGGCGTTCTCGAAGCCCACCAGGCGCAGTACGAAGTTTCCGTGCGCCGCACGGATGCCGGCCTGTCAATAGGAGTATGCCGTCTTGTCCGGCGTGATGCCGTGCTCGGTGAGGATGCGCCGGATCTCGGCGGCCGGCTTGAACTCGTGGGTGTTGCGGTCCATCAGGTGGAACCACTCCAGGTGCACCGCGCCGGGAACGTGGCCCACGCGCTTGTTGCGGTAGTTCTCCGCAGTGCCGTCCCACTCGGCATCGCTGCGCACGTCCCAGACCACTACGTTGTCCAGCGTGCAGGCTTCCTTGAGCTCGTCGCCGGTGGCGATGAACGACTCGTTGGCCCGCGGAGTGAAGGCCACCGCCGCCGGAGCTTTGGGCCGGCCGAAGTCAACGGACTGCCCGGCGTTGACCCACGCCCGCCAGCCGCCGTTGAGCACCTTCACGTTGCTGTGGCCGTAATAGTTGAATACCCACCAGATCCGCGCCGCCGTCAGCCCCTGGGCATGGTCGTAGGTGACCACCGTGGTGTCGTCGCCGATGCCCAGGCCCTCGGCCATGGCCTTGAACTGATCGGGCGTCATGACGTGCTGCCGACTCGTATCGGGGTTCTTGGCCCAGTTGTCGGCGACGTGGTGGGCGCCGGGAATGTGTCCCCGCTGCCAGGCGTCGGCGGTATTGGCGCAATCGAGCACGACCACGTCGGGATCGTCCAGGTGAGCGGCGACCCACGCGGCGTCGGTCAGGTACTCGGGGTGTGCGTAGTCGTCGGTGTGGGTCGTCATGGAGCGGCTCCTGCGGTGATCTATGGGTTGGCGGGATTGTAGGGTCAGTGACGCGGTGGGTCAACGGTAACCGTTCAGAGTTGCGGGGAAAGTGTCATTGCCAGCGCAGCGCGGCAATCTCGTTGGCGCAGGAGAAACCTTCCAGCCGGACGTTGCTGTTACAGCGTCGAGATTGCCACGGCGCAAGCGCCTCGCAATGACAACCTCCTGAATTCTGAACAGTTACGGTCAACGGCGTGGCGTGTGCGATATTGCATCGACGTGCTATGCTGTTTCAGCGGGAAGGTGACACCATGGCTACGATCCAGCTCGATATACCCGAAGAAGACCGCGAACGCTTCGTCAGACAGGCCGAGCGCGAAGGCAAGACGCTGGATGCCTGGTTGATTTCGGTGGGTCGACAGCACAGTCCACGACCGGAGCCACCGGCGAACGACCGATTTCAGTCGGTCGAAGAGCTTATGGAATTTCTCGAGGAATGCAGAGCCAACTCTAGGCTGGAACGTGAACCAGATTGGGAAGTACACCTCAGGAACATCCACGAGTCTCGCATACAGGGGCTGCCTGGCGTATGACCTTCGTCGATGCCAACGTGTTCATGTATGCGGTGGGTGGCCCGCATCCATTACAACAGATTGCTTGGGAGTTCCTGCGGCGGTCATACAGCAACGGTTCGCCTTTATGCACATCCGCAGAGGTCTTGCAGGAACTGGCGCACGCTTACCTGCGGGTAGGCCGCGGTGAGACATTCGACCGTGCAATGATATTGGTAAGGCGGTACGGCGTGGAGGTTTGGTCCCTCGAACGCGAAGACGTCCTGCTCGCCCGTCAGCTCCACGACCAACACCCCGGCCTGTCCGCGCGCGACCTCTGTCATCTCGCCTCCTGCCGGCGTCGCGGCGTTAGCGAAATGATGACCTTCGACCAGGGCCTGGCCTCCACGTTCCGCGACCTGACCCAGCCGTAGCCATCAACCGCCCCAGTGATAAGTCGAGGCTAAACGCTTCCAAATACATCATCCCGCCGTTCCCGCTACAATAGGCGCACTCAACACGCTCATGTGCGAGGTGCGCTTTTATGGTTCAGCAGGGACAGATTGACCATCTCTTGCAGGAGGCCGGGGAGATCCCGCCTCCGCCCCACGTGGTCGAGCAGGCCACCATGGCCGACTACGACGGCGTTTACACCCGTTCCGTGGAGGACCCCGAGGGCTTCTGGGCGGAGGCCGCCGAGGAACTGCACTGGTTCCGCCGGTGGGACGACGTCTTCCAGTGGGACTATCCCAACTTCCGCTGGTTCGTGGGCGGCCAGACCAACATCGCCTACAACGCCCTGGACCGCCACCTGACCACCGAGCGGCGCAACAAGGCCGCCCTCATCTGGCTGGGCGAGGACGGCACCGAGCAGGTGTACACCTATGCGCGGCTGGCCCAGCAGGTCAACCGCTTCGCCAACGGCCTGAAGTCCCTGGGCGTGGGCAAGGGCGACCGGGTCGTCATCTACATGCCGCTGACGCCGGAGGGGGCGATCAGTATGCTGGCCTGCGCCCGCATCGGCGCCATCCACAGCGTGGTGTATGCCGGCTTCAGCGTCGGTTCCCTGCGCGACCGCATTCAGGACGCCAACGCCAAGGCGCTGATAACCGGCGATGTCGGTTACCGCCGGGGCAACCGCGTGGATCTCAAGGGCATCGCCGACGAGGCGGTGGAGGGCTGCGACAGCCTGGAACACGTCATCGTCTTCCGCCGTGAGCTTCCCCTGGAGGACCTGCGCGAGGGCGAGACCGACTTCGACGGCCTGATGGCTCGCAGCAGCATCGACTGCCCGGTCGAGGTCATGGACGCCGAGGATCCGCTCTACATCCTCTACACCAGCGGCACCACCGGCCGGCCCAAGGGCGTCGTCCACGTCCACGGCGGCTACATGGTGGGCACTCACTACCACTTCAAGAACTTCTGGGACGTGAAGGACAACGACGTCTTCTGGTGCATGTCCGACATCGGCTGGGTCGTCGGTCACAGTTACATCGTGTACGCGCCCCTGGTCGCCGGCGCCACCACCGTGTTCCGCGAGGGCGCGCCCGACTTCCCGCACAACGCCGTGTTCTACGAGGTCATCGAGAAGTACGGCGTCAACGTGATCTTCACCGCGCCCACGGCCGTGCGGATGCTGATGCGCTACGGCGAGGAACCGGCCAGCCGGTACAACCTGCGCTCCCTGCGGTTCCTGACCTGCGCCGGCGAGCCGCTGAATCCGGAAGCCCTGCGTTGGGCCTACGAGCACATCTGCGGCAGCGGTGAGTGGGCGCACATGGTGGACAACTGGTGGCAGACCGAGACCGGCGGCCCTTGCCTGGGCACGACCGCCACCATGACCGCGCGGCCGGGCCGCGTCGGCAAGCCTCTCCCCGGCGCCGTCATGGACATCGTGGACCGGGAAGGCCAGCCCATCGAGGAGCCGGACAAAGGCGGTTTTCTGGTGATCCGCCGTCCCTTCCCGCACTTCTCCCGCACCGTGTGGGGCGACCACGACCGTTACGCCGACACCTGGAGCCAGATCCCCGGCGTGTACTCCTCCGGCGACGTGGCCCTGCGTGACGCCGACGGCTATTACATGGTGGTGGGCCGCGCCGACGACGTGCTCAACGTCGCGGGTCACCGCATCGGCTCCGCCGAGGTGGAGTCGGCGCTGGTGTCGCATCCGGAGGTTGCCGAGGCGGCGGTTATCGGCAAGCCCGACGAACTGCGCGGCGAGGTGATCAAGGGCTTCGTCACCCTGCGCATGGGAAGCGAGGGCTCCGACCGCATGATCAACGACCTGCAACTCCACGTCCGCCGCGAATTGGGTCCCATCGCCGTGCCCTCGGAGATCGAGTTCACCCCCACGCTGCCCAAGACCCGCTCCGGCAAGATCATGCGCCGCCTCCTCAAGGCCCAGGAACTGGGTCTGGATCCGGGAGATATAACGACGCTGGAGGAGTGAGAACGGTACGTGGTTCGACAGGCTCACCACAAGCGGACAACCATATCCGCTCATCCTGAGCCTGTCGAAGGATGTCCCCGGAGGGAATCAGCAAATGGCATTTTACGTGTACATTCTCCGTTGCTCCGACGGCTCATATTACACTGGTCACACGGACAACCCGGAAGCGAGATTGGCTGCCCACCAAAGAGGGGAAATACCGGGCTACACGGCATCTCGTCGCCCCGTTGCGCTGGTTTTCACAGAACAGCTTCATTCTCGGCAGGATGCGTTCGAGAGGGAACGGCAGATAAAAGGATGGTCCAGGGCAAAGAAAGAGGCCTTGATTGAAGGAGATTGGGATAGGCTCGTAAAACTCGCTCGATCTCGTATCAAGCCCTAAATCCGCTCATGGTAAGCCTGTCGAACCACCGAGCATCCTTCGACAAGCTCAGGATGAGCGGAAAGGGCAAAGCCTAGTTCAAACATGAAACGCTGTGGCGCTAACCGAAGAGATTTCTGAAGATGCGATACCTGTATCCTTGCACGATTGAAGGCAACCAGGAAGACGGGAACGGGTTTGTGGTGTCCTTTCCGGATATTCCGTGGGCTCACACCGGAGGCTTTACGTTCCGGGAAGCCCTCATCCTCGCTGAAGATTGCCTGGTGGTCGCGCTCGGCCACTACGTTGACAACGAGCTGGATTTGCCCGCGCCCAGCCCCTACCAAGAAGGGCAAGAACTGCTGACGGTGCAGCCGGTGGTGGGCGCGCAGCTGGACCTGTACACCGCAATGCGCGAGCAGAAACTGGGTGCGGCAGAGCTGGCGGCGCGTCTGGGTATCTGCGAGGATGACGCAGCCGCGCTCGTCAACCTGGACTACCGCACGCCCATCGGCAAGGTCTCCAAAGCCCTCAAAGCCGTAGGTTGCGAGTTGGCAGTAACGGAACGGGTCGCCTGATGAACTGTGCCAACTGTTGGAGACGCTGCAATGCTGGACGACCTGGTAAGCGTGATTGAAACGCTGCAACGGCGCATCCGCGACCACGGGCCTACGCTGCGGCAAAACGAAACCCGCACTCGCACGGCGCTGATAGACCCGTTGCTTACAGCTCTGGGTTGGGATGTATCCGATCCCGCGCTGGTCACGCCGGAGTACCGCGTTGACGTGGGTTGGGCGGACTACGCCCTCGCCGGCCCGGGAAGCCAACCGGCCGCAGTTATTGAAGCCAAGAGGTTGGGATCGATTGTCGAAAACCACTTGGAACAGTCCGTGGGCTATTGCATTCAGCAAGGGATCGCATACTCGGGCGTGACCGACGGCAACCATTGGCAACTGTATCGAACCTTCGAGCCGGTGCCAATGGCGCAAAAACTCGTCCTGGACATACGCATTGGCGATACACCTGCTCACGAGTGCGCGCTGAAACTGCTGCTGCTCTGGCGGCCTAACCTGGCGTCGGGCCGACCGGTACCGGCTAGTGAGCCGGTGTTGGGGAATGAAGGCCCATCCCCGCCGCCTCCACCCCCCCACCTTCAGGCGGTTGGTTAGCTCTGTCAGACTTGATTGTCCAGCGCGGCAACGATCCACCGCAAGCCATTCGCTTTCCCGACGGAAGTGAGCAGACCGTGAGTAGCTGGCGCGATCTCCTAACAATAGCGGTTGCATGGACTTGGTCAAAGGGCTATCTAAAAATCGCAGATATACCGCAGCGCCTCGGGCGCCGAAGGTATTTGGTTCATACTGAACCCGTCCACCCCAGCGGCAGGGAGTTCAGCGGGCCAGTACCAATTGTTGATACTCCACTTTACGTCGAAGCCAACCTCAGCTCTCCGGATTGTGCGAAACAGACCAAAAACTTGCTCGTCAGCAGCGGCATCGACCCTGCTACCGTGCAATTGCAAGTGGAGCAATAACCGCCAAGGCGCAAACCTACGGGAGAACGACATGGCCACGGAACTGAAACCGGAGATGAAGGCTCGTATCGCCGATCTGGCGACGCGGCTCGGTTTCGCCGGCCCGGACGCGGCGGAGCGGGTTATTGTCGCCGCTCTGGACTGTCTGGACGAAAGCACCGGCAAGTGGGAACGGTGGTACACCCGCGCCGAGATTGACACAATGGTAGAGCGCGACCGCGTGGCATACTTAAAGGAGAAGGGCTACTCGGAAACCGACCCACGGCCCCTGTCGCAACTGCTCCAGGACGAATTGTACGACGAATTTGGGCTGCCCAAGTAACCTAAGGATGTGGTGCTCATGACTACCCTGGACAAGCCGGACATTGCAACCCGCATTGCGACGCTGGCTCAGCGAATGGGCCTTGACGGCCCGGACGCCGGCGAGCAAGTACTGGACATGGCGCTGGAGTATCTGGAGGACAGCGTCGCCAGCCGCCCACGCTGGCGCACCCGCCAACACTGGGACGATTTCTCCCAGCAGCATGCGGCGGATTTGGCGCGGCAAGGCCATGCCGCCGGCTTGGACGCGCCTGCATCCGGGAAAGAGTAGCAAGACTGGCAACCTGATGATTGTATCCGATACCTCGGCGCTGATGGCGTTGGTAATGTATGAACCGGAAGCGCCCGACATCCGCCACGCCATTGACGAAGCCGGGCAAATTCTAGTCTCTGCCGCCACGCTGGTGGAATTTTACATCGTAGCTATGGGCAAGGGCGGCGATACTTATGCGCGCGCCCAAGCCTTAATTAGGGGTCTGCCCATTACAGTCGTCCCGTTGGATGCGGAACAGGCCGAAATCGCCCGCCGCGCCTACGAAAGATACGGCAAAGGCTGCGAGCATCCAGCTCAACTGAACTTCGGTGACACTTTCGCTTACGCCCTCGCCTCCGTGCGGGGGCTGCCCCTGTTGTACAAGGGCAATGACTTTGTTCACACTGACATCCCGTCAGCCTTGTGACGCCGCGCCCGGCAGCGCAACGGCGTTCGCGCATATTGACCAGGTGGTCGGTGATTTTGACGCTCTGATGGCTACCGACGCCAAAATGAAAGGCGGTCACTCCGTACTCACGGAGCGACCGCCAAAGTAGATCCTGAGGATCAGGCCAGATTTCTGAGCCGGCTCTAGCTCGCGGCCGCGCCCACGGTCTCGATGATCAGCCGGGTCACGGTGTAGGGGTCGCAGTTGGCGTTGGGGCGTCGGTCTTCGATGTAGCCCTTGCCGTCCCGGGCAACCTGCCACGGAATCCGAACCGAGGCGCCCCGGTCGGACACGCCGTAGCGGAACTCCCGGTAGGAGCAGGTCTCGTGGAGGCCGGTGAGGCGCTCTTCAATCCGGTCGCCGTAGTTGGCAATGTGCAGGTCGTGGCGGGTCTGCAGGGCCTCTGCCGCCGCGACGCAGGCCTCGTAGTTCTCCCGCATCAGGTTGGTGGAGAAGTTGGTGTGGGCTCCGGCGCCGTTCCAGTCGCCCTTGACCGGCTTGGGGTCCAGCGTGGCGCTGATGCCCCGGCGGCCGTCAACCGTCAGCACGTCCTCGCCGATGCGGTACAGGAGCCAGCGGGCCAGCCACAGGTGGTCGCCCACCGTGGGCGCTCCCACCGGGCCGATCTGGAACTCCCATTGCGCTGGCATAACCTCGCCGTTGATGCCGGAAATAGCCAGTCCGGCATACAGGCAGGCGTCCATGTGCTGCTCGACCACGGGGCGGCCGAACACCTCGTCGGAACCGACGCCGCAGTAGTAGCCGCCCTGGGGAGCGGGGAACCCGTTGTCCGGCCAGCCCAGCGGCTTGATGCCGTCAAAGAAGGTGTACTCCTGCTCGATCCCGAACCAGAAGTCCATGGAGGCGTACTGTTCGGCTGCGGCGACGCAGCCCGCCCGGGTGTTGGAGGGGTGCGGCGTCATGTCGGTGAGGAGCACTTCGCACATCACCAGCTTGTGGTTGCCGCCGCGTATCGGGTCAGGCACCATCAGAACCGGGTTCAGCACGCAGTCCGAGTTTTCCCCGGGCGCCTGGTTGGTACTGGAACCGTCGAAGCCCCAAATGGGCGGGTCTTCGCCATCGGGAACGATCTTGCCCTTGGACCGGAGCTTGGCAGTCGGCTGCTGCCCGTCGATCCAAATGTATTCCGCCTTGTAACTCATGAAACAGACCTCAAAGTCCAGATTGTCCTGATATTGTACCTGAACTGCCCTGATTAAATCGCCCTGTCCCAGCCTCTCACATGTAAAAAGTTTGTTACCACGAGGAGCGGGGCAGCGCTGATCTTGATGCTGGCCTCCGGCGCGCCGGCGTCTGAAGTCCGCCGCCGGTGGTACACTTGAACCCGGCGACACCGCCGCCGCGATAGTCCAAACCCCTGGAGCCTAACCCCTGGAGCACGAAAACCGTATGTACTCGAAAATAATCGTTCCATTGGACGGATCCGACCTGGCGGAACAGGCCCTGCCCTACGCCGAACTGGTGGCCGCCAACCTCTCGGCGCCTATTGAACTCGTCCAGGCCTACGACATCCTTCCCGGCAGCATCCTGGGCTCGCGCTCGCCGCGGGTTGCGGACCAGCTGCAGATGGGAGCGCGGGAGCGGGCCGAGGCCTCCCTGTCATCGATCCGCCAGAGGCTGGAAGCCGCCGGGTTTGCCGTCAACATCGCCACCCAGCGCGGTCCCGCCGCCGACGTCATCGTCGCCCAGGCCGGCACCGACCCGGGCGCGCTGGTGGTCATGTGCACCCACGGACGCGGCGGCATCTCCCGGTGGGTCATGGGCAGCATCACCGACAAGGTGCTGCACACCGTGCCCAATCCCATGCTCATCGTGCGCGCCACGGTCACCGGCCCGGCCTCGCCCGGCACGTCGCTGAAGACCGTGGTGGTGCCGCTGGACGGTTCGGCCCTTTCGGAACTGGCGATACCCCACGCCGTGAGCATGGCCGCCGCCCTGTCAGCCCGCATCACCGCCCTGCAAGTGACCCCTACCACCGATTACTATCGGAGGCAGCTCACGGTGGTCACGCCGGAGTTGGGCGCCGTCCCCGACTTTGATCCCGGCTCGCCCGAGGAGATGGCCGATGAGGACGCGGAAGGCGTGGCCGCCTACCTGGACGACGTGACCAATCGCATGGCCATCGACCACGCTCACGGCGTGGACACGGCCCACGCGGTGGACGACAACATCGCCCAGAGCATCATCGACCGGGCCGCCGCCCAGCCGTCCCTGGTGGTGATGACCACCCACGGACGCAGCGGCGTGGGCCGCATGGTGCTGGGCAGCGTCACCGACCGGGTGATCCGTCACTCCAACACGCCGGTGCTGGTGATCCGTTAAACCCGTCAACAACCCCTGATGGCGAGGCCCGTAAACGCGGGCCTCGTTTCGTTTTCGCGCGCCTCCGCCCTCGACGTACCCAATCTTTTGCCCGAGTTGTCATTGCGAGCGCAGCGCGGCAGTCTCGTCACGACAACGGCAATCCCGTCACGACAACGGACGACAGCGGCGAGAACGAGATCGCCGCGTCGCTGCGCTCCTCGCGATGACAAACTGGGTACGCGCGAGGCGAAATTGCCCATTGCGCGAACCCCGGGAGCGTGATACCATATCTCCAACAACGATAATGATTATCTGATATGGGAATGTGCAGCGTTTCACAAATAAGGCAAAAGCGCTACGGCTACGTAGCCCAAAAGGAGGTAACGCCATGACACTGTGCAACAACATAATCGTTCCCCTGGACGGGTCCAAATTGTCGGCCCAGGCCCTCCCCGCCGCCCGGTTGATGGCCAACGCCACGCGCGCGCCGATCACGCTGGTGCGGTCCTTCGAGCGGGCGCCGGACTGGCACGTCGACGCCGAACGCGGACGCTACAGCGCCGCCATGGCCGCCGGCGAGCACGACCGCACCATGGCCGACCTGGCGAACATCAGGCGACGCATGGAGCACTGGGGCGTGGAGACCCCGATCTTCGTCGAGGCCCACGAAGAGCCGGCCCACGAGGCGATCATCGGCATGGCCAATCGCGACCCGAGCGCGCTGGTCGTCATGTCAACCCACGGCCGCGGCGGCTTCTCCCGTATGCTGACCGGCAGCGTGACCGCCAGGGTGGTGAACGCAGTCCGGAACCCGACGCTGATCGTGCGCTGCAACAAGGCCGACTGCCCGGTGGTGCCGCAGTTCTTCGAGAACATCATCGTCCCGCTGGACGGGTCCGGGTTTGCCGAGCACGCCCTGGACTACGCGGGCGAACTGGCCACCACCTTCGGCACGCGGATCACCCTGTTCCGGTCCACGCCCGGCGCGGACTACTTCCGCACCCATTCCGACTGGGGACACTTCGGCGGGACGGCATACTCGTTCAACGAGCCCGAAAAGATGGCCCAGGATCTGGCCCACACCTCGGAAGAATACCTGTGGCAAAAGGCGGATGCGTTGCGCGCCCGATTCCCCCTGTTCGACGTGAACGTGATGAACTCCCGGGAAACCCCGCAGAACGCCATCGTCAGCCTGGCCAACCGGCTGGACAACGGGCTGGTGGTGATGGCGACCAAGGGCCGCCGCGCCGTGGGCCGCGCTCTGCTCGGCAGCGTGGGCGACCACGTGGTGCGCCATTCCGCGACGCCGACGCTCCTGGTCCGGGGCCCGCTGCACGCTGTGGAAGGATCCTTCGCCGGCCACACGCACGCCAGGGACCGCGAGTTGGCCGCGGTGTAACCTCCACACCGCCGGTGCGCGTGGCGCCGGCCATACTCCGGCGCCAACCGCGAGGGGCGGGCCAATTGGCCCGCCCCCTTCTTTTCCGCTGTACCAGGCTTTTTCGCTGTACCAGGTATGCCGGGCGCAGCGCCGGACCGGTCGTTTACCACTTCTGGATCACGGGCAGGACTTCCTTGCCGAACAGGCCGATGTTCTTCATGGTGGCCTCGTGGCCCATGCGGGACTCCTGGCCGTAGAACACCAGGTGCTCCATCCCCAGCCGCTTGTGGATGTGTTCCAGCTTTTCCAGCACCGTGTCCGGTGTGCCGCACACGATGTGGTAGTTCTCCTTCAGCTCCTCGAAGGTCTGCTGATTCAGGGGCTTGAGACCGGTGCGGCGGGCGGCAATGGCGGCGCTGGCCGCCGAACGGTAGCCGACGGGCGCCATGTACTCGCGCGGGCCGCGCAGGGTGGGTCCCATGCGCCAGATGAAGTGCTTGGCCTGCTCGTCGGCCTCCTCCTGGGTGTCGCCCACGTAGCAGCACAGCAGGTAACCGAAGTTATCCGGCACGGCCTCACGACCGGCCGCGTTTGCCGCCTGCGTGTACATCCCGAACAACTCCTCGGTCACGTCCAGGTCGGTCAGGAACGCCACGTAGGTGTACCCGTGCTGCCCCGACCACTCGGCAGTCTCCGGAGACGACGTGCCCGGCACCCAGATGGGCGGGTGCGGCTGCTGGATGGGGACCATCCAGGGATTGACCACGCGGAAGTTGTAGTGCTTGCCCTCCCAGCGGAAGGGGCCGGGCGTCGTCCAGGTCTTGATCACCAGGTCGTGGCACTCTTCGAAACGCTCCCGGTTGGCCACCGGATTGTTGTTGGTGGAGACCGTCTCCACCCCCGTGCCCCGCACGAAGCCGGAGATCAGCCGTCCGCCCGAGATCACGTCGATCATGGCCAGCTCTTCCGCCAGCCGAACCGGGTTGTCGTGGATGGGCAGGATGTTGCCCAGCAGCAGGATCTTGGAATGGTGGGTGATCCGGGCCAGCACCGCCGCCGACAGGTTGGTGGCGGCGTTCATGCACGACGGCGTGTTGTGGTGCTCGTTGAGCATGATGCCATCGAAGCCCAGTTCGTCGGCGTACACGCACTCGTCGAAGTAGCGCTTGAAGAGGCCGTTGGCCGTATTGGGGTCGAACCACGTGTTGGGGAAGGTCAGGCGCAGCGACGGGTACTTGTCGCCCTCTTCGTCGGGGTACTCGTGGTAGGGAAACTCGGAGAAGTAGTAGCTTTTCACGGGACGGTGGCCTCCGCTGGCGAATGGTATGAAACCGGCGGCCATGATAGCACAGGGGCGGTGCAAGCCTGGATTCCGACATCGTTGCTATAATGTCGAGGCACGTTGGGTGAAGTAACTGTTCAGAATTCAGGGGGTTGTCATTGCGAGGCGCTGGCGCCGTGGCAATCTCGACGCCGCAGCCGCAACGTCTGCCCCGAAGGACTCTCCTACGCCAACGGGATTGCCGCGCTGCGCTCGCAATGACACTTTCCCCGCAACTCTGAACAGTTACCGGGTGAAACGATGACGACCATCAATAACATCGAAGATCTGGTCCGCGTCCTGGACGAGCATCCCGAGTGGCTTGAGCCGGTGCGGACACGGCTGCTGACGCGGGAGTTGCTGGAACTGCCGCAAACCATCGCGCGGTCAGACGAGCGCTTGGCGCGGATAGAAGAAAACCAGGCTGAGCTCACAAAAAGCCAGGATGCACTAGTCAGAGGTCATGCACAACTTGCCGAGGCACTGGCGCGGCTGGAAGCCCGGCAAGACCGGATGCAGGATGATCTGGGCTGGATAAAGGGCCGCATTATTTACGACATAGTGCGCAATGACGCCGGACTAATCGCCCGCGAGATGGGATTCGTTCTGGAGAGATCGTTGGTCAGGGCCGACTTGATGAGGTTGGCGGAGCGACACGACGTTTCCGACCTCCCGCACGGCGCTTTGCGGAGTTTCCACCGCGCCGATCTGGTGATGCAGGTTTCCGACGAAGAAGGAAGACAGCTTTACATCGCCGTGGAAGCCTCGTTCACCGCAAACGGCAGGGACTCCCGTCGGGCTTTGCGCAACGCCGAGCTGATGACCCGGTTCACCGGGCAGCCGGCCATTGCCGCCGTGGCCGGAGTCCGTTACGACTGGGCATTGAAGGATCAGATTGAATTCCAGGGGCTGTACTGGTACGAGATCCCGTCGGAGGACCTGGAAACGGAGTAGCGGCCCTGACGCTCAAAGCCGATAGGCTCGAACCGCCGTGCCCTGGAACATGGCTGCTTTTTCGGCGTCCGAATAGGCCGCAGTCACCCGTTTGAAAGCATTCCACACCGTGGTGTAGGAGTAGGATGCCTTGTCCACCGGGAAGTTGCTTTCGAACATGCAACGGTCCGGGCCAAATTGCTCGATGCAGTACTCCAGCCACGGCCCGATGGTCTCGGCCAGTTCCTCCGAGTTCGGCGGGACATCGCGTTGGTGCCAGTCGTAGCCGCTGATCACGTTGCCGAACCCGCCCAGCTTGACCACCACGTTTTCATGGGCCGCAACTGCCGCGATGCCCTGTTGCCAGTCGGCGAACATCTCGTCCCTACGGCCGGCGTAGGGACCCACGCCCAGCGGCCGGCCGACGTGGTTCAGGATGATGGTGGCGTTGGGGAACGCGCCGGCCAGGTCGGCCAGTTCCGGCAGCTGCGGGTGAAACACCAGCGCATCGAAGCTCAGACCCATTCGTTGCAGCCGGTCGAACCCGGCGCGTAAATTCGCATCGGCCAGCATCCCGGCCGTGGTGGACCGCCCCAAAGAAACCTCGGGGCTGGCATCCCAGGAGCATGAGAACCGGATGCCGCGGAAACGGTTGCTGCTGGCAGCCAGGTGCGCCTCCAGAACCGGCGCCACCGCGTCGCCCAGCATCAGGTCCGCGTTGGACACGATGCCGGCGGCCACCTCGGTGGGTCCGTACTGGCCGCTGGTGCTCTGGGCGGCCAGACCCTGGACGAACTCGGTTTCGCCGATGGCCCGCATCTCTTCCGGCCCCTTGGCCCGGTACATGGAGTGGCACTCGATGAACACCGTCTGGGCAACGTTGTGGCCGCCGCCCAGATCCTCGGTCAGTTGGTCCAGCAGGTAGCGATCCCCTTCCCGGTCCCAGAAGTGATGGTGAGGGTCGCAGATGGGGAGCGCGGGGTCGATGGCCTCTTCCGCGACCTGGCTCAGCCAGGCCGCGCGTTGGGTGGACATATTCACGCCTCCTCGGGGCTCGTCAGAATCAGGATTAGCCTGATTTTGGGATTTTCAGGATTGAAGGGATGTTCACGACCAACGCGTCCAATCCTGCCAATCCCGTAATCCCGAAAATCCTGATTCTGACACTAAATGGGCAGCGGCGCTTCGGTGATGTTGTCCGGAAGCTCCACGCCGAAGGCGTTGACGTTGAACGCCAGCATCGAGTAGCAGCCCATGAGCGTAGTCAGCTCGGTTGCTCCGTTCCTGCCGAAGTGCTGTATCACCGCATCGAAAGCCTCCTGGCTGACCGTCCGCGTGCGGAAGAACTGCTGGCCGTATTCGACCACCGCCGCCTCGTCGGCCGCCGGGTCCGGCAGATCCTGACGGTCGCGCAGGGCGTCCACTATCTCGTCGCGCAACCCGGCCTGTCGGGCCGGCGGCGCGTGGGCGTTCCAGATGAACTGGCAGTTGTTCTCGCGGGCCGCCACCAGCATCGCCAGTTCGCGGATCCGTGGCGATAGTGAGGTGTCCGTCCGCAGGTACAACGCCAGCCCCAGGGCGCGCTGCGCCACCTCCGGGGCGTTGAGCATCACCGAGCCCGGACCGGTGGTGGGTACTTCGCCCCGGTCGGCGACGAAGGCGTCAAAGGCGTTGCGTTCATTGTCGGGCACTGATTCTCGGGTCACTGTAGGAGTTCGGGCCATGGTGTCCTCCCCTTGGTGTCGTGTTCCATGATTCGAGCACAGTCTAACACCCTTCGTTGCGCTCCTACGGCGCAAAACTTGACCGCGCCTGCGCGCCCCAGCGCCCGTCGTTGTCGGTCATGATCCACAGCGAACGGTAGGTGGCGATGGCGGCGTCAGACGCATCCCGGCGGGTGAACTGGATCAGCACGTGGACCTTGTGCTCGGAGCTGTGGATCACCTCCGTAGAGTCCAGGGTTGTATGATGCCAGTCCGGGCCGGCCCGGGCGTAGAAATCGCGCAGGTAGGTCGCCTCCAGCTCACCCTTGTCGTGCCAGATTGCCACGCCATCCCCGGAGATGCGCACATGTGGCAGGTGCAGCAGATCGTAGAGCGCGTGGTCGTCCCGGGCGTTCAGCGCCGCCATGAACTGTTCGATGGCGGTCACCGCCGCGTGCGATGCGTCATTTATTCCGCTCATGCCGGTTTCCTCGGTATAGACCTGGTATCTGACACACGGCCGCGCGTGGCAGGCGACGCTGCCTCACGCGCACGCAGTTTGTCTTTTGCATGGATGCACAGGATGGACGGGATACGGATTGACTTTGGATTGGGTCGGGTTGCAATGGCTACTTTGGGATTGGATTTTTTGCAGGCGCTGGCGCCGTGGCAATCTCGACGCCGCAGCCGCAACGTCTGCCCCAAAGGACTCCCCGGCGCCAACGAGATTGCCGCGCTGCGCTCGCAATGACACTTTCCCCGCAACTCTGAACAGTTACTCGTCAATCTGTCATCGCGCCCTCGCGCTTGATAACGACTTTGAAAAGACGCCGCGGGACGGCCCTGCCCCACGCAATTGGCCGCGGCGGCCACCGTCACGCCCGACGGCGCGCTGCATCGTGTCGGTTAGTGTTCGTGATAGCCGATACCATTGTGGCCAACGTAATGATGGCACCGGCCGTCTGCCTGGTTGATGGACCAATTGTGCCAGTGGTTATCACCATCATGGTCATGCTGATAATCACGTGGGCAGGAGTTGCCGGACCCGGAGGAAGATGAAGATGAAGATCGCGTTGGAGTAGGCGCCGGCGTGGCTGTGGGGCGGGGCGGTTCGCCGCCCGAACCCTGCTGATCCGTCGACGTGCCCTGCTGGCTCGGCGGCGTGGTGTCCGACACCGCTACGCGCACCGAGGACACCAAAGCCCCGGCGTACTTCGCGTCCGTGCTGGTCACCTGGTGGCTGATGACCACGCTCTCGTCATTGGTGTCGTCGTCGGCTATGCCGCGCACCGTGAATGTCTTCGCCTGGTTCCACTGCGACGGCGAGAAAGTGTGGGACGCCGGGTGCACGGCGGCCGCGCCGATGTCATCGCTGACCGCGGTGATGGTCACGTCCGCCGTGGGCCGGCTGGTCAAGATCACGGTGTAGATCGCCGTGGCTCCCTCGGATACGGCCAGCGGCCGGGCCGCGGTCACCTTTATGCCCGCAGTGTCGTTGTCGACGATGGTCACCACCGCCGTGTCCCCGCCGTCGCCGGTTTTCACCCAACCGGTGGCGGTGGTGGCCACGATGACCGTGAAGGTCTCTACGTCCTCGTCCACGTCGTCGCTCACCGTGGGTATGGTGATGGCCAGGGTGGCCTGACCCCCGGGCACAGTCACCGGGGTGGCAATGCTGCCCACGTCGTCCGCCTCGGCGGTGGCGTCGCCATCGTACCCGGGCGTCACGGTGAACGCGACGCCGTCAGCCGGAGCTGCCTCGCTCAGCGTTATGGTCAAGGCCGCGCCGCGGCCCTCCATCACCATGGCGTCCGAGCTTACGGAGTATGTGGATGGATCGGTAGGCTCCGGGGTGGCTGCGCGGCGGGGCGGTTCGCCGCCCGAACCCTGCTGGCTCGGCGACGTGGTGTCTGACACCGCTACGCGCACTGAGGACACCAAAGCCCCGGCGTACTTCGCGTCCGCGCTGGTCACCCGGTGGCTGATGACCACGCTCTCGTCATTGGTGTCGTCGTCGGCCACGCCGCGCACGGTGAAGGTCTTCGCCTGGTTCCACTGTGACGGCGAGAAAGTGTGGGACGCCGGGAGCACGGTGGCCGCGCCGACATCGTCGCTGACCGCGGTGATGGTCACGTTCGCCGTGGGCCGGCTGGTCAAGACCACGGTGTAGATCTCCGTGGCTCCCTCATTCACGCGGACCGGGTTGGCCGCGTTCACGGTGACCCCGGAGGTGTCGTTGTCGGTGATGGTCACCGTGACCGTGCCGCTGCCGGCGCCGGTCTCGGTCCAGCCGTCGCCACCGGCGACGGTCACCGTGAAGGTCTCGTCGTCTTCGTCCACCGCGTCGTCCACGGTGGGGATGGTGATGGTCAGGGTGGTATCGCCCGTGGGGACGGT
>DAOULH010000053.1:0-39976 GCA_034420475.1 Dehalococcoidia bacterium
GTACTCAGGAGGAATTTCCCAATGGCAGAACAAGCAACCATCGGCAACGTCAAAGTCACCGCCGTAATCGACATGGTGCCGCCGCCGCGCGAGCCCTCGGCGATGTTCCCCGATGTCCCCGATTCCGCCTGGGCTGACTACCAGGACACCCTGGAAAACGGACAGCTCCAGCTTTACTACGGCGTGTTCCTTCTGAATACTTCGGAGCACGTCATCCTGGTGGACACCGGCATGGGCCCCGGCCCGCACCCCGACCGGGGCAATGTCACCGGCAACCTCTACGAAGAGCTCCGGCCGCACCTGGAGTCCAACGTCGGCGTGAACAACACCAACGTCGGCCCCAGCGACTCGGTGAACTACATCATCCACACGCACCTGCACGGCGATCACGTGGGCTGGAACCTGCGCTACTCCGGCGGTATGCCCGCGCCCAACTTCCGCCGCGCCCGCTACGTCATGTCGCGGGCCGACTACGACTACTTCACGTCGGAGCAGGGACGGCAGATGTATCCGTACATCGACCGCCAGGTGATGCCGCTGCGCCGCCTGCGCCTGCATGAGATCCTGGAGGAGCCGGAACACACCATCAGCGACGAGATCTCCATCGCGCCGGCGCCGGGTCACACCCCGGGCCACCAGGTGGTGCTGATCAACTCCAACGGCCAGCGCGGCGTGGTGATGGGCGACGTGCTGCACACCATCGCCCAGGTGTCCGAGCCGAGCTGGTGCGCCGGCGTGGACACCGACAAAGAGCAGTCCGCCGCGTCGCGCGCCCGATTGCTGGACGCGGCCGAGGAAGGGGACTGGACCATCTGCGCCGGTCATTTCCCGCCGGGCAAGCAGATCGGCAAGATCGCCCGCGTGGACGGCAAGCGGGTCTGGCAGCCTCTGTAGCCACGCAATGACAGCACGGCGGGGGCGAATGATCATTCGCCCCCAGCCATCTATTGCCATTGTGTAACTGTTCAGAATTCAGGAGGTTGTCATTGCGAGGCCCCTGCGCCGTGGCAATCTCGACGCCGTAGCAGTAACGTTTGCTCCGAAGGACTCCACTGCGCCATCGAGATTGCCGCGCTGCGCTCGCAATGACACTTTCCACGCAACTCTGAACAGTTACACCATTGTTTGTCTTTGTATCCCGTGACGGGGGTAATCCGATGACCGCGCCCCAAATCGCCCGGCCTGAAAAATCCCGGCCGCTCGAACCCGACGACGGCGTGTATTACCCCATGGCCTGCGACGTGCTGCCTCCAGAGGGAATGATACATTTCGTGCCGCAATCCTATATGCAATCGGCTCTGGAGACTTGGCTGGACGACCCCAAAACGTTGGTTGCCAGCCAGATGTTCATCTACTACGAGCCCAGCAACCCGTCGGTCTCCGTGTCCCCGGACGTGTACGTCATACCCGGGGTGGGCAGCGACCAGCGCCGCTCCTATTTTCTGTGGGTGGAGCATCAGGTTCCAACGTTCGCAATGGAAGTGGCGTCGCCGAGCACCCACCGCAGAGACCGGGCGTTCAAGCGCGACCTGTACGAAAGTTGGGGCGTGCTGGAATACTGGCAATACGACCCGTATGGAATCCACTTGGCGCCTTTGCTGCAGGGCAACCGGCTGGTGAACGGACGTTACCAGTCAATCCCGGTTGAAGTTGCTCCGGACGGCAGCTTGTGCATCGGCTACAGCGAGTTGCTGAAACTGGAACTGCGCGCCCGCCGGGAGTGGTTCCGTTTCCGTGACCCGGTTACCGGGGATTTCATCCGCAACCGGCAGGAAATGGAGCGAGAATACCGAGTGTCTGAGCGGGCACGCTTCGCCGCTGAGCGAGCCCACCATGAGGCAGAGCGAGCTCGCTTCGCCGCCGAGGAGGCCTACTATCGGGCGGAGCGTGAGCGTTTCGCTGTCGAGGAGGCTTTACACCAGGAGCGCGCCGCGCGGCTGGAAATGGAAAACCTTTTGCGCCAGCACGGCATTGAACCGCCGGCCTCGGGAGGCGCGTTGCCATGACCCAGTTGCGCAGCCTATTGGAGCGGATTGAAGCCGGCAGCGGCCCGTCGTTGGGCTTCGGCTCCACGCAATCCGGGCGTCTGCCGGGTATGGCGCTCATCGCCCGCTGCTCCGGGGACATCGAGACGGCGCTGGCCGCAGCGGCGGAGGCCGCCGACGCCGTGGTCGTATTCGCTCCCGGCGTCACACCCGACGCGCTGCCGGAGATAGGCGACCGTATCTGGGGCGCCGGCGGCGCGCCGCTGCAACCGGAAACCGTGCAGACCTGGCGCGCCGCCGGCGCGGATTTCACGGTATCGCCCTTTGTCGGCGCCCTCGTGGACGCCATCGACATCGCCAACCCCGGCATGACCCACGGCGCGCGCATCCCCGACGACGTGGACGGCCACACGTGGCGCATCCTCGCCGGCACTCCGCTGGACTTCCTGGTGCTGGACAAGTCTGCCATGACCGGGCCGTGGACGCTGGCGGACCTGGGCCAGGCCGCCGACGCTGCCCGGCGCACCGACAAGTATCTGATCGTGCGGGTCGGCCCGCGGCCCAGCGCCAACGAGTTGCTGGCCCTGCGGCAGGCCGGCGCCGTGGCAATCGTAGCGGAGGCCAACGACCACGGCGCGGATGGCCTGGCCGGCATCAAGGCGGACCTGATGGCGCTGCCCCGAGCGCAGCCGGCGTCACGACGCGGGGGCCGGACCGGCCTGGAAAGCGCTGCTACGTGATCCTGCAAAGCCTTGATCTGCTGCGGGAGAACCCCGCCGCGTTCGTGCTGGTGATCGGCATCGGGCTGGTTGGCCTGATCATCGGTTTCACCGTTCACGAGTTCAGCCACGCGCTGACGTCGCACATCGAAGGTGACGACACCGCCCGGCGCATGGGGCGGCTGACTTTCAACCCCATCAAGCACATTGACCTGCTGGGTTTCCTTTTGCTGCTAGTGGTGGGTTTCGGCTGGGCCAAGCCCGTGCAGGTGGACCCGTACAACCTGCGTCACGGTCGCTTCGGGATGTCGATGGTGGCCCTGGCCGGCCCGCTGTCGAACTTCGTGCTGGCGTTCGCGTTGGGCCTGGTATTCCGCTTGGACCTGCTGCCGGTAGTCACGGACACGAGGTTTGTATCCGGGATCGTGGACATCCTGGGGTTCGCCGCGTTCCTGGCGATATTCTTCAACCTGATCCTGGGGATATTCAACATGATCCCCCTGCCCCCGCTGGATGGCAGCAAGGTGGTGGGGGGCCTGTTGCCGGGGTCGCTCTACCAGTCGTACCTGCAGTTTGAGCGGTACGGCTGGATACCGTTGATTGCCCTGATCGGCGTCAACCTGTTCCTGAGCTACGCCTTCGGGATCAACTTCCTGGGACGGATTCTCATCCAGCCGGCATTGTTCGTGTTCCGGCTGGCGACCGGGGTGGGGTAAATTGTCAGAATCAGGATTTATCGGATTTTGGAATTGACGGGATTGCGATGCCTATATCGCTAGAGCGCTTCAATCCTGCAAATCCCAAAATCTTGAAAATCCTGCTTCTTACGGTCCAATCAGTGCAAACGTCAGGGGCGGGTTTGAAACCCACCCCTGACAATTCTGGCGTTGTGCGTGTTGCGTTACGGGCGCAGCGGGATGGGCCGGTTCTCCTGATTCTCGGCGATCTGGTCGGTGTCCCACAGCTTGGCGAAGTTGTAGGCCCGGGGGCAGTGGCCGTAGGATTCCTCGACGTTGATGATGATGCCCTGGAGGTGCTTGGAGTTGTCGTCGGTCCAGTAGAGTTCCAGCTCCACCTTCTGCCGCTCCAGCTCCTCCTTGCTGACGATGGTGACGGTGCCGTTGACGCGCACGGTGTCGTTGACGCCGGGGATCATGAACAACAGACCGACGTGGGGGTTGGAGTCCATGTTCTGGTAGGACTGGAACAGGCGGTTGCCAGCGACGTCCGGCATGAGGAGGCGGGTGTTGTCGATGACCTTGACGAAGCCGGGCTTGCCGCCTTTGGGCGAGGCGTCGCAGTTTCCGTCGGGGTCGGACGAGGCCATGACCACGAAAGGCGCGGCGGCGATGAACTTCTGCACGAAGTCGGACATTTCGCCCTTGACCTTGATCTTGGCCCGGGGGCTCATTTCGCCGAACTCGTCGTTGAAACGGCTGGGCTGCTGTTCGATGGTGCAGAGATCGTCGGTTGTTGGGGCAGCGGTGGTAGTCATGGTCACAAACCCTCCCGGCGTTCGGTTCCGTTGATGATGGCGCACAGAATACCGGATTCGGCCGCCGCGTGCCACCGGGGAAGGAGGCTCACGCGTGCCCGATTTGCGGCGGGAAATGTCAGAATCAGGATTTTCAAGATTTGCGAATTATCAGGATTGGGACCATTCAGTGATGGAGTTCTCCCAATCCTGGTAAATCATAAAATCCCGCAAATCCTGATTCTGACGATTCACGGAGCTGGGTGCGCGTGAAGGGAAGGGGCTTGTTGGATATCGTCAGGAGCCGACGAAATTCGCCGTCTCCTTGACAATTACCGTCTCGGCAGGTAGTATTAGTGGCAGTTAAAAACTGCATACGCTGCTGGAACCCTTATTCAGACAGGCGGAGGGAACGGCCCTGTGAAGCCTGGCAACCTGTCCCGCTCACCCCGTGGGATGAGGTGCTAAATCCGGCGTCCCGGTATATGGCGCGTGACGTGCGCGGATACCACGGCGGGACGAAAGATGAGGGGCGGACTGTGAAGGTGGCTCTCCCAAGTGCGGGTGGGCCTTTATTTTTGCCTGTCGGGAACGCAGACTCCGCCAGTGTCATCGCAGCGTAGCACAGAGCGCCACCGACGCACTCCGCATCTTTTACCCATTTATGAACGAAATTCGCCCCATCAACTGGACGGGCAGCCGGCTGGAGCTCCTGGATCAGACGCTCCTGCCCCACGAGCACGTTACGGTTCGCATTACCGATTACCGCGCCGCCGCCGCCGCCATCACCGAGATGCGCGTGCGGGGCGCTCCCGCCATCGGCGTGACCGCCGGCTACGCCATGGTGCTGGCCGCCGCCGAGCTGCAATCCCGGGAGCGGGACCACTTCATCGGCGCGTTGCGGCAGGCCGGCGCCCACATCGCCGCCGCCCGACCCACCGCCGTCAACCTGGGCTGGGCCGTGCGCCGCATGATGCGCGTGGCCGAGGCCGAACCCGACCCGGGCAGCATTCTGCCCCGCTTGGAAGAAGAGGCCCGCCGCATCCAGGAAGAGGACGAGGCCATCAACCGCCGCATCGGGGAGCACGGACGGGCGCTGATGCCCGCCGACGGGCAGGGAGTGCTGACCCACTGCAACACCGGCGCGCTGGCGACTTCGGCCTTTGGCACCGCGCTGGGCGTGATCCGGGCCGGCTGGGAAGCCGGCGGACGGTTCAACGTGTACAACACTGAAACCAGGCCCTGGCTGCAAGGCGCGCGGCTCACTTCCTGGGAGTTCCAGCAGTTGGGGATCCCGGCAACGCTGATCGCCGACTCGGCGGCGGGAGTGCTGATGCAGAAGGGCGAGGTGTCCTGCGTCATCACCGGGGCGGACCGGATCGCCGCCAACGGCGACACCGCCAACAAGGTGGGGACGTACATGCTGGCCGTGCTGGCCCACGAGAACGGGATACCGTTCTACATCGCGGCGCCTACCAGCACGGTGGACCTGGCCATCGCCCACGGCGACGACATCGCCATTGAGGAGCGGCCGCAGCACGAGGTGACCGGCTACGGCGGCGCTCCCACCGCGCCCGAAGACACGCCAGCCTACAACCCGGCTTTCGACGTGACGCCTCACCGCTACATCGCGGGGATAGTTACCGAAACCGCGGTGTGCCGGCCGCCTTACATCGAGTCGTTGCGGCAGGCGGTGGACGCGGCCTGACGCTGCCGGCGTCAGTGGATTCCCGCTTTCGCGGGAATGACGGAAGTAGAGGCACTCAACAAAATAAAGGCGCTCAACTGCGTAAGTCCTATGTCATTGCGAGCGTAGCGTGGCAATCCCGAAACCCAAAGCATCCTGTCCATCCCGCCAATCCTGTTTATCCCGGTGAAATATGACGATTGACCAACAGACCCGCCGCCGCATGGCCCGCACCGGCCTCACCGCGTGCGATTCGGAACGAGCCTGCCCCGGCTACACGCTGTACGCGCCCATGTCGGGCGCCGGCGAGGTTTACCTGCTGGACATCAACGGCAAGGTGGCCCACCAATGGCAGATGCCCTACCCGCCGGGTCTGTACGGCTACCTGCTGCCCAACGGCAACCTGTTCTACGGCGGCAAGGTGCAGGACGACGGCGGCTGGGAAACCTTCGAGGCGATGAAGCGGTTCAAGGGCGGCGTCATGCTGGAGGCCGACTGGGACGGCAACATCATCTGGGAGCACCGGGACCCGTACCACCACCACGATGCCCGGCGCACCGCATCGGGCGGCTGTCTCTACATGACGGTGGAGCGGATGGACGACGCCCAGGCCGCCACCATCAAGGGAGGGCAGCCCGGCACGGAGTCGCGGGAAGACTATACCGGGATGTGGTGCGATGTGCTGGTGGAGGTGGACGCCAACGGCAACCGCATCTGGGAATGGCACGCCGCGGATCATCTGGACCCGGAGCGCCACGTCGTCACCTTCAACGACCTGCGGGACGAGTGGAGCCACGGCAACACGGTGGCGCCGGTGGGCGACGACCGGGTGCTGTTCAGCTTCCGCAACATCTCCACCGTGGGGATCATCGACAAGGCCAGCGGCGAGATTACATGGCAGATCGGCGACGAGGCGCTGTCACAGCAGCACGACCCGTCGATGCTGGACAACGGCAACGTGCTGATCTATGACAACGGGTCGCACAACCGATACAACCCGCTGCCGGCGTCCCGGGTCATTGAGGTGAACACGTCAACTAACGAGATTGTCTGGGAGTACCGGGACAATCCGCCGTTCAACTTCTTCAGCGCGTACATCTCCGGCGCGCGGCGGCTGCCCAACGGCAATACGCTGATCACCGAGGGCCAGCCGGGGCGTATCTTCCAGGTGACGCCCGACGGCCAGGTGGTGTGGGAGTACATCAACCCGCACTTCGCGCCCAACGAGCAGGGTTTTGTGGTCAACAGCGTGTTCAGGTCCACCCACTATCTGCCAAGTGAGATACCGCAACTGCGAGGATGAACTCGAATGGCATCTTCCCATTCCCCGACAGACCAGCAAAACAATGACCCAGAGACGCGATCCGGGGCGGGCGGGCTCCATATTGCTCTGCCACGCATCATCCTGCTGACCATACTAAGCTACGGACTGTACGCGCTCTATTGGACATACATTACCTGGAAACAGTACCGCGACCACACAGGCGAAACTGCCTATCCGGTCTGGCACGCGCTAGCCCAATTCGTACCCATATACGGATGGTTCCGGTTCTACGCCCACGTCATGGCCTACAAAAACTTGATGGAGAACCAGGGCACGCAAAACAGCCTGCGTCCAGTGCCGATAATGGGTATCGTCGTATGGGCCACGCTGTTGACTGTGTTCATTAACGCTACTGTCCCTTACTCACTCGTATCGACCATACTCGACTTGATCAGCATATTGATGGCTATAGTCGTCCTCTGCTGGATGCAATCCAATATCAATCGCTACTGGGCTACACTTTATTGGACGAGCATTGACGGCTCGCCAGCAAGACACGCCCGTATCGGTATAGGAGAGGTTCTGCTTACCATACCCGGGGTCATCATCTGGATTCTCACCATTTTAAATCACCTATATCCCGGCATATATTCCGGCAGTTAAACTCGAATTCGCTAACGAGGAACGCCATCATATGTCCAATCACCCAACAGCCGAAATCGCCATCATCGGCGGCAGCGGCCTGTACGAGATACAGGGCTTTGCCGAAACTGCCGTGTTGGATATCGACACGCCCTACGGCAAGCCCAGCGACGTCATCACCGTGGGCGAATTGCTGGACGTGCCCGTCGCCTTCCTGCCCCGTCACGGGCGGGGGCACCGGGTGAGCCCGACGGAGCTGCCCTTCCGGGCCAACATCTACGCCCTGAAGACCCTGGGGGTGAAGCAAATCGTGTCGGTCAGCGCGGTGGGCAGCCTGCAAGCGGACTACGAGCCGCAGCACATGGTGGTTCCGGACCAGCTCATCGACCGGACGCGGCGGCGCGACAGCACGTTCTTCGAGGACGGCGTGGTGGCGCACATATCCTTCGCCGATCCCTTCTGCCCGGAGATGAGCGCCGTGCTGGCAGACGGCGCGGCGGGACAGGGCATCCCCACGCACCAGGGCGGCACGCTGGTGGTCATGGAAGGGCCGGCCTTCTCCACCCGGGCCGAATCGAACATGTACCGCGCCTGGGGCGGCGACATCATCGGCATGACCACACTGCCCGAGGCCAAGCTGGCCCGGGAGGCCGAGATCTGCTACGCCGTGATGGCGTGGGTCACCGACTACGACTGCTGGCATCCCGACCACGACGACGTGACCGTGGAGATGGTGGTGGAGAACCTGGTGGCCAACGTCGCCAACAGCCGGATTATCCTGCGCCACATCATGCCGGAACTGGCCGCGCTGGGTCCCTGCGACTGCCAGACGGCGCTGACCAACGCGATCATCACCGACCGCCGGCGCATATCCGAAGCGGCCTACCGCCGGCTGCACCCCATCGCCGGCACCCATCTCGATCTGCCACCGAACTGACAGACAGAGTAGATTGCATGGATGAACAGGATGAAAGGGATATGGATTTCATCTGAGTAAATCTTCTATCCCAAACATTCTGCATATCCATCCTGACGACTTTAAGGAGGTAACCGATATGCCACGACAGAACCCAGGTGAACCCTACTACCGGGTTGATTCCCCGGAGGCGTTGCAGATCCTGCAGGCCGACCCCGCAGGCACCGTCGTTGTGGACGTGCGTCGCGATGACGAATGGGTCACCGGCCACGCCAGCGGAGCGATCCACATCAACGTGGACGACCTGCCGGGCCGCATGGACGAGGTGCCCGAAGACAAGAAGCTGCTGTTTATCTGCGCCGCCGGCGTCCGCAGCGGCCTGGCCTGCGAGCTGGCCGCCGCCATGGGCTACGACGCGGAGATGCTGTACAACGTGGACGACGGCACGCCCGCGTGGATCGCGGCCGGCAACCCCACGTCCTACGGCGAGGACCCGTAACTGACCAGAGACCCGCGAGAGTTCAAGGCCGCCGTTTTCAACGGCACGGGCAACCGGGGCACTTTCATCGAGCGCTTGCTGGAAGTGCTGGCCGCCTCCCGGGTGGCGCACTGAAGCGTGTAGATATTTGCGCGTCATTCCGGCTCAAGGCCGGAATTCAGAAAAACCCCGCCCAGATTCCGGCGAACGCCGGAATGACGGCGGACCGATTTGGAGGTACAACGATTTGACTGTTCAGAAAACTAAAGGCGACGTGAAAGACCTTTCCCTGGCCGGGGCCGGCGTGGACCGGATCCGCTGGGCCGGGCGGGAGATGCCCGTCGTCAACATGATCACGGAGCGCTTCCAGCAGGAGAAGCCCCTGGACGGCGTGCGGATGGCCGCCTGTCTCCACGTCACCACCGAGACGGCCAACCTGGCCATCGCCCTGAAGGCCGGCGGCGCTGACCTGGTGATCTGCGCCAGCAACCCGCTGAGCACCCAGGACGAGACCGCCGCCGCGCTGGTGCAGGAGTTCGGCATCCCCACCTACGCCATCAAGGGCGAGGACAACGAGACCTACTACCAGCACATCAACGCGGTGCTGGACCATGCCCCCAATGTCACCATGGACGACGGGGCCGACCTGGTGGGCATCCTGCACAAGGAACGCAGCGATCTGCTGTCCAACGTCATCGCCGGCACCGAGGAGACCACCACCGGCGTGGTGCGCCTCACCGCCATGGCCGCCGACGGCCAGCTGAAATATCCGATCATCGCGGTGAACGAAGCTGAGACGAAGCACTTCTTCGATAACCGCTACGGCACCGGACAGAGCACGCTGGACGGCATCACCCGGGCTACCAACATCCTGTGGGCCGGCCGCCGCGTCGTTGTCGGTGGGTACGGCTGGTGCGGTCGCGGCGTGGCTTCCCGCGCTCGCGGCATGGGCGCCCAGGTCATCGTGACCGAGGTTAATCCCGTGCGCGCTCTGGAGGCGGTCATGGACGGCTTCCAGGTGATGACCGGCGTCGAGGCGGCCAAACAGGGCGAGGTGTTCATCACCGTGTCCGGCGGCTGGCACGTCATCGGCAAGGAGCACTTCGAGGTCATGGGCGACGGCGCCATCGTGGCCAACAGCGGCCACTTCAACGTGGAGATCGACATACCGGCCCTGGAGGCCATGTCGGTGAGCCACCGGGAGGTCCGCCCCTTCGTCGAGGAGTTCCAGACCGCCGACGGGCGGCGCATCTATCTGCTGGGCGAGGGCCGGTTGATCAACCTGGCCGCCGCCGAGGGGCACCCGTCCGCCGTCATGGACATGAGCTTCGCCAACCAGGCCCTGAGCGCCGAGTACCTAGTGAAGAACTACACCAGCCTGGGCAACGGCGTCCACGTGGTGCCGCGCGAGATCGACGCTGAGGTGGGCCGTCTCAAGCTGGAGACCATGGGCATCAGCATCGACACGCTGACCGCGGAGCAGACCGCGTACAACGAAAGCTGGGAAGAGGGAACGTAACCCGTCCACCGACGCCGGCGTCTCCGTCATCCCGACGTCTCCGTCATTCCGGCGAAAGCCGGAATCCAGAGTCCGTTGCCGCAGCGACGCCCTGGATTCCCGCGTTCCCGGGAATGACTGGAAAGAAAATTGACAACATCATCCGGAGGAACCGAACTATGCCAATCCAGTTTATGACCTCGCCCAAGTACCTGCTCACCTCCGAGTCGGTCACCGAAGGGCATCCCGACAAGGTGTGCGACCAGATCTCCGACGCCGTGCTGGACGCCGCCCTCAGTGTCGATCCCATGAGCCGCGTGGCCTGTGAGACTGTGGCCGGCAAGAACCTGGTCATGGTCACCGGCGAAATCACCACGCAGGCGGACCTGGACTTCGACGCCATCACGCGCAAGACCCTGCTTGAGATCGGCTACACCGACCTCAAGTACGGTATCGACGGCCATTCCTGCGGCATCATCCGCAACGCCAGCCAGCAGTCGCCGGACATCAATGCCGGCGTGAGCACCGCGCTGGAGGCCCGCAATAACGGCTCCGAGGCCGACGCGCGACGCGCCACCGGCGCCGGCGACCAGGGCATGATGGTCGGGTTCGCCTGCAACGAGACCGACGGCCTGATGCCGCTGACCGTTGACCTGTCGCACCGCCTGGTGGAGCGCCTGGCCGAGGTTCGCAAGAACGGCACGCTGCCCTACCTGGGCCCCGACGGCAAGAGCCAGGTCACGGTGGAATACCGCTACGGCAAGCCGCATCGCGTGGACGCGGTGGTCATCAGCTCGCAGCACGAAGACACCGAAGACCGCGCGGCCTTCAGCAAGAAGATCTATGATGATGTTCGCAAGCACGTCATCGAGCCCATCGTGCCGGCCAACCTTCTGGACGCCGACACCAAGATCTTCGTCAACCCCAGCGGTTGGTTCGTTGTCGGTGGCCCCCAGGGCGACACCGGCCTCACCGGCCGCAAGATCCTGGTGGACACCTACGGCGGCATCGCCCGTCACGGCGGCGGCGCCTTCTCCGGCAAGGATCCGACCAAGGTTGACCGCTCCGGCGCCTACGCGGCCCGCTACGTGGCCAAGAACCTGGTCGCCGCCGGGTTCGCCGACCGCCTGGAGGTGCTGGTTTCCTACGCCATCGGCGTCGCTGAACCCACGTCCGTGGCCATCGAGACCTTCGACACCAATCACATTCCCAACGAGAAGATCGAGGAACTGGTGCGCGATCACTTCGACCTGCGCCCCGGCGCGATCATCGAGGACCTGGGACTGCGTCAGCCCATCTACCGGAAGACCGCGGCCTACGGCCACTTCGGTCGCACCGACCTGGACCTGCCCTGGGAGCGCACTGACAAGGCCGAAGCCCTGAAGCAGGCTGCGGCCGCCGTCGCCACCGCCGGCGACTAGTCCACCGGCATCGTGCAACCCGCTGATATGCGCCCCTCTCCACAGTGGAGAGGGGCGCATTGCTGTTTCTGTGCCTGTGGCTCTGCCCGCGAAGAGATCGGGATGTCCGTTGAGTCAAGCGTACCCAGTTTGTCATCGCGAGGAGCGCAGCGATGTGGCGATCTTGTTTCCGCGGCGGCATCCGTTGCCCTGACGAGATTGCCGCGCTGCGCTCGCAATGACGGTTTCAGCGAAACTGGGGGCGCTTGAGGCCCGCTAATGGTCGAAATTGGCGCCTGGATATACCCTGCTTGCAGCGTGTTCGCCGCTAGAATTGTTGTGCTCGTTTACTGAAGCACGCCTCGGGCAGTTGGTAGTGGCAGTCATGGAAAGCATAGTCCCACTGCGGAGGTTCGCCTCCTGGCTCATTGATCGCCTGTTGTTCCTCGCTGCGGCTGCCGCGGTGGTGTTCATCATCCAGAAGCTGGGGGCGCCCGGTCCCGATGCCATTGATTTCGACGTTTACGATTTCCTGGCGATACAGGTGCCGCTGGCGCTGCTGATTACCTACGTCCTGTGGTTCGGGGTGATCATCAAGTTCGGCCCGCCGGGGCGTCGCCTGACGGGCACGGACGTGCGGCGGCGGCGCGGCGGGAACGCCAGTTGGTGGATGAAGATGATCCGCGCGGGGGTGAAGTTCCTGCTTCACCTCACGCTCGTAGGATTTTTCATCGACGCCATTTTCATACTGCGGGATCGTAACGAGCGACGGTCGATACCGGACCGCGTTGCCGGCACGGTGATCGCGCGCCGGCGTTGGCGCTGAGACCGGAATGCTGCCGAGGCGACGGGTATCAGAGGCGACGGATGATGGTCACGCCTGTCTGCTCGGCCATGGCGGCGACCGTTTCCGGCCAGGCGTTGCGGGTTATCAGAAAGGCCTCAGTAGGGACGCCGGTTATCCGGGCAATAGTGGCAGCCCGCTCGGCGGCGTTTCTCAGGTCGTCTTCGTTGAAAGTTACCGATACTTCAATGGCGGCGAGGCGGCTGGGAGTTTCGCCTTCCATCTGTTCTTGGGCGATGATGTCAACGTTGCGCCCTCCCTCGTATTCTTCCCGGGTGAGCAGCCCGCTGCGGCGCGCCTGTGCCAGTTGACGGTTGATAGAAGTACGGTCGGCCAACTTGGCAAAGTCAAAGTGGTCAATCAGCGCGGCGTCAATCTGCTCGGCGCAACGCCTTTCGTATGCTTCGCCGACCAATTCATCCAATTGACAGATGAGGTCTGCGATGGCGCGCGTCATCATCAATAGGCTCCATGCCTACTCTCCTTGCCAAAATCTCACGCAGTTACAGTCACGCGCTCAGCAGTCCGGCCAAACCGGAAAGCCGTGTACCTTTTTATTGTAACAATGGCAGTGTAATCCGCCATGCTAGAATTGACCTATGACTACCCCAATCAAATTCGGCACCGACGGTTGGCGCGGGATCATCGCCGACGATTTCACCTTCGCCAACGTGGCGCGTTGCTCGCAGGGACTGGCCGACTACCTGCGGATTGAGGGGGCGGCCGGCAACGGGCTGGTGGTGGGCTACGACACCCGCTTCGCCTCGCGGGAGTTCGCGGAGACGGTGGCGTCGGTGATCGTAGGCAATGGGATCCCCGTGGGGCTGTGCCGCGAGCCAGCACCAACGCCCGTCGTCAGCCATCAGGTGGTGCATAGCGCCGCGGCCGGAGGAGTTGTGATCACGTCCAGCCACAACCCGGCGGCCTGGAGCGGGTTCAAGTTCAAGTCGGCTCAGGGCGGCAGCGCCAGCCAGGCCATGACGGACACGCTGGAGCTCTGCATCGAATCGGCGCGGCCGCCGCGCACTATGCCCCTGGATGCTGCCCGCGATGCCGGGCTGCTTGAGGACATCGACCCCGCTCCGGCGTACCGTGAATCCATCGACGACCTGGTGAACCTGGACGCCATTCGCGCCGCCGGCCTGAGCGTGCTGGTGGACGCCATGCACGGCGCCGGCGCGGGCTACATACCGGGAATGCTGAAGGGCGGCACGACGATGGTCACCGAACTACGTTCCGAGGTGAACCCGTCATTTCCCGGCATGGCGCAGCCGGAACCCATCGCGCACAACCTGCCTGAGTTGTGCCGGCGGGTGCCACAGGAAGGAGCGTCGGCGGGCTTGGCGCTGGACGGCGACGCGGACCGCATTGGCCTGGTGGACGAGAACGGGCGGTTCGTCAGCACTTTGGAGGTGTTCTCGCTGCTGGCGTTGTACCTGCTGGAGCGCGGGGACCGCGGGGCGCTGGTGAAAGGGGTCACCGCGTCGGTGATGCTGAACAAGCTGGCGCAGCGGTACGGCGTGGACATCGCCGAGATGCCGGTGGGCTTCAAGAACATCGGCCCGCGCTTCGTGGCTGACGATGCCCTGTTGGGCGGCGAGGAGAGCGGTGGTTACGCCTTCCGCGGCCACATCCCGGAGCGGGACGGGATACTGAGCGGGTTGCTGCTGCTGGAATACATGGCCATCGCCGGGCTGACCGCCTCCGGAATGGTGCGCCATCTGTTCGACCTGGTGGGTGAGCATCACTACCAGCGGCGGGACGTGGGCTTCGATCCGGCGCAACGAGAGACGATTATGGATCGCCTGTCCGGTGGCCCGCTCGTGGACCTTGCCGGCATGGCCGTGCGCAGCGCGGATGAAATCGACGGGCGACGCTGGATGCTGGACGCCGGCTGGGTCGCCGCCCGCTTCTCGGGGACCGAGCCACTGCTGCGCATCTACTGCGAGGCCGACACCACCGCCAACGTGACCCGCCTGCTGGACGCGATGCAGGCCCACCTGGGCGTCTGAACGGATCGACCATGCTACGTACTCGCTTCACCGACCTGCTGGGGCTGTCGCTTCCGGTGATGAATGCGCCGATGAGCAACCACAGCGGCGGTACGCTGGCAGCGGCGGTGTCGCAGGCCGGCGGTTTGGGCACCTTTGGCGCCAGTAACGGTTTGGGCTCGGATTGGCTGCGGGAGCAGATCGCGTACGTCCGCGGCGTCACGGACCGGCCGTTCGGAGTGGGGTTCATCACCCAGCTTATCGAACCTGACCCTGAGAACTTCGAGATCGTACTGGATGAGGGCGTCTCAGCGGTGATCTTCTCGTTCACGGACCCGGAGCCCTGGCTGGGCCGGGCTCGGGACGCGAGGGCGATCACCATCTGCCAGGTGCAGTCCCTGGAACTGGCCCGAATGGCCGTTGATGGCGGCGCGGACGTGCTGATGGTTCAGGGCAACGAAGCCGGCGGACACACCGGCGGAATGAACCTGCTGCCGCTGCTGGTATCCGTGGTGGAGCAGTATCCGCAACTGCCCGTGCTGGCGGCGGGAGGCATCACCACGGGGCGGGCTTTGGCCGCGGTTTTGGCCGCCGGCGCGGAGGGCGCATCGCTGGGAACGGCCCTGCTGGCAACGCCGGAAGCGGTGGAGGTGCCGGATGCGTTCAAGGAACGGGTCGTCCTCTCCGACGGCCAGGATACGGCCTTCACGCGGCTGTACGATCTGCTGGGAGACACGCCCTGGCCGGATGGAATCGCCGGGCGGGTTTACCGGAACCGCCTGGTGCGGGAGTGGGACGGTCGGGATGAAGCCGTGATGGAGCACCGGGAGGAACTGGCGTCGGACGTTGCGGCTGCCCGGGCGAGGCACGACCCCGAGGTATCATCCGTGTACATGGGCCAGGGCGCGGGAGCGGTAAACGCCATTCGTCCGGCCGCGGAAGTAATCGAGGGCATTTGCCGAGAGGCGGAGCGGCTATTGATTAGCCGGAGGGAATGATCAACTTTCCACTCCGCCGGAGTCCGCTCCTTGCGATCACACAAAGACGTTGAACCGAGTGCCACAAAGCGACGTATTTATCAATGAGGCCACACCATGGAATACGCCACGCCAGTCCGGCGGATGTTCGCCAATATACTCGACGTTATCCTCTTCTTCCTGACCCTGATTATCGGTTACATCATCTGGTGGCTGATCGTGCTGGGACGCGGCCAAACGCCGGGTAAACAGCTGCTGGGCATCCGGGCGGTGAAACGAGACGGCGACCGGTCCGGATGGGGAAACACGTTCATCCGTGAAGTGGTCAAAGCGGTAGCGCACAGCTTCGTGATCGGGTTCTTCGCCGATGTGATTCTGCTGCTGATGGACGACGACGAACACCGCTCACTGTCCGACCGGGTAGCCAATACCGTCGTTATTCGCAATCAACCAAGCGCTATGTAGCCGAACCGCTCCGCCGTCGGCCAAATCCCTCGGCCCCGCAACAGGCCAAGGGTCCCAATTAACCTTGATCGCACCGCTGATTTGGTGAATGCCATGACTACTCCAGCCGAATCGCAAGCTTCCGCCACCACTGTTTGGGATCGCCTGCCCGTCAGCCGCAGCGTCGCGCTGGCGGCGCTCATCGCCGCCGTCGCCTATGCCATCGCCGTCGTGGGGGCGCTGTTCTTACGGAGCACGGAGGGCATCGACGGTGTGAACCGCTTCGTCGAGTTGCTGTCCGGTTCGTCGGGCACCGGCCTGAGCAACGTGGGCCTCAAGCTTGGATTTGCCTACGCGGTGGGAGCGGCTTCCGCTGTCAACCCGTGCGGTTTCGCCATGCTGCCGGCCTACCTGGGTCTGTACGTAAGCGGCGGCAGCGGGGAGCAGGAGCGGCGCAGTCCCATCATGCTGGTGTTGCGGGCGATCATGGTGGGTCTGACGGTCTCAGCCGGGTTTGTGGTGCTGTTCGGACTGGTGGGGCTGATCCTGGGGTTCGGTTCGCAGGCTATCGTGGTCGCGGCGCTGCCCTACGTCGGGCTGGCCATCGGGGTGTTGCTGATCGGAGCCGGGGCGTTCATGGCAGGCGGTGGGAAGATCTACACCAGTCTGGCCCAACGGGCGGCGGCGCGCATCGGCGATCCGGGCCAGACGAACCTGCCCGGGTACCTGCTGTTCGGGGTCAGCTACGGGCTGGCGTCGCTGAGCTGCACGCTGCCGCTGTTCCTGGCCGTGCTGGGCGTGGGCGCCGGCCTGTCCTCGGGATGGTTGGATACGCTGGGCAAGTTCGTGCTGTACGCGGCGGGAATGGGCAGCGTCATCATGGCGCTGACGCTGGGGATGGCCCTGGCCCGCTCGGTGATGGTGCGGTGGATGCGGGCGATCCTGCCCTACGTGGGCGTGGTGGGAGCCTGGCTGATGGTGGTGGCCGGCGTGTACATCATGTTCTACTGGCTGACCATCGGGCGCGACCTGTTCTAAAACGACGAACCCCTCGGCTGCTCGCCGAGGGGTTTTCTTGCTGGGAAAGTCCGGTTCGTCAGGACGGGATGGTGAACATCGTCCGGCCGTCGGCGTCGTGGGTATGGTTCGCCAAGCCCACGAGAACCCGGTTGGTCTGCTGCATCTCGTCGCGCAGTTCATTAATGGCTGTGGTCAAAGCGTCAAACTTAGCCTCGAACTTTGCATCCAAGGCATCAAACTTAGCCTCGAACTTTGCATCCAGGGCATCAAACTTGGCCTCGAACTTTGCATCCAGGGCATCAAACTTGGCCTCGAACTTGGCGTCCAGATGGTCAACCTTGCCGTTCAGATCGCGGATGGCGATCTCGTGATTATTGGCTTGGCTGCTCAACTTTCCCAACTGGTAGCTGGCTCTGACCAGCACCACAATTATCGTGACGGCCAAGCCAATGCCGGCGATGAGAGCCATTGTTTCCGGTAGTTCCATCGACACTCTCCCTGACACTGCCGGAGCCACTCTACCGCTTGGTGTACTGGGGCGCGCGCCGGGCGCGCTTGAGGCCGTACTTCTTGCTTTCCTTGACCCGGGCGTCGCGGGTGATGAAGCCGGCGCGGCGCAGGCTGGATTTCAGGTTGGGATCGAAGACCACCAGGGCGCGGGCGATGCCGTGGCGGATGGCCTCGGCCTGGGCGTTGACGCCGCCGCCGGTGACTTTGGCCATGACGCGAAAGCGGCCGACGGTCCCGGAGGTGGCGAAGGGCTCCCGCACGGTGGACTGCCAGGGCAGCCAGTTGAAGTACTCCTCCATGGGCTTGTCATTGACGATGATGGCGGTGCCGTCGTCGGGATAAATGCGCACCTTGGCGATGGCGCTCTTGCGCCGGCCGGTCCCGTAGAAGTACTGCGGTTGCGGTTCTGCTTGCGTCACCATGTTGGTTAGTTACCTGCCTTGCGTGGGCGATTGTCGGAAAGCGGTTGCGATGCTATTGGGCGCTGCCGACCTGGGCTTCGTGGGGGTGCTGGTCGCCGGCGTAAACGCGCAGGCGGCGCAGCATCTGTCGGCCCTGCTTGTTGGAGGGCAGCATACCTTTCACGGCCAGGCGAACCACTCGCTCCGGGCGTTCTTCCATCATGTCGCGCATGAGGAATGACTTGAGGTTGCCCACGTAGCCGCTGTGCCGGTAGTACATCTTCTGCGTCAGCTTGCGCCCGGTGATGCGCACCTGGTCGGCGTTGATGACCACCACGTGGCACCCGGTGATGACGTGGGGAGTGTAGGTGGGCTGGTCCTTGCCCTGGAGCGCCACGGCCACCTGGCGGGCGAGACGGCCCAGGCTGATGCCGGTGGCGTCGATGACACGCCAGGTATCCGGCACGTCACCGGCCTTGGCGAAGTAAGTGCTGGTTCGTTTCATGGTAACTGGCTACCTTCAACAAGTGATTGAATTCGGGGTAGTGGACCGACCGCAGACACAGGCCCTTTGCCGGGAGGGTCGGGATATTGTGCAGTTGTTGGGTTCGTCCGGCCAGGGCATCGGCGATGGCGTGGATCGGCAGTCTTCCTTTTCCTATCTCCACCAGCACCGCGTTGGCTCGCCTGATTTGATGCCTCAAAAACCCGTTGGCCGCACAATCGATGGCAATGACATCCTGGTCGTCGCTCTGGCGTTTCACGTCCCACCGGAACACCTGGCGTACCGCGCTTTGGTCGGCGGGATGCGCCGTGGCGATTTGCCGGAAATCCCGGATGCCCAGCAGGCTGTGGGTCGCCATTTGCATTGCGTCGAGGTCCAAAGGCACCGGCTCATGGTGGTGGGTACGTCGGAGGAGCGGGGAGGGTACGGGTCGGTTGAGGATGCTGTACCGATAGTCTCGCCTGGCGGCGCTGCGCCTGGCATGAAATTCCCCGGGCACCTCGCGGGCGGTGAGCACCCGAATGTCTTCCGGCAGGTAGTGATTCATGGCCGCCGCGATCACGTCGGTCCGGTGTGTGGAGCCGGTGACCAGGTCAACCACTTGGTGGATGGCGTGGGCGCCGGAGTCGGTGCGACTGGCTCCCCGTACTCTGATGCGTTCGCCGGTGAGGCGACTGAAAGCTTTTTCCAACTCACCCTGGATCGTCGGGACGTCGGCCTGAAGCTGAAAGCCGGCGTACTGGGTGCCTTCGTAGGCGACCACCAAGGCGATGCGGCGTTGCGCTGCCTCGACGGTACGTTGGGATGTCATGGGGTTATTGGGCCAATGGCAATTCCTCGAACCGGGTTGTCGCGCTGGCGTTACACGAGCTCGATAACGGCCATCGAGGCGCCGTCGCCCTGGCGGGGTCCCAGCTTGATGATGCGGGTATAGCCGCCGGGCCGCTCGGCGTAACGGGGGCCGAGTTCGTCAAAAATCTTGGCCACCACGTCCTTTTGGGGCAGCCGGCTCAGAGCGGTTCGCCGGTTGTGCAGCGTTCCCTTCTTGCCGTGGGTGATGAGTTTTTCGGTCATCACCCGGGTTTCCTTGGCTTTGGCCAGGGTGGTGGTGATACGTTCGTGCCGTATCAGATCCGCGGTGAGGCCCCGCAGGAGCGCCTTGCGCTGGTCCTTGTACCGGCTGAGCTTGCGGCCGGCGACGCGATGGGAAGGCATGACTAATCACCGTCGTCGTAGTCGTATTCGTCGTCTTCGGGGTCGAACACCAGAGGGGTGCCGGCGTCGTCCAGATCTTCGTCGTCCAGGTCGGGGCCAGCCTCGCTGGCGGCCTGACTGACCCGTGCCGAACTGACGCCCAATTCCGCCAGTTTGCCCTGCAATTCTTCCAGGGACTTCTGCCCGAAGTTGCGGATGCTCAATAGCTCGTCGGAGCTGAGGTCGAGAACCTGCCCGACGCGATCCAGCTTGGCGCGCTTCAGGCAGTTGAGCGTGCGTGAGGACAGGTCCAGCCGCTCGATGGGCATCAGGTAAACTTCCGAGGCAACGTTGAGATTGCTAGTGTCCAGCGGCGCATCGGCGGGGCGGCCGAGTTGATTGAACATGAAGAAGTGCTCGACGAGTTTCTCGGAGGCCTCCTGGATGGCCGCCAAAGGGCTCACTGCCCCATCGGTCCATACCCGCAGGATCAGGCGTTCCCAGTCGGTCTGCGAGCCTACCATCATGGGCTGCACCGTATATTCAACCTTGCGAACGGGGTTGTAGATGGCGTCCACCGGCAGCACGCCTACCGGCAAGCCGCTCATGGTGTCGTTCTGCTCGGCTCGCTTATAACCTTTGTCCGACTCGACGTTGAACTCGATGGACAGGGATACGTCCGGATTGTCCAGGGTGGCCAGGTGCAGTTCCGGGTTGACGATCTGATAGTCGCTGGCGGTGGCGATGTCGCCGGCGCAAACGCGACCCTCTCCGGTCACGTCGAGGCGCATCTTGCCGGTGCGCTTGGACAGGGCGTGGATGCGGATGCGCTTGACGCTGAGGAGGAGGTCCATGACCTCTTCCTTGACGCCGGGAATGACGGAGTATTCGTGGGGCACGCCCTCAATCTTCACCCAGGTCACGGCGGTACCCTGGATGGAACTGAGGAGCAGCCGCCGCAGCGGGTTGCCCACGGTGGTGGCATACCCTCGTTCCAGCGGTTCCAGGGCGACGCAGGCATAGGTATCGTTGCTGTCGATCACCCGGATGGACGGGGAGGGTATTTCGGGTTCGGGATCCCGCAATGGCGGGAGGATTTGAGGATCTAACATGCCGCAGGTTACCTTGAGTAGTACTCGACGATCAGGCGGGAGTTGATGGTTTCGGGCAGTTCGTTGTCGGGCGGCATTGAGATCACTTGACCTTCCATCTGGGTCAGATCGAGGGTCAGCCAACTGGGAAGGGTCCGCTTGGGCAGGCCGTCGGTGCGGTCGGCGAAGAACTCGCGCTTGCGGGAGGTTTCCGTCCAGGCGATGGTCTGTCCCGGCTTCACCAGGAATGATGGGATGTCGGTCTTGCGGCCGTTGACGTTGAAGTGGCCGTGCTGCACCATCTGGCGGGCCTGCTTGCGGGAATCCGCGAACCCCAGCAGGTAAACCACGTTGTCGAGGCGTCGCTCCAGCGTTCGGAGCAGGTTGTTGCCGGAGATGCCGGGCGTGTTGAAAGCGTCGGTCATGTACTTGCGGAACTGGCTTTCCATGATGCCGTACATCTGCCGGGCCTTCTGCTTCTCCCGCAGGTGAACGCCGTAGTCGGAGACGCGCCGGCGACGGTTGCCGCCGCCTCCGGGCGGGATGTGGCGGCGCTCGATGGCGCAACGAGGGGAAAAGCAGCGGTCGCCTTTCAGGAAGAGCTTTTCGCCAGCGCGGCGGCACAGGCGGCAGGATGGTCCGGTATATCTGCCCATGTTGGTCTTTCCGTTGGTGGTGTGGGTAGTGGGTTGCCAAATTACACGCGGCGGCGCTTGGGAGGGCGGACGCCGTTGTGGGGTATGGGAGTCACGTCACGGATGCTGGAAACGTTGAGGCCGGCGGCCTGGAGCGCCCGGATGGCCGGTTCGCGGCCGGAGCCGGGCCCCTTGATGTAAACGTCGATGTTGCGCATACCCATGTCCACGCCGCGGCGGGCGGCCTGCTCAGCGGCGCGCTGGGCGGCGAAGGCCGTGCCCTTGCGCGAGCCGCGGAAGCCGGCGGTGCCGGCACTGGTGGAGGCCACGACGTTCCCGTCGGGATCGGTCAGGCTGACCAGCGTATTGTTGAACGTGGAGTAGATGTAGGCGCGCCCCTGGGGTATGGAGCGCCGCTCGCGACGACGTGCGCGTGGTCGGGGCATGGGTTTTTACCTCGTGGAAATCGCGGGCCTCGTGGAAATTGCGGGTGTGACGCGGCGGATTGAGACGCCAACCGGCAAGGTTACTTCTTGCCGCCGGTGCGCCGACCGCGGCCGGCCACGGTGCGCCGGGCGCCCTTGCGGGAGCGGGCGTTAGTGCGGGTGCGCTGGCCGTGCACCGGGAGGTTCCGGCGATGGCGCAGGCCCCGGTAGCTGCCGATGTCGATGAGCCGGCGAATGTTCTCGTTGTGTTCCCGGCGCAGGTCACCCTCGGTGATGTAGTCCTGGTCAACGATGACGCGGATGCGGTCAACCTCGACCTCGGAGAGTTCGTTCATGCGCGGCGGCATATCGGTGTCCAGGTTGGCCTTGCTCACGATTTCGATGGCCTTGGCGGGGCCAATGCCGTAGATGCTGCGCAGCGCGATGTGGGCGCGCTTGCGGTCGGGTACGTCGACTCCGGCTATTCGGACCATGGTTATGCTCCTGAACTTGGGTGGCGGTGGTGGAACGGACTGACCGGCTTACGCCGGATCGGGCTATCCCTGCCGTTGCGCGTGCTTGCTGTTGACGCAGATGATGCGCACCACGCCCTTGCGCCGGATAACCCGGCAGCGGTCGCAGCGCGGCTTCACCGATGCGGACACTTTCATGGGTATTCTCCGCGGTTCCGGCTACTTGAAGCGATAGGTGATGCGCCCTCGACTCAGGTCGTAGGGGGACAACTCCACCAGCACCCGGTCGCCCGGCAACACCCGGATGAAGTGCATCCGGATCTTGCCCGAAATGTGGGCGAGGACCTGGTGTTCGTTGGGCAGTTCCACGCGGAACATGCCGTTGGGCAGGGCTTCGGTTACCTGCGCCTCAACTTCAATCGCTTCTTTCTTTGCCATAAACCTTCCTTCTTTACGCCGACGAGCCGGTGATGAGCCGTCGGCGGCGCGTGTGTTCTCAGTCGTGCATGGTCAGGATCTTGGGACCGTCGGCGGTGATGGCCAGGGTGTGCTCAAAGTGAGCCGACAGCGCGCCGTCGGCGGTGACCACGGTCCAGTCGTCATCCAGTATGGTGGTATCTTCCGTGCCCATGTTCAGCATGGGCTCGATGCAGATGCACATCCCCGGTCGCAGCAGAATGCCCTTTCCGGCCTCGCCGTAGTTGGGAACCTGCGGGTCCTCGTGGAGGTAGCGCCCCACGCCGTGACCGACGAACTGGCGGACCACTCCGTAGCCGCGGGGTATGGCGTATCCCGATACCGCGGCGCCGATGTCGCCGATGCGATTGCCCGGCTGGGCTGCTTCGATCCCGGCGTACAGGCTGGCCTCGGTATCGTCCATGAGCTGCTGCACGTCAGCGCCGATTTCACCGACGGCCACCGAAATAGCGGCGTCGCCGATGAACCCGTCGATGGTGGCGCCGCAGTCCATCTTGATGATGTCGCCCTCTTTGAGCACCCGCTTGCCGGGGATGCCGTGGACGATTTCCTCGTTGACCGAGGCACAGATGGCTCCGGGGAACCCGTGGTAGCCGAGGAACGTGGGCACCGCGCCCATGCTGCGGATATTCTTGTCCGCGATGCGGTTGAGATCGGCGGTGGTAATGCCCGGCTCAACCGATTTTTTGAGGAGCGTCAGCGTGGCGCCAACAATTGCGCCGGCGCGCTCCATGGCCTCCATCTCCCGGCGGGACTTGATGGTTATCCCACCGCTGTACGACGAGGGCGAATTGGATGCAGTTTTGCGTTTAGGGGTACGTTCCACCATTATGATTATACCTCAGCCGCTACGATTTTGAAACCGCGCCCACGCCGGCAGCGTCCAGAATCCGCAACACGGAATGATGCACCGCGTCAATTGACCGCTCACCGGGGATGTCGGCGAGCAGACCGCGCTGGCGGTAGAACTCCAGGACCGGGGCGGTCTCCTGGTGGTAAATGGACAGACGGTTGGCTACCGCCGTCTCGGTGTCGTCGTCTCTTTGGTAAATGTCGCCCCCGTCGGGACAATCCGCGCATTGCTCGGGCGGGGCTCCGGTTGCCGCGTCCCGGGCGTAGGGTCGCTGACAGGCCCGGCAGATGTAGCGGTTGCTGAGGCGGCGGATCAGTTCGCCGTCCTCCACCTGGATATGTACCACACGGTCGAGCCTCTGGCCCCGTTCGCCCAGCGTCGCTTCCAGCGCCTCGGCCTGGGTCGTATTGCGGGGAAAGCCGTCCAGCATGAATCCGTCGGCGTCGCCGATGCCGCTGATGCGGTCGATGACCATGCCGATGGTGACCTCGTCGGGCACCAGCTCGCCGCGGTTCATGTAGCCGCGGGCCAGTTCGCCCAACTCGGTGCCGTTGGACAGGTGATGCCGGAAGAGGTCGCCGGAGCTGACGTGCTCGATGCCCAGACCCTCCTTGAGCAATTGGGCCTGAGTTCCCTTGCCCGCGCCCGGAGGGCCGAACAGGACCAGCCTGATGCCGTTGGCCACGGTCATCTCAGGAACCCCTCGTAGTTGCGCATCATGAGCTGGGCTTCCAGCTGCCGCAGGGTGTCCAGACCCACGCCCACCATGATCAGGAGGCTGGTGCTGCTGAGGGCGATGGCTTCCACGTTGGTGATCAGGGACGCGATGTAGGGCACGATGGCGATGAAGCCCAGGAACAGCGCGCCGCCCATGGTGAGGCGGAGGATCACCCGGTTCAGGTAGTCCTGGGTGGGCCGGCCCGGCCGGATGCCCAGGACGAAGCCGCCGTTGCGCTGGAGGTTTTCGGCGATGTTCTGCTGCTGGAACACGACCAGCGTGTAGAAGAAGGTGAACGCCACCACCAGGAAGAACGCCAGCACCCAGTAAATAGGGCCGGTGGGGCTCAGCAACACCTGGAGGTCGGCGGCGAGGTTGCCGACGAAACCGCCGGCGGAGCTGAGGTACTGGGCCACGGTTCCGGGCAGGATGACAATGGAGAAGGCGAAGATCAGCGGGATCATGCCGGCCGAGTTGATCCGCAGCGGGATGTACGTGGAGCCCGATTGGCGGTACATCTGGCCGCCCCTGAAGATGCTGCGGCCGTACTGCACCGGTATGCGGCGGTGGGCCTCGTTGAACACCACGATCAGGGCGATGATCAGCAGGCCGATGAGGGCGAAGAAGAACACGCCGATGATGTTGTCACGGTCCAGGAAGCCGGTAGCCAGCAGCCCGGGGAATCCCACCACGATGCCGGCGAAGATGATCAGCGAGATGCCGTTGCCGATGCCGCGCTCGGTGATCAGCTCGCCCAGCCAGACCAGGAACATGGTGCCGGCAGTCAGGGACAGGACCGCGGCCAGGGTGGGCAGGAACGAGTCGGGGCCGAACCCGACGTTGGTGAGCACGCCGGCCTGCTGCAGGAGCACCATCTGGGCGAAGGCCTGGGCAATGGCGATGGGCACCGTTCCCCAGTGGGTGATGCGGTTCATCTTGATGCGCCCGGCTTCACCCTCCCGCGACAGGTTCTGCAATTGGGGTATCACCGGCGTCAGCAGTTGCATGATGATGGACGCCGTGATGTAGGGGAACACCCCCAGCGCCACGATGCTCATGCGGCTAAGCGCGCCGCCGGAGAAGAGGTCGAGGAAGCCCAGGAGCTGGTTGTTGGTGAACAGCTGCTCCAGCGCGGCCGTGTCGAGACCCGGTATGGGAATATGGGCCACCAGCCGGTACAGGGCCAGCATCCCCAGGGTGAAAAGGATCTTGGCCCGAAGGTCCGGCAGGCTGAAGGCGTCGATGGCCGCCTGCACCAGGCGTGGCCAACGACCTCCTGCCTGCGCCTCAGTCTGAATCATGGCGAGTCTTGCCCCGTCAGTCCCAACCGCTTGCCGAGGCTAGAGCTCGGTGACGGTGCCACCGGCCGCTTCGATCTTGGCGCGGGCCGAAGCAGTGAACTTGTGCGCGGCCACGGTCAGCGGCTGCTGCAGTTCGCCGTCGCCTACCACCTTCACCGGGAGCCTGGTGCGCCGGATGATGCCCAGCTGATGCAGGAGCTCCGGAGTGACCTGGGTGTTGGCCTCGAAGCGTTCCTGGAGGGTGCCCAGGTCCACGAGGGCATAGTAGGTCTTGTAGCGGTTGTTGAACCCCCGCTTCATGGGCAGACCCTTGATCAGGGGCATCTGGCCGCCTTCAAAGCCGGGCCGCAGTCCGGGACCGGAGCGGGATTTCTGACCCTTCAAGCCGCGGCCGGCGTAGCTGCCGCCGCCGGCGGAGTCGCCTCGGCCGACCCGCTTGCGGGCCCGCCGCGCGCCCCTGGGCGGCGAAATGTCGTGTTCCATCATGGTGGCAATCGCTCCCTATGCTATCTGGATCGGGCGTTATTCGACCGGCTCGACGGTTATGAGGTGCTGGACCTTGTTGACCATGCCCCGAATGGTGGGGCTGTCTTCGTGCACGACCGAATGGTTCAGCCGCTTGAGCCCCAGCGATTGCACGATCCGGCGCTGGTAGGACGGACGCCCGATGCAGCTTTTCTTCCAGGTGATTTTGATTTGCGCCATTTGCCTTTTACCTGCCGCCGACCGCGAACGGGAGACGGGGAGAACTTGCGTGGTCAGGATTGTTGGTCGGCCTCTGCCGCGGAGGGAGCTTCAGCAGTGGGTTCCTCCGCAGCCGGAGGCTCCTCGGCGGCGGCCTCCTCGGCAATGGCCGCCTCTACGGCGACAACATCCGGGGCGACAGCCTCCGGGGCGACGGCCTCCGGAGCCGGTTCGGCTTCCGCGGCGGCCGGGGTTTCAGGAGCCGCCTCGGCGGTGGGAGCGGGGGCGGGTTCCTCGGCGGGCGCTTCAGCTGCCGCCGGAGTTTCCGGCGCGGGCGAGGCCGGCGCGTCCGCTACCGCAGTTTCGGTGGCGCCGTTGGCGCCCGGCGAGTTCAGTCCCAGCCGGTTGGCGCGTTCGGTTTCGGGGTCGCGCAGAAGGCTGAGGGCTTCGAGGGTCGCCTGGACGATGTTGATGGGGTTGCGCGATCCCAGCGACTTGCCCACCACGTCCTGCACGCCGCCCAGTTCGAGCATGGCGCGCATGGCGCCGGCAGCGATGATGCCGGTTCCGAGGGGAGCCGGCTTGATGATGACGATGGACGCGCCCTTGCGGACGGAAATCTCATGGGGGATCGTGCTTCCCTTGATGGGGATGTTGATGGTGCTGCGCCGGGCCACGGCGGTTCCCTTGCGCACCGCGTCGGGGATGGCCAGCGCCTTGCCCATGCCGGCGCCCACGCGCCCCTGGCCGTCACCCACCACCACCAGGGCGTTGAACCGGAGCCGGCGGCCACCCTTGACCACCTTGGCGATGCGGCGGGTGTGGACCACCCGCTCGTTCATGCCGCCGCTGTCGTCTTCGCGCTGCCGCTGATCGCGGTCACGGCCACGACCACCGCGTCCTCCGCGACGATCCGGGCCGCCTTCGCCGCCCCTGCCGCCGGTGTTGCTTCTTGGGCCTCTACGGGATGCGGGAGAAACCATCAGAATACAAGCCCTCCTTCGCGGGCGGCATCGGCCAGGGCCTTGACCCGGCCGTGGAACTGGTAGCCGCCCCGGTCGAACACTACGGCGGTTACGCCGGCGGCCCGGGCGCGTTCGGCGACCAGCTTGCCCACGGCGGCCGACGCGGCCGTCTTGGGCCCGGCCTCTTCGCCGCTGACCTCATGGCTGGTAGCGTAGGCCAGGGTGTGGCCTTCCACGTCGTCAATCACCTGGGCGTAGATGCCTTTCAGGCTGCGGAAGACGCAGAGGCGCGGCCGGTCGGGGGTTCCGTGTACCTTGTTCCGCACCCGCCGGTGGCGGACGATGCGGAGTTTTCGGGAGTCTTTGTCGCGTGGCATTTTACGTTTGCTCTCAAACCCCATCGCTCCCGCAAAAGCGGGATCCGGAGGGTGATGGTCAATTTCTGATCGGGTGTGCTGGCTGCTCGGAATACTGGATTCCGGCTTTCGCCGGAATGACGGATCCATGTAACAGGAATGATGGATCCATTACACGGCGCGGCGTGCGGCGGCCTTGCCGGGCTTGAGGCGAAGAACCTCGCCCTGGTACCGGATGCCCTTTTCCTTGTAGCGATTGGGCGGCCGAACCCTGCGGACCTTGGCGGCCAGCTGACCCACTTTCTGCTTGTCCACGCCGGTGATGTGGACCCGGTTGTTGCCCTCGACCTCCATGGTCAGGCCGTCTTCCGGGAACACGTCCACGGTGTGGCTGTAACCGACGCTGAGGGTGATGCCGACGCCGTTCTGCTGCACGCGGTATCCGACGCCCATGAGCTCCAGGGTTCGGCTGTAGCCTTCGGTCACGCCGACAACGGCGTTGGCGATCAGGGACCGGGTCAGGCCGTGGAGCGAGTGGTGGAACTTGCGCTCGGTCAGCCTTTCAACGATGATCTGATCGTCTTCCACCTTCACGGTGACTTCAGGGTGGTATCGCTGGATCACCTCGCCGCGCGGGCCGGTGACCTGGACGCCGCCGTAGAGCACCTCGACCTGGACACCGGCGGGAATGGGTATGGGCTGGCGACCGATGCGGGACAGGGGCTTCTCGGCGGGCGGAATTCGTTCGGCGACGCCGACGCTGACCGGGATTTCGTTACCAGACATAACAGACCAACTCTCCTCCGATGCCTTTGCGCCAGGCCTCGTATCCGGTCATCATTCCCTGGGAGGTAGAAATAATGGCGATGCCCAACCCGCCGTAGACCCGGGGGATCTCGCCCCGGCCGACGTGAACCCGCAGTCCCGGCTTGCTGATCCGGCGCAGGCCGCGAATGGCGTTGGTGTCGTCGTCCTTGTAGGTGAGGTGGATCCGCATGGTGGGGAATTTCTGGTTGCGCGCCAGGTCCCAGTCGCGGATATAGCCCTGCGCCTTGAGGATGTCGGCGATGGCGACCTTCATCTTGGACTGGGGCACCAGCACCGTCTGGTGCCGGGCCTGGATTGCGTTGCGAATGCGCGTCAGCATGTCGGCAACCGGGTCGTTAATGGGCATTGCGGAACGGCTCCTTGAAAATCCTGTCTATCCGGTGCATCGAATGTGAATAGAGCCTTACAGGCTGGCCTTGCGCACGCCGGGGAGCAGGCCGTCCAGCGCCATTTCCCGGAAGGAGATGCGCGACAGGCCGAAGTGGCGGATGTAGCCGCGGGGCCGCCCGGTGGCGCCGTCCCGGTTCCGAATGCGGTTGGGGTTAGCGTCGTGGGGCAGCAGGGCCAGCTTCTGGCGGGCCTCAAAGCGCTGGCGGGCGGAACGAGACAGATCCCGCGCCTCGGCCAGGAGCGCGGCGCGCTGCTCGGCGTACTTGGCGACGGTTTGCTTGCGACGTTCGTTCTTGACGATGGAAGATTTCTTGGCCAAGGTTTCTCTCTCCCTGTGCTTGGCTCAGGCTATGGCGCCGGTGAAGCGGCCGAGCCTACTGCCGGACGAAGGGCATTTCGAAGTGTTCGAGCAGCCGCGCCGCCTCGGCGTCGTTGGTCGCGCTGGTGGTGATGGTCACCTGGAGCCCGCGCAGCCGGTCGATGCTGTTGTAGTCGATCTCCGGGAACACGATCTGTTCGCGAAGGCCCAGGGAGAAGTTGCCCCGGCCGTCGAAACCGTTGCGCGAAATTCCCCGGAAGTCCCGGATGCGCGGCAGCGCCGTGATGATCAGGCGCTCCAGGAAGTAGTACATGCGGTCACCGCGCAGGGTGACGGCGGTGCCGATGGGGTTGCCCTGGCGCACCTTGAACCCGGCGATGGACCGGCGGGCGCGGGTGATGACCGGCTTCTGACCTGAGATGGTCGTCAGATCCCGGACGGCGCTTTCCATGGCGCGGCCGTTGGTCAGCGCTTCGCCGAGGCCGATGTTGAGGTTGATCTTGGTGACCCGGGGCACCTGCATGGGGCTGGTGTACCCAAACTCGGACACCATGGCCGGGACGATCTCGTCGCGGAAGCGGATCTTGAATGCCGGAGGCGGCAGTTCCGTCGGCTGAGTACCGTTGGATTCGGCCTCTTCCTGCCGGCGACGCTGGCGGCGGCCTCCGCCTTGTTCGGTTCTTTCCTGCTGGTCAGTAGCCATGGGGATCACTCCCGAGAGAGTTACTCGTCCCGGTTGCGGAACTGAGTGCTCGGTTCGGTGTAGTTGCTCTGGATGAGCTTGATGTTGGAGATGTGGATGGAGGCTTCCTGCTGCACGCGGCCGCCCTGGCGGATGCCGGGGCGCGGCTTGTAGTGCTTGGTCACCATGTTGACGCCTTCAACGATGACCCGGTTCTTTTCGGGAACCATGTTGAGGACGCGGCCGGTCTTGCCCTTGTCCTTGCCGGCGATGACCAGCACGTCGTCGCCGCGCCGGATCTTCGTCTTGGCCATCACACCACCTCCGGCGCCAGGGACACGATCCGCATGAACCCTTTGTCGCGCAGTTCGCGAGCGACGGGGCCGAAGATGCGGGTGCCGCGGGGCAGCTGGTTGTCGTTGATCAGGACGGCGGCGTTGTCGTCGAACTTGATGTAGGTGCCGTCGGGGCGGAGCAGGGGAGCGGCCTGTCGGACCACTACCGCCTTGACCACGGAACCCTTGCGCACCGGGGAGTTGGGGATGGCCTCGCGCACGGTGCAGACGATGATGTCGCCCACGGAGGCGTACTTGCGCCGGCTGGAACCGGGGATATTGATGAGCCGGATGCGTCGCGCGCCGCTGTTGTCGGCTACGTGCAGCCTGGTATAACTCTGGATCATTTACGCATCCTCGTCGTCATCGGTAATTTCTTCGGCGATGTCGTCGACCGGGGTCGCGTCATCGGCTTCGGCATCCGCGACCGGCTCGATCACCGCGTCGCCTTCAAGTTCAATGGCGCGCACGTCGGCGACGGCGCGACGGGACAGGATATCCAGGAGGCGCCAGTGCTTGGTGCGAGAGATCGGACGGGTTTCCTGGATGCGGACCGTATCGCCGATCCGGCACTGTCCCTCCGGGTCGTGGACGTAGAAGCGGGTCACGCGGCGCATCTGCTTGCGGTAAACGCGGTGGCGCTGCTTCCATACCAATTCCACCACGGCGGTCTTGTCCATCCGGGTGCTCACCACGGAGCCCACCCGAACCTTTCGCATTGTCTTGGCCATTAGGGTAGTCCTGAAAGTTCTGTCATTGCACGGAGATCGTCACGGTCACGATGGCCGCGGGGTCCCTACTGGAGCTGCCGCTCGCGCAGGCAGGTCAGCATTCGCGCGATGTCCTTGCGGGTCTTGCGGGGTTGGTTGGTGTCGGTGAGCTGGTTGACCGCGTCCCGGAACCGGAGGTTCATCAACTCCCGGTAGGACTTCTGCAGCTCTTCCTCGATCTGCTGGTCGGTCAACGCTCGTATTTCGTACATTTTCATGGCGGCTATCACCTGGCTGCCGTAGTCAGCAGCGAGTTCACCCGGTCGCGGTACACGACCTTGGTGGGAATGGGCAGCTTGTGCGCGGCCCTCTGGAGGGCTTCAGCGGCCTGGTCGAGAGGCACGCCGCCGACCTCAAACATGATGCGGCCCGGCCGGACCACGGCGACCCAGTGGTCGTTGGCCGCCTTGCCGCCACCCATGCGAACTTCGGCCGGCTTCTTGGAAACCGGCTTGTCCGGGAAGATGCGTATATAGGTGCGGCCGCCGCGCTGCAGGTGGCGGGTGATCGCGATACGGGCCGACTCGATCTGCCGGGCGGTGATCCATTCGGCTTGCAAGGCTTTCAGGCCGATTTCGCCGAACTCCACGGTGCTCCCGGTGGTGGCCATGCCCCGGCGCTTGCCGCGACCCATCTTGCGGTATTTCGTCCTTTTAGGCTGCAGCATCGCGCCAATCTCCCAATCTGTCCGTCAAAAAGAATTGTCCGATCAACTGCCGCGCTAGTTCTCGAACTCGGCGGCCTGCAACTCGGCTTCGGTGTCCTGGCTGGTGACGCGGAACTCGATGCTGTCCAGCTCGCCGTCTTCCTCGGCAGCCGGCGGCATGATCTGGCCCTTGTAGATCCAGACCTTGATGCCGATGCGACCCATGGCGGTATGGGCTTCGGCCAGGGCGTAATCGATGTCGGCGCGCAGGGTGTGCAGCGGCACCTGACCCATCATCAGCTTTTCGGTGCGGGCGATTTCCGCGCCGGAGATCCGGCCCTTGGTGATGATCTTGATGCCCTCGGCGCCGGCCTGCATGGTGCGCAGGGCGGCTTGGCGCATGGCGCGGCGGTAGGCCACGCGGCGGCTCAGCTGGTCGGCGATGTTCCGGCCGACGAGATACGGGTCCATTTCCGGCTGCTCGATCTCGATGATGTTGAGGCGGAGCATACCGGAGGTCATATCCTCCAGGCGGGCGCGGAGGCCCTTCACCCGGTCGCCGTCGCGTCCGATCAGAATGCCCGGCCGGGCCGAGTGGATGTTGACGATGGTTTCCTGGGCCGTGCGGTCGATCTCGATCTTGGCGATGCCGGCGTCGGAGAAGGCGCGGTACTCGTCATGGATGGTGCGGCGCAGGGAGAGGTCCTGCTGCACGCCGGCCCGGTATTGGGCGCCGTTGTTGGCGTACCAGTGGGTACGCCAGTCCTTGATGATGCCCAGCCGGAAGCCGAAGGGATGGGTTTTGTGTCCCATAAGTTAGCGCTCCTCTATCTCGTCCACTTCGATGATGATGTGGCTGGAGCGGCGGGTAACCCGTCCAATCCGGCCTCTGGCGCGGGGGCGGAATCGCTTCAGCGGGCGCGCCTGGTCTGCCGAAATGCGCGTGATGCGCAGCTCGTTGCGGTTCATGAACTCGTTGTTCTCGGCGTTGGATGCCGCCGACTGCACCACCTTGGCAACCGACCGCGCCCACGGCGACTGCATCAGGCTCAGGTGGTCCAGGGCATCGTTGACGCTCATGCCCCGCACCGCGTCCATGATGGGCTTGAGACGCTTGGGCGAGGCGCCCACCTGCTTGGCCATTGCTCGCACGGCTGGCATATCGTCACCTCACCCTGCTGGAGCGTTCCGACCGGGCGACGTGGCCGCGATAGGTTCGCGTCGGCGCGAACTCGCCCAGGCGGTGGCCCACCATGTTCTCGGTGACGAACACCGGAACGTGGCGCCGGCCGTCGTGGACGCCGAAGTTCAGCCCGACCATTTCGGGCATGATCATCGAGTCCCGCGACCAGGTGCGGATGACGGTGGCCTCGCCGGATTCGCGAACCCGATTGACCTTCTTGAGCAGTTTGGGATGGACGTACGGTCCCTTTTTGATTGACCTTGACATGGTGACAAACGCTGCCTGTCGGGCCGCGGGGCGGCGCGAGAGTTGGGTTCCTACCTCCGCCAGCGGCGTCCGCGGACGATGAAGCGGCTGGAGGTCTTCTTCTTGTTGCGGGTCTTGTGGCCCAGGGTGGGCTTGCCGGTGGGCGACTTGGGGCCGGGCATCCCGATGGGCGAACGGCCTTCGCCGCCGCCGTGGGGGTGGTCCACCGGGTTCTTGGCGACGCCCCGGACGTGGGGCCGGCGGCCCAGGTGGCGGCTGGCGCCGGCCTTGCCCAGGCTTTCGTTCTTGTGGTCGGGGTTGGAGAGCTGGCCGACGCTGGCCCGGCAGTTGAGCAGGATCCGGCGCATTTCTCCCGAAGGCAGCCGGATCAGCACGTAGTCGCCCTCGCGGGAGAGCACCTGCGCTCCGGTGCCGGCGCCGCGCACCAACTGTCCGCCGCGTCCGGGGGTCAACTCCAGGTTGTGCACCACGGTTCCGGTGGGGATGTTGCGCAGGGGCAGGGTGTTGCCGGGACTGATTTCAGCATCGGGGCCGGACTGCACCTTGTCTCCCACGGAAAGGTTCACCGGGGCCAGGATGTACGACTTCTCGCCGTCGGCGTAGTGAAGCAGGGCGATCCGGGTGGTCCGGTTCGGATCGTACTCGATGGTCTTGACGGTGGCGGGCACGCCGTCCTTGCGCCGCTTGAAGTCGATGCGCCGGTACATGCGCCGGGAGCCGCCGCCGCGGTGGTACGCGGTGATGCGGCCCTTGTTGTTGCGGCCGCCGCGCTTTTGCAGCGGTTCCAGCAGGGACTTCTCCGGCTTCTTGGTGGTGATCTCCTCGAAAGAGGGACGCACCGCGTTGCGCGTGCCGGGAGTTATGGGTCGGAGATTTTTCAGAGGCATGGTCTCAGCTCTCGATGCCGACGGGCGGCGGGTTGGCTACAGGCCCTCGATAAGGTCGATGCGGTCGCCGACCTGCAACGTGACCACAGCCTTCTTGGTATCGGGTTGCTTCTTGAAACGGGGGCCGTACCGCTTGCGCTTGCCGCGGTTGCGCGTGATGTTGACGCTGACCACCGTGACGTTGAAGTTTTCTTCCACGGCCTGCTTGACCAGCGTCTTGTTGGCCCGGGGAGCGATTTCGAAGGTGTACTGCCCCTCTTCCTGCAACAGGGTGCTCTTTTCGGTGATGGTGGGGCGCAGGAGGACTTCGCTGATGTGCATTATTCCGCCACCTCGCTGGCCGCCCGGCGGGCGCGGTGTCTGGGGGCCTGGCACAGTTCGCCGATCCGCTGGATAGCGCCCACGGTGATCAGAACGGTTCGGCGCTTGAGGACGTCATTGGCGTTCACCAAGTCCGAGGGCAGGGTCCATACCTGTTTCAGGTTGCCGCCGGCCCGCGCCACGTTCTGCTGGGCTTCTTCCGTGACCACGAGCACCGAGCCGGAGATGTTGAGATTCTCCAGCACCTGCTTCATGGATCTGGTCTTCCCGTCAATGCTGTCGAGGGAGTCGACGCAGATCAAGCGTCCGCCGCGGATTTTCTCGGAGAGGACGCACTGCAAAGCCTTGCGACGCATCGCGCGTGGCAAGGCTTTTCGGTAGTCGCGGGGCTTGGGGCCGAAGGCAATGCCGCCGTGTCGCCACTGTGGGGAGCGAATGCTGCCCTGGCGGGCTCGGCCCGTGTGCTTCTGTATCCAGGGCTTCCGTCCGCCGCCGGACACTTCGGCGCGGGTGCGGGTGGAATGGGTGCCCTGTCGCTGGTTCAGCTGGTAGATGACCATCGCCTGGTGGACCAGGGTCTGGTTCATGGGCACGTCAAATACGGCCTCGTCCACCTCGATGGTATCGACGGCGTTGCCGCCGGTGTTCAGTACGGGGAGTTCCATTTCGGATCGGTTCCTTGGCGATAGGGGCCATTTGCAGCGGGTCTGCCCGGCTGCCTGGCTCGTTTACGCCCTGCTCTTGCCTGTTTTACGGATGGTTACCGGGCTGTTGGGGGCGCCGGGGATGCCGCCCTTGACCATCAGCAGATTCCGTTCGGCGTCCACGCGGACCACTTCCAACCCTTTGGCGGTCACCCGGCGGTTGCCCATGTGGCCGGACATTTTCAGTCCCTTGAAGACCTTGCCCGGCGTGGTGCCGCCGCCGATGGAACCCGGGGCCCGCGCGCGGTCCGACTGACCATGGGTGCGGGGGCCGCCGCCGAAGCCGTGTCGCTTCATTGTTCCGGCGAACCCTTTACCCTTGGACTTGCCGATAACGTCCACGATCTCGCCGGGTTCAAAGATGTCCACGGAGACCAACTGACCGACTTCGTACTCGCCGGTGTCGTCGGCGCGCACTTCTTCGAGCCGACGTCCGATCTGGCTGCCGCGCAGGTGGCCCGCCTCGGGCTTGGTGGGCCGGCGAACGCGACCGAACCCCAGCTGGACCGATTCGTAACCGTCCTTCTCCGCGGTGCGGATCTGGGTGACGGCGCAGGGGCCGGCCTCGATGACGGTTACGGGCACGACTTGGCCGGCGTCGTTGAACACCTGGGTCATGCCGATTTTCTTGCCGAGGAACGCCTTGAGCATTTTCTTTGCCTGCGAGTGGTGGCCGGTGGATGTGAAACGTCAGATGAAACGGCGGCGGTGGCTTTCATGCCTGCCGCCAGCCGGAACTGCAATTTTACGACGGGATTACTATTCTTTCAAGCCTGATTGTCCCGTCTGAACTCCGTTTTGCCCGCCGCACCCGTAATTCCGGCCCATGCCGGCTGCGGGTTCGGCCGGTTTAGAGTTTGATGGAAATGTCCACTCCCGCCGGCATATTGAGCCGGGTCAGCGCGTCGATGGTCTTGCTGGTGGGCTCCATGATGTCCAGGAGCCGCTTGTGCGTCCGGATCTCGAAATGCTCGCGGGAATCCTTGTCAACGTGGGGCCCCCGGATGACGCAGAACCGTCGGATCTGCGTGGGCAGGGGCACCGGGCCCGCGACCCGGGCGCCGGTGAGTTCGGCGGTTTCCACGATCTGGGCGCTGGACTGGTCCAGCATCTTGTGGTCAAACGCCTTGAGGATGATCCGCATCTGTTGCCTTGCGACCATAATCTAATCCGATAACGCTCCTGTTGTGTGTTCTGTCCGCCGGAACCGCCGGTTACCGGTGGACGGCCAAGGTTCGGGCGACGCTTTCCGGCACCGGCTCGTAGTGCCGGAACTCCATGGTGTACGAGGCGCGCCCGCGGGTCAGGGACCGCAGCGCCGTGGTGTACGCGAAGGTCTCCCCGAGGGGAATCATCGCGCTCACGGTTTGCAGGTCGTCCAGCCCTTCGATGCTGCGGATCTGGGCGCGGCGTCCTCCTAAGTCGCTCAGCACTTCGCTGAGAAACTCGCCCGGCGTCACGATCTCCATCTCGAAGAAGGGTTCCTGCAACACCGGAGCCGCCCGGCGGGTTCCGTCCCGCATCGCTATCATGGCGGCGGAACGGAAGGCCATTTCGGACGAGTCCACCGTGTGGTAGCTGCCGTCCACCAGCGTGACCTTCATGTCCACCAGAGGATAGCCAGCCAGCGGGCCGTTGTCCAGAGCCTGCTTGACGCCGGCCTCAACGGCCGGGATGAAATTGCGCGGGATGGTGCCGCCGGTGATGCCGTCGACGAACTCGGCCCCGGCGCCGCGTTCCTGCGGTTCCAGTTCCAGCCAGACGTGGCCGTACTGGCCGTGGCCTCCGGTCTGGCGCACGAAGCGTCCCTCGACCCGGATCGGCTTGGTGATGGCCTCGCGGTAGGCGACCCGGGGCTGGCCGACGCGGGCCTCCACGTCGAACTCGCGGCGCATCCGGTCAACGAGGACCTCCAGGTGCAATTCGCCCATGCCGGAGATGACAGTCTGGCCGGTTTCGTCGTTGAACCGCACCACGAAGGTGGGGTCTTCTTCGGACAGCTTCCGCATGGCCTCGCCGAGCTTGTCCTGATCGGCGCGGGTGGCGGGTTCGATGGCCACCGACACCACGGGTTCGGGGAAGTGCGGGGGTTCGAGGATCACCGGCTTGTGGTCGGTGCAGATGGTGTCACCGGTGAAAGTGTCCTTGAGGCCGACCGCGGCGCAGATGTTGCCGGCGGTGATCTCCGGCAGCTCTTCCCGGTGGTTGGCGTGCATCCGCAGCAGGCGGCCCATGCGCTCCCGGTTGCCTCGGGTGACGTTGCGCACGGCGGCGCCGGACTCGACCTTGCCGGAGTAGATCCGCAGGAATACCAACCGGCCCACGTAGGGGTCGACCACAACCTTGAAGGCCAGGGCCGACAGGGGCTCGCTGTCCAGGGGCTCGCGGATCTCTACGGCGTCGGTGTCGGGGACGGCGCCCTCCACGGCCGGCACGTCCAGGGGAGACGGCAGGTAGCAGATGATGGCGTCCAGCAGGGGGTCGATGCCCTTGCCCCGCATGGCGCTGCCGCACAGCACCGGGACCAGCTGGCGGTTGATGGTGGCGTTGCGCAGGGCGGAGCGGAGGTCGTCGGCGCAGATGTCCTCGCCCTCGAGGTACTTGATGAGCAGGGCCTCGTCCGTCTCGACGATCTTCTCGATCATTTCCTGGCGGTAGTCGTTGTAGGCTTGCTCGTATTCGGAAGGAACCGGCATCAACTCCGGCGGGTCGGCCACGTCGTCGCGGCCGTCCGAGTACATGATGGCCTGGCCTTCAATGAGATCGACCACGCCGCGAAATTCGTCCTCGGCCCCGATGGGCACCTGCACCGCAACGGGATTGCCTTTCAGCCGGCGTCGAATGGACTCGATGGTGCGCTCGTAGGACGCGCCAACCCGGTCCATCTTGTTGACGAAGCAGATGCGGGGAACGTTGTAGGTGTCGGCCTGGCGCCAGACGGTTTCCGACTGGGGCTGCACGCCGGCCACGGCGTCCAGGACCACGATGCCGCCGTCGAGGACGCGGAGGCTCCGTTCCACCTCGGCGGTGAAGTCCACGTGGCCCGGGGTGTCGATGATGTTGACCTGGTGGTCGCGCCAGTAGGCGGTGGTGGCGGCGGCGGTGATGGTGATGCCCCGTTCTTTCTCCTGCGGCATCCAGTCCATGGCCGTGGTGCCCTCATCCACGCCGCCGACCTTGCGGATGCGACCGGTGAGGTAAAGCACCCGCTCGGTGACCGTGGTCTTGCCGGCGTCGATGTGGGCGATAAAGCCGATGTTGCGTATCAGATCGGCGTTGGTCATTACGGCAGTCATACCTGTACCTGGGAGAGTTGGGGGAAGGAGCGAGACAAAGGTAGGGGCGAATGAACATTCGCCCCTACGCGGATGGCGGGGTTAGCGGCGGTAATGAACGAAGGCGCGGTTGGCCTCCGCCATGCGGTGCAGTTCGTCCTTGCGGCGCACGGCGGTACCTTCGCCGCGGGCGGCATCCATGAACTCGTTGGCAAGGCCACGGGCCATGCGCATACCGTTGCGGGCCCGGGCGCCGCGGATGATCCAGCGCATCGCCAACGCCTCGCTGCGGCTGGTGCGCAGTTCGACCGGAACCTGGTAGGTTGCGCCGCCGACGCGCCGGGGGCGCACCTCAACCAGAGGGGTGGCGTTGCGCAGGGCCGTGGAAAACACGCCGATGGGGTCTTGATTGGTGTCCTGGCGCACCAGGTCCAGGGCGTCGTAAACCACTCGCTGGGCGGTGGACTTTTTGCCCTTGAGCATGACCCGGTTGATGAACTTCGACAGTTCCGCGTTGTTGTACCGGGGGTCGGGTTTGACAATCCTGGGTTCGGCGCGACGTCTGCGTGACATGGCTACTCTACCTTACGTTTCAAAATGAGCCACCCCCGGCGGTGGGGGTGACAGTGGCCTTATTTCTCGGTCGGGGTCGCGTTCAGCCTTTACGAGTACCGTACTTGCTGCGACCCTGACGTCGTCCGTCGACGCCCTCGGTGTCCAGGTTGCTGCGCACTACGTGGTAGCGTACGCCGGGCAAGTCCTTGACGCGGCCGCCGCGGATCAGCACCACCGAGTGCTCCTGGAGGTTGTGGCCTTCCCCGCCGATGTAAGCGGTGACTTCCACGCCGTTGGTCAGCCGTACCCGGCAGATCTTGCGGAGCGCGGAGTTGGGCTTCTTGGGGGTCATGGTGCGGACCTGGATGCACACACCGCGGCGCTGCGGGCATCCGGGGCCCCAGCGGGTGCGGTTCCGCAGGGAGTTCTGCACCCAGTGCAGGGCTGGCGCCTTGGTCTTCTTGCGCACGGGCTTGCGGCCTTTGCGTACCAGTTGATTGACAGTGGGCATAAGAGTTCCTTTGTCGCCGGTTGGTTTGCCGGCGTAACGGTCAAAGATGTTACCGCCAGTTGCCGAGCTATGTCAACTGAATAATGTACGCGCAAGAGTTCAGAATCCAGGGATTGTCATTGCGAGCGCAGCGCGGCAATCTCGTCGGCGCAGGGGAGTCCTTTGGGGCAGACGTAACTGCCATGGCGTCGAGATTGCCACGGCGCAAGCGCCTCGCAATGACATAGGACTTACGCAGTTGAAATGGGTTGGTGTGGTGAAATGCGGGTTAGGAAGTGGGTAGTGTAGTCTGTGAGGGAGGTTTGGGGAGGTGTGAGGACGTGAACGCGGCGCGGTGTGACGAGTTGGACTACATCCAGTTTTTGGTGGCGGCCCA
>DAOULH010000054.1:0-1857 GCA_034420475.1 Dehalococcoidia bacterium
CTCGGTGACGGCGAACCGTCCCGCGACCGAGTCCACGGCTCCCGATCCCACGGAGTCCAGGCTGTTGGGCGCGTTGAGTGGCGACCCCGTTCACATCGACGACATCGTAAGGAGCACTGGCCTGGCGACCAGCGAGGCCAGCAGTGTGTTGACGATGATGGAACTGAAGGGTTGGATCAGCCAGGTCGGCTGCATGCATTACGTCAGGACCGGTTCACCGGGCAGGGTCGTGACTGCCTGACATTTCAGGCCCGCTCATCGTCTTCTTGTATCAGGTGCATGGTCAAAGGATATGGTAACGAAAAACGGCAGTAAGCCGCCCGCGAAAGGCGCAGCCACCAAACGCAAGGCAACTCCCAAGAAAACCACCGCAGCTGCCAAGTCCGGCAAGGCTGCGACAACCCGGGCCAAGACTGCCGCCCAGCGGAAGACCGCTGTTCCCGACGCCACGGGCAAGCGGCTGGTCATTGTCGAATCACCGGCCAAGGCGCGCACGGTGAAGCAGATCCTGGGCAACAAATACGTGGTCACGGCGTCGATGGGCCATGTCCGGGACTTGCCCAAATCAACGTTGGGAGTTGACACTGAACAGGAATTTACGCCCAAGTATCTGACCCTGAAAGACAAGCGTGACCTGGTCAAGGGCTTGAAAGAGGCCGGGTCCAAAGCGTCCGACATCTTCCTGGCCACCGACCCGGACCGGGAGGGTGAGGCCATATCCTGGCATCTGCAAGCAGCGGCCGGCTGGGACAAGTTTGAGCGGCTGCCCAAACGGGTGGTGTTCCACGAAATCACCAAGCAAGCGGTTGAAGAAGCCTTCGAGCATCCCCGCGACATTGACATGCAGTTGGTGAACGCCCAGCAGGCGCGCCGCATCCTGGACCGGCTGGTGGGGTACGAAATCAGCCCGCTGCTGTGGCTGAAAGTGAAGTTGGGGCTGTCAGCCGGCCGGGTGCAGTCGGTTGCGTTGCGCATGATCGTGGACCGGGAGCGGGCGGTTGCCGCATTCGTGCCGCAAGAATGGTGGTCATTGGAAGCGGAACTGCACAAGGATACCGATCCCGCAGCCCGGCCCAATACGTTCACCGCCACGCTGCATTCCCGGAAGGGGTCCAGGAAACTGTCCATTGGCAATGAAGATGCCGCCCGCAGCCTGGAAGCGGAGTTGCAGGAGGCGGCGTATTCAGTGGACAGCGTGGAGAAGAAACCGCGCCGCCAGCGGCCGGCACCGCCGTTCATCACCAGCACCTTGCAGCAGGAGGCCGGGCGCAAGCTGCGGTTCACCGCGCAACGCACCATGGCCGTGGCGCAGCAGTTGTATGAGGGGTTGAACATCGGCAAGGAAGGCTCGGTCGGCCTGATCACCTATATGCGTACCGACAGCGTAAACGTTGCCGAGTCCGCGATGCGGGAGACCCGGAATTACATCCGTCAGCGGTTTGGCAAAGAGTACGTTCCGGATAAACCCAGGTCGTACCGCACCCGAAGCAAGAACGCGCAAGAAGCCCACGAAGCCATCCGTCCCACATCCATCGGGCGCACGCCACAGGTGGCAGCGGCATACCTCGACCGAGACCAATTGCGGTTGTACACCCTAATATGGGAGCGGATGGTAGCCAGCCAGATGTCGGACGCCGTTCTGGAAGCGACTACGGTGGAAATAGACGCCCGCTGCGTCTCTCCCTCGGACAGCGTGTTCCGGTTCCGCGCCACCGGGTCGGTGCTGAAGTTCGCGGGGTTCAGGGCAGTTTACCGGGAGGGGCGGGACGACGGAACGGAAGGCGATGAGAACGCGCTGCCGGATTTGACCGCCGGCGACGGACTGATCAATCAAAATTTGCAGGCCAACCAGCACTT
>DAOULH010000055.1:0-2634 GCA_034420475.1 Dehalococcoidia bacterium
GGCGGCGGGTGTTGACGAAGACCAGGGTGATGGCGTGGGTCTCGGTGAGTCCGGCGATGGCGTCCAGGGTCTCGCCCCAGATTTCGTGGGTGGCGATGGGACCGAGTTCCTGCCGCGGCAGTTCCACGGACAGGTCAACCTTGCGGCGGCTGCCGGTGTCCACGACCACGCAATCGGGATTGCCGTCGGCGTCGATGTGCCGGTTGCCCACCAGGAAACGGGCCATTTCCGACAGGGGCCGCTGAGTTGCGGACAGACCGATGCGGGTGATGGGCTCGTCGGAAAGCTGGCACAGTCGCTCCACCGAAAGGGCCAGGTGGGCGCCGCGCTTGTCGTCGGCCACGGCGTGGATCTCGTCCAGGATCAGCGTGTGGACGTGCTTCAGCCCCCGCCGTCCGCTCTCCGACGTCAGCAGGATGTACAGCGACTCGGGGGTGGTGATGAGGATGTGCGGCGGCCGCTTGGCCAGCTTCTGCCGTTCCGAGGCCGGCGTGTCGCCGGTGCGCACCGCGGTGGTGATCTGCGGTATCGGTGTTCCGGTCTCCTCGGCCAGGGCCGCTATCTCTTCCAGCGGCGTGGCCAGGTTTTTCTGGATGTCGTTGGACAGGGCTTTGAGGGGCGAAACGTACACCACCTGCGTGGCGTCGGGCAGTTCCGCGTCCATGCCCTGCCGCACCAGCTGATCGATGCAGGTGAGGAAGGCGGTGAGGGTCTTGCCGGACCCGGTGGGCGCGGCGATGAGCGTGTGCCGCCCTTGGGCGATGGCCGGCCAGCCGACGGCCTGGGCTTCCGTGGGAGCGTCGAACCGGCCGCGGAACCAGCGTTGGATGACGGGATGGAACGAGGACAGGGGCATGGCGGGGATTTTAACACAGCACGGGAGGTTGGCATCCCGGTCGCACGTCACAACCGATGGTGACAATGGTTGCAGCGGGGAAACAATTCACATGGATAAACAGTATGAACGGGATGGTATCAATCAAATCCTATTCATCCTGTGCATCGATGTAAAAGACGAAACGGGTACGCATGAGGGGGAAATCCTGGATTGACGGTTTCGCTGGCAGATGCCGGGCCGAATTGACTACTGGCGGAGCAATCCCGCCGGTTCCTGCGGAGGCTCCGGTTCCGGGGCCTGGGGCGGTTTGGCCGCCAGCGCCAGGATCCCGGCGAGGAACACGGCTACGGCGAAGAACGCGAACGGGATTCGGTAGCTGTCGAAATAGTCGAACATGAACCCGGCGATCACCGGCCCCAGGGCCTGGCCGCCCACCTGCACCGACATGGTCAGGCCCCGGATTGTCCCCAGGTTCTGCCGTCCGTAGTAGTCCGCCCACACCAGGCGGATCAGCAGGTGCAGGCCGCCCACGCCGAAGCCGACGCCCGCCGCCGAGACCAATTCCGGCAGCACCCGGTAGCTCACCACCGTTCCCGCCGCGGCCAGCGCGACCACGAAGGCCGCGGCCATCATCAGGAACCGGATGGGCATCCGCCGCGCCAGCGCCGCCCAGAACAGGCTGGCCGGCATCTGCGCCAGGGCGAAGGTGCTCGCGCTCATGGCGGCGAAGCGCGGGTCGACTCCCTGGCTGATGTAGTGGGAGACCTGGTGCAGGCTGATCCCCGCCTGGACCATCATCCCGGCGCCGGAAAAGATGGCCAGGATCCAGAACGCCCGCGTTCGCAACGCCTGCCCCACCGTGAAGTTGGTCTCAGCGAAAGCAGCCGAGTTGCCGGAACCTTTGTCCGGTTCGGAATCACGGTTGGCCGTGTCTTCCCGCGCCGGCGCGGGATCGGGTTCCAGGCCCAGATCCTCCGGTCGCCGGGCCACCAGCAACAGGGACGGAACGACTCCCAGCGCCAGGGTCAGGATCCCCAGGGTCACCCACGCGGTTCGCCAGTCATACCCGGTGATGATCAACTGCATCGCCCAGGGCACGATGGCCAGGCCGGCCCCCTTGGCCACTGCGTCCACGGCCAACCCCAGCGGACGCCGCCGCACGAACCAGTTGCTGATGGCCGTGGGCAACCCAATCTCCATCGGCCCGGAGAAAATCATCCGCCCCGGGACGTAGAGGAAGTAGAAGGCCAATGGATGGGTGACGAAAGCCAGCCCAATCGCCAGCGCCCCGGTAGCCAATGAACCGGCTCCCAGGATGGCGCCGGCTCCGTACTTGTCCAGCCACCTCCCTACAATAGGTGAAATGAAGACCGCGACCAGCCCGCCCAGGCTGACCGCCCCGGAGAACATCCCCACCGACCAGCCCATGGACTGGGTCATCGGCACCACGAAAACGGAGAGGGTCGCTACCGCCATCACGGTGCGGGTGGACAGGCTCAACGCCACCCCGTTCCCCGCGATGACCCACCCGTAGTAGAAGGGCAGGGCGTGGGCCAGCCTGGTCCGCCCGGCGGCGAAATTGGTCATTGGGCTACCAGGGTCATTGGGTTACCCCGCGAGCCGGACATTGCATGACGGCGCGGCGCGCGGCGGGGTTGGTCGTAACTGTTCAGAGCTGGGGGGAAGTGTCATTGCGAGCGCAGCGCGGCAATCTCGTTGGCGCCGGGGAGTCCTTTGGGGCAGACGTTGCGGCTACGGCGTCGAGATTGCCACGGCGCAAGCGCCTCGCAATGACA
>DAOULH010000056.1:0-53904 GCA_034420475.1 Dehalococcoidia bacterium
CCAGCTACCGGACTGACGCAGCACAGCAACGCGGCGAGACTGCTGCGGCCGAGGAGGTGAACCGGCAAAACTAATCGACGATAAATCGGCAAGAATAGTTGACGCGGGACACCGAGGCAGAAATCCAGCCGGCCAAGCCGCTACGCCACAGGAACCGCGTGGTTCATGACCATCCACCCGTACGACGACGGCAACGGCCGCATCACGCGGGCCATCACGGACATGGCGCTTGCCCAGTGCGACGGCACTGCCCGCCGCTTCTACTCCATGTCGTCGGAAATTGTGCGCCGTCGCAATGAGTATTACAACGCCCTCCAGTCCACCCAATCGGGTTCGTTGGACGTCACGTCGTGGATGACCTGGTTCCTGGACTGTCTGTCGGTTGCCATAGGCCGCGGCGAGCAGACGGCCGACGCCGCCATCAGCAGGTCCCGCCTGCGGGCATTCGCGGATGCCAACGGCCTTAACCAACGGCAGGTAAAGTTCATCGACCGGCTCATCGATGGCTGGACGGGCAACGTCACCGCTGGCCGCTACAAGCGCCTCACGCGCTGTAGCCAAGCATTGGCGGAACAGGATGTCTGCCAATTAGTCAGCGTAGGAGTCCTCGCCGCCAACGACATGACCAGCCGGCATGTCACCTACCGAGTCGTCAATCTGCCGTGACTGCGGACTCCACATCACTCCGGCGCCCCGGCGGATGACAACGCATTGAGAACCAAAACGTCCGCCTCAGGATTTGCTGCAACCGGGTGGGAAGGTCAGCGCCGATGTTGGTGCGAAGGATAGTTACTTTCCGTGGCACCTCTTGAATTTTCATCCACTATCACGCGGGCAACTGTGATTTCTCCCCACCTTCCGGCCTTTGGCGTCCCAGGCTTGTACCAAGACAAGAGGCTCTCCACTAGCTGTTTCCATTCCCGGGTCGTACTCCCAAGGACCACTCATGTGACCGAACAGATCGAAAGTGACCGGACTGTCCTCGAATGATGCCAGTGCCAGCCATTCGTCAGCTTGACTCCGGTATTTATGAACCATTGCGATGGCCATGAATACTCGTTGGTACATTTCGGCTTGGATTGGATGATGTACTTTCGGAAGGGAATTATATCGGAAATTAGCCATGACGACTTGACTTTCGGGGCGGGTTTGGCTAAACTTGTACCGTAATGCAAACTGGTTACGGTGCTACTATGGTCGCTGGAAAAGGTCCCGGCAAATCCTACCGGAAGGGTATCAGCCTCATCGAGGCTGTCAAGCGGTTCGACACCGAGGAGAAAGCTGAGGAATGGTTCGTGGCCCAGCGCTGGCCCAATGGCGTGCGATGTCCGTTCTGCGATAGCGACGACATTGCCACTCCCGCCAATCGCAAGCCCCAACCCTATCGATGCCGTAAGTGCCGCAAGCATTTCTCGGTCAAGACCGAAACCCTGCTCCATGCCTCCAAGATCCCGTTGAGCAAGTGGGCCATCGCCTTTTACCTGTACAACACGAATCTCAAGGGCGTCAGCAGCATGAAGTTGCACCGGGACCTGGGCATCACGCAGAAGTCGGCCTGGTATATGTCGCACCGGATACGGAGCATGTGGGGCGAACCAGAGGAGAAATTCATAGGCCCGGTTGAAGCGGATGAGACCTACCTCGGCGGGAAAGAGGGCAACAAGCACGCCAGCAAGAAGTTGCGTCAAGGCCGTGGCACCGTGGGCAAGACGCCCGTCGCCGGCGTGAAGGATCGGGAGACCAACCAGGTTAGCGCACGAGTGGTCGAGCGCACGGACGGGCCTACGCTCAGAGGGTTTGTCCACGAGCGCACCGAACCGACGGCCATGGTGTACACCGATGAGGCCAGGGCATACGACCGCCTGAACCGCCATCATGAGGCGGTTGCGCACGGCATTGGCGAGTACGTGCGGGAACAAGCTCATACGAATGGGATCGAGAGTTTCTGGTCAGGGCTCAAGCGCGGCATTATGGGAACTTACCACCACATCAGCGACAAGCACGCGGCGCGCTACATCGCGGAGTTCGAAGGCAGGCACAACGCCCGCCCGATGGACACGGTGCACCAGATGGAAGAGATGGTGCGCGGCGCTGACGGGAAGCGCATGACCTTCGAAACCTTGATTGGCCCGGTGGAGACACGGAACCCGAAGATGCTGTGAGACAAGATGCTGCAAAATCAGTGGAGGTTTTCGTGCATGCACATTCGGAAGCGCTGGCCGGTCGTCTGCAACATTCAGTAAAGTTTTCGGGGTTGCCAGTCTCAGAGACTGGCAACCCCGAATGTTCTACAGGGTAGAGAACCTCAGGTTGGTGCACGGCCCTCTGGCCGGCTTCTGTCACCAGCGCATCACATCACGTACGAAGATCTCGACGTCAGGGAATGCAGATGGCGTGAGCACACCTTCCAAGTCTACTGGTACGTAGTTCTGATAAGCCCCGTCTTGCGGGTCGGTGTACATCTCCACCACTTGAGCGTTCACGTCAACCAACCAGGTCTCTGGGATGCCGGCCCGGGCGTATGCGGGCAACTTAACCCGACGGTCGTTTCCAATTGTCGTATCGGATATTTCGATCGCCAACAGCACATCGGCTCCTGTGGGACCGGGGCGTTCACGGCACCCGTCATTCCGTCGCAATAGCATAATGTCCGGTTCAGGAGCGTAGCGTGTAGCCAACCGTACCGGGATTTGAGGTGCCTTACTGGCACGCCGGCCAATTTTCTCTTGAATTTCCTCCTCCAAATCGATGAGGCACCATATGTGTCGGCTTCCCATGGCGGCCATGATGACAATCTCTCCGTCCAGCAACTCAATCCGTTCGTCCGGGGACAGGATGCCAACTTCGGCCATCCGGTAGTATTCATCAACGTTGAACTTGCGCCGTATCAGAGGTTCTTCTGTTTCCCTCGCCAGTGCGTTCATGTCGATCTCTGCCTCCTGGCGTCGTTCACGGGATGCTGGTGGCGCTTCCAGCAACTGCTGGTCAGATGGAACTACGCCCCCTTCTGGTTCCAGGTCTGCCCTGACGGGTCGAAAAGGCATCCTTGATCGGTCAGGTACCATCACGAACCCGTCGCGCAACTGTGCCCTCTCCCGTGGGTGCAGGATGCCCTCGTCCAGCATGACCTGGAACTCGTCGGGAGTGAATCTCCGGCGTTCAGGCTCGTCGTTTTGAGTGAGCACTGTCATCCTCGCTTGCGTTGGATACGGGGTCGTGCTTATCGCGCTGCCGATGATGTCTGATCCTACAACCGGGTCGATGTGGTCGCAAATCTGGGATAGGCCATAGGGCCGTTCATATCTCCTTAGCGGCTACCCCTCAGGCACCAATCGACGCCATACCGATAGCCGCCCTGCAGGTAGCAAAAGTCCACATAGCGCCGCAATGTCTCACAGTCAATCGACTCTTTCTGGCAAGCACGCTCCAGCGCGTCCTCGCCCGGCTGCAGTGGCACCAACCGGCCTTCCTCGGCCGGAGGCCAACTATCTGGCCTATGGTCGTCCATCCAACGTTCGAACTCGTAAGCGACCTGCGAGTGGTCAGCCTCAACGGCCGTATCCCGTTGGTTGCTTGAAAACGGATTGCCTACGAAAAGCATGGTCACAGAACCGGTGGTCAATGCGAGCAGCATGATGATGGCGACCAGCATCCAGGACCGCGGAATAGCGTTGAGCATCGTGGCACCTTCCTCGCGACAAAGGTCAGGCAAACTTGCCACGGTAAGCCCACGCCTCATAGATGCGCGAGAAAGGCACGAAGCCTTCCTTCGGATTTTCATCTATGAGGCACGCCCGCCTGGGAGCGTGAGGCAACAAACAATGGTGAGATTACCGTGGCGTTGCCAGTACATCATCCCGTGCTAACTATGTCAAGGTTCAGCCGGCGTAGTATAATGGCGCAACGAAGCGGACCTCGACAACCCGAGGACCGTAGCCAACGGGTGAATGAAGTGGAGCAACTTTTGGCGTTGCTGGAACCTTTGGCATAACCCAGCAAAGGACTCGCAGCAGAGGAGCATGATGCCACGCAAGCGCAAAGAGAAAGGCAGGCCCATGCACCGAGGTTATCCACCGCGGATCGACGCTACACCGGAACAGATGGCTCATGCGATCCTGAATGCGGGACGCCCCAAGGGCCCGGTCCAAGTGCGGCAATATCACTGCATGGACTGCCGGCGAGAGGTCAACTATCCTGAGACCCTGTACAACGATGGCCGTTGCGGAGGGTGCCATGCAGATGCCGCAACATCACCCCCATAAGCACTGACCGACATCAGTGGGTCATGGCTAATTTCCGATATAATTCCCTTTCGGAAAGCTCACGAAAATCATCCTGCGCCCAGAGTTTTTCAGGGGCAGCCTGGTGTCATGTTCATCTCCATCCAACTTGGTACGGCGTAGCGAAGTGCGGTGGGCAGGCTTTGTCCCCAGCCTTGTTTAGGCTTCGTATTCAGGAGGCCCTCAATGTGCCATGTGTGGGGCCGCCCCCAAAACGGCCCTTCCCCTTCAAAGGCCTCATTCAGTTCCGCCGCTGCCTCAAAGCGGTTGTTGCAATTATTGGGACCATCCTCGATGACCTGTGCAACCCGCGCCCAGACAGCATCCCAACCGTACTCGCCGGTCAGCATCCAAGCAGTACCTTCTGGATATCCGAACGCAAAGTCGAACCCGCAGAGGAGCCGGCGGTCCTTCATCGCCGCTGCCGTAAGCATCATCTCGATGCGATCCACCGCCTCACGACGTGTGGTCAGGTTCACTGGCTCTGGCATTCCGCCCCAACCGGAGGCGGCGATCCAAATGCTGTTTTTTCCAGGCTTACGGTCAACCTTGGCCGACCAATCAACCGCTACGTATCCGTCGAATAGCGGCTACTTCCTCCGATGGCGATTGTTGTTGCTCCACCGTCAACATACCGCACCCCTCTCTCCTACCCCGCCACCAGCATCTCGTCGGTGCTCATCAGCGGCGACAGCAGCCGCGGCGCGCCGTCGGTGACCAGCGCCATGTCCTGAAGGTGCCAGCAGGGGCCGATGTGCGGCTCCAGCGCCACCACCATGCCCTCCTCCAGCACGCGGTCGCTGGATGGGACCATGTACGGTTCCTGCTGGTGCCACCACGCGCCGACGCCGTGGCCGGCCAGGGCCACGTTGCCGTCGAAACCGGCCGCGTGAAAGGCGTCGTTGGCGAAATGGTAGATGTCCGCCGTCCGTGCGCCGGGGACGCACCGGTCGATGGTGGCGCGATAGATGTCGCGCACGACCCGGTAGGTTTGCTTCTGCTCGGCTGAGGGCTGGCCGACGCACACGGTCCGCGACTGGTGTCCGGGATAGCCGTTGAGGTAGGCGACGTAGTCGTTGCGGATGATGTCGCCGGCCTGGAAGGCCAGGTCGCTCTCGCCGCCGTAGCCCACGGTGTTGCGGCTGGAGTTGAGGATGCCGTGGACCCAGTTGGCGCCCCGCCGCAGGCAGCTCTCGACGATGCGGCCGTGCACCAGGCGTTCCGTGTCGCCGGGCTGCACCGTGGGCAGCACTTCCAGGTAGGCTTCGTCCAGCAGTTGCGCCCCGGCCTCCAGGGCGGCCACCTCCTCCGGCGTCTTGATCCAGCGCACCCGGTCCATCAGCTCGGTGCAGTCGACCACGCTGGCCCGGGGCAGCAGCCGGCCGATCTCCTCCCAGCGGTTCGCGCTGACGTAGCTCTTCTCGAACCCGATGGTCTCCTCAGCCAGTCCCAGTTGACGCAGCACGGCGGCCGCTCGCTCGTAGGGCGACTCCGCGTAGTCGTCCACCACTTCGATGCGCTCCAGCCACGAATCGCGGCGGGCCAGCGGCGCGGCGTAGGAGTTCAGCACCAGCGCCGGCTCGCCGTGTCGCGGCCACACCAGCAGCACCTCCCGGGGCGAGTCGGGAAACTCCAAGTGCCGCGCCAGCGTGCCGGGATAGGCGAACCCGGCCAGGTAGGTGAAGTTCTTGCCGGAGCGGGCCACCACCGCCGAGACGACCGCTTCGTCCATCAGGTGGTGCAGCCGCTCCACGTTGGCGATTATCTTGCCGAAGGCGTTGGCCATGATACTCACTCTCCTTGTGGAGGCTTTTCGGGATTGCGTGGCGCTTGGGTCACGGGCCGGGCGTTTACTGTCCGGTCGCGGGCAGAAAAACCGGCAGTACCACTTCGGGATCATCCGCCGACGGCATGAAGGTCACCTGCACCGGCATGTCGATGCTGATGTCCTCGGGCGCGATGTGCAGGACGTTGCCGCACACCCGCAGGCCCTCCTGCTCCTCCAGCTCGATCATGCAGATGTTGTATGGCGTCTGCTCCCTCTCGCGGATGGCGGGGTGCACGGGATGGCGCACAATCACGAAAGAGTACACGAACCCGCGCCCGCTCACCCGGGTCCACTCGTATTGCAGCGACGAGCACTCCGGGCACATGGGCGTCGGCAGGTGCCGGAACCGCCCGCAGGCCGCGCACCGCTGGATGCGAAGCTCGCCGGCCCGCGTGCCTTCCCAGAAGCCCTGCTCATAATCGGGGACGCGTTCCAGGTCGGGCAGCGGCACGCCTTCCAGGGGCGCGGTCATCGGGCGCGACTTGGCTGCGGGCTCCGTTTGTTGGGTCATTACAGTTCCTCGCTATCCCCGGCGGATTATCACCGCGCCGCTGAGCTGGGCCACGCTGCTGCACGACAGCACCCGGTTGATGGTCTTGTGCGGCGGCTGCGCTGTGGAGTCACCCCGTATCAGGCGCACCGCCTCCTGAACGTGGGTCAGGCCGTGGATGTACGCCTCGGAGTGGTTGCCGCCGTGGGTGTTGACGGGCAGCATCCCGTCGAACCGGATATTTTGGCCGCCTTCCACGAAGTCCTTGGCCTCGCCCGGCGCCACGAACCCGTAGGTCTCCAGGTTGATCAGACAGAAGGGCGTGAAGTGGTCGTAAAACATCATCGCGTCCATGTCCGCCGCGCTGAGGCGGGCTCGCGCCCACAGGTCCCGCGCCGTGTGCTCTGATTCCGCCACGGCCAGGTCGGGGCGATATATGATCCCGTCGTTGCGCGGGCCGGAGCCCTGGGCCGCCGCCTCCACCAGAGTCAACGTATCCGAGTGGCGCAGTTCCCGGGCCCGTTCCGCTGTGGTCATCACCACTGCCGCGGCGCCGTCGTTCTCCTGGCAGAAGTCCAGCACGTGCAGCGGGTCCACCACCATGCGCGAGTTCTGGTGGTCGTCAATGGTGATTGGCTCTCGCCGCAGCGCCCGGGGGTTCCGCGAGGCATGCTCCCGCAAGGTCACGGCGACCCATCCGAAATGGCGGCTGGTGGCCCCGTGCTGGTGCATGTAGCGCCGCACGAACATGCCGAAGCGATGGGCCGGCGCCATGTTGCCCCACGGCACGGCGAAACTGTCGGCCCCGCCGGGTATGCTCTCGGGACCTCTTGCCCGCCCCAGCCGCACGCCGGAGCGGAGGTTGGCGGCGCGGAAGCAGACCACGTAGTTGGCATACCCCGCCGCTATCGCTGCGGCAGCGTGTCCCACCGTGGCATTTCCCGCGCCGCCGCCGTAGGAGATCGACTCCCAGTGCCGCAAGTTCTTGATGCCCAGGGACTGCGTCAACAGCGTCTCGTGGTTCGACTCCATGTCGTAGCGGATCAGGCCGTCGATATCCTGCGGAGCGATGCCAGCATCGTCGCAAGCGGCTTTGATGGCCTCCGAGGCCAGCTGCAGCTCGCTGCGGCCCGAGTTCCACGAGAACTCCGTCTCGCCGATGCCGACGATTGCGGCCTTGTCCCGTATGCCGTTGGTGTCGGCGGGGATGATGTTGGGCGCCATCATCTGCTATTCCTCCTCCCAGTCCACCACCCTGCGTTGCTTGAAATCGCGGATCTGCTCGTCGCTGTACCCCAGCTCGCGCAGGATGGGTCGCGTATGCTGGCCGTTCAGCGGCCCCGGCCCGGCCTTGCCCGACGTCTCCGAAAACTCCACCACCGGGGCGTACCGCCAGAACTTGCCGAACCGGGGAGCCGACACGTCGGTCAGCATCCCTTGCTCCCGCACGTGGGGATCGTCGTTGAAGAAGTAGTACATCCCCCGGTCCTCGGCTCTCACGCACGCGACGTCGGCGGCCGTCAACAGCCGCTCCCAGTGCGACGGCTCGTTTGTGGCAAAGACCCGGCCCAACTCGTCGGCCAGCGCGTCGTCGTGATCCTGCCGCTTGTCGGCGCTGGCAAACCGGGGATCATGCAGCAGATCCGTCCGCTCGATGGTCTGGCACAGCGCCTCCCACTCGTTATCGAAGGGGCAGGCCAGGAACACCCAACCCGTCTTCGCCCGGTACAGCCGGTACAGTGCGTGCAGCCCGTAGCCGTCCCCGTCCGGCAGCGGTCGCGGTTGCTTGCCCTCGTGCCAGTAGAAGTCGTCGATGTTGGCGTAGGCGTTGGCCGCAATCATTGTCGACTCGACGTACTGCGCCTTGCCGGTTCGCTCCCGGGCGTACAGGCCCAGCAGCAGGCCCACGGCGTTGACCATGGCCGTGTTGTGATCGGCGGTGCCGTCATTGGCCCGCTTGAGTTGCTTCGACACGGCGGCAATCTCGTCGATGGTCATGGGCCGGTTGGGCGGCGGGAAGGCATCCTGCCCCATCTGCGCCACGCCGCCGCCCGATACCGCGCCGGCGATGGGGGCCATGGACGGTCGGTGCGAGTAGGGCCCGGTGGAGCCGTAGCCGCCGGCGTACAGGTACACCAGGTCGGGGTTGATCTCCCTCAGCTGCTCGTATCCGATGCCCGTCCGTTCCGGCGCCCCCGGCCGCATACTGTGCAGCAGCAAATCGGCCCTGGCCGCCAGCTTGCCCATGATCTCCTGGCCCTCCGCGGTCTTTAGGTCCAGGCAGATGCACTCGGATCCCGCCATGGTCCGGTGCGCCGAGAAGGGTAGCCCCTGCCGTCCCCAGTCGCCGCCCGGCGCCTCGATGCGGATTACCCGCGCGCCCAGTTCGGCCACCAGCGCGCAGCCCAGCGGCCCGTTGATCACCGTACCCAGGTCCAGCAGTGTGATTCCCTCCAGCGCCCGCTCGGGCATCGGCGTGTGGGAGCCGTTGGATCGACTCGTAGCATCGGCGCACCGCCCCAGCACTTCCTCGGTGTGCTGGCCCAGAAGCGGAGCCGGTCCCTGCGTGCTGCCCGGCGTCTCTTTCATGCTCACCATGGGGCCAAGCTGTCGCGTGTCGCCCACCGCCGGGAGGTGGACCCGCTGCACGTTGCCGTTATGCACGATCTGGGGATGCTCCAGCGCCCGTTCGGAGGTGTAGTAGGGCTCGGCGGCAACGTTGCCGGCCTCGCCCAGGAATATGTCCATCCACTCGTCCAGCGTCTTCTGCTGGACCTTTTCCAGCATGATCCGTTCCAGCGCGGCCACGGCATCCTGGTCCAGCCGGGGCGCCGTCTTGAACCGCGGGTCCTCGTAGATGAAGTCCATGTCCAGCCAGTGCATCATCGACCGGAACAGCCGCTCCACCACGTTCCCCAGCTGGATCCACTGGCCGTCCTTCGTGCGCGCCGGCAGGTAGCCCGTCGGATTGGGCCGCCCGATGCCCACCCGGGGGTCCGGCGGGTATTCGTCGGGTCGGTTCTCCACCATTTGCCCGTGGACCCAGGACACGTGGTCGTAGGTGGTCACGGCCTTCAGCATGCTGGTCTCCACTCGCTGGCCCCGGCCCGTCCTCTCCCGCACGTACAGCGCCGCCGTGATGCCGCGCAGCAGGGCCGTGGCGGCGGCGTGGCAAACACCCTGCACCACCACGTAGTTGGGGCCTTCGCGCGGATTCTGCTCGGCGAACATCATCATCCGACCGCTCTTGGCGGCCACCACCGCGTCGTATCCCTTGTAGTAGGCGTAGGGGCCGTGGGAGCCGAAGCCGGTCAGCGTGGCATACACCAGACCGGGGTGCTCGTCGCGCAGGCTTTCGTAGTCCACGCCAAGCCGCTGGGCGACGCCCGGTCGGAAGTTCTCCACCACCACGTCGGCCAGCCCCACCAACTCCCTGGCCCGGTCTCGGCCCGCCTCCGTCTTCAGGTCCAGGACGACGCTCTTCTTGCCCCGGTTCCACTGGATGGAACCCGGCGAGTCTCGGAATTTCTCGCCACCAGGCGGCTCGACCTTGATGACCTCAGCGCCGAAGTCGGACATCACCATGGTGGCCACGCCGCCCGCCCTGCCGCTGGTGAAATCCAGGACGGTGATCCTATCAAAGACCTGCGCCATCGCGCCCCCTTCACAGTTTGTGGGTATAGTATGTCGCGCCATGGTACGGCGTTTTCGCCGCCGGCGCCATCAGCCGCCCCAGAGTCGCCTCCCCGCAGTGGTCACGCGCGCACCCGGTCTGCGGCGGGAGAACGTCAGAAGCAGGATTTGCGGGATTTTATGATTTGACAGGATTGAGAGAACTCCATCCCGGAACGGTCCCAATCCTGATAATCCCCTGATCTTGAAAGTCCTGTTTCTGACGATTTACGAAAGCGGGCACAGATGAGCCTTAGGGCTTCGTTGACGCCTCAAACCCTGCGCACTACACTGCCGGCGACAGTATCGGATAACTCGCATGGGTTTCAAAAGCCCCATCGCACAGGGAGGCGCTCATCATGCCACTGCCGCCGAACCGCGTAGATTACAGCCCCATCATCGACCGGCCCGTCATCAAGTGGCCCAACGACGCCCGGGTCGCCCTGTGGATCGCTCCCAACGTCGAGCACTACGAATACGAGCCGGAGTTCGACGGGCACCGCGATCCCTGGCCGCGTATGCCCTACCCCGACGTCCAGCAGTATTCCTACCGCGACTACGGCAACCGGGTGGGCTTCTGGCGCATGGCGGACGTGCTGGACAAGCACAACATCCGCTGCTGCGTGTCCCTGAACATGGCCGTGCTGGAGCATTTCCCCGAAATCGGCGAGGCTATGGTGCAGCGCAACTGGGACTTCATGAGCCATGGAATCTACAACACTCGCTACCTGAACCACTACACCGAGGAGCAGGAGCGGGAGTTCTACCTCGACACCATCGACACCCTGAAAAAGCACACCGGGAAGCAGCTCAAGGGTATGCTGGGCCCGGCCATCTCCGGCACCGAGCGCACCCCGGACCTCATGGCCGAGGCCGGCCTGATCTACCACACCGACTGGATGCACGACGACCAGCCGGTGCCCATCCGGGTCAACAGCGGCAAGCTCGTCTCCGTGCCCTACTCCATCGAGCTGAACGACGCCCCGCTGTTCCGGCAGCACTACGAAGGCGACTACTTCGCCGAGATCTGCAAAGCCCAGTTCGACCAGCTCTACCAGGAAGGCGCAGAGAGCGGACGGGTCATGTGCATCGCCCTGCATCCCTACCTCATCGGCCAGCCCCACCGCGCCCGGTACCTGGACGACGTGCTGGGCTACATCATGTCCCACGACGGCGTTTGGCAGACCACCGCCGACGACATCGCCGAGTACTACATCGCCAACTGCTACGACGAGGCCGTGGCCCACGCGGCGAAGCTGAACAACGGCTCGCAGTAGCGCGGAGGCACGACCCGCTGTCATTGCGATGAGCGTAGCCACATGGCTATCTCGTTGTGGAGGTGAGGGCTCCGGCGACGAGATTACCACGCTGCGCTCGCGATGACAGGTTTGCAGAAAACTGAGACGTGCCAGGGCCGGTGTTATACTGGGAACATAAGCAAAGGACTTGGATATAACGGGCTGGCCGGGGGAAGGTTATGGCCGTTCTGGTAACCGGGGCCACGGGGCTGTTGGGACGACGGGTGGTCCAGCAGTTGCTGGAGACCAACCACGAAGTGCGCGTCATGGTTCGCCGTCCGGGCAGCGAGAGCGTGCTCGCTACGCCGCCCACGGACTTATGCTACGGGGACGTGAGCGACCCGGACGCACTGGCCGAGGCCTGCCGCGACGCCACCGCGGTGGTCCACCTGGTAGCGGTGATCCGCGGCGGCCCCAGGCAGTTCGACGCCATCAACCGGCAGGGCACGGTCAACGTGGTGGAGGCTGCCAAAGCAGCCGGCTCGGTCAAACGGTTCATCCACGTGAGCGCGCTGGGAGCGGCCAACACGCCCCGGCTCCAATACCTGCACTCCAAATGGCAGGGCGAACAGGCCGTGGTGGGCAGCGGGGTGCCCTACGTGATCCTGCGCCCGTCTCTGATATTCGGGCCGGGCGACGAGTTCGCCACCGCGGTGGCCGCGCTGGTGCGCGCCATGCCCATCGTGCCCGTGATCGGTTCCGGCAACAACCGCCTGCAGCCCATCCACGTCGACGACGTAGCCCGGTGCATCGCCCTCTCCGTCAGCGGCAACATCCGGGGCAACCATACCATCGAGATCGGCGGGCCGGAGCAGTTGTCCTACAACGAGATCGTGGGCATCGTCGCGCGGACGCTGGGCCGCAAGGCCCGCCGCATCAACGTGCCCCTCTGGAAGATGCGGCTCCCGGTAGCCATCATGGAAAAGATGACCCCCCGGGCGCCCATCAACCGGGCGATGCTGCAACTGGTGACGCTGCGCAACGTCGCCGAGCCCGATTCGGTGGAGCGCGTCTTCGGATTCCGGCCCAGGCCGCTCTACGGGAACATCGACCACGTGCGGGCAATCACGGCCGGCCAGGCCATCCGCATCAACCTGGGCCTGTCTCCAGGCAGCTAGCAGGGATCGTGCCGGCAACTTACGAAGCAGCGGTCGCGCGGCTGTTGGGCCTGGTTGACCACGAGCGTACCGTCCCGGCGCAGCCGCGGCAGAAGCGGATCTACGACCTGCGGAACGTCGAGCGGCTGCTGGCGCGGATGGGCAATCCCCACCTGAGGCGAGGAACCGTGCACGTGGCGGGCACCAAGGGCAAGGGCAGCACGGCGGCCATGGTCGAATCCATCGCACGGGCGGCAGGATATTCCACCGGGTTCTATTCCTCGCCGCACCTGCATTCCTTCTGCGAGCGCATCCGACGGGATGGAAAACCCGTCTCCCGGGAGCGGTTCGCCCAGCTTACCGACGCCGTCTGGCCGCACCACCGGGACAATGCCGCTGATCCCGAAGCCGGCCCGGCGACGCTGTTCGAGTACCTCACGGCCATGGGTTTCCAATGCTTCGCCCAGGACTCGGTCGACGTCAGCGTCATCGAGGTCGGGTTGGGCGGTCGGCTGGACGCCACCAACGTGGTGACCCCCGAGGTCAGCGTCATCACCCCGGTGAGCCTGGACCACATGGCGATCCTGGGCGACACCATCGGCGAGATCGCCGCGGACAAGGCCGGGATCATCAAGCGGGAAGTTCCGGTAGTCGTCGGCCCGCAATTCCCCGAGGCCGTGGATGCAATCGAACGGGCCGCCAAAGAGCAGGCGGCACCGGTGATACGGGTAGGGGACGCCATCACGTGGAATGTCGAAACAGCGTCGGCGGAGGGCCAACGCCTGGAAATACGCGGCAGGCGGGATACCTACCGGCTGCGCCTGCCCCTGCTGGGGGATTTCCAGGGAAGCAACGCCGCCACGGCGGTCGGCGCGGCCGAGGCCCTGGCCGACGCCGGATACGCCATCGACCACCATGCGATCATCGGCGGGCTGGAGACTGTCCAGTGGCCCGGACGCATGGAAGTCCTCGCCCGAGAGCCGGCGCTGGTGGTGGACGGCGCGCACAACGATCACTCCGTGGGCACGCTGCTGGCGACGCTGGCGACCTACGTGCCGCACCGGCACCTGATCGTGGTGGCGGGATTCTCCCGGGACAAGCAAGTGGACGCGATGGTCGAGCTGTTGGCGCAGCAGGCGGACCGGGTGATAGCCACGCGCTCGCGACACCCGCGCTCCATGCGGCCCGCAGAGATCGCCGAACAGTTCTCGGGCCAGGGTATGCCGGCGGATCGCATCGGGATTGCCGCTCACACGGGAGACGCGGTCGCCGCGGCTGTGGCAGCCGCGGATGTCGATGACCTGGTCCTGGTCACCGGGTCGCTGTTCGTGGTCGCCGAGGCGCGGGAAGCCGTCCTGGGCATCGAGCCGGAAACGTATCCAGACCTGCTCCCACCCGATTTACGGTAACCGGAACGCGACTGCTACAATTGTCGCCATGATGCACACCGAAAACGGGCAGCGGCGCGTGGTGGTGACCGGCCTGGGGGCGATCACGCCGTTGGGCCTCAGCGCCAACGACTTCTGGAGCAACCTGGTGGCCGGCGAATCGGGCATCGGGCCGATGACCCTGTGCGACCCCACGGACTACCCCTGCCGGATCGCCGGGCAGGCCGACGATTTTGACGCCACCGACTACATCGACCGGCGGGAAGCCCGCCGCATGGCCCGGTTCTCGCAGATGGCGGTGGCAGCCGCTTTGCAGGCCGTGGCGGACGCTGGGCTCGACATGGAGCGGGAAGACCCCTATCGCGTGGGCGTGCTGCTGGGCAACGGCAACGGAGGCTTCCCTACCCTGGAGGAAAACTGCCGGATCCTGGCCGACCGGGGCGGGATGCGAATGTCGCCGTTCTTCTTCCCCATGGTGCTGCCCAACATGGCGGCGGCCAACGTGAGCCAGTACGTGGGAGCCCGGGGCTACAACTCCACGGCAACGACGGCCTGCGCTGCGTCCAACAACGCCATCGGCGAGGCGCTGCAAGCCATACGCCACGGCGTCGCCGACGCCATGGTCACCGGCGGCGCGGAGGCCGGCATCAGCCAGCTTGGCCTGGCCGGATTCGCCGTGATGCGCGCGCTCAGCACCCGGAATGACGATCCGCAACGGGCCAGTCGGCCCTTCGACGCGGAGCGCGACGGGTTCGTGCCGGCGGAGGGAGCGGGCATCCTGGTCCTGGAGGAGTTGGAGCGCGCACGAGCCCGGGGAGCCAGCATCCTGTGCGAGCTTTCAGGATTCGGCGCCACCTCGGACGCCGGGCACCTGGTACAGCCGCAGGAGACGGGAGAAAGCGCCGCCCGGGCCATGGCGGGAGCGCTGGCGGACGCCGGCCTGGATACCGGCGACGTTCACTACATCAACGCCCACGGCACGTCCACGCCGTTGAACGACGCGGTGGAGACGGTTGCCATCAAGCGGCTGTTCGGCGACGCTGCCTACCAGGTTCCGATCAGCAGCACGAAAGGGATGATCGGCCACGCCCTGGGCGCCTCGGGCGCGCTGGAAGCCGTGGCCTGCGTCAAGACCATCACCGACCGGCGCATCCACCCCACGGTGAACCAGGAATCGCCCGACCCCGACTGCGACCTGGACTACGTGCCCAACGAATCGCGGACGGCCGACGTCGACGTGGTCCTGTCCAACGCCTTTGGGTTCGGCGGGCAGAACGCCTGCCTGGTGTTCCGCCGCTGGGAGGGGTGATCCCACGCGCCCAGCCGTAGCAAAAATCCGCCGGCGCGTTTGCGTGACGCCGGCGGCAAAAATCTCCGGGTATTTGACGAAGATGCTCGGCTAGTCTGCGGCAGCTTCGGCGGTTTGTCCGGCGAGCATCTCGTCGAGCATACGCTGCAAGGCCATGATGTGGCTGCACACTCGTCGGGTCGCGAAGAAGGCGCACTCGCAGCGCCAGTCTCCGTCGCGGTAGGCGACCCGGTACGTATTGTGGTTGCCGATGAAGGAAGCCTCGAAGGTGTGGATGTTCACCCGCTCCGGCTCCTCGGCGTACCTGCGTGCTTTGTCAACCTTGCCGATATAGCTCGAGCTCATTTCAACCCCCGCAGTGTGATGGGACGGGGATGAAACCCCGCCCGGCCCCTTAATGGTACTGGCAACCGGCGGAACTGGTCAACCGGCGGAACTGGTCAACCGGCGGAACTGGTCAACTGGCGGAAACGCCTCTCCGGGGCCTTTCCGAAGCCATCGTCAGAATCGGGATTTACGGGATTTTATGATTGGGCAGGATTGGAAGCCCCCATCACGGAACGGCTTCAATCCCGGCAATCCCTGAATCTTGAAAATCCTGATTCTGACGTTTCCCCGCCGCAAACCAGGTACGCGTGAGCTGGAACTGCCCCCGGTAGTGTTACTCCGCAGCCGGCGTCGCATCCTTTCGTGAGAGGGGCAGCGCCAGGAACAATACCGCCGCCACCGCGAACAGCGCCCCGATGTAGTAGATGGAAGCCTCGAATCCAACGCTTTCGTACAGCGCTCCCGCGATGAGCGGAGACGCCACCGACATCAGGAAGGCGATGGATGCCACTATCCCCAGCCCCGTGGTTGCCACGTCGCGTCCCACGACGTCGAAGACCGTGGCGACCAGGATCGGTTGGTCAGGGTAGAGGAATAACCCCAGCAACGCGATCACGATGGTAAGTTCGATCCCGGTGTCAAACACCGTCAACGCCAGTGCCGCCAGGCAGGACCAGACCAATCCCGGCACCAGCACCTGCTTGCGCCCGAACCGGTCGGACAGCGCGCCCGCCGCCGGCTTGGCCACCAACCCCACGGCGATCAGTATCCCAATGTGGAAACCACGGGACGCCGGGCCCATATCCAGGTCGTTCCCAAGATACAGGGACAGGATCGTGACCAGCGCCACCAGCGCCATGCTGCGCAAACCGCGAACCACGGTCAGGCCCCACAGGACGGGGTTCCGCAACAGCTGACCGGTCGCATCCACACGCTCCGACAGCGTAACCACGGGTTCATCCCGGCCTCGTCCGATGTTGCGCAGCGACCAGATGGCGCACGCAGCCAGGAAGAACGGGAGTAGCGCGTACACACTGAGCAATTCGCGCCAGGACAAAAACGCCAGCAGTGCCCCCGTCGCCACCGGGCCAACCGCGTCGCCCACGCTTCCGCCGACGCCGTGGGCGGACAGCGCGATCCCGCGGCGCTCGGGGAAATGGTGCGAAAGCGACGCCGAGGCCGGCAGGTGCCAGATGGAGTGCGAGATCGCCACCACCCCCATGCCGATCAGCAGCAGCGGATAAACGGGCGAGACTCCCATTGCCAGGCAGCCCAAGCCGGACACTGCAAGGCACCCTGCCAGCAGTGGCCCCCAGTGCCGACGGAGGATATCGACCACCACGCCGCCGGGCAGGGCCACCAGGCCTGATGCCAGCTCGCGGACGGACAGGATGCCGCCGACCCCCACCGTGTTCAGCATGAATGCCTGCTGGATCTCAGGCAGGACCACTACGAAGCTCTGCACTATCCAGTGGAACACCACGTGCCCGGTGGCCAGTCCGGGAATTATGATCCGCCCCCCGAGAGCAGGGGTGGGTTCCCCCGGTCGCTGGGCTGTTTCTGGGTTCTGCATGGTACTGCTATTCTCCCGAGACACGACGGTTGCAGCCGTCGGTCCGGCGGGTCAGCGCATGATGGCGGAGATGCAAAGTAGCGGTCATCGGCATCGACGGACGGTTATGGCGGGCAGACACGGTTGCCGTGGGCGCCAAGTATATCAATAGATGCTAGACGCGAAACCGCCGGCATACGCGGCTGGGCCGACCGCTGCAAGTCCGTCCTGTTGTCGAGTTCCGGCGCTGGTGCAGTGGCTGCGAGATCGGTCGCAGGTCAAGACCGGCCGTAAATGAGACATCAACCGGATAGCGCGTTTCTTGACTTTGACTAGGGCCAACACTACGATGTGTTTAGGGCAAAATATCCCGAGCTAAGGCTCGGACGGATTGAGGAGGATCTGATGCTAGAAATCGTCCTTGCCGTCCTGGCGGCAGCAGGGCTAGCAACAGGGATAGCAGCGGTGGTTTGGCTGCTGCTGTCAACCAAAAAAGGCGGAAATCAACTGGAACGTAGCCGCGAGGAGGCTGCGGACACCATCACCCAGGCCGAAGAAGAGAAGCGCACCATCCTCCTGCAAGCGCAGGAAGAGGCGCTGAAGATCCGCGAGGCCGGTGACAAAGAAATTACGGAGCAACGGCGCGAACTCAACCGCATGGAGCGCCGTTACATCCAGCGAGAAGAACAGCTTGACCGCAAACTGGAGTCTTTGGAGCAGCAAGAGTCGGAACTGGAAGAGCGGGAAACCTACGCCAAGTCCGAGCTGCAAAAAGCCGAGGACCTGAAACACCAGCACAACCGGGAGCTGGAACGGATCGCATCGTTGTCCATCGACGAAGCGCGCGACATCGTGCTGAAGCGTGGCGAAGAGGAAGCATCCCACGAACTGGCTCGCCGCTACTATGAGTTGGAGAAGGAACACCAAACCCGGGCGGACGACAACGCCCGACGCATCCTCACCCTCGCCATAAATCGTCTCGCCACCGACGTGGTGTCGGAGAGCACGACAACTGTTGTTTCCCTGCCCAACGATGAGATGAAGGGTCGTCTCATCGGCCGTGAAGGACGTAACATACGGGCCCTGGAGGCCCACACCGGCGTGGACATCATCGTTGACGACACGCCCGGAATCGTAACGCTATCCTGCTTTGACCCGGTCCGCCGGGAAATCGCCAGGCTGGCCATGACTCAACTGGTCAAGGACGGGCGCATCCAGCCCGCCCGCATCGAGGAGGCCGTCAATCGCGCCGAACGCGACATCGAAGAGACGATGTGGCGGGCCGGCGAAGAGGCCACTTTTGAGGTTGGAGTGAGCGGGCTGGACCCGGAGCTCATCAAGCTCCTGGGGCGGCTCAAGTACCGCTACAGCTACGGCGAAAACGTGCTTACTCACTCCATCGAAGTGGGCTTGCTGGCCGGAATGCTGGCTTCCGAAGTCGGCGCCAACGTGCAGACGGCGCGGGCCGGCGGACTGCTCCACGACATCGGCAAAGCCTTGACCCACGAAATACCCGGGCCGCACGCCGAGATCGGCTACGACCTGACGACCCGTAACGGCGTCGGAGCGCTGGTCTGCAACTGCGTGCTGGAGCACCATGACGATGACCATTCCAGCATCGAGTCGTTCCTGGTCGCTGCCGCCGACGGAATCAGCGCCGCTCGCCCTGGCGCGCGCAAGGAATCCATCGAGCAGTACACCCGGCGGCTGCGGGAGCTGGAGGACACCGCCTACAGCTTCGACGGCGTGCAGCGGGCCTTCGCCATCCAGGCCGGCCGCGAGGTTCGGGTGATGGTCAGTCCCAACGACGTGGACGACGTGGCCTGCGCCAGCCTGGCGCGGGACATCGCCGGCAAGGTCTCCAAGGACTTGCAGTTCCCCGGACAGATCAAGGTCACGGTGATCCGCGAAACCCGCGAGGAAAGCATCGCCAGGTAACCGCCCGGCTGGGAGTAACGACGCGACCACAAGGGGCGACCGTGCGTCGCCCCTTGCAGCGTAGCCTCTTACGGATCATGTTATGCGAGTGTTGATGATTGGCGACATAATCGGCAAGCCGGGACGCAGCGCCCTGTCCCGATTGCTGCCCGACCTCCGCCGCGAGCTGGACATCGACCTGGTCACCGCCAACGCGGAAAACACCGCCGGCGGGTTCGGCCTGACCCCCAAGACCGCCAATGCCCTGCTCCAGGCCGGCGTTGACGTGATGACCTCGGGCAACCACATCTGGGACAAGAAGGAGATCCTTCCCCACATGGAAGAGTTGCCGCTGCTGCGGCCGGCCAACTACTACGGCGCGCCGGGCCGGGGCTGGATGATGTTCGGCGACGTGATGGTGATGAACCTCCAGGGACGGGTGTTCATGCCGCCCATCGACTGCCCCTTCCGTGAGGCCGACAAGCGGCTGGCCGAGGCGGAAAGCGAACTGGGATTCGCCCCCAAAACGGTGGTGGTGGACTTCCACGCCGAAGCCACCTCGGAAAAGCAGGGCCTGGCCTGGTACCTGGACGGCCGGGTCAGCGCGGTCGTTGGCACGCACACCCACGTGGCCACGGCCGATGCGCGCATCATGCCGGGAGGCTCCGCCTACGTCAGCGACCTTGGGATGACGGGTCCCCAGGACTCGGTCATCGGCACGGAGGTCGCACCGGTGCTGGAGCGGTTCCGCACGGGTCTGCCCCAGCGGTTCGAACCGGCCAAGGGCGCGTGCATACTGAACTCGGTGTTGATCGACATCAACGACGCCACCGGCCAAGCCACGGACATCGTGCGCATTGACCGCCGGATTGACGTATAACCAGCAAGACACCTCACGCGTACCCGGTTTGTCATCGCGAGGAGCGCAGCGACGTGGCGATCTTGTTCCCGCGGCGGCATCCGTTGCCCTGACGAGATTGCCGCGCTGCGCTCGCAATGACGTTCCAACGAAACTGGGTACCCGGTGAGAGCAAGACGCCCATTGATACGGGAGACCACGCATACGGGGAGACCTGATGGCAATTTCTGTTGACCTGCACCTGCACACCACCGCGTCGGACGGACGGCTGACGCCCACCGAGTTGGTGGAATTGACCGCGTCCAAGGGACTGCGGACCATTTCGGTGAGCGACCACGACACCACGGCGGGCCTGGAAGAAGCCCAGCGAACGGTGAACCGTATCCCTGGAATGCGGCTGATCCCCGGCATCGAGCTCAGTTGCGACGTGCCGGGCGGCGAAGTGCACATGCTCGGCTACTTCATGGACATCGAGGATGCCGGGTTCCAGGAGATGCTGGCCGGGTTCCGCGAAGGCCGGCTGGCCCGCGGCGAAGGAATGGTGGCGAAACTGGCGGAGTTCGGCATGCACATCGAATGGGAGCGGGTGCTGGAAATCGCCGGCGACGCCTCGGTGGGGCGCCCGCACATCGCGCAAGCCCTCGTCGAAAAGGGCTACTTCGCCGAGCCGTCCGACGCCTTCCGGGAATACCTGGGGCGCAACGGAAAAGCCTACGTGGAGCGGTCGAAACTGACCCCTCCCGACGCGGTGAAACTGCTGAACGACGTGGGCGGCGTGGCCGTGTTCGCCCACCCGTGGTTCGAACGCCGGGGTAACGAGCCGGAGCCGGAGCAGTCGCTGATCGAGACAGTCGAGGAGCTCAAGGCTGCCGGTCTGCACGGCATGGAAGTCCACTACGCCATGTACGACGAGGCGACCGTGGACTGGCTGGCCGACGTGGCGCGGGCCTACGACCTGATTCCCTGCGGCGGCAGCGACTATCACCACAGCGGGAACTCCCGCGAACCGTTGCCCGGAGTCAACGGGCCGCCGATGGAAACGGTGGAGCGGTTGGAGGAAGCCGCCCGCCTGCTGGCGTCGCGCCGGTAGCCTGCCGCCGGCTCCGAACCGGGCAACCGCGCGCTTCCCCTTACGAGTACCAGGTTTGTCATTGCGAGCGTTGCGTGGCAATCTCGTTGCGGCCGGAATCGTCGCTACACCAGCGGGATTGCTGCGTCGCTTCGCTCCTCGCAATGACAAGTTTGCGAAAACTGGGTAGGCGTGAGCGAGGTTGCCGACATGTCGGGGGATGCCGCAACGCTCATTGGCCTGTGGGTTGTTGCCTACCTGATCGGGGCGGTTCCGGTTTCGTATGTGCTGGGTCGGGTCCTGGGCGGAATCGACTTGAGGCAGCACGGCAGCGGCAACGTGGGCGCGAGCAATTTCGCCAGTCAGATGGGCAGGAAGTGGTGGTTGCCGATTGCCGCAATCGATATGGCGCGAGGCGCCGGCCCGATCCTGGTTGGACAGTACGCGCTGGGTCTGGGCAATGTGGGCTGGTGGCTGATGCTGACCCCGCTGTTCACCATTTTGGGCAACAACTGGTCCCCGTTCCTGCGCTTCACCGGAGGCCGGAGCGTAGGCGCCTGGGCCGGCGGGATCCTGGGAATATCGCCGCTCTTCTTCGGAGTAGGCCTGACCCTTTACGTGCTGGGTTGGCGGGTCACGCGCCGGTCCGCCGAGTGGCTGCTGGCGGTCATGATCGCGCTGCCGGTGATGGCGATTGTATGGCCGGAGCGGTGGCTCCTGGTCGGAGGGACCGAACAATTGGCAGTGTTCGCGGCGGCGGGAGCGGTCCTGATCCTGTTGAAGCGGTTGGGCTCCAACGGCCAGCCGGCGCCGCCGGATGTGCCGCGAGGGGCGGTGATGTTCAATCGCCTGCTGCGTGACCGGGACATTGCGGACCGGGAGGAATGGCTGGCGCGCACCGCCGGACGCGGGAACGACGTCGGCTAGAAGCGCGCAGGGATCAAATCGCCACTTGGCAGAGTGCCGCCAACGGACAATACAGCGTACAATTGACCTTGCTTGAACTGCGATGACACACCCGAGATACGGGGCCAGGATCAAGGACTAACGAAAGTATGGCAGAACAGCAGACCGAGACTCAGACGTTGACCTGCCACTGGCACCCGGCGGTGCCCACGGGCTTATCGTGCAGCCAGTGCCAGCGGCCGATATGCACACAGTGCCTGGTGCAGGCGCCGGTGGGGATCCGGTGCCGAGAGTGCGGGAAGGCGGTACCGCTTCCGACTTTTGACGTCCGCCCCGCGAACTATGCCAAGGCTTCGGTCGCGGCCGCCGTTATCGGCGTGCTGGGCGTGATCTTGTGGCTGACGCTGCTTTTCTTCACCGGAACGCGCTTCATCGCGTCCTTGGTTACGCCCCTGGTGGTGGGTTACGCGGCGGGCGAGATCATCAGCCGGGTGGTCAACCTCAAGCGCAGCAAGGGGCTCATGTACATCGCCGGCGGCACGGTGGTGCTCAGTTCGCTGGTGGCCATGATCCTGACCGGGGGCCTGATGTTGAACCTGTGGGGCATCCTGGCTCTCATCGGCGGCGTGCTGATTGCCATCGCACGGGTCCGCCTCTAGCCGGCCGGCTCAAGGCAGGTCGGCAAAGCCGTGAGCAACGGTCAGCCTCCCGGCAGCTAACGCCAACCGTTCCAGGTCATTCGGCGGGGCAATTTTCCGCCCACAGCCGGCGAACGGTATCGCGGGTAACGCCGGACCGGAAGCCGCGGCGCTGTAGGTAGTCCCACATCTTGCGGTGGAAGGTCGCGTAGGGCATCGAACCGCCGGCTATCAACCGCCGGGAGCGCCGCTCTCCGGCACGGTAAGCGGCGTCAGTTTCGTCCAGGCCAACCAGGGCATCGTCGATGATGGGCTCGGCAATCCCCTTGGCGCGCAGTTCTCGACGGATCAGCGAGGAGCCGCGCGGTTTGCGCCGGTCACGGCTTTTGCGCCACTGTGCAGCGTACTCGGCGTCGTCCAGGTAGCCGTAGCGTTTCAGAGACGCCAAGGCCTGCTCAACGACCGGCTGATCAAAATCGCGGCCTACTCGCCGGCGCACCTCGGCCACCGTCCGGGGCTTGAAGCTCACGTAGCGCAGGGCGACCCGTAGCGCCTCCGGATAGGCGTCGGACGCGGACTGGTCAGCTTGGGCGTTGACCACGGCGGGTAACGGCTAGTTCAGGCTGACGGAGTTGGGGTTGGCGATGTAGGCGGCAGCATCGGACGCCGCGCCGTTCAGGTGGCCGTTGGCCTCCCCGTCAACAGGCTCTTCATCGGGCAACTCGTCACCACGGATGAGGGCCTCGATCTCGTCGGCGATTTCGCTGTGCTCCAGGAGGAAGTTCTTGGAGTTTTCCCGGCCCTGGCCCAGGCGGGTCTCGCCATAGGAGTAGAAGGCGCCGGCCTTCTTGATGATGTTCTGGTTCACCCCGATGTCCAGCAGGTCGCCCATCTTGCTGATGCCCTGGTTGAACATGATGTCGAACTCGGCCACGCGGAAGGGAGCCGCAACCTTGTTCTTCACGATGCGGGCGCGAACGCGGCTGCCAATGATCTCGGAGCCCTGCTTCAGCGACTCGCTGCGGCGCAGGTCAATGCGCACGGAGCTGTAGAACTTGAGGGCACGGCCGCCGGGGGTAACTTCGGGGCTGCCGTAGCTGATGCCGATCTTCTCGCGTATCTGGTTGATGAAGACGACGGCGGTACGGGAGCGGTTGATGGTGGCGGTCAGCTTGCGCAGGGCCTGGGACATGAGGCGGGCCTGCATACCGACGTGCACGTCGCCCATGTCGCCCTCGATCTCGGCTTGCGGAACCAGGGCGGCAACGCTGTCGATGACCACGGCGTCAACGGCGCCGCTGCTGACCAGCTTCTCGGTGATGTCCAGCGCCTGCTCGGCAGAGTCGGGCTGGGAGATGAGCAGGTTGTTCAGGTCGAGGCCGCAGTTGGTGGCGTAGTGGGGATCCAGGGCATGCTCGGCATCGACGTAGGCGGCGAGACCGCCCATGCGCTGCGTCTCGGTCATGATGTGGATAGCCAGGGTGGACTTGCCGGCCGACTCCCCGCCGTAGATCTCGGTAACGCGGCCGCGGGGCAATCCGCCGACGCCCAGGGCCAGGTCCAGGGACAGCGAGCCGGTGGGGATCACGTTGGTGATCAGGTGGGCGACCTGCTCGTCGCCGCGCATCACCGCGCCTTTGCCGTGGTCTTTTTCGATACGGCCCAGGGCGACCTCAAGGGCGGCCAGCTTGTTCTTGTCCAGATTCAGGGTTTCGGGGTTGATTGCCATCGTTAGCCTCCCGCACGGCTGGTTTGCACTTGCGAGAAGTTTAGCACGCGCGTTCCATTCATGCAATGGCCCAATATCATTATTTTTGAGGGATTTACGGGGCGCACGGCCCCGGGGCTAGAAGTCTCAATACCCGCCTTCGAAACCGATGGTCACGACGCCGTTCTCGACGATGATGGGGGTGATCCGCTCGCCACCGGATAGCTCCAGGAGCGCCGGCACCTGGTCCGGCTGCTTGGACACGTCGATCTCGGTGTAGGCCACGCGCTGGCGGCGGTAGTGCATCTTGGCCTGCGCGGAGAAGGGACAGTCGGGGTGGGTGTAGAGGATGATCTCGGTGTCGTTGGTGGTAGTCAATTTGCTCTCCTAGGTCCTATCCGGGTGGTCCTATCCGGGTGGTCCTATCCGGGCGGTCCTATCCGGGCGTCAGGAACCGGCCGTCGGATGTCAGGATGCCCAATTCTACGCAGGGGCCGGGGATAACGCAACGAGATTAGGCATAGCGGTAACTTTTCAGAGTTGCGGGGGAAGTGTCATCGCGAGGAGCGCAGCGACGTGGCGCTCTCGTTCCCGCAGCGGCGTCCGTCGTCCTGACGAGGTTGCCGCGCTTCGCTCGCAATGACAGTTCTAGTGAAACTGAGTACGCGTGATCCCGGCGTCCTCACCGCGTCCCCCAACCTGAGACGCAATCAGACGGGAACCGTCTGGGCTTCGAGGACCTCGTTGACAACCGATTCTTGGCTGCGTTCCCGCAGGCGGGCCATGCTCTTGAGGATGACGCGGTGGGCCAGGGCGGGAGTCGCCAGGGTCTTGATGTCGTCGGGCGTAACGTACTCCTGACCGCGGATGCCGGCCAGGGCCTGAGCGCAGCGGTAGAGGCCGAGGGTGGCGCGAGGACTGGCCCCAAGCTCGACGTCGGGATGTTCGCGAGTGGCCCGGATCACCTGCACCAGGTAGTTGCGCAACACCGGGTCGATGTATACCTGCCGGACCAGTCCCTGGATGCGGAGGACGTCGTCAGCGGAGGCCACGGGCCCCAGGGAACTCAGGGGGTCGGCGTCCTCGAAGCGCTCGAGCATGGCGGTCTCGTCGTCTTCAGACGGGTAGCCTAAGCGGAGGCGGAGCAGGAAGCGGTCGATCTGGGCCTCAGGCAGGGGGAACGTGCCCTCCAGCTCGATGGGGTTCTGGGTCGCCAGTACGAGGAACGGCGCGGGCAACCGCACGGTATCCTGATCGACGGTGACTTGCCGTTCGGCCATGGCTTCCAGCAGCGCCGACTGGGTCCTGGGGGTGGCGCGGTTGATCTCGTCCGCCAGTACGATCTGGGATATGACCGGGCCGGGCCGAAACTCGAACTCGCCGTTGTGCTGGTTGTAGTAATGGATGCCGGTGATGTCCGACGGCATCAGGTCGGGGGTGAACTGGATGCGGCGGAATTCGCAGTCCAGGGAGTAGGCCAGGGAACGGGCCAGGGTGGTCTTGCCGATCCCGGGGACGTCCTCTACCAGAATGTGTCCGGCGCTGAAGAGGGCGGCCAGGGTGTACTCGATGACCTCGTCCTTGCCGACGATGGCCAGCTGGATGTTCTCGCGGATCCTGGCGGCGGTGTCCGCGATCTGCTGCGCCTGTGCTGCGGTGATCAACGTGTCGCCTCGACCGGGGCCCCGAGGGAGGACAGGTGCTCTTCCGCTTCGCGCAGATCCTTGGGCGAGTCGACGCTGCGCCAGAAAGCGTCGGTGGACACGGCGGACATGCGGCCCTCCGCGGCCAGGGCCGGGAAGGTCGTGGTCTCATGGTCGCCGATCTCGGGCAACAGGTCGCGGATGCCGGGGTGGAGGACGTAAACCCCTCCGTTGATTGTGTAGGGGAGCGCCGCCTTCTCGCGGAATTGCTTCACCAGGCCGTTGGCTTCGGTGTCCACGATGCCGTAAGGGCTGGTCATTGGCACAGTGAGGATGGTGGCTAGGTGCGCGGGATTATTGCGGCGGCGGTTGTGGTAGTCGTCCAGAAGATCGCCGAGACCGGCATCGGTAACAACGTCACCGTTGGTGGCGATGACGGGACGGTCGTCACCGGGCAGGGAGGCCAGGCCCTGGCGGAGAGCCCCGCCGCGGCCCAGGGGCTCATCCTCCCGGATGTAATGGGCACGGATGCCGTAATCGCTGCCGTCACCGAAATAGTCCCCCACCGCATCGGCGAGATGCCCTACCAGAAAAACAACGTCGGTGACGCCGGCTGCGCGCAGCCAGCGAACCTGGTGCCAGAGGATGGGGCGGCCGCACAGGGCGATCATGGGCTTGGGCACGGTGTCGGTCAGGGGACGAAGGCGTTCGCCTTTACCGCCGGCCAGAATCAGAGCGTACATGGCAGACGGTATGCTAATGCGGCTGGCCGTTGGGGTCAATGGGACGGGTCGAGACGCGGACTACAGCAGTTCGCGGAATTCTTCAACCGTCAGCCCGGCCTGCACAATGATACTGCCCATTGTAAAAGGATGGATCGGATTATGGCGCGGAATGGACACCGTAACTCTTCCTCTTCGCATCTTAGTGTGCTTGCCTTGATTGTCGACGCTGAAGCCGACTTTCTGCAAAGCCTTTATCGCCGCCAGGTGGTTGACACCGGGAACTCGCGGCATGGCTAACCCACTGCCTCGTCCTCATCGTCAACCTCAATGACCCTGACGGACGGCGTGCCCAACAGCAGTACTTCCTGCATATAAATCAGCCACTCGCGGATCGCGATTTGGATATTCTCCATCGCTTCCTCCATTGTGTAGCCCCCGGAGAGGCAGCCAGGCAGCATCGGGCAGGAAACGGAATACCCCTCGGAGCTCTTAATCATTTCAATCTCATACCGCCGCGCAGACCCGTTCCGGCCAGTGTCAAGCTGCCAGGCAACGTCAACATCCACCTCGTGCAGTTCCTCGTCGCCAACAACCTCCTCCCAGAACGCTCCCTCGCGCTCCGATATGGATCCCGAGATTTCGTACCGAATGCTTTCCAACGCTTCTTCCGCTGTAGCGCCCTGCGCCTTGCTGTCCGGCAAGCCGGGGCAAATAGCGGTGTATCCCTCCTCCGATTTGTGAAGCAAAACCCGGTATTTCATGCCATCACCTCGTCCCGGCTCGCAGTCGGCTGGGCGCGGAATGTATCAGCGCCCCTGCCCCCAACGGCGGCAGAGGCGTTTCCTGCATTATACGGCAGGGTAATGGTTGGGCGTGCTACTGGTACGCCCGGGGGCGGAACTCCGACGAGCAGTAGCGGATCTGCTCCCAGAAGCCGGCCGCGTCCCGCTCGACGTTGACCGATTGCAGGAAGTCCCTGCTGGGGTCGTCGTAGATGATGCACGGCGCCCACAGCGCAATGTCCGGGAACGCGAACAAAAGTGCTATCACCAGTGCCATGCAGCCCATGAATGGTAAGACTCCGATGTACACGTCCGTGATCGTGCTTTCTCGTAAAGCCTCCTGCGCCGCCGCGGTCTGTTCCGCCATCTGCTGGTCGACGTCCTGTCTGACGCCGTGGAGGATGTAGAGGTTGATGCCCTCGGGCGGGCTGATCAGCGCCGCCTCCACTAGGATCACCATGATGATGCCGAACCATACCAAGTCCACGCCCACGGCTTCCAGCGAGGGCGTGAGAATCGGAATGGTGGTCACCAGCATGGCGAAGCTTTCCATGAAGGTGCCCAGCAGCAGGTAGAAGAACACCAGGATGATCACGAACTGCAAGGCGTTGAGGTTCAGGCCGGTGATCCACTCCGAGATGTCCTGGGAGATGCCCAGACGGGCAAAGGCGAAGCTCAGCGTGAACGCCGCCATCACGATGAGCATGATCATCGACGAGGTGCGCACGGTGGAAATGATGGCGTCCAGGAGCATAATCCTGATCCCGCGCATGGATTGGCCCCAGTCCGCGTAGATGCCCTGGGACCGCTTGTACAGCTCGTTGGCGATGGCAACGACCAGCGCGCCGAACACTCCCAGCGCGGCGGCCTCGGTGGGAGTGGCCCAGCCGGTGTAGATGGAACCCAGCACCACCAAGATGATGATCAGAACCGGGATGATGGCCAGCAGGCCGATGGTCGCCCCCTTGATCATCCGCAGCCATTCAGTGATGGCCTCCGGATACGAAAGGGTGGAGCGTCCCCGGCGGTAGGCGGCGCGGTCCACCGGGTCGGTCAGGCCGGCCTCGGTGGCCTGCTCCTGGCGCATGACGGCCATCTGCTCGTCGGTGTAGCGTCGAACGGAAATGCCGTGGAACCAGGCGCGGTACAGCCGGCGCACCTCCTCGTCCATGGGAGCCGTCCGCGGGAATATCACCGAAGTGACTATCATCATGAGAATCATGGTGAACGCCAGCAGGAAACCGGGCAAGAAACCGCCCATGTAGAGGCGACCGATGGACTCTTCAACCAGCACGCCGTAAATGATGAGGCCGATGCTGGGCGGGATGAGGATACCGAGAGTTCCGCCGGCGGCCAGGGAGCCGATGACCAGGCGCTCGCTGTACCCGCGCTGGCGGAAGGACGGCAGGGAGACGCGGCTGATGGTGGCGGAGGTGGCGACGCTGGAGCCGGAGCACGCGGCGAAGACGGCGCAGGAGGCGATGTTGGTGTGGAGGAGACCACCGGGCAGGAAGACCAGCCACCGGGACAGTGCGCCATACATGCGCTCGCCCATGCCCGAGCGCAGCATCAGCTCTCCCATGAGCAGGAACAGCGGCACCGCCACCAGGATGAAGTTGGTGTTGCTCTCCCAGGCCTTGTTGCCCAGGATGTTCCACAGCGGGGCATCCGAAAACGCCTGCATCATCACCAGGGACAGCACCCCCAGGGCGCCGGCGACGTACAGGCCAATCAGGAAGAACACTCCCATCATGCTGAAAGCGGTGATGATTGCCATATCTCAGATTCCTCGGTGTGACGGCAGCCCCAGAACCGGCGGCTGCCGTGGGTTTGGAAAGTCGGTTGGAACGGGCCGGATGGCTACACGCCGGAGGCGGCTTCCTGCATAACCTCGGCATCGGGAGCAAGTTCGGCAACGTCGCCGCCGGAGTTCTTGTGCCAGATCTCCAGGAGGCCGCGCAGGATCATGCTCAGCATCCATTGGAACGATGTGAAAGCGAGCATGGTGAAGCCGACGGCGACGATCGTCTGGAACATCCAGAGTTCAGGAAGGAAGTTTCCAATGAGATAGGTGTTCGCCAGGGCCGGCTCGCACATGCCCTCGGCGTTGGTGCGGATGCACTTGGACTCGGCGACCTCCTCCCAGCTCTTGATGGCGGTGATGAGGCCGAAGAAACCCACGGACCCCAGGGCCATCCAGTCGGCCGCCGAACGCATATAGGGGTGGATGCGCGAAAAGAGGGGCAACAGCACGTCAATGCGGACGTGGGATCCGGTGCGCAGGGAGTAGGAAAACGCCCAGGTTCCGGCGAATGCCAGGATGTAGCCGCCCACCAGTTCCTGATTGCCCAGAATGGGACCGCCCAGCTTGCGCATTATCACCTGGTAGGTGATGTAGATGCCCAGAATGAGCAAAAGCGTCCCGCAGATGTACCCGAATATCCGGTAAACCCAATCCAGGCCGCTGTCAATCTTGTGGATGAATCGGGTCAGGAAAACCGGGGTGGGCGTTGCCGCAGATGGTGTAGTCAACTGGCGCCTCCGGTAAGCCGGGCAAGCGTGTTCAAAATGCGCCGGCAGATCATCGAATGCTGAAGAAACAGAGTGGGAAGGGAGTAAAAATCCCCACAGATGACACGCAAGATGGGACTATATTGGCCGGTCTGATAAAAGTCAACCAGTGCGATTTTCGCCGCGAACCCGGTTCCACTCGAACCGTCATTGCGACCCCTCACTTGATGCCTGGCAAGGGTATGTAATGGCTGAGATCGGCTTTTTGACATGGGTTGCCGGTCCGCGTTTCAGGCTGGGATTATCTATCCTGGTGAGGCAGTTGCTCTTCCAGTTGGCGGATGCGGGCTTCCGCGGCGGCCGCACGGGCTTCGGCCGCGGCCCGGGCGGCCGCTTCGGCATCAGCCCGCGCCGCCTCGGCGTCGGCTCGGGTAGCCTCGGCGTCGGCCCGGGCCGACGCCGCGACCGCCCCGGCTTCCGCCACCGCGCGGCCCGCTTCCGCCGCCGCCCGCTTGTCGATGGTCAGCCCCGTCGCCGGATCCAGCACGTCAAACGCGGACGCCCCATCCCAGGCAAATACCACCCCCAGCAACGGGCTGTGCCCCCGCTCCTTTCCCCCGGCTCCAACTTCTACCGCGCACGGCTGATACTCCCCATCCTCCAGCCGCTCCCCGGCTATCGCCCGGCCGTACAGCGCTCCCCCCGTGGGGTCAAGCCGCCAGTACTCCTGCACCCCCAAACGCCGGTACAGCTCCCGCTTCCAGCCCAAATCATGCTCGGCGGTGCTCGGCGACGCCACTTCCATCACAAAATCCGGCGCCTTCCCCACTTCCCATATCCAGTAGTTCGGCAGACCCTCGCGGATCCCCGACACGTTCACGTCAAAGGCGATGAACAGGTCCGGACCCACCCGACGATTGCCGTTGTTGATGTCGTAGGAAACGAAGACCTCCCCGGAAATGAACACGTCGGGCCGATCTTCATAGCGCTGGCGGAGGAGATGGGTAACGCGTTCAATGGGCAGTTCCTGGAGCATACCGTCCTCAACGGGTTCCTTCTCCTCATAGAAGATGTCAGGCAGGGTTCTCACCTGCCAGGCGTTAGTGATGATCCTGGTGGCAGACATGGTAAACGTCTCCAACGTCGCCAGTATTCGCAGATAAGAATACCCGACGCTCCCGCGCCATTACAATCCGGCGCCGAACCTCACGCGTACCCAGTTTCGCAGGAACTGTCATTGCGAGCGAAGCGCGGCAATCTCGTTAGGGCAACGGACGCCGCCGCAGGAACGAGATCGCCACGCCACGCCGCTCCTCGCGATGACAAACTGGGCACACGCGAGGAGCGATTTTCGCCGCGATCCGGTGAGTCTTCTACCAGCCCGGCCTGAAGACGGGAGGGCCCGCAACAGCGCTGTGGGCTGCTTACTGTATGTCCTCCGCCCGCCCGTCGGCGCCGACGCGGACGCCGATGATGGGCGCGGCCTTCTCGTTGTAGATCCGCACGGCCTCGCTGTTGGGCCCGCCGGTGCGCTCGACCCACTTGGGCAGCACGTTGTTACGGCCGGCCTGGAACAGGGCGTCCACTATTTCCTGGTTGAATTCGATGTACTCCATGCCGCCTTCGGTGTTCTCGCTGATGCCCTCGTCGGTCCACACGGTTTCAACCCACTCGCGGGAGGTGCGCTGGTGACGCTCGCCTTCTTCCTTGATGATGGCCTGGAGGTCCGGCGGAATGGAGTCCCATACGTCCTTGTTCATGGTGATCCAGGTCACGCCGATGGCGACGATGGGACCGACCAAGTAGTCGGTGACCTCGTACCAGCGGACGCCGGAGCCGCAGGTCCCGCAGGACACGGCGGCGTCCAGGACGCCGCGCTCCAGGGCGGTGTACACGTCGGCGAAGGCCATGAACTGCGGGTCCGCGCCCATGCCGCCAGCAGGTCGCTGAGCACCGTGCTGTGGCTGCGTGTCTTCAGCCCATCAAAGTCGGACAGGGAGTTCAACGGGCGCGACGAGAAGTAGTAGTTGCTTTCGTAGTAGTTCTCCATCACCACGATGCCGTTGGACTGCTCCTCGATGATGCTGTGGATGTCCTCCCGGGTGGCGTCGATGACGGCGAAGTTGGTCTCCGGGTCAGGGTAGAGGCCCCACAGGTTGGCCATGTCGATGATCGGCAGGTCACCGCCGATGTAACCGGAGTAGATCTCCGCCAGCTCCATGGTGCGGTCCTCAATGAGGCGCAGCGAGTCGGGGCCGGCGAGGCCCAGTTCGGGGAAGGAACTGATCTGGAAGTCCACCTGCCCCTCGGTGCGGTCACGGACACGCTCGATGAACCCGTCGATGCCGTGTTCTTCCTCGGTGGAGTAGATCAGCGTGCAGGGGTTGCCGGTGCGGTTGATGCAAACCAACTGGATTTCGATGTTCTCGCCCTGGGAAACCAGCTTGGCCTGCTCCGGGCTGCCCTCCATCATGGCCCCGTCGAGTTCCTTGGCCGTACCGTCGGGATTGACGGCGACGCCAATGATCGGGGCGACCTTGTCGTTGAACAGCTGCACGGCCTCACTGTTGGCTCCTCCGGTGCGCTCCACCCAGTTGGGCAGGATGACCTCCAGGGCCACCTCGCGCATCTTGGCCTGCACCTCGTCGCTGAACGGACGGTGAACCATGCCGGACTCGACGTTGGCCGAGACGCTGTAGGGGTTCCACTCCTCGATGAGCGTCTTGCGGGCGAGTTCCTCGTATTCCTGCCCAACCTCCAGGACTATTTGCTGGATGTCCGGGGGTATCTCGTTCCAGGAGTCGCTGGCCATGGTGAAGTAGGCCACCGCCACTGAACCGACGATGGGGCCGTACAGGTAGTCGGTGACCTCGTACCAGCGCTGGCTGTGCCCCGGCTCGCCGCCGGTGACGCCGCCGTCCAGCACGCCGCGCTCCAGGGCGGTGTACACGTCGGCAAAGGCCACGAACTGACCTTCGGCGCCCAGCCCGGCCAGCAGGTCGCCCAGGATGGTGCTGTGCTGGCGGATCTGCTTGCCGTCGAACTGCGACAGCGAGTCCAGCTCATCCCGGCTGAAGATGAACTGGTTGGGGTAGTACTGTCGCATGATGGGCTGTCCGCCGGTGGTCTCTTTCAGCACCCGGACCAGGTCCTCGTGGATGGCGTCGGACAGTTCCAGGTGGGCCTCCTCGCTGGGGGACAGGCCCCACAGGTTTCCGATGTCCAGCAGGGGCAGGTCGCCGCCCACGTATCCGCTGTAGATTTCGGTTACCTCCAGGGTGTTGTCCGCTACCAGGCGGAGGGTATCGCCGCCGGCGATGCCCAACTCGGGAAAGGACGAGATTACGAACTGGAGTTGGCCGTCGGTGCGCTTGGCCACTTCAGGAACGAAGAAACTGTTGACCAGTTCGCACGCCGCCACGCTGCGGTTGATGCAGACCAGCTGGAACTCGAAGCTCTGGCCCTGGGTTTCCAGCTGGGTTCCGCCTCCTCCGGGGGCCGGCGCGGCCGCCATGGCGGTGGGTTGCGGAGCCGCCGCCCCGCCGCTCGTCTCGGTGGTCGATGCGGCGGGAGCTTAACCGCCGCCGCCGCAAGCCAGCAGGGCAGCTACCACCGCCGACAGCACGAAAGGCAGAAGAAACCTCGGCGCAACTGTTCGGAATCTGTGATTGATGGTGTCCTTCATATTCCCTCCTTGCCAAGTCCTGCCGTTGCAAGCAGCGAACCGTCCAGTAATATGTTGACCGTGCGGCAGTGTATGTCAGCGAAAAAGTGGTGTCAAAGCACAATTTGCAATAATAATTCTCCATAATTATTTGTGTCGCTTCCCGGTATGGCGAGTAACTGTTCAGAATTCAGGAGGTTGTCATTGCGAGGCGCTTGCGCCGTGGCAATCTCGACGCCGTAGCCGCAACGTCGGCACCGAAAACTCCCTTGCGCCAACGGGATTGCCGCGCTGCGCTCGCAATGACACTTTCCCCGCAACTCTGAACAGCTACTATGGCGACAGCATTGATCAAACAACAGCGAAATGCGTAAAACAAAAGCGGAGCGAGTGTGAAACCCGCTCCGCCGTTGACGACATATGTCGCCCCGTCCGTTACTCGGTGGCGGATGCCGTACCGTCTGCGTTGATCTTCACCTTGACGATGGGGGCCACCACGTCGTTGAATATGACCGCCGCTTCGGAGGTGGGACCACCGACGCGGTCGACCCAGCCGGGTACGACGTTCTCGATGGCCGACTGACGCTGGGCGTCTTTCATCTCCGGCGTGAACGGCACTTCCTGCATACCCTGCTCCACGTTCTGCGCAATGGCGTTGGGCGCGAAGTGCTCGAAGAGCAGTTGCCGGTTCAGGTAAGCGTGACGCGCGCCCTCTTCCAGAACGATGTTCTGCAAGTCCTTGGGCATCTGGTTCCAGCGGTCGGCGTTGACGGCGAACCAACTGTGACCCACCGATACTATGGGGCCGACCAGATAGTCGGAAACCTCATACCAGCGCAGGCCGTGTCCGCAGGAGCCGCAGGAGATGGCGCCGTCGATGACCCCGCGCTCCAGAGCGGTGTACACGTCGGCGAAGGCGATGAACTGCGGGTCCGCGCCCATGCCGGAAAGCAGGTCGCTGAGCACCGTGCTGTGGCTGCGGACCTTGAGACCTTGCAGGTCTTCAAGGCCGCCAACCTCCGGCTTGGCGAAGATGTAGTTGTGGGCCGTCATCATGTAGGCGATCTGGACGCCGCCGTTCTCCAGGGTGACCTCGGCCATCTTGGGCTGGATGGCGTCAATGACGTCCAGCTGGTCCTGCTGGGTGGCGAAAAGGCCCCAGAGGTTGCTCATGTCCATGATGGGGAAGTCGCCGCCCACGTAGCCGGAGTAGATCTGGGCCGAGTCCAGCGTGCCGTCCTCGATGAGGCGCAACGAGTCGGGACCGGCGATGCCGAGTTCGGGGAATGACGAGATTTCAAAGTTGACCTGGCCGTTGGTGCGGCGCCGGACGCGCTCCACGAAGCCGATGTCCTCGGTCTCGGCGTAGTTGCCGATGGCGAGGCCGCAGTCCACCAGGGTGCGGTTGATGCAGGCCATCTGGAACTCGAAGCTTTCCCCGGAGGAAGTCAGTGGCGTCAGGTTGAAGTTGATGTCGCTCTCCACGCCGCAGGACCAGCCAGAGGGGCTGCCGCCGCCGTGGCTGTCGGGAACGCTGGCGGCGGTCTCGCCGTCGCACTGCGTGGAGGCCATCGCTTCCTTCTCGCCGGTGGGCGAGTCCACGATGCTGATGCAGACTTCGCCGACGCTGCGGTCGCTGCCGCAATCGATCCCGCCGGACATCGCCGGCATCATGGCCTCGGTTTCGCTGGCGGTGCCGTCGGGATTGATGACCACGCCGACGATGGGGCCGACCTTGTCGTTGAAGATCTGCACGCCCTCGGAGCCGGGGCCGCCGGCGCGCTCCACCCAGTTGGGAATGATCGAGTTCAGGGCGGTCTCGCGCATCCTGGCCTTCACGTCGTCCGGGAAGTCGGAGTATTCCATGCCCTCTTCGACGTTCAGGTTGATGCCGTCCGGGTCCCACTGGGCCTTGAGGAGGCGGAGGTTTTCGGCCTCGTACTCTTTTCCTATCTCTTTAAGGATGGCCTGGTTCTCAGCGCTGATCGCGCCCCACTTCTCGCTGTTGACGGTGACGTAGGTCACGCCGATGGAACCCACGATGGGCCCGTAGAGGTAATCGGTGACCTCGTACCAGCGCTGGCCGTAGCCGGGGGTGCCGCCGGTGATGCCAGCGTCGAGAACGCCGCGCTCCAGGGCGGTGTACACGTCGGCGAAGGCCACGAACTGACCCTCGGCTCCCAGACCGGCCAGAAGGTCACCCAGGATGGTGCTGTGCTGGCGGATGTTCTTGTCCTTGTAAGACTCCAGGTCGGGCAGAAGCTCACGGCTGAAGACGTACTGGTTGGGATAGTAGGCCCGGAAAATGGGTTCGCCGCCGGTGGCATCCCGGAGGATGCGGATCATGTCATCCTCAATGGCGTCGGTGAGGGCCAGGTGGGCGTCGTTGCTGGGGGAGAGGCCCCAGAGGTTTCCCACGTCGATGATGGGCAGGTCACCGCCCACGTAGCCGGAATAGATCTCGGCGAACTCCAGCGTCTGGTCGTTGACCAGCCGGATGGTGTCGGGGCCGGCGAGACCGAGCTCAGGGTACGACGAGATTTCGATGGTGACCTCGCCGTTGGTGCGCTCGCTGACGTTGGGCGCATAGAAATCGCGGATCAGTTCGCAGGGGCGCAGGGTGCGGTTGATGCACACCACTTGCAGCGTGATCGCTTCCTGGGTCGGCGCGGCCGGAGCGGCAGCCGCGGCCGCGGTGGTAGGCTGCTCTCCGCCGGCCTGCTGGGCCGCGGGAGCGGGCGCTGCGGGTTCGCCGCCTCCGCAGGCGGCAACCACCACCATCAGCAACGCGATGGAGGCAGAGGCAAAGATCGCTCGCCAGGGTAGCGAAGTCGCAGCCAGCGAGCGCAATCTGCGTGGTTTGTGCATATGATCTCCCTCTATCGTTACGATTTGTGCGGCTGGCGACAGCAGCATTAGCGGCCCGTGCCGGCCATGCCCCACAGTTTGCCGCAACAAACTACCAGCAGGCCGGCGCAGTGTCAATGATGGCGATGGGATCACAGAGGCGTTCCGTTTCAGGCGGTTGCATGGACGGACAGGATGGACGGGATTTTGGATGCGGAGGGTTCCTGGATCCCGGCTCCGTATCAAGTGCGGGGTGAGGTTCTTGCGCAGGAACGATGGGGTTGCGGCGAAGTGGGTGCGCTGCTGACGTGCCATACCTTGCCACAGCAGCCGCTAACCGTTTACCATCTGCCGACAATAATGTTAACAATGCGTTAACTGACTGCGTGAGGTGCGCCATGGCGGTTACCAACGATGCTGAACTGCGCGAGGTCTACCGGCCCCCGGCTCCACGGGCGGCCCAGAAGGTGCTGGACCGCCTCGATGTGCACTGCCGGAACTTCATCGCCCTGTCGCCCTTCTGCGTGCTGAGCTCCAGCAACGCCGACGGCCAGGCCGACGCCTCGCCCCGGGGCGACCCGCCGGGTTTCGTCAAGGTGCTGGACGAGAAGACGCTGCTGCTGCCCGACCGTCCGGGCAACAACCAGGTGGATTCGTTGCAGAACATCGTGGACAACCCGGGCGTGGGCCTGCTGTTTTTCGTCCCCGGCATGAACGAAACGCTGCGGGTCAAGGGCAAAGCGGAGATCACCACCGATCTCGCGCTGCTGGAGCCTCTGACCGTGGCCGGCAAGGCCCCCCTCTCGGGCCTGAAGGTCTCGGTGGAGGAGGCGTTCCTGCACTGCGGCCGCGCCCTGATCCGCAGCCGCATCTGGGACGCCGACGCGCAGATCGACCGGTCATCGTATCCCACCTACGGGCAGGTGCTCGCCGACCAGATCTCCGGCGCCGATGCCCGGGAAATCGACGCCGACGAGGACGAGGCCAACCGCGAGCGGCTGTACTGACCCTGACAGGAGACGCGATCAAGATGGCTGAAGTTGAAGCGAAACTGATCGAACTGGGTTACGAACTGCCGCCACCACCCGATCCGGTGGGCAACTACCTGCCGCTGGCGCGCAGCGGCAACGTCATGTGGCTGGCCGGCGTCGGATCCCGCATGGCCACCGGAGAAGGCATAGCCGGCAAGTTGGGCGCCGACCTGACGGTGGAGCAGGGCTACGAGGCCGCGCGTTGGGCTGCCCTGAACCTGCTGTCCAGGATGAAGGCGGAACTCGGCGACCTGGACCGTGTCACCCGCATCCTCAAGGTGGTTGGCATGGTCAACAGCGCTCCGACTTTCACCGAGCAGGCCCGCGTGGTGGACGGCGCATCCGACCTCTTCGTGGCCCTGTACGGTGACCGGGGCCGTCACGCCCGCTCCGCCCCCGGCATGGGAGCCCTTCCCGGCAACACGGCCGTCATCTGCGACTGCGTTATCGAGGTGGACGGAGGCTAGTGTCGCCTTCGCCGTCGGAGCCACGAAAAAGGCTGGACGCCACATCAGCGCCCAGCCTCGTTTCATTACCCGTTGCGAGCGCCGATCAGTCGTCTGCCGCCACCGCCGGCTCGCGGAGTTTCAGCGGGAAGGTGCCGCCGAACAAGCCCTTCTCCGGATGCCGCTCCCACCGGGAGGCGGGCATCTCGTAATAGACCTCGATCTCGTTGTCGTCCGGGTCCAGCAGGTAGACGCCCAGCGAGACGCCGTGGTCGCTGATGCGATTGATGCGCACGTTGTTCTCCAGGAGCCGGTCATACAACTCCTGCAGGTCCTCAAAGGTCTCCATCTGCCACGCCATGTGGGCCTGCCCGACGATGCTGTGGTCGGGGCCGCCGGCGTCCATGCCGATGGCGCGTATCGCCAACTCGTGGGACTTCTCGGTGTTGGCCGACATGAACACTGTACCGCTGGGCGACCGCTCCATGATGGTGAGCCCCATCACGCGGGTGTAAAAGTCTAGCGAGCGTTCCATGTCCCGCACCCGCATTACCAGGTGCCCCAGATGCTTCGGTGTGTACGACATCTTCATTCCCTCCTTTTTTGGATTCTTGGCTCTGATTGCCTGTCATTGCGAGAATGCCGCCGGCATTCGTGGCAATCTCGTTGCCGTAGCAACTGTCGTTACCCTGTCGGGATTGCCGCGCTACGCTCGCAATGACATTTGAGTACGGATGAACTGCGCCATTACTCTTGATCCAGGAACGCCTGCACCTTCTGGCGGAAGGGTTCCTTATCGTAGTTGTTGAACAGCATCATGGCGTTGCGTACCGGGTTGCCGCCAAACATGCGCTCGTAGAGCACCTGCCGCCCGCTGAACGAGCTGCACGATGCGTCCCAAGCCAGGTGGAACAGCTTGGACCGGTCCCACGCGCTGGTGGAATCGGTGGCGAGGTAGTGGTTGACCTCCGGGGCGATGCCGGCGGTGAAGTCCGCCTCGGCCGGCAGCGCCATCAGGCTGCTGGTGCCCAGGAGCTGGATGATCTCGGTCATGCGGGGGTACAGCGTCCGGCCGAACAGCGCGCGCCCGGCCTGGATGGGGCCCATGGCGGGGCACATCATGCCCCACTGGTTGGGCCGGGCGTCGGCCTCGGCGGCGCGCACGCAGGCACGCAGCATGTCCCGGTAGGTGATGATCTCGGCCACCTGCTCCTGCACGTGGGGTATCGACCCGGAGCCCAGCGTCTCGACGATCAGGTCCGCCAGTCCCAGGACGAACTCGGACTTGACCACGCAGCGGTTCAGCACCTGGTAGCCGGTGTGGGAATTGGACATGGTGCCCGTGCCGTAGTTGTTGCACAGCTCCACGTCGCCCAGCAGGAAGACCCGCTCCCACGGCACCAGCACGTCGTCGAAGAACACCACGGTGTCCATCTCCTCGAAGCGCGACCCCAGCGGATGATCGAAATGCGACCGGCCCTGGTCCAGGCTCTGGCGGCACAGGAACTTGACGCCGGGAGTGTCGCACGGGATAGAGAAGGAGAAAGAGTGCTTCCAGTCGTCGTCGGCCAGGCGGTGGCTGGCGACGGGGTAGATGGCAATCTCGTCCGAAATCGGGCCCAGGGTCGCCAGCACGCGGCTGCCCCTCACCACCAGGCCGGCGTCAGTCTGCTTGACGGCGGTCAGCGCCACCTCCTCGGTCAGGTTGTCCGCGGCGGCCGGCGTGCGGCTGCGCTGGAGGTTGACCAGGGCGTGGGTCAGGGTGACGTCGTTTTCGCGCAGGAACTCGTGGTAGTTGAGGACGTTCTGCTTGAACTCCGGCCGGTCCTGGGCGAAGTAGTCCGCCGAGCCGGCCCACGCCGTGAAGATGGAGTTCATGAAGTCGGGCGAGCGGCCCATCATGCCGCAACTGGCCCAGGCCCAGTGTGACATCATCTCCCGCTTGCGAATCAGGTCTTCCTCGGTGCGCGGGATCTGGAAGGACAAGCCCACCGGGTCCCCGGTGCTGGGGGAGGCAAAGGTCATCTCCTCCCGCAGCGTGGGGTCGTGCTGCATGTCGTACAGCGCGGCTACCCCCTTGACCCCGTTGCGCAGGCCGGGGTGAGTGGTAACGTCCTTGACCTTCTCGCCGTCGATCCACACCTCCCGCGGTCGGTCTCGGAGGCCGGCGATGTATTCCTGTCCGGTGCGCGCTGGCATGATCCTTCACCTCCTGTCAAAAACCGTTGGGATGTGGCAACGTCAAGGCTGGGCGGTCATTTAAACTCCGGCATGACCTCCTGGGTCAGCAGCGTCAGGCTGCGGTGGACCGCTTCCTTGGGCAGGAAACCGCCAGGGTTCAGCTCGGCGGTCACGCCGGAGACGCCCAGCATTTCCTGGAACTCGTGCAAGCGATCGACGACCTGCTCCGGGCTGCCGAAAACGACCCGGGTCTCCAGCAAGTCCTCATAAGTGGAGTTGGCCAGCTTCTCGTAGCGCGCCTGCCGTTTCTCTGACGCTTCCACGCCGGCCCGTCCTAGGGAGTACTCGAACAGTTCCCGCTGCCGCCGGAAGAATGCTTCGATGCTGTCCCGGGGTTCTTCAATCGCCTCGGCCTCGCTGGGGGCGATGTATACGGGAACCCGCACGTTGATGTCTCCGCCGTCGCCCGGGTGGCCGGCAGCCCGCCATTCGTCCTTGTATTCCTGCAGGTTGGTCTTCAACTCTTCCACGTCCATGGTCCGCAGGCCCAGGAAAATGGGTTGTCCCAGCCGGCCGATCCGACCAAAGCTGTCCTCGCTGCTGGCCGCGATGCGGATCTTGGGGTGCGGTTTCTGGTAAGGGACCGGCGAAAGGGTGGCGTTGGTGATCGTGTTGTACTTCCCCTCGTAGGAGAAGGTCTCGCCGGACCACGCCTGCAGGATGATGTCCAGCGCCTCCTGGAACCGCTCCTTGCTCTCGCCGTAGTCGATGCCCATGATGTCGTAGGCGCGCACGTTGCCGCTGCGTCCCACGCCCAGCTCGAAGCGTCCTTCGCTGAGTTGGTCCACGGTGGCCGTTTCCTCAGCGATGCGGAGCGGATGGATCAGCGGAAGTACCTGCACCGCCATCCCCGTCCGCAGCCGCTTGGTTCGCGTGGCAATGGAGGTGGCGACGATGATGGGCGCCGACAGCACGGAGCGGTTGGGGTTGAAGTGCATCTCGCCCAACCAGACGGTATCCAGCCCCAACTCCTCAGCCAGGTCGATCTCCTCGAAGGCTTCCTGAAATGCGTCCGCGTGGGTGGGGTGGCCGCCGATGTTGAAGTTTGCGTTGATTCCGAAATCCATTTATGTACCTCATGCGTCTCCGGAAGCATACGCGCCGAAAAAGCGCGCTCAAGACCCGCTTCCGGTCTGATAGCGGCAAAGTACAGCACGGGCCAACCGGCGGTCAAGGCGAAATGCCGCCTGGCGTAGGTACACCACGACAAAGCTGTCATTGCGAGCGAAGCGCGGCAATCTCGTCGCTGGTTGCGCCGCCGCCGGCTCAACGAGATCGCCGCGTCGCTGTGCTCCTCGCGATGACAGATTAGGAACGCACCGTTGGGACGGTGCGCTAGAAAAAGACGCTCAGGTTCTTCGCCAGGATCACGTTGCTGTCCAGCACGATGGTCCGCCGGGCGATCTTCCAGTCCTCGTCCACGGGACGCAGCACGTCCTCCCGGTACCCGGCGAAAACGTTCTCCTCGGTCTCGTGATGCGACCGGTACAGGATGAACGCCGTTTTGGCGCGCACCTCGCCGTCGGGTTGCAGATCCGCCACCAGGTTGCCCACCAGGTGCCGCGTGCGCGACGGCGGGTCCTCGCCCCAGGCCATCCCCGTTTCCAGACGGTCCACCCGCATCCGCAGGTACGTTTTGTCGTCCTCGAAGATCGCCAGGTCGCCCACCGGCGTCAACTCCCGGTCAGTTTCGTGCCGGTGTACGTTCAGCCGGCGCGGCATGAAATAGAACACGTCCTCGGTGAACAGGTCCAGCCACTCCCGGAAGCGCCGCTCGTCCAGCAGCCACGCCTCCCGGATGTAGAACTCCATCAGCTCGTGCCACAGCTCCATCCGTGCGGCGGGGGTGGTCTGCGTTTCGGTAGCCATAGCGTCTCTATCCCCGCAGCGTGGCCGTCCCTTCGTAGTCCATCGCCTTCGGCTCCAGGGGAATGTCCTCCCAGTTGTCGGCGTTCATGAACTGCTCCCAGCGTCGGTAGAAGAGACGCTGGTTGCTTTCCGAGGTGTAGCGGTCCGCCACCACGCCGGGGTAATCGGGATGCGGGCGGTCGTGGCCCACGCCCATGGAGAGGTCTTGGGTGTACTTGCGGCCCATCCGCGTCAGCGCCGATTCGGTGACGCCGCGCCAGTTGTCCATGTCGTCCTGCTCGAAGATGCCGTTGACGCCGTTGTAGTTGGCGCTGCCCCGGCGCAGGGCCGTCTTCAGCTCGTCCGGCATATCCTTCTCCAGCACCACGAAGTGCCAGAACTCGGTTTCCAGCGGGCCGCGCGGATGGGCCAGACGCAGCCCCAGCACGCCGTTGGGGAACAGGCTGTGGTTGCCCAGGTGCAGCCGGGTGCGCAGGCTGCCCAGCCGCCGCTCCGCCTCGGGCAGGGTGGCGCGGTAGTATTCCTCAAATGCCTCCCGGTTCTCGGCGGTGACGCCGTGGGTCTGCCGGACCTGGTCGGCCCGCTCCAGGAACCGCATGGTCAGGGAGTGGCCGTTGACGAACAGGTGCTTGTTCTCCGACTGGAACTGCTGCTCGTGGGTCAGGCGGGGGATGCCCCGGTGCCGCCCCTGCACGATGATGGTGGACAAATGTGTGGTGGGCACGTGGTAGTTGTCCGAGCAGTTGTCCACCGCCGTCTTCCAGTTCAGCGGCTCGATCCACTTGATGGGGCCGATGGCCTCGGTGCCGTTGTCCAGCCGGTTGAACGCGACATCCAACAGCCACCGCGCGTCGCCCAGGTAGTCGTCCAGGCTCGGCGCGCCGTGGTCCCAGGTGGCGAACACGATCCCCGCGTAGGTGTCCACCCGAGCCTCGATGAGGCCCAAGCAGTCGCGGTCCAGCGCGCCGTAGTAGGCTTCCTCGTCCCCCGGCACGTACTCCAGCGCGCCCTCGTTGGAGTACGTCCAGCCGTGGTAGGCGCAGGCGAAGTTGCGGGTGTTGCCCACGTCGGTGCGCACGATGCGGTTGCCCCGGTGCCGGCACATGTTCAGGTAGGCGCGCAGGTTGCCGCGCCCGTCGCGGCACAGTATGACCGGCTCCTCGCCCATGTAGGTGTGGAAAAAGTCGTTGGTGTTGGGCACCAGCGACTCGTGGCCGATCATCAGCCAGGCCCGCCCGAACACCTTCTCCTGCTCCTCGGCGTAGATGTCCGGGTCAACGAAGATCCGCCGGTCCAGTTGCCCGGTCTCGAGATCGATTATCTGGTGCTTGCGGCCAGCAGCAACCATCGGATACCCCCGCTGCGGTCAATTCAGGGTTTCATCGACAGTATCATCCATCCGGTGCATCCTGTCCATCCGTGCGATAAACTCGTGCTGACCCACTTTGTCATGCTGACCCACTTTGTCATTGCGAGCGAAGCGTGGCAATCTCGTTGGAGCCGGGGCCGCCGCTACGCCAACGGGATTGCCACGGTGCAAGCGCCTCGCAATGACAGTATGGCGGAGGATTAGTCAATGGCTGCAACCTCTTTCACCGAAGCATCCACCAGCCGCACCATCATGGTGGGCGACCTGCCCGTGCACTATCACGACGTGGGCGAGGGAGAGCCCGTGGTCATGCTGCATTCCTACGGCATCGGCACCACCGGCTGGATCACCTTTCACAAGGTGCTGCCGGCGTTCGCCGAACGTTACCGCTGCATCGTCATGGATCTGCCCAACTTCGGGCGCACCGGGCCGGTGGTGTACCACGAGCCGCTGCACAACCTCCAGGCCCGCACCGCCCTGGGGTTGATGGACGCGCTGGGCATCGAGAAGGCGCACCTGGTCGGCAACTCCCAGGGCGGGCAGTCCGCCATGGTGCTGGCGATGAAGGAGCCCCGCCGGGTCAACAAGCTGGTCTTCGGCGCCTGCCACATCCGCACCGGCGGCGACCTGTACCTCATGGGCAACCGCCCGTCGGAGGGAAGCCTGATCACGCGGGAGACGCGCGACAACCCCACCCGCGACAACGTCCGCCGCTACCTGCAAACGCACATCGACGACAACGCCCTGGTGACCGACGAGTTGGTGGACTACATCTACAACCATTACACCGGCAATCCCGACCACATCGAGGCCGACGCCAAATCCGTCAGCGTACCCTACGACCACGGCGTGGACCTGCCCAACATCACCGCGCCGAGCCTGATCATCTGGGGACGCTACGACCGCATGTGCGTCTTCGAAATCGGCATCGCCGCCCTGAACAACCTGATCGACTCCCGCCTGGTCGTCCTCAATAACTGCGGCCACTGGGTGCCCTTCGAGAAACCCGAGGAGTACACCGCCCACGTGCTCAACTTCCTGCAAGGTTGGTGACCCTTGGGGCGACGCGAACCGTCAGAAATCTCGAGCAAGTATAATTGCCACGAAAGAGCCTGAGCCGGAACCAGGCACAAGGCCGGATTGAGGTGGATGCAATGTCAGTCGTCAACAACTTCGGAGTCCTGCTGCCCACGCGGGGCGTGCTGGTTTACGCCGGCACCGACGGGCCCAGGGTGGAACTGACCTGGCAGATGGCCGAATCCGCCGAGCGCATCGGCTATGACTCTGTCTGGGTCGGCGACAGCATCACCTCCAAGCCACGCATGGAGCCGCTGACGGCCATGGCCGCCATCGCCGCCCGCACCAACCGGGTGAAGGTCGGCACCGCCGTCCTGCTCAACGCCCTGCGCCATCCCGTGCACCTCGCCCACTCTGCGGCCACCATCGACAACATCTCCGCCGGGCGCACGATCCTGGGCCTGGGCGCCGGCCGCGGCAACAACCAGATGTTCATCGACGAGCATAGCGCGGTGGGCGTGCCGATAGCGGAACGCGCTCCCCGCATGGAAGAAAGCATCCGCGTCATGCGGGCGCTGTGGACCGGCGAGGCGGTCACCTCCGACGGCGAGTTCTATCCCCTCCGGGACGTCACGCTGGAACCCGGCCCCGTCCAATCTTCGATACCACTCTGGATTTCCAGCAACTGGGTCCGCCGCGGCCTGTCCCGCGTCGCCGAGCTGGGCGATGCGTGGATCACCAATGTCCCGTCCACCGAGCTGTTCGACCAGTGCTGGGAGCGCATCGAACAGTGCGCCGGGGAATTTGGCCGCGACCCATCGACCATCGGCCGCTGCCTCTACATCTCTGTCAATCTCAAGGACGACACCGACACCGCCCTGGCCGAGGGCGACCGGTTCATGCAGGCCTACTACAGCGTGCCCTACGACATCATCAGCAAGCAGTTGCTCTGCGTCTTCGGTCCGCCCCAGAAGTGCATCGACGCCATCAAAGCGTACCAAGCCAGCGGCGCCGACTACTTCATCGTCAGGTTCGCCTCGCCCGACCAGATGGGGCAGATGGCCCACTTTACTGAGGAGGTTCTTCCTCACGTCTCTTGATTGGCCAGGCCCGCGCTGCCTCTCTCGCGCAACCATTGTGTCATCGTGAGGAGCGTAGCGACGCGGCGATCTCGTTGCCTGAAGAATCGCCCTTCCAGCAACGAGATTGCCGCGCTGCGCTCACAATGACATAGGACTTACGCAGTTGGAAGCTTTTGCATTCGTCATTCCCGCGAAAGCGGGAATCCAGTGGCCGAAATCGTTAACCGTGTTCCAGATTCGTTCACCATGAAGTCGATGGATTCCTGCTTGCGCAGGAATGACGGGTTTGTAATTTCAAGTGCGTAACTCCTATGACAGTTAGTCGGCCAGACGATAGATGCCGGATTTCTGCGAGAGCAGGTACAGTTCTCCGTCGTTGTCCTCGGCGAAGGACATGACGAGCAAGCGCGTGTTGGTGAGCCGTTGGTGCTCCACCACTGCCCCACCTGCGTAGCGCAGCCCGAAGACCTCTCCGGAGCAGAAGTCGCCGTACACGTAGGCGCCCCGCAGCCACGGGATGGCAGGGCCACGGTACACGTAGCCCCCGATCACCGAGCAGGGCTGACCGTCCAGCGAGTACTCCCACACCGGCGGAATCGTGCCCGTGCGGTCGCAGTCCCTGACGCTGAAGCAATGGTTGCCCTCCAGCAGGTTCCATCCGTAGTTGCCGCCCCGCTGAATTAGGTCGATCTCCTCCCAGCGGTTCTGTCCCACGTCCCCGGTCCAAAGCTCGCCGGTTTCGCGGTCGAAACTGAACCGCCACGGGTTGCGCAGGCCGTAGGCCCAGATCTCGCCCCGTCCGCCACCGGACGCGAAGGGGTTATCCGACGGGATGGCATAGAGACGCGCCGGCTTGGCCTGGGAAACGTCGATGCGCAGGATGGCCCCCAGCAGCGTGGACGTGTCCTGTCCGCTGCCCAGCGGATCGCCGGCAGACCCGCCGTCGCCCAGCCCGATGTACAGGTAGCCGTCGGGCCCGAAGGCGATCTGCCCGCCGTTGTGGTTGGGGTAGGGCTGTTCCACCTCCAGGATCACCAATTCACTGTCCGGATCGACACGCGATTGATCGGCAGCAAGCGCGAAGCGGGAGACCACCGAGCGGCGGGGGTTGGCCGCGGAGTAGTAAACGTACAGGCGTTGTTCGTCGGCCGGGTCCAAGGCCAGCCCCAGCAGCCCCTCTTCGGAGCGGCTGCTGCTGACCCGGTCGGTGATGTCCAGGAACTCCGTAGCGGCCGGTACTTCCGAACCCGCCGGGTCGAACGCCCAGATCCTGCCGTTCTGTTCGGTTACCAGCATCCGGCCGTTGTGCGCCTGGACCAGGTTGGTGGGCTCCTGGAACTCGCGGTGGGTGGGCAGAAGTTCCAGCCGCAACGTATCCAGAGGCGGCGCGTCAGTAGGCAGTGGCGAGGTTGGCGGCGGGAGCATCGGAGATGCGCGGGCTGTGTGGGGCGACGGAGACGGCGCGACCGTGGGTGGTGGTTCCAGCAGCAATGCCGTCGGCTCGGGTGTTGGAGCAGCGGTCGGAGGCGTCGGCGCTTGGGCGGCCGGGGTGCTCTGGCAGCCGACGGCCAGCGCCAAAAGCAGGAACGCAAGAACTGTCGCTATAGCTGCCACATTTCCAAGATACTACGCCGCTCACCCGGTTGGGATATGTTTTGCCTTGTCAAAGCATATAATCCGGTCTGATTTACCGGCGAGCACAACCGCATCTTCAACTTTGGAGAAACTACATGAGCGCAATCGAAACCTGGGGCGAGATGGTGCGGGTGGAGCATGCCCAGTCCGACCGTATGCGCGGCGTGCGGCCCACCGACACCTGGAACCAATTTGCCGCGCAGTTCAAGGCCGACCCTCACCGCACCGACGACCGGACGGTCGAGGCGCTCCGCTCGCGCCTGCTGCCCGGCGAGACCCTGCTGGACATCGGCGCCGGCGGCGGACGACTGGCCCTGCCCCTGGCGCTCACCTGCGGCGCCGTCACCGCCGTGGAGCCGTCGCCCAGCATGTGCGCCGTGCTGCGTGAAACCGCCGACGAGTATGACATCAAGAACGTTTCGATTGTTGAGTCCGGCTGGCTGGATGCGGACGTCGAACCCGCCGACGCAGCCCTGTGCAGCCACGTGGTTTACGTCATTGAGGACATTGGGGCCTTCGTCCGCAAGATGGACAGCCACGCCCGCCGCCTGGTCATGGCGGTCGTATTCCAGGCGTCGCCACTGTCGCAGGTGTACGGCCTGTGGGAGCAGGTCCACGGCGAAAAGCGGCACGCGCTGCCGTCGCTGCCCCATTTCCTGCCCGTGCTGGAGGAATTGGGCATCCACCCCGAGGTGACCGAGCTGGACCAACAGCCGCCGCGGACGTTCGACAGCGTCGAGGCAGCCCGGGAAGCCGTCGCTCGCTGGCTGTTCGTCACCCCCGGCGCCGACGCCATGACCCGGTTGGATCACGTGCTGCCAGACGCCTTGCGCGAAGTCAACGGTGTCTGGCAAATCGAGGGAGCGCAGCCTTCAGTTCCGAACATCGTATCGTGGGAAACCGGCCGGAATTAAGCACGGCATCGGCAAACAAAATCCCTACTCAAGGTAGGGATGCGTTGGCACCGGCGGAAGGAATCGAACCCTCGTTTTCGGTTTTGGAGACCGATGCGTTACCACTACACCACGCCGGTACGGTCTTACCATTCTAGCAACCATGCGTATTCCACGCAACAGGTGCTCCGTTCGCCGGCGCTGCATCGGGCGCGTCATGGGCAACGGAGACCGCCGCCGGCGTGTGCCCCACCGGCCGGTTCAGCCAGCCCGACCACAGGAACACGATGAAGATCAGCAGCGCCATGGCGACCACTACCGCCAGCACCAGGCAACCGTATCGCGCCATTGATCGTCCGGAATTACGGGGCCGGAGTTACGAGGCCGGGATGACGGGCAGCCGCACCCGCGACGGGTACTGTTCGTTGTGCATGATGGTCTGGACCGCCGGCACGCACTCCGTGGCCGCCCAGGGGTCGCCGGCGATGTTGAAATTCCGGTCGAACCGGGGGAAGTTGCTGCTGCTGATCTCTAGGCGGACCCGATGCCCGGCCTTGAACACGTTGCTGGTCGCCACCAGGTCGATGGTGTACTCCTCCACCGCGCCCGGCGTGATCGGCGTCGCGGAGTCAGTCCCTTTGCGGTAACGGCCCCGCATGATCCCATCGACCAAGGCCCGGGCCGCGCCGCACGGCTCCACGTCCACCAGCTTGGCGGTGAAGTCGGTATCGTGGCCGGAGGTCGAGGCGAACAGCGTCACCGTCAACGGACCCGTCACCTCCAGGTCCTCCGACAGCGCTGGCGTGGTGTAGCACAGCACGTCGTTGCGGTTCTCGATGAACTGCTGGTCGTAGGCTCCGCCCGGCACGAAGGATGGCCCGCAGCAGAGCGGCCCGCCCCGCGTCGGCACCGGGTCCCTGGGATCGTACAGGAACACGTCGGCCGCCTCGTCGCCCGGGGCGTCCACCGAGAGCCCGCCGTCGCCCGACGACGTGTTGGCCCGCCCGCCGCTGTGCAGGTAATAGTCAGTGTACTGCGTCCGCGCCAGCGGCCATTCCTGCTCGTTGCGCCACTGGTTGTCGCCCATGACGAAGATGCGCACCGGCGCGCCGTCGTTGGCCCCGTTCTCCTCGCCCTTCAGCCAGTGGTCGAACCACCGCAGCTGGATGCCGTCGGTGTCGATGGCCGGCCCGGCCGCGCCCAGCCCGAAGAAGAAGTCGCCGGAGGTCTCGCCGAACGGGCCGTGGTGCCACGGGCCCACGATCAGCCGCTGCCCGTCTCGCGCCGTCGCATCCTCCGCCTGCTGGCGCATCCCCACGAAGTTCCGCAGCGTGCCCAGCAGGAAGATGTCGTGCCAGCCGCCGATGTGCAACGCCGGCGTGGTGATGTGCGGATAATGGTCCGAGATCCGCCAGCGCTTCCAGTACTCATCGCTGCTGGAGTGCTTGATCCAGTCGTAGAAGTAACCGGCCAGCGGCTCCTTGAGATGGGGCAGATCCACGATGGGCTGGTGCCGGAAGGCGCAATCCAGCTCATTGAACGCCGCCAGCAGTCCCTCCCGGGTGCCGTCGGGGATGTCGTGGCGGCTGCTGATCGCGCCCATGTTGGCCATGGTCAGCTGTCGCATGGTCCACGACAGGGCAAAGCCCCAGGCCAGCGCGCCGCCCTGGTAGGTCCAGCCCTCGTAGTAGTCCGACGCGGTAATGCCGGGCGCGATGCAGGTCAGCGCCGGCGGGTTGGTGATGGCGCACAGCCATTGGGTCGCTCCAACGTAGGACCGGCCGAACATGCCCACCTTGCCCGTGCTCCAGGGCTGATCGGCGCACCAGGCCACGGTGTCGTAGCCGTCGTTGGGTTCGTCCAGGAACGGGTAGAACTCGCCCTCCGAGGCGTAGCGGCCTCGCGTGTCCTGGATCACCACCGCGTACCCGTGGGACACGGCCCGCATCACGTCCAGGCCGCCGCCCACCCCCTGGAACTTGTCGTAGGGGGTGCGCTGCAGCAGCACGGGCATCGGGTCTGCCACGTCGGGACGGTACACGTCGGCGTAGAGGGTGACGCCGTCCCGCATCCTGACCGGCACGCCGAATTCACTGCGGAGCGCGGTATAAGGGCCCATCAACTCAGCTGGCATAACGTCACCTCCCGTTTGGCGACATTATACACAGTGCGCCGCCGTGTTCCGTTCCCGCCAATAGCCCGGCGCTCCTCGTTTTCCGGGAGAAATCGGGACGAGGGAGATCGACTCGGTCGGGGCAGCCGGGAATGCGATATCGTGCGCGATGGCGCTTGTCGTTGTGGCGATTTACACTGCGGTCGGCTTCAGGGGGCGGCATGGTTTCGTTCTGGATAATGGCGACTGGTTTGTTCGTCTGGACTTTGGGCTGCTACGTATCCTGCACAGTGCTGGCTACGTCGCCCATTGGGGCTCTCGTCTGCCGGCGATGGGTGTCGAAGCGGGGTCTTGCCGGCGGCAGGTACGCTTGGACCGGAGGGTGGTATTGGATTGCCGGGTTCGCGCCTTGGTTCTACTGTCTCTACCAAGTCAACGGCCGTCCGCCGCCCATACGGATGTACAATCTCGCGTTCAGGTGGTTGCTGGTGGCTTGGCTGGTGGGCCCGGTCATCGGCGGAGGCATGATGGCGGCCGGTCCGGGAATCGGACCCAACAGCGGTTGGCTGTTCGCGGTACCGGTTGTCAACTTGATTGGCATAGTCGTCTTGGTCATCTGGCGTTCAGCCTCAACGGGAACGGTGACCGGAGATGTGCAGCTTCGCAGCGGCGACGTCATGCCTTTCTTTTCGCCACCGTCGGTATGCTTACGTTGCTGCTGCAAGGGTTTCTCGCACCTCTGATCCTTTCGCTGTTGTAATTTTCGTCGAGTTGATTGTGGAGGACGGCCATGACCACGCAAGTTGCTTTGAATCTCTCTGTAGTGCGCTGTATTGGCTTGCTCAGCCTGCTATTGGCGACCTGCTGGCTGCTGGCCGCCTGCGGCACTGAAGAGGCGCCGGTGAGACACAAAGAGCGGTATCAGGCGGTGAGCGCCGGCTCGGAGTTCACGTGCGGGCTTAGGCAGGAGGGCTCACTTCGGTGTTGGGGCAGGGATGAGGCTTCCCAAGCGAAGGGGCAACTTGATGCGCCCAGAGAGGGTACCTACTTGTCGGTCAGCTCCGGGTGGTATGGGAGTTGTGCACTCCGGGACGACGGCCGCCTGAAGTGCTGGGGCCGCGTGGACGGCGGCAGCAAACGCTTCAAGAGGTTCAAGGCGTTTGACACGACTGCTGACACAACATGTGGGATACAACTGGACGGGCAACTCAAGTGCTGGGGGCGGTCTCTTGGCAAACTGTCGAAGGAACCGGGGGGTGTCTTTGTATCACTGTCGAATTCAAACGGGTACGCGTGTGCTTTGGGAGAGGACGGTGCGCTGGCATGCTGGGGGGATCAGGCGAGCGAGGATTGGGCGTCGGTTCCGTCAGGGACGTTTCGAGCGGTGAGCACTTCGTTTCGGGGAGCCTGTGGGTTGCGTCCTAGCGGTCAGCTTGAATGCTGGGGTGAGCCTGGGGAGGGTTTCTTAGATCACCCTCCTGGGGTATTCACGGCTGTGAGCGTTGGTGGGAGTGGGTACGCCTGCGGGGTCAGACCTGAAGGAAAGGTCGAGTGTTGGGGCAAAGACAGCAGCGGGCAGTCCAGTCCCCCCGAACATTAAGTTTCTTTCAGTGAGTGCTGGGCTGCACCACGCCTGTGGGGTGACGACGGGTCACCGGGTGGTGTGTTGGGGGAAACGCAGGCACGGCCCGTGAGGATGGGGGATGGGGAAGTGGCACAACATGTTGTCCGTGCCGGCATAGGAGCGTGCTTGGCAAAGGCGCAATGATGGTTTGGATGTGCCCTTTGGAGCGCTCACGACCTCGCACTCGGTCGCTGTGCGGGTGAGATTGTTCCTGTACGCGACGAATGTGGATTTGGCAGGCCGGTCTCCAGGCTCCCCGGCGCGCGGGTTTTCTCGTGGCACCGTCGCCGCAGCCGCTCCCGCATTCCGTTCCCGTCGCCACCGGGTGCCCGGTTTGTCATCGCGAAGAGCGTAGCGATGCGGCGGTCCCGCTCCCGCGGCGACGAGTGCGCCTCCCCGTCCCCCGCAGCGGCCATACGCTACCGAGAACCCCCGCAGGCCCTACTGCCTCCGGAACTGCGGCGCCATCAGCCCCACCTGCAACGAGGGCGGCAGGTTGTTGCGCGTGACCTGCATCCGGCCCTGGGCCTGCAAACTTCCCTCGGCCACGCCCATCTCCCGCAGGAACGCCTCCGGCCCCTCGGGCTCCACCGCTGACGGCTCCCGTTCCGCCCGGTAGTGCATGGGAATGAGCCAGCGCGCGTCCAGCTGCTGTGCCGTCTGGTTGATGGCCCGGTACGACAACAGGTTGTGGTCGGAGCCGCCGGCCGGCGCCAGCACCACTTCGGCCGGCCCGATGAGGTCGATCTGCTGCGCGGTGAGCGGCTGGGTGATGTTCCCCAGGTGGCACACGTTGATGCCGTCCAGCGCGATGGCGAAGGCCACGTTGCGCTGGCTGCGGGGCGTGCCCTCGGCCAGCGGAGTCATCACCGCCCGGATGGTGATCCCCTGGAACTCGTACTCGCCGGGCGTGTCGAACACCCGCGGCTGGCCGTCAACCTCGCCCGCGCTGTTGTGCATGGGGTCGTCGTGGCTCACGGTGACCCCCACCGCATCGACCACCTGCCTCGGGTCGATCTGCACCCCCAGTCCGCCCACGCCGGAGGCATAGGGATCGGTGATGATCGACAGGCCCGCGTTAGCGGACCGCAACCTGAAGCAGGCGTGTCCCAGCCAGTAGATGTCCATAGGTTCCTGCGGTTACTCCGCGCCGTGGTCGGGTTTAGCCGTGAAGCGGTCCAGCAGCGCCCATCCCGCCGGCACCGCCAGGCTCGCCACGATGAGTTTCGCCAGGTCGCCGGCGACGAAGGGCAGCAGGCCGCACTGCCACACGTTGGCGCAGCCCCAGGCCTCCGCCACGTTGGCCGGCAGGAACAGGTTCAGCTGGATCAGGCCGGGCACGTAGAGTACGGCATTGCCCAGCAGCATCGCCGCCAGTATCCAGGGACGCCGGTTCCATCCCCGTTGGCACAGCCAGCCCACCAGCGCCGCCGGCGAAGAAGGGCAGAAACGCTCCCTCAATCGCGTAGAGCGCCAGCGCCAAGCCGCCGCGCCAGCCCCCCAGCATCGCGCCCACCAGCAGCACGGCGAAGGTCTGCCCGGTGATGGGCACCGGAGTGAACCCCAGCGGAATCTTGATCTGCGCGAACAGGGCCACCACCAGGCTGCCGGCAATGATCAGGGCTACGTCCCTGGCGATACGGCGCGCGCCGGCAGATTCGGGCAGGATCAGGTCCGCGAGAGTGCCCGGCAGCGGCGCGGACGGGAGGGGAACAGCGGTTCGCGTTTGCATTGCGCTAATATCGTACCACTTGCCCTGCCCCGGTCGAAAGTAACAGTTTGAGCAGAATAGTTCGGAGTTGGCGGGTATCCTCGTCGGCAAGGCGTCGAGGCTACCGGCCGTCGCGCAGCCGGCGCAGCTCCGCGGCCAGTTCCTCCGCCCGTGCTTCGGCGCTGATGCGGGCGACGCGCTCGGCTTCGGCCCGTGCTTCGGCGGTGTTGGCCCGGGCAGTTTGCTCATCGGCCCGGGCAGTTTGCTCATCGGCCCGTGCCCTTTCCGAGTGAAAGGTTGGGATGTGCTCTCCGGTGGCCGGGTCATGCCAGCCCAGGCGGCCATCCTCCGCCCGCAACCGCA
>DAOULH010000057.1:0-185999 GCA_034420475.1 Dehalococcoidia bacterium
TTACGGTTTCAGGTCTATTTCACTCCCCGCCAGGGGTTCTTTTCACCTTTCCCTCACGGTACTGGTGCGCTATCGGTGACCAAGGGTATTTAGCCTTGGAGGGTGGTCCCCCCAACTTCCCACAGGGTTTCACGTGCCCCATGGTACTTAGGATCAGCCTCGGGAGTTCCATCCCTTTCGCCTACCGGGCTGTCACCGTCTATGGCGGCCCTTCCCAGGGTCCTTCGGCTAGAGATGAAATTTATAACTCCCCGGAGCCTGATGAGGCGGCCCCAGAGGCGTCCTGTAACCCCGCAACGACATAGGCCCTCATGCCGTTAGGTCGTTGCGGTTTGGGCTGTTCCCCGTTCGTTCGCCACTACTAAGGGAATCTCGGTTGATTTCTTTTCCTCGGGGTACTTAGATGTTTCAGTTCCCCCACTTACCTCCCGCAATGCGGGTGGACCGACTCAACGCCGGAACAGGTTACCCAATTCGGAGATCCCCGACTACGCCTGTTAGACGGCTCATCGAGGCTTTTCGCAGCCTTACCGCGTCCTTCTTCGGCCCTTGGTCCCAAGGCATCCACCGTAAGCCCTTTAAAATTTGACCCACGCTAGGAACTTCAAATTCCTAAGACTCGGTTCTTACAGTTCAAATTTCCTATTCAGTTGTTAAGGTCACCAACCGGATGCCGCCTCTACGACGTTCCCGCCGGTGGCCGGTACCCTCGCTGGAGAGCACCCGCATCTCGGTCAGTGGGAGGACACTATATCCCTTGCCGCCCTAGTCGTCAAGGGCAATAACGCGATTTTTCGCGTTTGGGCGGCAAAGTCGCCCGATGGATCAGCGCCCCACGAACGGAGGCATACCCCGGTTCTTGTCCAGGAACCATTGCACGGCGATCTTGTGATCCTCGGTGCGGCGGACGTGCTCCTGGGCTGCGGAAGCCAGCTCCAGCGCCTCCTGGAAGGTGAGGTCCATGCTCTCGTGCACCAGGTACTTGGTCAGTGAATGGGCGACGGTAGGGCCCTTGGCGATGCGCGTCGCCAGTTCCATGGCCCCTTCCATTAACTGGTCGTCGGGGAAGCATTTGCTGGCCAGGCCGATGCGCACGGCATCTTCACCGCCCATCCAGTCTCCGGTGTACTGGAGCAGGAGGGTGTTGCTGGTGCCGATCAGCTTGGGCAACTGCCAGCAGCTGCCGTCGCCGGGTATCAGCCCGTTGAGCACGAACCGCTCGGATAAACGCCCGCTGTCGCCGACAACCCGGATGTCGCAGGACAGGGCGAGGCCGCAGCCGACCCCGGCCGCCGGGCCGTTGACCACCGCGATGGACGGCTTCTGTAGGTCGTGGATGCGCAACGGAACGAAGTTGACCCGGGGGCCGCCTTCGGGATTGCGCCGCCGCCCTTTCATGTACTCCATCTTGCCCCAGGTCAGGGGTTCCGGCTCCGCCTCCCCTTCGCGCTCTGCGATGCGCTGGCGGAAACCGCGCACGTTGGCCCCGGAGCAGAAGGACGGCTCCGTGCCGGTGAGCACCAGCACCCGCTCTTCCGGGTTGTTTTCGAACTCGTCCAGCCGCTCGAACATCTCGGCGGCCATATCGGGACCCAGCGCGTTGCGCGTGGGCGGGTCGTGCATGGTCATCACCAGCACGCCGTCCACGACTTCGGTCTTGATGAACTCGTAAGCCATATCAAACGCCTCACTGCGCCCCGGAAAACGCCGGGGCGAACGGATTGACGTGCATTCTACCCAATGGTTCGGACATGCGGCAAAACGCCGTTTGCCAACTAGCCGGGCATATCCTAAAATCCGGTCTGTCAACCAGCCGCAGATACGAGGGCCGGGCCCGGCCTGATAACGAGGAGCCACACCATGCAATCCGGCACCATAGTCAACCTGCACATCGCCCGCGTGAAGGGCACCCCGTCGGACCCGGTGGAAGAGGCTCGGGCCGTTTCGGCCGAAGGGTTGGAGGGCGACCGGAGCCGCAACCCGCGAAATCTCCGGCAAGTCCTGGTCATGGACAAAGAAACCCTCGACCACTACGGACTGGAGCCGGGCCAGATAAAGGAAAACATCACGGTAACCGGCATGGACCTTTCGACAGCGCGACAAGGCCACGTCTTTTTCATCGGGGACGAGGATAGTCACGTCACCCTGGAGGTGACCGGCGATTGTGAGCCGTGCCAAAAGATGGACGCTCTAATTCCAGGCTTGCAATCGGAGATATTCGGCAAGCGTGGCATCCTCACCGTCGTTCTGCAAGGCGGGGATATCAAGGTCGGGGACCCCATACGATTGGAACCGTAAGCCGCGTCCCCTTGCTCGGGACGCAGCGCTCATAGCACGCAACTTTCTCCCGGCATCGGGAGCAGGCTCACTCGTGCCATACGAAGCGGGTGGGCCGATACGCCAGATCGGAGCTGCACTTCATAACCGGCAGCCTGTCGATGGAACGCGGCGAGCTTGGCGCTCGAAAACGGAGCATAAAGATGCGACTGATTTCTGTACTTCCTCACTCGAGATACCGTCTGATTGCGATTGCGGCAGCGCTCATCCTGCCCGCTCTGGCGTTCGTCGCCTGGCCCCACGCCGCGCACGCGTCGGGCGTCAACGACGAAACGCAGTTCGTCCTGAATACGTTTGCGTTCCTGATCTGGGGCGCGCTGGTGATGTGGATGTGCGCCGGGTTCACCATGCTGGAAGCCGGCTCGGTGCGCACCAAGAACGCCTCCATGATCTGCCTGAAGAATATCGGCATCTACTCAATTGCCGGGCTGGCCTTTTTCTTCATCGGCTACAACCTGATGTACAACAACGTGCAGAAGGTCATCGGCACCGTGGTGTGGCCGTTGTACGGGCCGTCCGCCGACGAAATCGCCCTGCTGGGCGGGGACGAGTCTGCGCTGGCGGCGGTGATCGACAACAGTCACTCGGTCATGTCCGACTGGTTCTTCCAGATGGTCTTCGTTGCCACCACTGCCTCCATCATTTCCGGGGCAATGGCCGAGCGCGTGAAGATGTGGAGTTTCTTCCTGTTCACCCTCCTGATCACCGCGTTCATTTACCCGATCGTGGGCGCCTGGACCTGGGGTGAGGGCTGGCTGTACACGATGGGGTTCCAGGACTTTGCCGGATCGACCATCGTGCACAGCACCGGGGGTTGGGCGGCCCTGGCCGGCATCCTGGTGGTGGGGCCGAGGCTGGGGAAATTCCGGAACGACGGCTCGGTTCGGGCCACGCCGCCATCCAACGTGGTGCTGGTGACCCTGGGCGTGTTCATCCTGTGGTTGGGCTGGTTCGGCTTCAACGGTGGGTCTCAGCTGGCGTTGGGAACGGCCGCCGACGCCGTGGCGATGAGCGTCGTGCTGATCAACACCAACCTGGCCGCCGCCGCCGGAGTGATAACCGCACTGTCCGTCTCCCGTCTGTTCTTCGGACGGATCGACCTGATGGTCGGCCTGAACGGCGGGCTGGCCGGGCTGGTCTCCATCACCGCCGGCCCGGACTTCGTGACTCACATCTGGGCGGTGCTGATCGGCATCATCGGCGCGGTGATCTGCACGGCCGGCATCAAGCTGCTGGAGGTCGTGAAGGTGGACGACGTGGTGGGCGCCGTACCGGTCCATCTGTTCGCTGGCGTCTGGGGAACCATAGCAGTGTGCATCGCATCCGGCGGCAACATCCTGGTGCAGCTGGCGGGGATAGCATCGGTGGGCGTGTTCGTTTTCGGCCTTTCCTGGGTGGTATGGTTTGCCATCTCCAAGACCATCGGCCTGCGCGTCACGGAAGGCACCGAGCGCATCGGCCAGGACGCGGCGGAGCTCGGCATGGAGTCCTACCCCGAGTTCGTGCTGATGCCCGAGATGGACGACGATTAATTCCCGATGAGCCGTCCGTCGCCATTCCGGGCAAACCCGGTTAGCGTCGTAAAACGATAACGGGGAGGCCAATCGGTCTCCCCGTTCTGCGTGGATCGGGCAATCATAGGCTTCACTCAGCGTCTGGGAATAACCGGTCGACAAATGCGCTGGTGGTAGCCGCAAACGCCGCTGCGGTTGCAATTATTCCGGATAGTCCCAAGTCTCTTGTAACGAACCAAATAACCAGCGACGCGAAAGCGCAAACCAGGAAAATCACGAAAAATATCAAGTGTACGAGCCTTTTTCGGTCACCAGTCAAACCGCAGACCTCCGCCTATTTCGACGGTATGATCATCGCCGCAGCCCCGACCAGCGCCGCTCCGACGCCGATTACAGAGCCGGAGAACACCAGCGCGGTGAACAGGTTGCAACCGAAGCCCGGAGACGGGAATTGTGTGACTAGGGCCGGGCACTCGGCAAACATCGCGGCTGCCGTGCCAGCGACGGCCAGCAACGCTCCACCCATGAAAGTCAAGAGGCACACAAACACCGTCGCGTTCATACCGTCCTCCTTTCAGCCAACGAGTCTGCCGATCCTTCACACGATGATAGCATCGAATGGCAACGGCGCGACTCACCACCAGGTCAGCCGCGCCGGTAATGTCGTCAGCCAGGTTCAATCTACCTCACCAGCGTCTCCCGAATAGCCTCGCCCACGTCGCCGACCTGGGTCACATCCTGCCACTGGCGGACGGCGGTCTCGACACGATCTTCCGCCAGGACCAGGCCCACGTTGTCGCGGAATTTGCCGGCGATGCTCTCCATGCCCCAAGGGTTGGCCTGGCTGCCTAGTATCTGGCCGCGCGGCGTCTCGTGCTCGATGACGCGCCCGTCCTTCAAGGTCACGCGGATGGGCACGCCCTTGGAGACGGTGCCGCCGCCACGCTCAAACTTGGACTGGACCCGGATGTTGACCCGCTCCATCATATCCGTCACATCTGGGTCGACGATTTTCTCATCGGTGAAGGTGTCGATGGCGATCTGGCCATCCACCAGGGCAGCCGCCATGTTGTACTTGGCACTGAACTTGCCTTTCAGGTCGGTTTCCGGCTCCTCGTAGAGCATGACCGTCGAGGCATAGGACTGCACGATCTCGGCGTTGGCCACGTCCTCATAGCCGAATTCGTACTCCCGCATCAGTCCGAAGACACTGTCCAGCATGGCGTGGTTGCCACCGCAGGACGGGTACTTCTTGATCATCAGCGCGTCCTGGACGTGAAAGGGCTTGCCGAGTTTCCCGGCGGCTTCCTCCAGGTTCGTGTGCTCGTCGCCGATGACGGTGGCGGTGAACCCAACCGGATGCTCCAGGATCTGGTCGCCGGCGGTGAACCCGCGCTGGGCCAGTTGAGCGGCCATGACGCCGTCGCGACAGGTCATGCCAGCGTGCAGCGGCTTGGTCATGGTGCCAAAGTTGTGGATCACGCCGCCGGCCATGGAACCGGCCATGCCCAGCGCCATGGTAGTCTGCTCCTCGTCCAGCTTGAGCAGCTTGGCGCAGGCCGCCGCTGCGGCCAACCGACCCAGGATGGCCGTGCTGTGGAAACCCCGGTGCATCTGCTGGGTGTGGTAGTGGGTGGCGTAGTCCACCGCCAGGCCAACCTCGCAGCCCACCACGTAGGCTTCCATGAGGTCGCGCCCGGTGGCGCCGATGGTCTCGCCCAGGGCCAGCAAAGCAGGGAAGATTGCCACCGTAGGGTGCCCGAAACCGCCGAAATCATCGTAGTCCAGGGCGTGACCCATCGTGCCGTTGACCAGGGCAGCGTTCACCGCGGAGGTCCGCTCGCCGGTGGCCAGGATGGTGGCCTCTTCGTTGCCCCCCAGGTCTCCGGCATAGTTGCGGATAATGTCGCCCACCTTCTGGGTGGAGCCGGCCAGGATGACGCCAACCAGGTCGAAACAGGACTCGTTGGCGACCCGGATAGCGTCCGGCGGGATGTCCTCATACGTCGTTTCCACGATCCACTTTGCCACCATTTCAGTTGCGCCCATGGTGCGAAACCTCCCATTTTTGTTCTTGATTTGTGCCGGAAAACACTCAGTGGCGCGATTATAACATCGGCGGTTCGGTTGCCCGGATTCCGGGGGTCTGCTAGACTTCTTCCCGTCGCACGGGTTATCCCGGTTGACGAACCATTTGACCAGAACCCCGCGTACCAGGAGTTACGGCTGATGATTTACGAAGTCCGCACCTACGACCTGAAGCCCGGCGGCGTGCCCATCTTCGAAGATGCGTTCGAAAAGGCCCTGCCGCACCGGGAAAAGTACTCCAAGCTGGCCGCATTCTTCCACACCGAAATCGGCCCCCTCAACCAGGTGATCCACATCTGGCCCTACGAGAGCCTGGACGAACGCAACGAAGTCCGCGCCGCCGCCGGCAAGGACCCCAACTGGCCGCCGGACAGCCAGGGCACCATCCTGCACATGGAGTCGGAGATCTACTATCCGGCGCCCTTCATGCGACCCATGGGCGGCGGACAGAAGCAGGGCAACGTGTACGAGATGCGGATCTACGAGTACCAGAACGGCGCCATGCCCAAGGTGTTGGACATCTGGTCCGCGGCCATCGAGCATCGCGAGAAGTTCTCCCCGCTGGCCGCCGGCCTGTACAGCGACATCGGCGGGCTGAACAAGTGGGTCCACATCTGGCCCTACGAAGACCTGGCCCAGCGCGACAAGATCCGCGCCGAAGCGTCCGCCACGCCGCACTGGCCCCCGCCGACGCGGGAGTTCCTGGTCAACCAGGAAACCAAGGTGCTGGTCCCCGCCAGCTTCTCACCCCACGCATAGGGCCGGTCAGAATCGCAATTGCAGCAGGGGCGAATGGTCATTCGCCCCTGCGTTATAATGACGACGCGAGGGTTTAGCCCGCGACCCGTTCACTCCCGAGGATGGTTTCATGAATATCGGCATCGCAATGTTCGTCACCCAGTCGTCCATCGACATCGCCGAGTTGGCCCAGGCCTGCGAGGCCCACGGTTTCGAGTCGTTGTGGGTGCCGGAGCATCCGGCGATACCCGCCGGCCCCAAAACCCCGTGGCCCGGATCCCCTGACGGCGTGATCCCGCAGATGTACTACGAATGCGTGGACCCCTTCGTGGCGCTGGGCCGGGCTTCGGCGGTGACGTCGACGCTCAAGCTGGGCACGGGAATCTGCCTGGTGCCGGAGCGCAACCCGATCCTGCTGGCCAAGGAGATTGCGACGCTGGACTATCTGAGCAACGGGCGGTTCCTCTTCGGCATCGGGACCGGCTGGCTGCGCGAGGAGACCGAGCTCTTCGGCATCGAGTTCTCGCAGCGGATCGGCTACACCCGCGAGTCTATCGAGGCCATGAAGGAGCTCTGGACCAAGGAGACCGGCGAGTACCATGGGCGGCACATCGACTTCCCACCGATTTACTCGTCTCCCAAGCCCGTGCAGAAGCCACATCCGCCGGTGCTCATCGGCGGCAACGCTCCCAACGTGGCCCGCCGGGTGGTCGCCTGGGGCGACGGCTGGATGCCGAACCGCATCTCGCCGGACCAGTTGAAGGAGCGGCGCGAGGAAATCGTCCGCCTGGCCCAGGAAGCCGGCCGCGACCCGCACGAGATCGAGGTGTCCGTGTTCGGTCAGCCGGCCGACCCGGAGATACTCAAAGCCTATGAGGAGGCCGGCGCGACCCGCGCCATGGTGTTCGCCGAAAGCGCCCCCCGCGATCAGGCTTTGCGCCAGATAGACGATTTCGCCAGCCGGTTGCTGGCCTGATCTCCCGCCCAACACGCCATACGAGCGAGTCTCTCACCGATAATGCTTCCCGACGACTCCAGAGTCCTGTCCCTGCGGGACGCCAACCAGCGCTTCTACGACGCCTTCGGGTCCCTGGACATGGCCCGGATGGACGCCGTATGGGAGCAGTCCGACCGGGCGCTCTGCGTCCACCCCGGCTGGCAGCCGATAGTGGGCTGGCCGGAAATCCGGCGGTCGTGGCAGGGCATCTTCAACGGCGCGGCGTTGATGCACTTCAACATTCATTACGTCAACATCGCCCTGGAAGGCAACTGCGGCATCGTTACCTGTATTGAAAGCATCACCAGCGTGGTCGAAGGGCAGGCCCAGGGATTCGGCGTCCTGGCCACAAATATATTCGTTAGATCCGGCGATGACTGGCTGTGCATCGCCCATCACGCTTCTCCCCGCCTCTAAAATAGATCGAAATTCGAGGCTGGGACGACGCGGCATCCAGCCGCGTGGTCTGCATCCGACCATCTCGGGCAAACCGCTCAATACCGGAATTGTGGAGCGAATCATGTCGCAATCCCCACCTGCGGTTATCGAAATCTCCGCGACCGACCGCAACCTGTGGCAGGCCATAATGGCCGAAGCCATCGCCAATCTCACGTACACCGCCTATGCCAATAAGGCCCGAGAGGAAGGGTACCCGGAGATTGCCGAGGTCTTCGAGAAGATCGCCCGGGCCGAGACCCTCCACGGACTGGAATACCTTGCCATATCCGGCGGGATCGACAGTACCGCGGTCAATCTGGCCAACGTGATCGCCGGCGAAACCCGGGAGTACACGCGCACCTACCCGCGGATGATCAACGATGCGATGCGAGACGGCCGCTCCGACGCGGTTGACATCCTGACCGCGGCCATGGAGGAGGAAAAGGAGCACCAAATTGCCTTTTCCGATGCCCTTGTCCATCTGCAAATCAAGAGCGCGAACGGCGCCCCCGTCGAACTGGATTTTCCAGTTGCAGCCTCGTCACCTGCGGTAGAGGATGTGATCGACTCGGATGCAGCCAGCGAGAGGCCGGCCCTGCCCATAAACCTGCAAACATACGTCGATGCTGCCCTGGCGCTGGATAAGGAACCGTTCCACATCGCCAACCTGGGGCGACTCCGCGAGGTGGTGTTCGGCGCGCAGGACGGCATTATCAGCACCCTGGCCCTGACCACGTCGGTGGCCATCGCCGTCGGCACGACCGGGACGGTGCTCGTGGCCGGGCTGGCGGCCGCTGCAGCCGGGGTGATCAGCATGGGCGCCGGCGCGTATCTGGGTTCCCGTGCCGAGGAGGACGTTCGAGAAGCGGCAATCGCCAACCAGGTTCACGAATTGGAGGAAAACCCGGCGGAGCAACTGGCGGAGCTCGTCATCCTGTTCCAGCGAGAGGGCAAGACCTACGACGAAGCCGTCCATCTGGCCAACGAGATCTCGAGCAACGAAACGCTTTGGCTGAACACGCTGCTGGAAAAGAAGCTGGGCATCAGCCCGGACTTCGGCGGCAATCCGCTGAAGGACGCGGCCGTGATGTGCGTTTCATTCGGGTCTGCGGCCATCATACCCATCATTCCCTTCCTGTTCCTGGCCGTCGGCCCAATGGCAATCGGCTTGTCCGTGGGCCTGTCACTGGCCGGGCTGTTCGCGCTGGGACTGGCAAAGGGCCGGCTGGTGCGCAAGTCCCCAATCCTGCAGGGTCTGGAGATTCTGGGCATCGGCGCCGCTTCGGCCGCCCTGGGGTACGGTCTGGGCGAGTTGCTGCCCCGGGTGTTAGGGTTCTAATTGCCCCGCCTGCGTACGCCGCTGTCAACGACGCCCGGACACCACTGAAGGAGCATCGAAATGGTATTCAGCAAAGATGACCAAGAAAGGTGGACCCATCCCGGCAGCGTTTACCCCCCCACGGATGAGGCGTACATCAGGGAATTGGAAACCTACATCAAGGAAATACACGAGCCCTTCGGCGGCGTTGAAGCCTCGGATGCTCAATTCGCCAAGTATCAACAGGCCGCTAAACTGCTGAACGAGGCAATTCCCGCCTTGAGGGACAAGCACCCGGACCGGTGGGTCTCAATGGACGAAAGCGGCAACTTAACAGTGGCCGACACCCATGAGGAGCTCATCACTGCCCTTACTGCGAAGGGTATGTACAGCGGCCACTTTCCGTTTGAGTTTCTGAACTCCAAACCCAGGAGGCGGACTTTGTGATCGCCGGCGAATTCGATGAATGGGGCCACCCATACGTCCGGTGCCGACTGGTCATACCCCGGTTGATGACCGAAACGGACGTGCGATTCCTGATAGATACTGGCTCGAATATCACCCTGCTACATCCTCCAGATTCTCGGCAAGCTAGGATTCAGAGCGAGTTACTCGCTGAACAATCGGGCACCGGGGGGATTGGTGGTTCCACAGTGACTTACCTCGAACCGGCAGTCCTGCATTTCATTGATGATGACGGCATTACCCGATACATCTACCACTTGCACATCCACATCGCCGAACCCGACGCCTACAACGATGATTATCCGTCCCTCCTCGGCATGGACATCCTCAGCTGCTGGTACACCGAGTGCGACCCCACCAACGGTATTCTCCAGTTCACCGTCCGTCGCATTCTGTGAATGCCGCCATCTAATCAAACCTCCCCAGCAGCCCTTTCACAGCCGCCAGGAAGTCCGGCGGATTGTCTCCCTGCACCAGGTGCCCCGCATTGGCGACGGTAACCGTCGTGCAATCGTGGTGCTCCTCCGCCATGCGCATCATTGTCTCATCGGCGAAGATGTCGCTGCGGGCGCCCCGCACCACCAGCGCCGGGCAATCTATCCTGCGCCAGCCGGCCCAGAGCTGCTCGGGCGTCCACGCCGGGGCCCGGAAGCCGCGACGGCGGATCACTTTGTCGTACTTCCACGTCCACTTCCCGTCCTCGCGCTGGCGGATGCTGTACTTCAACGCGCCCAGCGTTTGTTCCCGGCTGCGGCCCGTGTACTCCATGACCCGCTGCGCGAACTCCTCCAGGGTGTCCAGCTCGTCCGGCAGTTCGCGGAATGCCTGAATGCGGTTGGACCCGCGCCGTTGGGTTTCGGGCCCGGTATCAACGATTGTCAACGACTTCAACGTCCCGGGGCGGCCTGACGCCCAGGCCAGGCTGTTCCTGCCGCCCATGGAATGGCCGATCAGGTGAAAGTCTTGCAGACCCAAAGCGGAGACCAACGCCTCAACGTCGCCGACGTAGGCATCGGTGGAATAGTCCTCGTCCGGCGACCAATCGCTGTCACCGTGGCCCCGCTGGTCCACCGCAATTACACGGTAGTCAACGGACAGCGGCAGACTGATGAAGTCCCAACTGTGGGCCTGCTGCTGAATGCCGTGGAGCATCACGATTGTCGGCGAACCCGGATCGCCCCATTCCAGGTAGTGAAGGTTGAGGCCGTTGACCTTGACGTACCGGTCCACCGGCTCGTTCTCCACCGTAAAGGGAACCCCCACCTGCCGTGCCGCATCGTGCAACGACAGCCCCATGGAATGTGACGCCATCTTGAATACCTCCAACCGTAAACGTGGCCGCCATGTTACCACGGCTAACCGTTTTCCTCCGCCTGGCGTTCCAGGATGCCTCGTATGGTGAACATGCGCTGGAAGAGGGTGAAGCAGGACACCGCGGCTATCACCCACAAGACCCACACCATGATCGGGACAGGGGCCAGCCCTTCGGCGATCAGTCCGATGCCCAGGATGGCCACGCGCTCGGTTCGGGTCATAATTCCGGAACGGGTGAACGCGCCGAGGCCCTCGCCGCGGGCGCGCAGGTAGGAGACGCCCTGGGAGAACACCAGACCCAGCAGGACCGACAACATACTCAGGATCATCTCCGGCGCGGACAGATCCGCCAACAGGTAATACAGCCCCAACCCAACGAACAGGGCAGCCTCCCCCAAGCGGTCAAAGACGGAATCCAGCAGGGCGCCGAACGGGGAAGCCCGGCCGGTTAGCCGCGCCAGCCCGCCGTCGAACAGGTCCAGAATGCTCCCGGCCAGGAACACGATCCCGCCGTACAGGGGCCAACCCAGAGCCACCAGCGCCGCTCCGGCCACGCACACCGCGAAACCGAAGACGGTAATCACGTTGGGAGTCAGTCCCACCGCGTGCAAAGCCCGCGCCCCGGGCAGCTCAACATAGCGCAGCATCGCCGCGCGCAGTTCCTCTCTACCGGGCATTGCCACCGTGGTTGGCCTCCTCCATGCAATGTTGGTAATAGTCTTCGACTTCCGAGGCGACCCGCTGCCAGCGATGATGCCGAGCCGTCTGCTTCCCGGAGTCGGACACTCGTTGCGCGAGTTCGGGGTCGTCGAGCACTCTGGCGATTGCGGCAGCGATGTCAGCCGGATCGCGGGGCGGAACCAGCAGCCCATTATGCTCGTGGGCCACCACGTCACGATAGCCGGCGATGTCTGAGGCGACTACAGGGGCCCCGGCGGCCATTGCCTCCAGGAGCACTATGCCGAAGCTTTCCCCGCCGGTGGCCGGGCTGCAAAAAACATCCGCGCTGGCGTAATAGCGCGGCAGGTCTTCGCCGGATACGGGTCCGACCAGTCTTACCAAATCGCTGTCAACGCGGATTATAGCGTTGATCGATGACTCGCAGTCTCGGTCCGGCTCGCCAGGCCCCACCACGACCAGCCGCAAATCGCGCCGGCTTTCGAGCAAGAGGGCGAAAGCCTCCAGAAGGTACCGCAGGCCCTTACGTTCATCCTTGCGCCCGACGAACAGGACGTTTTTCCGGTCGTCCCGCAGATCGGGCAACGGCGTGGCATCGGCAAAACGCTGAAAATCTATACCATTGGGGATCACGCGATACTGGCGCTGTGGAAAATGGGGAGCGACGAAGGTTCGCGCCGCTTCGGAAACGGCGATGCGCCCATGCAGACGCCGGTGCCACGTCCGAAGGGCGTAGCGTGACCATCGGTACAGCCGTTGCCCGTCGGAAAAAGCGTGAAAGGTGCCCACGTTCACGGCGTTGGAATGCTGCAGGAACATCAACGGCAACAGTGGGGCCAGCGGTTCGTGCACGTGCACCAGATCGAAACGCTCACGGGCAATAAGTTGTCTCACTCGCGGCCACAACCACCACGAAAGGGTCACCCGGGCCGTTGATCCGCCGGCGGAAAGCGGGACGGTCCGGCCCATCGCGATGAAATCGTCAGGCGCGCCGCATTGGTCCGGAGGATCCGCGATAGTGCCTGGCGCAATAACGGTCACCTGGTGGCCGCGCCGCCGCAGTTCGGCCGACAGCTGGGACACGTGGGCGTTGACGCCTCCGGGCCACGAGAAATCGTAAGGGGAGACCATGGCTATTTTCATAGCCGGCTCCCCTCATTCGACCCCTGAGTACTGATGCCGGTACGTGGCGGCGGTTATTCTTCTCCGTCGCCGTGCTTGACCTGCACGCTGGCTACCGCCGGCTCGGAGATAAACGCCTCGACCATGTCGTGGGCTTCAGCGTCCGAGTACTGGACCGGCGGGCTCTTCATGAAGTAAGCCGAGGGCGCGTACACCGCGCCGCCCTGACCGCGATCCATGGCCAGCTTGGCGCACCGGATGGCGTCCACCACGACGCCGGCGGAGTTGGGGCTGTCCCAGACCTCCAGCTTGACCTCCATTTTCACCGGGGCGCCCCCGAAGACCTTGCCGTCGATGTGGATGTAGCACCACTTGCGGTCCTGCAGCCACGGTACGTGGTCGCTGGGACCGATGTGGATGGTGTCCGCCTCGGGTTCCTCCTGCATCTGGCTGGTGACGGAACCGGTCTTGGAGATCTTCTTGGAGACCAGGCGCTCGCGTTCCAGCATGTTGAGGAAGTCAGTGTTGCCGCCGAAGTTCAGCTGGTAAGTGTTGTCGATTTCGGCGCCGCGATTTTCCATCAGGCGCGTGAGCACACGGTGAACGATGGTCGCGCCGACCTGGGATTTTATGTCATCCCCGATGATGGGCACACCCCGTTCCTCGAAACGGTTGCGCCAGTACTCCTCGCGAGCGATGAAAACGGGGATGCAGTTGATCATGGCGCAGCGGGCGTCGAGGATCTGCTCGACGTACCACTTGGTTGCCATCTCGCTGCCCACGGGCAGGTAATTGATCACCACATCGACCTCGCGTTCGCGCAGGATGCCCGAGATATCAGCGGTGCTGTGCTCCGACTTCACCACCAAATCGGACAGATAACGGCCGATCCCATCGTGGGTCATGCCCCGTTCGACCGGCACTCCCAGGTAAGGGACTTCGGCGAACTTGATGGTGTTGTTAGGCTCCGTGAAGATAGCCTCCGACAGATCTTTGCCAACCTTATTGCGGTCGATGTCGAAAGCGGCAACGACTTCAATATCCTCGATACGGTAGTCTCCGACGCGATTGTGCATCACGCCGGGGATCGGATCGTCATCGGGAACTTCAACGTATTTGTGGATGCCCTGGACCAGCGAAGATGCGCAGTTGCCCACGCCGATGATGGCAACCTTAATCTTGCCCAATTGTGTACTCCTTGCGGCCTGCCCCGGCGCAAACATCCCTCAAAACCGGGACAGGAAATTATCGAGGCCAACCTGCGTCAAACTGCCAAACAGTCTAACACACGCGGAATTTTGGTGCCCTTCGGCGGTCGCTAATCGTCGGCCGCGGCCAATCGGCGACGTAAATCGACCGAACCGTCCCCGCTAATTCTCGGCGAAAAAGCGGAAAATCGCCGTCTCATCATCATGGCGGAACCGGCCGCCGCGGAACCGGATGTCGCGCCCCTGTTCGATGTGCTGATCGACCAATTCCTTGACGCGCCCCGACGCTTCCTCGGCATCGGCGGAACCACGCACGATCTCCATCAGTTCGTCGCCGAGCAGATTGTCGCTGACGCCGTCGGTGCAGCACACCAGGCGGTCCGCGGGCGACAGGTCAAGGGTGGTTTGAAACACCGACAGGGTCGCTTCGGCGCCGATGGCCTTGGAAACCCCCAGGCGGATCAACCCGCCCATGCGACCGCTGTACTGTTCGTAACCGTCGGGGCGGATCACGTAGATGGGGCTGTCGCCGGCAGAGATGATATGGAGCCGTCCATCCAGGTACAACGCCGCCGAGGCGGTGGTCAGGAGGAAACGTCCCCCGCCGACCTGGTGAAACTCGGAGTTCTGCTCGTCCAGGACGGCGACGATGTCCTGCGGGCCGGTGATGTCGATTGCGTTCAGGGCATCGGCCACGGAACCGCTGGCCTCGTCGCCGCCGTGACCGGTGACGCCGTCCAGCACCACGTCCAGGAAGTTGCCGCCGCCCAGATCCCGGGTCAGGTAATTGTCCTCGCCGTGGGCGGCATTATCGTGAAGAATTGCCAACGAACTGGTGAGCATAGTTCCTGCTTCCTCGCAAGAGATTGGTTAGCTCACGCGTACCCAGTTTGTCATCGCGAGGGGCACAGCGACGTGGCGATCTCGTTCCCTTGGCGGCATTCCTTGCCTTGACGAGATTGCCGCGCTTCGCTCGCAATGACAGTTCAAATGAAACTGGGTACGCATGAGGTTGGTTAGCGGTTGATCAGCCGGCCAGTTGGGCCAGCTCGGTATTCGCGTCGAATCGATAACGGGTCCAATGATCCTCCGAGAGCCGGTGCAGCGCGGTGCGCCACGCTTCCAAGGCGGGCGGCCGTTCCGGCATCTGCTCGTTTCGGATGGTAATCAGGCGCAGGCATTCGCGCAAGTCCGTTGCAAAATCGGCTACGGATCCGTACCCGCGCTGTCGCACCTTGCCCAAGCACGCCGTTGCGACCTCCCGCAACTCGTCGTCAGCCGATGCGAACGCGCCGGCCAGGCTGTCGCATTCGTCTTCAACAGATATGATCGGCCGCTGGTTGTAGGGATCGAAGTGACCCGCCGCATCTCTGGGCGGCAGGTCCGGCGCCAGGTAGAACTTGACCATTTCGACGTAGAAGTCGTGGACGTCCTGGGGGCCGCGGTTGCCCTGGCTGCGCTCCACCCCGTGCCCGACCAGGGCGGTAGCGTCCACCAGTGAGATTCGGCCGGTGCCCGGCGAGTAGAACACGTTGTGCGGGCCCAGATCGAGCAGGGCATAGCCGGCGTTGGCGTAGATTTCCTGCGCCTCCAGCAACTGCATTTGCACGGGCCAGTCGGCGACCGCTTCGGGCCGGGCAAGTGGATGCAAAGCGAAGAGATTTTGCCCCAGGCCGATGGGCACCCGCAAGATGCGGCTCCTGGGGTCTCCCACCAGCGGGATCCCGGCGGCGCGTTCCTCAATCCGTACCGAGTAGGACTGGCCCAGGTCCTCGCCGAAGTACGCGTCGTGAAGGGCCACTTCGGTAACGCCGATTACCCGGGGCACGACGTCGCAATATTGGCCGGCGCTCTCGTAGGCTTCCAGCGACCGGGCGGTTCGTTCCTCAACCGGGCCGTGCATCTGGCGGCGCACGGTTTGGGGAGACGGTCGCTTCAGTACTACCGGCTCACCGGTTTCCCGGTCCACGGCAGCGCGCACGTCGTAATCGGCGCCGCTGCCCAGCGGGCCGACAAGCTCGAAGCGATCCAGGGTGACAGTTTCCATGACCTACGTCCGAGGACTACTTGTGCCCGCTGAGGATAGTGACCCAGTCTTCCTTCTGGCGGATTTCGCCGATGACCAACCCGGCCTCGTTGATCGCCGAAACCGCTTCGTCGTGCTGGTCCACGATGATGCCGGAGGCAATGAACACCCCGTCATCGGCCAGAAGATCGGGGATCGCCGGCGAGACCAAGCGGATGCCCCGGGCGCTGATGTTGGCCACGGCGATGTCGTATTTCATGCTTCGGGTCGCGGCGTTGGGAATGCTGCCCGATTGGGCGTTGACGCGCTCCGCGATGCCGGTGCGACGGAAATTGCGCTGGGCGGCCCGTACCGCGTGCCCGTCAATGTCCACCGCGGTGATATGACCTGCGCCCAATTTTGCGGCGGCGATGGTCAGGATACCGGAGCCGGTTCCCACGTCAAGAACGGCGCTGCCGGGCCGAACCATCTCTTCCAGCGCCTCCAGGCAGGAATAAGTCGTCGGATGATATCCCGTGCCGAAAGCCAGCCCCGGGTCCAGTTCCACCAGAACGTCGCCGGGCTGGGTTTCGTAGTCGATCCAAGAGGGCTTGATCACCAGGTTTTGCCCGACGCGCAGCAGCGTGAAGTGCTGCTTCCAGTTGTCGCGCCAATCTTCGTTGTCGTCCAGGGGTCGGATCTGCAGCTCGCCCAGGTCCGCAACGCTGGACGCCAGCTTGATACCCACCTCGATGTGCGCCAGCCGCTGCCGGGAGAGGCTGGGCAGGTAGGAACGGAGCACCGCGTGCTCGCCGGGTCTGGTCTCAACGCTCAACCCGTATCCGTACCGCTCAAAGAGGTAGGAAACGGGCTCGACGTATTCGAAAGGAACGTTGATGCTCAGTTCGTGCCAGGACATCGCGCGATCAGTGTAACGTGAGGAAGTGCAACGTCGAGCCGCCGGCCGCCTGAGCCCGACTATTCGCCGCCCGAGGTCAGGGTATCCTTGATACGGTCAAACAGCCCGCGCTGCTTGTCGTCTTGTGGCGGTTCTTGAGTATCAGCGCTGGCGTCAACTGCCGCCTCTTCCGGTTCCGTGACTTCGTTTTCGGCCGGTTTCCGGTTGCTGGAGCGCTTCTTCCGTGGAGACGCCGGCGGCCTCCTGCCGTTGTTGGCCAGGGAATAGGCCAAGTCTTCTATCAACTTGCGCTGGTACTTGTTCAACTTCGAGGGAATGTCCACGTCCACCAGGACGCGGATGTCTCCCCGTCGGTCCGTGGGCCTGCCGTCGCGGCGGATGCGCGGGACGCCCCGCGAACGAACGCGGAACTCGCTGCCGGCCTGGGTTCCCGGCGGTATGTCGAGGTCGATGTCGTCGCCTTCAAGGGTAGGGATGGGCTTGGTCACGCCGAGGGCGGCTTCGGCCATGTTGAGTGATGTCCGGTACAGCAGGTCCGATTCGTCCCGCACAAAGAGCGGATGCTCCCGCACTCTCACCTGCACGTACAGGTTTCCCGGCGGGCCGCCGTTGGCTCCGGCATCCCCTTCGCCGGTGATGCGCACCTGCATCCCGTTATCGACGCCGGCGGGTATGGTAACGGTGCGGGTCCGGCGACGCCGCTCGAAGCCCCGGGCGCGGCAGTTGGAGCAGGGGGTTTCTATGTAACGGCCATTGCCATTGCAGCTGGAACAGGGGGTGGTCACGGCAAACTGGCCGAACACGCTGCGCTGGGCGCGACGCACCTGGCCGCTGCCGTTGCAGGTGCGGCACGTATTGATGGCGGTGCCGGGTTCGTTGCCGGCGCCGGAACAATGGTGACAAGGCTCCACCCGATTGATCTCGATGTCCTTGTCGCAGCCGAACACGGCCTCTTCGAAGGTCAGGTTGACCCGCTGGCTGATGTCCTCTCCGCTGCGCGGCTGGTTGGCGGTGCGCCCGCCGCCCCCGAAAAAGGTGTCGAATATATCGCCGAAGCCGCCGAACGGATCGAAGCCGTCAAACCCGCGTTCACCGCCGCCGTTTACTCCGGCGTGGCCGAAACGGTCATAGCGGGTGCGCTTCTCCTGGTCGCTGAGGACCTGGTAGGCCTCGTTGATCTCCTTGAACTTGTCCTCAGCGCCCGGGGTTCTGTTCCGGTCAGGATGGAATTCCATCGCCTTCCTGCGGAAAGCGCGACGGATCTCCTCTTCGTTGGCTCCCCGGTCGACGCCGAGGGTCTCGTAATAATCTACAGGCATAACATTCTGGCGATTCACAGACTGTTTCGATTATAGCGGACGCCACGCTCAATGCTCAACTGCCAGCGATTTCACGACAACGACCGGCCGACCAGTACGCCGGCGTAGGCAGCCGCCAGCCCCACGACGAGGTTGGCAGCGATGGATATGCCGGCCCGACCCAGTTCACCGCCGGATATGAGCCGGACGCCATCGTAGGCCAGCGTGGAAAAGGTGGTGAAACCGCCCAACAGACCTACGGTGAGCATGGCGCGCAGTTCCAGCGGCCACTCGGAGCGGGTGATGAACATGGTTGCCAGCACACCCAGAGCAAAGGACCCGATCACGTTGACGGCGAAGGTTCCCACCACCGTGTCCGCGCCCAGGAACTGGGCCGCCAGCCGGCCGGCGCCGTAGCGCAGCACGGAACCCGCGGCACCGCCCGCCGCCACCAGCAGCCAGATCACGCTAAGTCCGGACGCCCGATGATCGCCTCAACGTCGGTGATTTTCATAGGGTTCCTCCCGGATTCAGTTGCGCAGCCCGGTTTCCCGCAACAGCCGGTCAATCCATTCCCGGTCTTCGTCGGACAAAATTCCTTCCGGGGCGCTGTTGTAGTCCACGTAATTGGCGTAGTAATCCTGTTCGTACATGTCATCCACCAACGCGCACAGCGGAACCACCGCGTCATCGTCGCCTTCCAGCAGCGGCACCGGAATGTCAGGAATGGGAGTTTGCAGGCGGAACGGATACAAGTCCACTTCCGGTCGCATCTGCCATCGGCTGATCAGGTGCCGGTAAGGCGCGTTGCCGTCGTAACCTTCCACCGGCATGGGCCGACCGCGGCGAATGAGGTCAATCTCCACCAGGTGTGTGGGGCTGAAAATCACTCGCTCGCGCTTGTCCAGATACTGGCTGCGCCCGTGTCCACTTAAGCTCTTGTTGCTGGGCGACAGCAACTCCACGATGGTTACCGGGTCTTCGTGGTCGCGTTCGCCAATGGTGATGAACATCTCCCGGGTTGTTTCGTCATCCAGAGGGAGCCTGGCGGTTACCCGGCCTTCCGCCAGGTAGGTAGCGGCGCCGCGCTCACGCACACCGCCGCCTCTGAACGAAAGGTCGGGTTCGGCGTACCGGGCCGGAGCGTCGCGAGAGGGATCGTTGCCGATGCCGACACGCTCGTCCATGATGACCGTGTACCGGAACGGCAAAGTGCGCCGGAGAAAGCGATGCATCTCGACGATGATTTTGTTGTGGACCTCCGGCCAGATCCGCCTGGATTCCAGATACGGGTTCATGCCCGGAAACGGGTTGGCAAAGGGGTTTTCCATGGCACGTACCTTGCTACGTCCACTAGCCACTCGACCCGAGGCCGTCGAATCTCCCCAGCCGAAACAACCCGATGTCGTGCTCGGTCTGGCCGTGCTCCGCCAGGTCGGCCATGATTTCGCCCACGACGCTGGAGAACTTGAAACCGTGCCCGGAGAACCCGGCAGCAACGGAAACCTGCGGGTGGTCCGACAGCGTGTCGATGATGAAGTGCTCGTCGGGCGTGTTGGTGAACATGCAGGTCTTCAGCGCAAGAGTCGGGCCGGCCGCTTCCGGGAAGTAACGCTCGGTGAACTGCCGGAGTGCGGCTTCGTCCCGGGCGTTGGGTTCCCGGTCCATGGTGTCCGGGTCAACCTGCTCGCGAAAATGATTGAACATGCCCAGCTTGAAGCCGGGGATGCCATAGGACGGGAAGCCGTAGAAACGGCCTTCCTCCACCTCCATGCCGAAGCACGGGAAATTCTCCGGGCGGAAAAGCTCCGGGCGATAGGGCGCAAACCAACCCAGCACCTGCCGCTCCGGAACGGCGTGGGCGGCGACTTCGGGCGCCACCTTGCCCGCCCAGGCTCCGGCGGTGACCACCAGACGACGGGCCGAATAGGTGTCCTTGTCCGTGGTGACGACCACTCCGCCGGCGGCGGTGGGTTCCCAGCTGAGCGCGGCTTCGCGGCCGTGCACCTCGGCGCCGATCTCCAGGGCCGCAGAGACGTGGCCCACGATGCACCGCTCGGAGAGCACGAACCCGCCCTGCTGTTCGTAGAGCATTTCGGCTTCTTCGGGCAGTTGATAACCCGGCCACTCCTGATTCACCTGCGGGCCGCTCAACATGCGGTAGGGGAGGTGATGCTGCGTCACCGTTTCCAACGAGCCTTCCAGCAGTTGGCTCGCCCCAACGCCTCCACGGACGCATCCGGTGGTGACCAGGAGCTTCTCGCCGGCCAGGTTCTCCAGCTGATGCCAGAGCTCGTAGGCCCGATAAAGCAGGGGCACGTAGGAAGGGTCCTCGTGGTAGGCGAGGCGGATCATGCGGCTGACGCCGTGGGAGGAGCCCATCTCGTTGGGGATGTCGTACTGCTCCAGCCCCAGCACCTTCCAGCCGCGCCGGGCCAGGTGATAGACGGCGGCGCTCCCCATGCCGCCGACTCCGATGACGATTGCGTCAAACTCGCGCATTGCTTTTCCTGCCTGGTTTCTGGATTCCCGCTTTCGCAGGAATGACGCTGTAGATTTCGGAACCTACGCCCGGGGCAGCGGGTTGCCCGGCGTGGTCATGCGCAGGCTGTACACCGAGGTGCGCGCCGTGAACAGCATGGTGCGGAAGTCCGGGCCGCCGAAAGCGCAGTTGGCCGGTATCTCCGGGACCCGAATGATGCCCAGATGCTCACCCGCCGGCGAGAAGACCCACACGCCGCCGGAACCGGTGCAATACACCCGGCCTTCCGCGTCCACCTTCATGCCATCGGGCACTCCGTCCTCGGCGGAGGCCATGCTACCGAACATCCGACTGTTGCTCAGGGAGCCGTCGGCCGCCACGTCGTAGGCCTGGATGAACTGGTTCGGCTTGACCTCGCCGTCCCAATACTGGTCGGGCCGTTCGCCAAGCTTGCGGGTGTTGGACACGTACAGAACCGACTCGTCGGGGGAGAAAGCGATGCCATTGGGGAAATCGATGTCGTGGGCGGACATGTCCACGGTTCCGTCCGGAGCAATGCGGTGGATAGTGCCGGGCCACTGGATCTCCTGCTCGGCTTCCGGAACGCGCCCGCTGGGGTTGGTGAAGTAGATGCTGCCGTCGCTGCGACACACGATGTCATTGGGCCGGTGGAACCGTTTGCCATCCCAGCGGTCCGCCACCACGTTGATGGTGCCGTCCGATTCCATGCGGGCGATGCGCCGGTTGTCGCCCTCGCACATGAGCAGGCGACCCTGAAGGTCCAGGGTCATGCCGTTGGTGCCTCCGCTGGGCTCGCGAATGATGTCGGGCGTCCCGCCAGCGGGAGACATACGGTGGATCACGGGTGGCTCGCGCCGCAAGTCAACAAACAGCCAGTAGCCGTCCGGGTGCCACAGCGGCCCCTCGGTGAATACGAAGTCGGTGGCGAGTTGCTGGGCTTCCTGGTCGGGTTCCACGATGCCAGGCAGGTATTCAGTCATGGTTTGCCTCCTCGGCGGGTGTACGGAAATAAGGGAAGTTACGCAGGCAGGTGCGCCAGGTACTGTTCGGCGAAGTCCATGCCGACGAGATCGCTGAACGCCGTCATCAGGCGCTCGGTCACCGGCCCCGGGACGCTGCCGTCGCCGACGGTGGCGCCGTTGACCGCCGACACCGGGCAGATGCACAGGCTGGTGGAGGTCAGGAACGCTTCATCGGCGGTGTAGGCATCGTACAGGTCGAGGTCGCACTCGGCGGTCGCGAGACCCAAACCGTCGGCCAGTTCCAGGGTCTGGTTGCGGGTTACACCTTCCAGCACGTACTGCGACTTGGGCGTCATCACCGCGCCGTCCTTGACCAGGAAAACGTTGCTCCCGCGACCCTCGGTGAGATTGCCGAATTCGTCCAGCAGGATGGCCCAGGCGTCCGGGTCCTCGCCGTGCACCTCCAGCTCACCCATGATGAGGTTGAGGTAGTTGTGGGTCTTGGCGCGGGGGCTGAGGAACCGGGGAGGGATGCGGGCCACCGACGGCGTGCTGATGCGGGCGCCGTCCCGGTACAGCGGAGCGCGGGCGGCGAAGGGGATGGCGTGGCTCTCAATGATGATGGTGGGCCGAGGGCCACCGGAACGATTTGCTCCCTCCACGCCGCGACTGATGCGCTGCATGACCCACATATCCTGGCCGGGCGGCAGCAAGGGATGGTTGTGCGCGACCACGGCCTCGGTGCCCTCGGTCATCTCCTCCTTGCTCATGCCCACGTCGATGCGCAGGTAGCGGAGCGAGTTGTACAGGCGGTCGATGTGGCGATCCAGCCGGAAGGTCTTGCCGCCAAAGGTGCGGGTCGCGTCGAACACCGCGTCGCCGTACAGGAACCCGCGGTCGTAAATCGACAGCGCAACCTGGCTTGCCGGGGTCATTTCGCCGTTGAAATAGACGATCATTTCGTCTGCCATCATCAGAACTCCCAATTCATCCTGTCAATCCTGTGCATCGATGTAAGTCAGGCGTCTTTCCTCCGTATCTGGAACCCGGCCTCCTCTTCCATGGGAAGCACGATGGCCGCGCTATCCAGGTCTCCCAGTCCCTGTTCAACCGCTTCTGACAGAAGACGGTGGGCCAGATCACCGGCGGCAATCGGTGTCCCCAGGTCACGGGCCATCTCCTGGATAAGCCCCAGGTCCTTGAGGAACACCCGCAACTGGGTGCGTATGCCTTCGAAGTCGCGGTCGAGCATGGCCGGGGCGTTTCGGCCCAGAAGGAAGCTCTGACCCCACCCCGAATTGACCAGCTCGAAAACCAGCGCCGGGTCCGCCCCGGACTTTGCCCCCAACAGCATCGCCTCGGCGGCGGCGACCATGTGCACGCCGACCAGCAGTTGGTTCACCAGCTTGGCGGCGGTGCCGGAACCCGTGGGACCCACATGCCGCACTACTGCGCCCATCACATCGAACAGAGGCTGGGCTGCCGCGTAGGCTTCCGCCGGGCCACCGACCATGATGGTCAGGGTGCCGTCGGTGGCACGCTCGGTGCCGCCGCTGATGGGAGCATCGAGGAACATCGCGCCGCGCTTTTCGGCGGCGGCGGCGCAGGCTTTCGAGGTCGCAGCGCCCACGGTGCTGTGATCGACGATGATCTGCCCGGGGCGGGCATTGGGCAGCGCGCCGTCGTCTCCGAGGAGGACCGACTCGCAGGTTGCCACGTCGGGTAAGCAGGCCAGCACGACGTCGCAATTGGCCATGACCTCCACGGTGGAAGTCGCAGCAGTGGCCCCGGCATCTGCGATCTGCCGCACCTTTTCCTGGCTGCGGTTGTGGACCGTCAGGTCGCAGCCCGCGCGCAGCAGGTTGTAAGACATGGGGAGCCCCATGCGCCCCAGGCCGATGAAACCGATCTTTTCAGCCAAGTTGTCAGCTCCTCAAACGGGGTTCGTTGGCTACGGCAAGCAGGCGAGCAACGAAAAGACGCGCTCTAGGCCGATATCTAACTATGCTTCCATCACTCATTTGCCCGTGGTAGAAATGGTTGTGAAACCGTTCCATCACGTCAAATTCAGTGAGCCAATGGGACGCCCCGGGTACGTTAGGCAGTCGCTTGGCAACCCTCTTCAGCGCACCATGACTGTTATAGGGCCAGCTGTTTCGCAAGGCAACGGCTATCAGAGCGTGAGCGACCGCCCCCCACAGCATTTCCGCCCCTTTCAGCGTTTTACCGGCGGCGAATTCGACATCCGCTTCGTCCAGCAATTCCGGCGCCAGCTCAACGTGTTCCCGCAGCGGCAACGTTGGAGTAGTCATCGGGTCACTCCGTCAGGCGCTGCACTTCGCTGACGAACTCCCGCACCACCCGAAGCATACGGTGGCTGTCGCCATCCTCCCAGACGAAACGGCCATAGTGAACCTTCTCAGGATAGCCTTCCGCAGCAGCGTATGAACTCAGCAGAATATCGCCGACCTGCTCATCCATTTTGGCAATTTTCTCCACCACCGGGTAGAGGTCATCGCCGTCATAATCCCAGCCCTTTTTGGCCGCGACGGACTTGAGAGCATGGAGCATTGCCGCCCGCAGGTTTTCGGTAGCCGCCAGCGCGTTGGAGTTCTCAAACTCCCGGTCGGCGGCGTCCAGGTAGTCCTGAGCGGTTTTCAATTGCTTTTGCGTTTGCATCCCAACATTCCTTCTGAACTGTGCCGTGTGATCAGCATAGCGCAGGGAAATAACCGGGGCAATGCGGTTACCAGATCAGCCCTTCCTCCAACGCCGCTGCCTCGACCAGATCCCAGCCGTCTTCGATGCCGGGCAGCAGGCGGTCGCAAGCCTCGGCCTTGAGCACGGCCTGCCCAACCTCGTCGCTGTCGTCCACCGACACCAACGCCGCCGTCACCCGGGCGGCCTCGGCAGGATCCACCTCGGGCCGGGCGGTGAAGCAGCAGTGGCTGTAGCCGGGGCTGCTCCAGAACACTTTCAGATCGTTGGTGTCGATGCCGTGCCGCTCTCCCAGGGTTTCAAATGAACGGGCGCTGATGGCTCCGGCATCGTAGGCACGGTTCAGCACCTGGAGGGCCACGTCAACCTGGTCGGAACTGTGCTGCTGACGGCGCTGGTCATAGAAATCGGCGGCCGCCAGCACGCGGTTCGGATGGATTCCCATCTGCTTGAGGAAATAGACCGGCAGCAGACCGGCTTCCACCGAGTCCCGGGCAGCGAAAGCGAAGCGGGTGCCGGGCAGGTCTTCCACGGTGTCAATCGCGGAATCGGCGCGGGTGATGAACCTGGTGGTGAAACCGATGTCAACGTCGCGCAGAGCGAGCACCGGCGCTCCATCGGGCAGGGCGCGGCGCATCTTGACGTGGGACAGCGGGCCGTTCCACGCCAGGTTGATTTCCCCGCGCGTAAAGGCGTCCACCATCTCGTCGTAGCCGGAATAGAGCACCCAATCGAACTCAACACCGTTGCGGCGGAACACCGTTTCCAGCGCGCGGCAAAGGTCGAGGTGTGCCGGGGAACCTGTTGCGCCCATTCGGATCATCGGATCACCTCCTGCGTTGGTGAGTTCTGCCGGGCCTGCCGCCAGACTCTATCTGTTGTTCAGGCGCAGTCTATCACCGGCCCCCGGCGCTGCCAATCACCGGCGCCGGCGTACTCACTTTCCTTGCTCGGCACGCTCCGGTGGGCTGGCCCGCATCAGCACAGTAGGCACGATGGCCGCCAGGGCGATAATCCCGGCAACGCGGTAGAAAGAATGGAACAGGTCGAGGCTGGCGTTTTGCAGGGTCTGCCGATACTCGGCGAAAGCCTGCGCCCGCGCCGCCGCGTCCAGGCCGGGCGTGACCAACGGCGAGGGGGTCGCCGTGATAACAGCGAGCATTTCGTTGATGCCCCAGGCGGACAGCGCCGCCATCCCCAGGGTCATTCCCAGCATACGGGCCACGACAATCATCGACGCGGCCACGGCCCGGTAGGCAGGCGGCGCAGCAGCGATGGCCCGGTGCATCAGCGGCGCAATTACCAGGCCGAACCCGGCGCCGGCGATTACCATATCCACCGTCAAGAGCGGCTCCGCGATCTCAATTTGCCACCCGCTGAGGCGGAACATACCCAACGCAACCAGGCCCAGACCGGGAAGGGCGATCCAGCGAGCATCGAGCCAGCGCAGCAGCAATCCGCCCAACACGGCGCACACGGGAATGGTTGCCGTCATGCGGAGCAGCCACAGGGCGGCGGTAAAGGAGTCCACCGGCCGCCCGGGAACATCCATTACGGTATTAGCCATAATTACCGTGGTGGCCATGGCGATGATCAGGGCAATTCCCACCAGCAGTTGGGATACGTTGGCAGTCAGGAACGCGCCGGCTCCAAAAAGCGCGGCGGATAAAAGCGGCTGCGCCGTCCGCCGATGCAGAAAGACCAAGCCGCCAACCGACAGCAAAACCCCGCCGAGCAGCCACCAGGGTGTCCAGGAAGACAGCCGGAACAGCCCTTCGTGCGCTGCGGCAAGACACAGTAACGCCAGCGCGACAGTGAGAACCATCGCTCCCCGGTAGTCCATGCGCGCGCCCTCAAACCGCCGCTCGGAGAGGAAGAGCAGCGCCGCCGCAATCGCCGCCGCCTGCGGCACGTTCAGCCAGAATATGGCGCGCCATCCCCACAGTTCGATCACCGCTCCGCCGTAGGCCGGCCCGAGCATGCTTCCGGCCTCCGCGGCGCCGGCCACGATGCCCAGGGCCAGACCCCGTTGGGTGGGGGTGACCAAAGTGGCGGCGATGGCCAGGCTCACCGGCACCACCCCTCCACCCCCGATGGCCTGGATCACGCGGGCGGCGATTATCTGGTGCAGAGGCTCCAGGTTCCCGTTGAGCCACTCCCATTGTCCTGACAACGCCACCAGCGTCGTGCCGACCCCGAAAATTGCCAGGGAGACCAGGTACAGGCGCCGGTAGCCGTGCACATCGGCCAACCGACCCAGCAGAGGCATCGCCGCGGTGTAACCCAACAGGTAAGCGGTTACCACCCAGATCACCGATTCCAGCCTGAGAATCGGGATCTTGAGATCGGCCATGATCGCGGGCAGCGCCGTGATCACCACCGTTTGGTCCAGCGCCGTCACGAACGTGCCCGCCGCAACGGCTCCTACCAGGACCCACGGCGACAACCTTGGTCGAGTGAACGCCGCGAACACTTGCGTCGGCAGCCCGGTCCCGAGGATTATCCGCCGCTCAGGTCGATAAACTGCTCGGGAGGAACGATGCTCACCGGCTCTCCGATGCCCGTGAGCAGAATCGTGCGGCGGGTGTCCGGAGAGTCAAACTCGTCAGCCGCGCCTGCTGCGCTGAGCCGTCGCAGCAGCTTCTGATCGGTGTCGGTCCAGATCTCGATGCTCAGGGATTCGTCAGCAGACGGTGCGACGGGGAGCCAGTCCATGGCAGAGGCCGGCGCGTCACCCCTAATACGGTACGTCGCAACGTCGTCCAGTGTCTCCTCGCCGACCAGCTCAGGGTTTTCCAAAGCGTCGACGAGATCAGCGATAATATGCTGTAGGCGATTCACCGACACCGGGGCCAATTGAGGTGATTGCTTGAACCACAATCCTGATATTGGCTCAGTCGAGTAATATCCCCCCGGCGTGATGATGGCGCGCACCTGGACGTAAGAACCGGCTTCGTAGTCCGCATCGGGGCCGCTCACCAGATACGCGTCAATGGACAGTTCTGCCCCGGCGTCAGCGTCCCACGTCCCGGAAATTTCGGTAATCCTGGCGCTGAAGGCGGGCAGGTACATGCTTCCGACTTCGTGGCGCACCCGGAACGTGGCCGACTGAACTGTACGCAGGTTGGCCGCGGTTTCCCCTAGCAACGCCACCGGGTCCGGGACCGGCGTAGGCGTGGGCAATGATACGGCCGGGGCTTCGCCGCCGCACGCCGACGCAGCCCAGATGATCCCGACGAGCGCAGCCAGGGACAAACTGCGTTTGGCCGCTTTCAGCGCGTGGACCACACTGCCATGCTGCCGTTGGCGATATCGCGCAGTTGCCCGCCGTCGCCGGTTTCCACGACGTACACCCGGGAGCCGCCACCGCTGCTGCCGTTGCGCCGCTCGGACAAGTACTGCTGCGTTCCGGTCACTACCAGGGCGGATCCGTCCGGCGCCCAGGGAGAGTGGCTCCGGGCGTACTGGTCGAAGAACGCCAGCATCAGAAACGTTTCCCCGCTGGGCGAGAAACGGAACCCACCGAGAGCCTCGTCCACCGCGTCTCCGGCATGATCCGTAGTCAAACCCTCGGCAATTCTCCACTCCATGGTGCGCTCTTCGGGGTTCAGGGCCACCCAGGCCAAACGGTCTCCCCGGGGCTCCCAGAAAAATCCCAACACCCAGTCGTCCTCCTTGACCGTCCGCTCGGCGCTGCCGTCGACCGCCAACAGGCGCAGACGGCGGTACGCCGGTGAACCGGCGATCTGCCGGTCCGCCACGGCGATGACCTCGCCATCTGCCGACCACAGGAAAGCACAAGCGCCCTCGACCTCGGCCAACCGGAGGGCGGCGTCATCGGGCTGATCGGGACGCCCTACCCACAACGCTTCGCTGTCGCCGCCGGGCGCGGACCAGGCCAGGCGGCTGCCGTCGGGAGACCAGGCCGGCGTGCGGAAGGAACGGGACTGGGCCAACGGCTGAACACTGAACTGCTGGGCGTCGTAATCCGGCCGAACCAGCAGGACGTCTTCATTGCTGTGCACCGCCAGCGACGCACTGTCCGGCGACCAGTCGAAGTACAGCGGCGCGCCCCGCTGCACCGCCAATGGTTCGCTGGGCGGACCGGACTGCGGCGGGGAGGCGGCGTCCACTACGAACAGGGTCAGCCCTTCCGGGGTTGCGGCCGTGATTCCCAATTTTTGCCCGTCGGGAGACCATTGGACGTAATGGGGAGTACCGTCCGCGATGGTAAGCGGGGCCTCGTTGACAAAGGCCGCTCCGCCGACGCCGGTGGAAGATTCCAGCGAGTGGAGGCTGATCTGCGCGTCGCTGGGAGAGTCGCCCCGCAGGAGAGAAACGGCGATACGGGAGCCGTCCGGAGACCATACGGGCCAGCTGTAGATCACGTCGCTGCGCTGCGGCTGAGCGAGGATGCCGCCGGCGCGAGCCACGGCGCCGGTGGTGAGCGGGTTGCGGCCTGAACCGTCGGGGTTCGACGTGACCAATTGGCCGTCGGTGTCGATGTATGCAATGCGGTTGATAGTCATGGACATTTCGTTATGTTCGGCTCCGCCCGGATCCAACGCACAGGCCATGGCCGCCAGCAGAACCGCGGTGACCGCGGCCGGCAGGGTCAGACATCGACGAGCGCGAACCGGTATCCGGCGAGCCGTCAGATCCATCAGCCACGGAAATAATCTCGCGAGCACGCGGCTAACGGTAGCATCCAACACCCCAATAAGCAACGGAGGGGCGAGCGAACAATTCACCCCGGAGCGGCTCACCCAGGGGTCGGATGCCGCGGCGTGAAGCGTGCGGCTCGAATGAGGGCCACCGCCTCGAAAACTGTGGTTTAATGCCGGGTGACCCAACTATCGGGCGACGTCAATCTGAGCGAGTCAAAACACCGACGATGACAACACACAACAACCAACCCGCTGGACGGGTCATCATGGTCCAGGGAACGGCTTCCCACGTCGGCAAGAGCGTGCTGGTATCGGCGCTGTGCCGCATATTCCGCCAGGACGGGCTACGGGTTGCGCCGTTCAAGGCGCAGAACATGTCCAACAACTCGTACGTCACGCCGGATGGCGGCGAAATCGGCCGCGCCCAGGCCGTCCAGGCCGAGGCCGCCGGTGTTGAAGCCCGGGTGGAAATGAATCCGGTCCTGCTCAAACCGGAAGCGGACAGCCACGCCCAGGTGGTGCTGATGGGCCGTCCCTTGACCTCTGCCCGCGCTCGCGACTATTTCGACCTGAAAGCCACCCTTTGGGAATCCGTGTCCAGTTCGCTGGACGTACTGCGCAGCCAGCACGACGTGGTTGTCATCGAGGGGGCGGGCAGCCCGGCGGAGATCAACCTGAAAGCCACCGAGATCGTCAACATGCGGGTGGCCCTTCACGCCAACGCCCCGGTGCTCCTGTGCGGCGACATTGACCGGGGCGGCGTGTTCGCGTCCCTGGTGGGAACGCTACAACTTTTGGACGATGCCGAACGGGACCGGGTCAAGGGCCTGCTGATCAACAAGTTCCGCGGGGACGTCTCGCTCTTGACCGATGGGTTGACCTGGCTGGAAAACTACACGAGCAAACCCGTGGTCGGCGTGGTTCACCACTACCGGGACATACACATTCCCGAAGAGGATTCGGTGGCGCTGGACATTACGCCGCCTCACGCCTCATCGCCTGACGTGCTGGACGTGGCGGTGGTGCAGGTCCCCCACATTTCAAACTTCGACGACTTCGACCCGCTGGCCCGGGAGCCGGGGGTATCGCTGAGATACGTGCAGAGCGGCGACCGTCTGGGCCAGCCGGATCTGGTGATCCTCCCGGGCAGCAAGACAACCATTCCCGACCTGATGTGGATGGAACAGCAGGGATTGTCCCAGGCCGTGGTGGGGGCCATGGAGCACGGCTCCGCGATCATCGGCATCTGCGGCGGCTACCAGATGCTGGGCAAGACCCTGCTGGACCCGGACCGCATCGAGTCGTCAATCGGGGCGGCGGACGGCCTCGGGCTGCTTCCCCTGGTGACCACCTTCGCCGGAACCAAAGAGACCCACCGGGTGGAGGCGACCGTGCGTCAGGAGGCGTCCACGCGCGGGCACCTCATGTCGGGCGCCGACGGGGAAACGGTGGTTGGCTACGAGATACACATGGGCCGAACCTCGGGCGAAGGCGTCATACCGCCGTTCACCGTGGTTGACCGGGCCGACGCGGCGGTCACCCCGGAGACGGCGTTTGACGGAGCTTTGGACGCCAGCGGTCGCGTGATGGGAACGTACATCCACGGGCTGTTCCACAACGCCGGCGTCCGGCGCGCAATCCTGGGCGAACTGGCCCGGCGCAAGGGCGTAGGTTTGCCCGAAGGGGTCGATGTGGCGCGCGACCGGGAGTACGACCGGCTCGCCGATTGGGTGCGGGACAGCCTGCGCATGGACCTGGTGTACGACATGGCGGGGCTGACGCCGGCGCTATGAGCTCGATACACCTGGTATTGGGCGGTATTCGGTCGGGGAAAAGCGCCTACGCGGAACGGTTGGCAGCCGAGATCGCCGGACCCGAGCCGGCGCTGTACGTGGCCACGGGTATCGCCGTCGACGCGGAGATGGAGGAGCGCATCCTACGACACCGGCAGCGGCGGCCCCAAAATTGGCAAACCCTCGAGGCTCCGCTCAATCCGGTGGGCGCGTTGCAGGATCAGTCGCAAGCCATGGACCCTCCCGCCGCGGTCCTGCTCGACTCAATGGACGTTTGGGTGTCGAACCTGATGCTGGAGCATGAGGGCACGCCGCGACTGGAATTGGAAGCCCGTATCGTGGGCGCGGCGCGGCGCTTGACGGAATACATCCGGGAGACGGATCGCCAGGCGGTGATCGTCAGCACCGAAGTCGGCCATTCGCTGATCGCCACGACCCCGATGGGTCGCCAGTTCCAGGATCTGCTGGGCACGGTGAACCAGGCGATGGCGGAAGCCGCCGACCGGGTCACCATGGTGGTAGCCGGGCTGCCGGTTCCAATCAAGCCCGTGGAAACTGGCCGCTGATTGGCGGCCGGTTGGAGTTGGGCAAAACGACGGCGCGATGGCTGACGAGATGTTGGGAACCGCTTCGGCACTGGCGCCGGGAACTTGCGGTGAACTGGTGCAGGGGATGACCGGAGGCGTGGACTTCCTGGTGACCTGCCCGATCAACCAGTTTTCGCGGGCCACGGTGACGCTGTCCCGTGGCGACGGTGCCGGCGGTCAGGTGCAAGGCATCGACCACCTGCCCAAAAGTCGTCAGGCGGTACTGGCTACGCTGGCGCGATTGGGTCATTGCCTCGGTGTGCCGGGATTGGTTGCCGACGTCACGATGGCCAACCCGATTCCGGCGGGCAAAGGCATGGGGAGCAGCAGCGCGGACATCACCGCCGCAGTGTGCGCGACGGGCAAGGCCGCGGGTGTCGATTTGACGCCGGATACCGTTGCAAAAATCGCCCTGGCAGTGGAGCCGACCGATGGCGTCATGTTTCCCGGCATCGTAATGTTCGACCATCGCCAGGGCAAAATCGTCGATCTGCTGGGGGCTCCACCGCCGATGGAAGTGATCGTCATCGACCGCGGCGGTCAGGTGGACACGCTGGAGTTCAATCAGACGGACCGCGCGGCGCATTGGTGGTCAGTAGCCGATGCCACCGCCGAAGCCCTGGAGTTGGTGCGAGAAGGCATCCGTCGCGGCGACCCGGAACTGGTGGGCCGGGGCGCCACCATCAGCGCGCGAGCGGGGCGGCCGGACGGCGCCGGCCCGTGGGTGGAACGGGCAGCGGATTTCGCCGCCGAAATCGGCGCGGCAGGCGTCAACGTGGCCCACAGCGGAACCGTGGTCGGCATCCTGCTGGATTCCCGGAAGCGACAGAGCAAGCCGGCATTTCGGGAAGCGCAGCGCGCGTTTGCGGCCGCGGAGAGCGTACAGCACTACCGGATTATTGGCGGCGGGGTGCGAGGAATGGCCTAGGACAATTCCAAGAGGGCCTGTTCCGGCGTGATGGCCGGGATTGGGGAATTGGCGAAACCTCTGGCGTCCCGGGTGACGATATACCCGACTCCGGCGGCTCGGGCGGCGGCAACCTGCATGGCGTCCTCGAAATCAGACATCGGCAGGGATAGCGCGTAGAGAAGTGATTCATGGCGCGTGGGAGCAACAGTGAGAAAGTCGATGAGGGTCTCGATCAACGTCCTCGCTCGCTCCGAGCCGAGGCTCTGCTCCACCAGGTAATAGCAGGTAGCCACCGAATGCCAGGCGACAAAGCCGCGCCCCGGCAGGCGTGCCAGGTGTTGAAGCAACTCCGCTGATGACCGGAAATACGGTTGGCGCTCCAACGCCACATCCACCAGTATGTTGGTGTCAACCAGCACTACGACAGATGCTTGCGAGCCAACGCGACCCATCGCGGGTCATCGTGATGCGGTATTACCGTAAAACTTCGGTGCTTTTGCTTCAAGAACGGCAAACGAGACTCTGCATCCTCTTGCCGCCGGCCGTGAAATAGATACTGTCCGGCGTACCCCGCAAACGGACCGAATCGTTGTTGCGACCACTCTGCGATCTTCCGGTGTTCCCTGTCGTTGGGAGATTCCGGTCGTGCCGGCACCGGAAAATCGTCGTAATACTCCGCCATCGCACGGTTTACCCAACGGTCACAGGGGAACGCCTCCACCCGATTCAAACTAAACAACGCTACACAATTGGCGATTTTGTATCCGACGCCGTTCACTTTCCGCAATTCACCAATCACGGTTTCGTAGCTGTGCCCGTACTCCTTGAGTTCGTCCAGATGCAAGTCTCCGGCGACCACTAGTTGAGCTGCCGACAGCATTGCCCTGCCGGGATAGCGCAATCCTTTCAGCGGAAGTTGCGACAAAGTCCGTTCTCCCGTTTCCAGCAACTCCTCCACCGTCGGGAACAGATAACGCTCGTCGCCGCCCATGCTGACTGTTCGCCCGCTCAATTCGGCAATCGTCTCAACATTATGGCGTATGTTTTCTATGCTGTTGGCCCGGGAGCAGATATACGTCACCAGGCATTCCCATGGTTCCTGCCGCAAAAGTCGCAGGCCCAGATATCGCCAGATCATCATAGCGACACGTTGGTCCCGGCACAGGTCGTCGTAGATGCCTCGGATATTGTCGGTATCCATGCGAAAATAGCGGCAAATCTCTACGTCCCAATCAAAACCAACGTCATGCCGCTCTCTTTCTAATCCACCCACTCGGTACTCAACGCCCCGGTCAGTCTGGCGGATGTGAACCAGGTTTTCCCCAAGCACACCTGAAAACCAGCCGTCGCCCAACGGGCGCCACCTGAAAGCCTGACCCATTGTCAGGGTGAGTTCCAAGTTGAAAGGTTCTGTGATTTCCAGATGTCGAGCCATTTCAGCTACTTATCCTGCCAGCTGGTATAGCTCATTTTAGCATCAAACTACCTGCCTTCCCGACGGCGCCCGTGGAACAGGTACTGCTGGGAATAGCCCGCGTATTGGCCGAAGTGGTCCTGCGCCCACTCCACCAGCGCCCGGTCGGGCGGCTTTTTCTGCATGGGGAAATACCATTCCGCCAGGGCGCGGCGCACCCACACGTCCACCGGAAACGCTTGCAGCTTTTCCAGAGAGAAAACCGCGATGCAGTCGGCGATCTTGGCCCCGATGCCGTAGCACTCCATGAGTCTGGACTTGGTTTCCGGATAGGGCAACCGGATCAGTTCGTCCAGATCCAGCTCGCCGTCGCAGACCCGTTGGGCAGCCGCGACGACGTAAGGCGCGCGGAACCCCAGGCCCAACTCTCGCAGGAACCCTTCCCCGGCGGAGGCCAGTTGCTCAGCGGACGCGAAGGTGTGCCGGACCTCCCCGTCCAGTTCCAGCGGGTCTCCCAGGCTGTCCGCCATGGCCTCCATGTTCTGGTGAATGCGGGGGATGTTGGACGTGGCGGAGCAGATGAACGCCACCGTGCACTCCCAGGGTTCCTGGCGCAGAATGCGCAGTCCCGGATAGCGGGCCACCATTTCCGCTACCCGCCGGTCCCGGCAGATGTCGGCGTATATCGCGTCGATGTCGTCATCGAGACGGAAATAGGAGCGCAGCAAGTCCGGCAGCGCGCCCGGGTCCACGGCATTGCCGGGGCCAGCGGCGCGATATTCCACTCCTTCGGCCGCCTGCCGGACGTGAATGAGCCACGGGCCCAACACGCCCGAATACCAGCCGTCCCCCAGATTCTTCCAGCGGTGGGCCTGCCCGCTTTCGAGGCTCTCCGCCAGGTCAAAGGGCTGGTCTATTGCCAGTCGCACCGTCCGTTCCAGCGCCGCCAACCCCTCACCTCCCTGGGAGACGCCGACTAGCCGGTTCGAGGGCGGTCGAGCTGCAGCCAGCGGGCCGCCTGCTCGCCAACGGTGTTGACACTGGAGCGTTCGACCGTGCAGGGGGGCAGCGCATTCAGGAAGCGGTCACCGTAGTTGGCCGTCTGAATGCGACGGTCCAGGATAACCACGGCTCCCCGGTCCACCTTGTTCCGGATCAAGCGGCCGAACCCCTGCCGGAAACGGAGGACGGCGGAAGGCACCTGGTAATCGTTGAACGGGTTGTTGAACAGGTTCCCCCGGGCCTTGACGATGGGATCCGTAGGCACCGGGAAGGGCAGGCGGCACAGCAGCAGCCCGCGCAGGATGCCCGATTCCATGTCGACACCCTCCCAGAAACTGGCGGTGCCGAGCAGGACGGCGCGCGGGTCAGCGCGCAGCCGGTCAGTAAGCTGGCGCGGCGTGCCGTCGATCCCCTGGGCCAGCACGTTAATGCCGGCTGCACGCAGGCTCCGGTCTCTACGCACCTTGAACGAAGCATCACGCAAGGCGCTGTGGGAGGTGAAGAGCGCCAACAGGTGGCCGTCCAACGCGCGGGCCATGTTCACAATTACATCCGCCGTACCCTGTGCGTGCTCCGCGCCTCGACGGGGATCAGGCAGGTCGTCGGGAACCATGAGCAGGGTGTTGCGCCGATAGTTGAACGGGCTGTCAACCAGCAACTCGTCGCAGTCGTCGGGGAACCCCAGGCGTTGGCGCAGGAACCCGAAGCTGCTGTCCGTGGCGAGGGTCGCGCTGGTCAACACCACCGTCTCTTTCTGCTGGAACAGCATCTCGGACAGGATCGGGCCCACCGACAACGGGGTGGAGTGCAGCGTGATGTTGCGCCGCACCATGTCGATCCACTGTATCTGTTCCTCATCGTAGCGGCCGAAGACCGAAGCCAGGCGGTCATTGAACTCGGACATCGTGTCGACGGCGCTGATGAGTTCGTTTGCTTGGCTGTCGTCAGAGAGATCAAATATTCCCTGGTCCACCAGCCTCCAGACATCGTTCAGGCGGTTCACGCTGTCGGCCATAAAGGTCGAGAACGATTCCCATTCGCGGGCGGCGCCGCCCCATTCCCGGCTCTGCCGCACCGAGGGCTCCAGGGATACCGGCTGACGGTCGTTGTCGCCCCGGGTGTGAGACTGGTAGAGGCTCGTGATCGCGGCCCACAGCTGTTGCCACGCCTGCAGGGCCTGGTTGCAACTGGCCGTGGCGTTGGTGAGGGCGTCACGAGCTCGCCCGAGGCTTTCGTCCTCCGGCGACTGGTTGGCAATGGAGGTCAGGTGCCGGAACAAGCGGTAAACGGCGTCCATTTCCTGGGCCAGATCATCCTCGGCCATCTCAAAACCCAACTGCCGGCTGGCCTCTTCCTCCAGGTGGTGGGCTTCGTCAACGATGAGGTGCTGGTAGTCCTGCAACACGGTGCCGCCCACGGCCAGATCCGCCAGCAGCAGAGCGTGGTTCACCACCAGGATGTTGGCCGCTTCGGCTCGCTGCCGGGCCTGACGCAGGAAGCAGGGCGCGCCGCCACGGAACGATTGGCACACGCCCTGGTTGTCGGCGCACACCCGCAGCCAGGCCCGGTGGTCGCCAAAGCCCAGGTTCAGATCGGTCCGGTCACCGTTCTCCGTGTCGTCCAGCCAGACCGCCGTTTTGCCGAGAACCCTGGCCTCGTCCTCCGTCAAGCTGTCCGACGCGCCGAGGCTGGTCCACCGGCGCAGGCATACGTAGTTGGAGCGGCCCTTGAGCTGAGCCGCGCGCACCGCTCCCGGCTCCAGGATGCCGGCCTCTTCCAGGATGGAGATCACCGCCGGTATGTCCTTATCCATCAGCTGTTCCTGCAAGCTGATGGTGTTGGTGGATATCACCACCCGGTGTCCATGGGTGGCGGAGTAAAGAACTGCCGGGAGCAGATAGGCGATGCTCTTGCCGATGCCGGTGCCGCCTTCAACGATAAGCTTCCTGCCCTGGTAGATGGCGCGGGTGACGGCCTTGAGCATCTCGGCCTGTTGGGGCCGGTTTTCAAATCCGGGAAAAGAGTTGGCGAAAACGCCGTGGGGAGCGAGAAGGTCCTCCACCTGCTGCTCGGTGAGCTCACGGCGGACGGCGCTGCCCGTTTTGTCGCCGGCATCGTTCGACATCCGCCGGGCAATGCTGTCCAGATTCAATCCATTGAGGCCGACGGCGCCGTTGGCTCCGGTCGCCGCGTTGGCGCCGGGCGCGTGAGGCACCAAGGCTTCCAGCAAGTCGGCTACGGAGGCGTTGGCGGCGCGGGCGGCGCGGGCAATGAACGCGACCTTGGCAGCGGGATACGAGGCGCCAAGTTTCAGTAGTTCATGGAAAACCCGTGCGGTGGTTTCGGCGTCGGTCAACGCGCGGTGCGGCTGATGGTCCACACCCAGGCGCTTCGCCAAAGCGAGCAGGTTGTATTCGGGCAGGGTCGGCAGGAATATGGAGGCCAGGTCCCAGGTGTTGTAGCTGCGGTTATTCAATGGCAGCCCGTGGGACTCCAGGAACCCGATGTCGAAGGCGATATTGTGGCCGACAATGGGCAGATCGCCTACGAACTCGGAAACCTTCTGCGCGATCTGGTGAAAACGGGGGGCCCGTTCGATCTGCTCCGGTTTGATGGTCGTCAGCTGCTGGATGAACGTGGGGATCTGGCGACCCGGGTTGACGAAGGTCTGGTATCGCTCGGAAACCTCACCGCCCCTAAACTTGACGGCCCCCACCTCGATGATGGCATCGGATTGCGCCTGAAGCCCGGTGGTCTCCAGGTCGAGACATACGAATTCGCGCTCGAATACGTCACTTTGAGGCAACAGCGTCGGCGTCATCGCGATGACCTGCAATCGATGAGAACCGTACCTACGCGGAGCGCAGACGGTAAGGCCGCAGGGATCCCTGTCGAAGCCCTTCCAGAGGGCGGAAGTCCCCACGATGGAGGGCAGTGAGGAACTGGGCCTCGTCGAAAATTTCGTCGGGAAACTCAGTCACGAACTTGCCCAGCCCGTGAGTGCTGTGAGCGTCGCTGCCTCCGGTCACCGGCAGGTTCAGCCGGTGGGCGACCTCGGCGGCGAAGCGGTTTTCCTCGTCCGACGTGCCGCCGTTGGCAACCTCGATGGCGTCCGTCAGATTGAACACCGGATGCGTCATGGCAGTGTCGACATCCTGCGGGATCGGTTCGTCAGGGTCCGGATACAGGTACGGTCGGGTTCGATGGTGTTGCCCCAGAACTCCCCGGAAAGGGTGCGCCGACACCACGAAGCCGCCGACAGCGTGGGCGGCCCGGCTCAGCTCCTCGGCGCGATGGAATCCGCTCTGGTACCGGTCCACGCCGAATGCCAGGATGTGACCCATGTCGGTGTCGGCTTCCATGGCGCGGATCAACACCACGTTGTGCCGGGCGGCGAAGGCGGCGAATTCGTGTCGGTCCCAAGGGCCGGCGTGTTCGGTGATGCACAGGCCGCGCAATCCCAAGCGTTCCGCCTCAAGGATGAGATCTTCGGGCGTCAGGCTGGAATCGGCGCTGCCTTTGGTCGTATGGATGTGTAAGTCAAAAATGCGTGACATAAGCCCTACCAGTCTATGCCCAGCCTGAAACGGCGTCAACGCCGACTATCCTCACGCGCGCCCGGTTTGTCATCACGAGGAGCGCAGCGACGTGGCGATCTCGTTACCCCGGCGGAGTCCGTTGCCCTGACGAGATTGCCGCGCTGCGCTCGCAATGACAGTTCCGGCGAAACCGGGTACGCGTGAGTGACTCGTCACGACGGATGGTTCGCCTCTGATAGAATGCGGAAGAAGCCCCTCCTCGAAGGGCGATATTCCCAGGAGATGACAGAGATGGCGAGAGTAGGTTTTATCGGTCTTGGAACCATGGGCGCCAGCATGGCGTACAACTGCCTGCGCGGCGGCAACGAGATGGTTGTCCACGACATCCGGCGGGAGGCTGCAACCCAGCACCTGGAAGCGGGGGCACAGTGGGCGGACACCCCGCGAGAGGTCGCCGAGGCCACCGACGTGGTGTTCACCTCGCTGCCCGGCCCGGTGGAGGTGGAAGCGGTTTCGCTGGGCGAGGACGGGATCATGTCGGGCATGGCCTCCGGCAAAACCTACTTTGACCTCAGCACCAGTTCGCCCACCCTGATCCGGCAGATCCATGATCGCGTGGCGGCGCAGGGGATCAACGTGCTGGATGCCCCGGTGAGCGGCGGCCCGGCCGGCGCCGCCAGCGGCCGGCTGGCCATCTGGGTCGGAGGCGACAAGGCGGTATTCGACCAGCACAAAGCGGTCCTCGACTCCATCGGCGACGCCGCCTACTACGTCGGACCCATCGGCAGCGGGGCCGTCGCCAAGCTGGTGCATAACTGCGCCGGTTACATCGTGCAAACCGCGCTGGCCGAGGTGTTCACCATGGGCATCAAGGCGGGCGTCGATCCACTGGCGCTGTGGCTGGCCGTGCGCAAGGGCGCCGGCGGACGCCGGGGGATGTTCGAGGGTTTGGCCCAGCACTTCCTGATCAATGACTTCGATCCGCCGGACTTTGCCCTGCGGTTGGCGCGCAAGGACGTGGACCTGGCCGTAGCGGTCGGTCGCGAGTTCGACGTGCCCATGAAACTGGCCAACACCACGCTGGCGGAGATGACCGAAGCCATCAACCGGGGTTGGGCCGGCCGCGATTCCCGGGTGGCAATGCTCTTGCAGGAGGAACGCGCCGGCATCGAAGTCCAAGTTGACCCCGAGGACCTGCGGCGGGCGCTGGAGGAACAGGGCGGTTAGTCTATTCGTGACGACCAGCGATGAACGAGGCCGTCCTTCACGCGAAGGACGGCCCGCCTTGTTGTACCGGCTGGGGAGGTTCGAAGACGCCGACCCCAACCAGTGCGGGAGCGAGGTTAGTCCGCAGCGTCGGCCGCTTCCCAGCGCAGCACGGGGCGGCGGGCCGCCGTCGCCTCGTCGAGCCGGGAGACCGGCGTGGTGTGCGGGGCGTGCTGGACCAGTTCGGGCTCAGCCGTCGCCTCGGAATCGATGACGCGCAGGGCGTCGATGAATGCGTCCAGCGTTTCCTTGGTTTCCGACTCCGTGGGCTCGATCATCAGCGCTTCGTGCACGATCAGCGGGAAGTACATCGTCGGGGCATGGAAACCGTAGTCCAGCAACCGCTTCGCCACCTCCAGGCCGCTGACGCCGCGCTCCCGTTGCCGGTCGGCCGAGAACACGACCTCATGCATGCACGTGCGGTCGTAAGGCAGCTCGTAGATGTCCTTGAGCGCTTCCATTATGTAGTTGGCGTTGAGGACGGCGTTGCCGCTGATCGACAGCAAACCGGCCGCGCCCAGGGTGCGGATGTAAGTGTAAGCGCGCACCAGGACGCCAAAGTTGCCGTGGAACCCGCTGATCTTGCCGATGCTCTGCTCCGGCTCAGCGAGCGAATATTCGCCGGCGTCATTCACCGCCACGACTGGAGCAGCCAGATAGGGAGCCAGGTTCTCGCCGCAGCAGACGGGACCGGCGCCCGGGCCGCCGCCGCCGTGCGGCGTGCTGAAGGTCTTGTGCAAGTTCAAGTGGCAGACATCGAAGCCCAGTTCGCCGAGCTTGGCGCGGCCGAGCAGCGCGTTCATATTCGCGCCGTCGCCATAGACCAGGCCGCCGCAATCGTGGACGATCTGGCAGACCTCCAGGATGTTGGTGTCGAAAAGGCCCAGCGTGCTGGGCAAGGTGATCATCACCCCGGCCAGGTCGTCGCCGGCAATCTCCCTGAGCGCGGCCAAATCGGTGTTGCCGTCCGCATCGGATGGGATGGTGACCACGTCGAAGCCGGCCATCGCGGCCGAGGCGGGATTGGTGCCGTGGGCGCTGTCCGGTATGCCCATCTTGGTGCGGCCGGAGTCGCCGCGGGCCAGGTGGTACGCCCGCATCATCAGCACGCCGGCCAGTTCGCCGTGGGCGCCGGCGAGGGTCGCCAGGCTGGTGGCGGCCATGCCGGTGACCTCGGTGAGGAAGTCCTGCAATCGGTAGAGCAACTCCAGCGCTCCCTGGGATTGCTCCGCCGGCTGCTGGGGATGGATCCCCGCGAACCCGGGCAGGAAGGCGACTTCGTCGTTGATCTTGGGGTTGTACTTCATCGTGCACGAACCCAGCGGGTAGAAGTGGGTATCGATGCTGAAGTTCAACTGGCTGAGGGAGGTGAAATACTGCACCACCTCCGGCTCAGAAACCTCGGGCAGGGGCAGATCGTCGCGCAGGTATGTTGCATCCGGCAGGGGCGCTGCCGGCACGTCCAGGCCCGGGGTGATGACACCGACGCGGCCGGGCACGCTGCGGTCCATCAGCAGGCTCGTAGTGTCTCGGTTGCCGCCTTTGTTCAACATCGTCCGTAGTCTCCTGGTTTTTGTTGACGCCCCTGCCGCCGTTTGCCCGACTGATGGGGTTGCGGGCCGGAGACGTCATTCATTGTTTATTCCGTATTGGCCGCCGGGACCGTCGTCATGACGAGCGCTTAACCAGACGACCCACAAAGGAGAGCATCCGGTAGCCCTGCCAACTCCAGGCGAAACTGACCGCCACTAACGCTACCATGCTCGCCGCGAAGGCAGCCGTGCCTCCCCAGGGAAACAGCAAAGGGGTCCCGAAGATCGCGCATAAGGCGGCAATAACGACGACCCACACAACAGCGCGCCACAAAATGCGCCGGTTGAGTCGGCGGTCGGCAGAGCGGACTATCTCTTCGACTTCTTCCGGGGTAGCATCGTCCCAACGCGCCATCTGGGCGTTCATGTGGCGGATCTGCCGCCGGACGGCGATGGACCCGCAGACGAACATGCTGCAGGAAACGAAACTCATCACTAAGACGCCCGCCAGAAACCCGATCTCGAACCACAGGGTTCCGGTGGGCAGCCAGGCGGCGCGGCCAGCCAGCAGCGCCCGTGTGATTATCAGGGCCAGCATGAGGCCCGAAATCCCGAAACCCACGATGAACAACGTGCGCTCTCTGACCCACAGGCCGAACCACTTGACGTATCCCTCGCGCTCGGATATGCCCCCTTCGTCTTCGAAGGGATCTGTATAGCGGCGCATCCTGCGCCGATTGGACGAGTCTCGGTCAATCATAGCGGTCCGCTCGCGTCGTTCCAGGTTCGCGTGAACAGCCGAATCCAGTTACGGACACAGGCTGGGCAACATCGTTCAGTTGGCTGAGCCTAACGCATCCACCAGGGCGTCGATGTCCTCGCGGGAGTTCATCTCAGTGACGCACAGCAGCATGCCGTTGTTGAACCGGTCGCTGACGTCAAGCCCTCCAAGTATGTTGCGCTCCATGAGCCGGCGGTTGATCTTTGCCGGCGTCTCAGGACAGCTCACCACAAACTCCTGGAAGAACTCTCCCGACTGCGGCAGGGAATATCCGTCCAGGCCGGCAATTGCCGAGGCCGCATAGTGCGCCTTGTGATAGCACAGCTCGGCAACCTGGCGCAGGCCGTGCCGGCCCATCGCCGCCAGGTAAATGGTTGACGCCAGGGCGTACAGGGCCTCGTTGGTGCAGATGTTGGAGGTGGCCCGCTCCCGCCGGATGTGCTGCTCCCGAGTCTGTAGGGTCAGGACGTAGCCGGTGCGGCCCTGGGTATCGGTGGTTCGGCCCACCAGACGGCTGGGCATCTGGCGGATGTACTGCTGCTTGCAGCTGAACAGGCCCAGGTACGGGCCGCCAAAAGACGGCGGGATGCCAATGGGCTGGCCCTCGCCGGTCACAATGTCCGCGCCGAATTCGCCCGGCGGCCTGAGCATACCCATGGCCAGGGGATCGGCCGACACCACCAGCAGGGCTCCGTCGTCGTGGGCGGTGGCGGCCAGGGCGACGAGGTCGTCGAGCCCGCCGTAGAAGTTGGGATACTGGGCCACCACGCCGGCGGTGGCCTCGGTGACGCTGGCTCCAATATCCGCGGTCGGCACGATGTCGATGGCGATACCCTGGGCCTGGCAGTAGGTGGCGATGACCTGCCGATAGGCCGGCGCGACGGTGTCGCTGACGACCACCTGCTGTCGGCGGGTCACGCGACAGGCCATCAGCACCGCCTCGGCGAGGCTGGTGGCGCCGTCGTACATTCCGGCGTTGGCGACTTCCATGCCGTAGAGGGCGCTGATCATCGTCTGGAACTCGAAGATGACTTGCAGAGTGCCCTGGGACACCTCCGGCTGGTAGGGCGTGTAGGCGGTCAAGAACTCGCCGCGGGTCATGACCGCTTTCACTATGGACGGAATGAAGTGGTAGTAGCTGCCGGCTCCCAGGAACGACGGGCCACTGGACAAGGGCCGATTGCGGCCGGCCATCGCGCCCAATTCCCGCTGGATCTCCAACTCCGACATGGGATCAGGGAGTCGCAGCGGCGGGTTCCGGTAATCGTTGGGTATGTCGGCGAACAGTTCGTCGACGCTGCTCAAGCCCACCGCGGCGAGCAGGTCGTCCTGTTCGGCAGCGGTGTTCGGGATGTAGTGCGATTGAAAATTGGTGACCATTGGGGATTGCTCCGTCAAGGATGGATTAGTCATCCCAGGTAAGAAACGCTTCAGGTTCTATGCTGATGTTTTGTACCCGCCAATTGGCGCGGCGCTTCAAAGCCGGCAAACTGATACGAACCCGGAACGCTTCTCCTCGTGACGGGGCGTTCCGTCCAGCTAGCCAGATCGTGTTTTCCGAGTTTGGATTATACTGGTTTTGAAGGAGCCCATTGGGCAATCACAACACAGAAACCGAGCGCAGTTGATTTGCCGGGGCATTATCAGCATCTTCTTCATAGTTGTATTTGACGAATATGGTCGTAGTTAAGTAATCCTCACCCCGCACGGTTGCGATTGGTTCCAGATCACCAGCAATGTCGATAAAACGATCGTTGTGAGATAGTCAGCGCCTCTTCAATACGCTCGCGGGCGAACCTAACACTCTCTGGGTTGAGGTCAAACCCCATAAAGTGTCGGCCCGCGTCGATAGCCGCTAAAGAGGAGGTGCCGCTGCCGACGAAGCAGTCCAACACCAGATCGCCCGGTTCCGTAAGAAGCTTTATCATACGCCGGGGCAGCTCCAATGGGAATTGGGATTCATGGGAACTGTTGGAGCGCACCGAAGGTATGCTCCAAACGCCACGTGACCCCCATTCCGCCCATTCACTTTTCTCCAGTTTTTCCCGGTTCACCATCGTAATGCCTGGTTTCCAGAAAATCAGGAGATGCTCGAACTCGTCCACGGCGCGATAGGACAGGCTATGCCAGCGGCTATTTTCCCAGCAGGGATCCTTTACCCACACGCGCCGGTCATACAGGTAAAATCCAGCGTCCGATGCCCAATTTTCTACCAATCCGGAGGTGAGTTGGACGCGGGTCTGCTTCGCGTACTTCCCGCCTCGAACGTTGTTGTTTTTCAGCCGCCGGTCGATAGTTTGCTCGCTGCACCCCAATAAAGCCGCCAGTTGGTACTTGTCAAAACCTGGATTCTCTTGCCTCGCTTTCAGCACTTGCTCGCGGGTAACTTTCACCTTCTTGGCGCTGACGTTGTCTGCCTGGATGCGAGGCATGTCGGCGTCTTCGAAAGCCAGGATGTCAGCAATGTTGACGGCCAGAAAGCCACCGGCGGTTATCACTGCAAAGTGCGCTAAGATGGTCTCGCGCAGCAGATCGCACCAATCATCAAAGTCCAAGTCTGTCTCGTAGGATTTGCCGACAAAATATGGAGGCGACCAAAAGCTAAGCGCCACCGACCCGGGTTCGACTCGTGTGAGCAGTTGCCTGGCATCGCCTTCATATATGCGATCCGGCGACAAAAATTCAGGTTCGTTCATGCGGCCTTTCCTCGAAATTGGACGATCAGGGCTGTGCGGTATGCAATGGTTAATCCCAATCGTCGCCGCCTTTCAGTCCGTCGTCAAGGGAAGCCTGTCATCTATTTTAGCCACCCCTAGGCCAACACCCGGTAGCGATAGCTCGATTCCATGAGATCGCCCTCGGCGAAACGGCTGAACCGCAGCGGCGAGAGGTCCACGTCGCGGGCCTTGCCCTCGGCCATCAGTTCGGCTACCGCCTTTCCGATGGCGGGGGAGAGCTTGAAACCGTGCCCGCTGAAACCCACGGCGCAGAACAGACCCTCTACGCCGGGCACGCTGTCCAAAATGGGGTGCCAGTCAGGCGTGGTGGTGAACAGGCCGGACCATCCGCCGCGGTAGTAGGAATCGGACATGCCCGGAATGCGGCGGGACAGTTTCGCCCGCGCGGAAGCGGCAGACTGCAAATCAATGCCCTGGGGATATATGTCAGGATCCGGCTGCTCTTCGTCGTCGCCGAACCCCATGGTCGTGAAGTTGGCGCCGTCGGGGCGGAAGGAGAAGGACTGGCTGATGTCGCCCACTGTGGGATGCTGCGGCACCAGTTCGACCGGCCGGGCCACGGTGGCAACCTGATGGCGCACCGGAAGCAACGGCACGTCCACTCCCACGCCGGCCAGGACCTGCTTGGACCACGGGCCAGCGGCAACGACCACCGTATCGGTGGCGATGCGTTCTCCGGCCGCGGTCAGCACGGCTTGCACGCGCCCGGAGTCGGTTTCGATCCCTGATGCCGGGTTGCGGGAGGCAATCACGGCGCCGGCTTCCCGACTGCGGGCGGCGTAGGACACGGTGACCTGGTACGGGTCGGCGTAGCCGGATTCCGGCTCCCACGCGGCCCGCTCGTCATCGTACAGCGTGACCATGGGGGCCAGGCGCGCCAGGTCGTCCGGCGAAACCACCGCGGTGGGCACGCCCAACTCCTGGTGCATGGCGACGTTGCGCTCCAAACCGCCCTGGTCCGCCTCGTTGACCACCACCAGGTAGCCGGTCCGCACGAAGCCGGATCGACCGCCCACCCGCGCGTCGAAGTCGGCGAAGACTTGCAGGCTCTGCCACGCCAGTTGCGTGGTGACGCGGTTGGAGTAGTGCATACGGCAGATGGCCTGAGAACGGCCGGTGCTGCCCGATCCCAGCACATCCCGCTCCAGCAGAACGGTATTGGGTATTCCCAGCTGCGCCAGGTGATACTGTATGGCGCAACCGATGACGCCGCCGCCGATGATTACCGCGTCGGCTACGTTGGGGAGGTTGCTACTGGTCAATGCCCTTCCACGACATGACGCGGTTCACGTCGATCTCGATGGCAACCAACTTCTGGTCGCCTTCGGCCAAGTCGGCGGCGTCCTGCTCGCCTCGTTCCTCGCCTTCGTACCGGGAGAAAATCCGGCGTACCGCGTCCTTGAGGTTGTCACTGCGAACCGTGGCGTCGCCCTCGAGTATGACGTACTGATACGGCCACTCGTCGGTTGCGACCGACAGCGCAACCTTGGGATTGCGCCGCACGTTCCTGGTCTTGACTGCCGCGTCGCCGGAAACGACGGTGACCTTGCCGTCTTCCCACTGGTACCACACCGGGGAGACGTGGGGCGAACCATCCTCGCGGATCGAAGCGAAATGGGCGACGTGGGGCCCCGCCAGATAGGCGTCGATCTCTTGTGACGTGAGTCGCGGCATCGTTACCTCTGATTACGGCCGGTGACCTCGCACGGATGATTGCGTGCGCAGTCCGGGATGCCAGTAATCATACCATAACCGATAGCCGGCCCAAGGTCGGACCGGCCATCCTGCAACCGGCTGGGCCCTGGAGATACCGCTTTGGAAAGGCCCGATTTTCGCAACCGTCATCAGAGTGTAATGCGTCCGCCAATCGCGCGCGACAGCCGTATGATACAATCCGCCCGCAAGCGGGGCGCGGAATATTCGCCGCGTCCCTTTCATTGCGTCCCCGTATCGCATGATGCTGCCAATGGCGTTTCGCATACCACCATGCCCGTCTGAGACCCCGGGTCTCCACAGAAGCAGAGGCCGTAGCTAGTGCGCCGGCCCCGGATCTTCTACGGGTGGTGGATCGTCATCGTCAGCCTCGTCGCCGACGGGATGAAGCACGGCAGCTTCAACCGGGGCTTCACCGTTTTCTACGTGCCGGTGGAAAGCGAGATCATCTTCCCGAAGAGCGTCCTGGGCTTCAGCCCGCAATCCAGGACTCTGCTGGGCCTCGCGGAGGGGTTGGGCCGGTTTATGGGCGGCGTTCAGGGCCCGCTCATGGGATATTGCACTGACCGGTTCGGCCCGCGGGTGATGCTGGCGTTCGGCGGGTTGATGTCCGGTCTGGGTTTCATCCTGCTGGCGCGCACCACCAATTTCTGGTGGTTCCTGCTGGTGTTTGTGGTCTTCCTTTCGGTGGGGTTCCGGTCGGGCTACAACAACGCGTCGATAGCGGCCGTGAACAACTGGTTCCGGCGGCGGCGCGGCCTGGCGATGTCGGTGGTCAGCATGGGCAACGGGCTGGGCGGCGCGTCCGCCTATCTCGTGGGTCTGCTGATCTTCCTGGTGGGATGGCGGGATGCCTGCACCATCCTGGGAGTCGCTATCCTGGCGGTGGTCATTCCATTGTCATACTTCCTGCGCCGCTCGCCCGAGGACATGGGTCAGTTGCCCGACGGAGACCCGCCGGAACTTGCCGAGGCTAATCCATCAGACCAAAGCGCGGCCGCGCGTCGTCGATCAGTCAACGGCGGCGATACCGACTTCACCGCCCGCGAAGCGATGCGGACGCCTTCGTATTGGCTGCTGGTCATGTCAACCGGGTTTCGCAACATCGTCCACGCCGGCGCGTCGTTCCTGATGGCCCCGATGATCATTTGGTTCATGGAGGCCGGAGTCCCGGTTGACCCGGCGTCGGAACCGGGACAGCGAAACATCATCATCGCCGCCGCTTTCGTGAGCGCGTTTTCCTTCGCAAATATGGTGTTCAACCCCTGCATGGGCTGGATTGGCGACAAGGTTGACCGCCGCAAACTCAGCGCCTTGTGCATGCTATCCGGCGCGGCGGCGTTGGGATCGCTGCTCACCCAGAGCGGCCACCTCTGGCAGGTCGTCCTGTTCGTCCTGCTGCTGGCATTCGCGGAGAGCGCGAACCCCCTGAACTGGGCCATCATGGGCGATTTCTTCGGGAGGAGGGCCTACGCTACCCTGCGGGGTTGGCAGCACTTGCCCGACCAACTGGCATCCATGTGGACCGCAATGTGGATGGGCATCATATACGACTACACCAACAGCTTCTATTGGGCGCTGTTTCCGCTGGTGGTGCTGTACATCGCGGCGGCCATCGGCTACTGGTTCCTGCCGCGGCCTCCGCTTCCCCGGCGGCTGCAATTACAGCAGGAGCGCAACACGGCCCGCCGCAACCGGGCGATCCGCGCGGCGCCGGAGCCGGCTGGCTAGGTAGTGTTGACATTTTGAACCCTCCTCCCGTCATTCCGGCCTTGAGTCGGAATCCATACATTGTGATATGAAGAAACGGGAAGGATTGCTACTATTTCGATCACTGGATTCCCGCTTTCGCGGGAATGACGACGATGAAATGTCAACACTGCCTGGTACAGTTTGAGGTGGCTCGACGCTATCGTCAAAAACCGAAGAGACTGCTCGACGACATACGACGGGGCCTGCGTCGTCTGATCTGGCAATTTGCCCCGGCCCTGCCTTCGAGGTCACCATGGGCAAGAGTGAAACGCCGGCAAAACGGTTGTCCCGTCTTCTGGGTGGAGACCTGTCATTTCAGACACCGGCTCGGCACGCTCATCCGCTGTACGCGCTGCACCCGTTTGCCGCCCGCTTTCCCTACGGCTTGCCCGGGTATTTCATCAACGCGCTGACGGAGCCCGGCGACACGGTGCTGGACCCCATGTGCGGCTCGGGCATCACGCTCCTGGAGGGATGGGCTGCCGGCCGAGCGGTCATCGGCGTGGATTTGGACCCGCTGGCGCGACGGCAGGCTAAGGCGCGCACCACGGCTCTGGGCAACACGGAGGTCCTGGAGGCCGGTCAGGCGGCGCTCCGCAGGACGGCGGACCTCATGGCGGGTCTGGGTCCACAGCAGGACCCGTTGGAGGCCGTAAAGACAGACATGGACCCGCCAACCCGGGAGTTCCTGGATTACTGGTTCTTCCCGGAAACGCAACGTGAGCTCGCCTGCCTTACGCTCGCAATCCGGGAAGAGCCTAATGCTGACCTGCGCAATCTGTTGGAAGTGATCTTTTCTTCCACGATTGTCACCAAGTCCGGCGGCGTGTCCCGGGCCCGGGATTTGGCCCACACCCGGCCCCATCGCGTAGCCGACAAGGTGCCCAGGAACCCGATCCCCCTGTTCGCGAACCTGGTCGCCCGGGCTGCTGACGCTTACGGAAGCATTGACCAGGACGTGGTGGGCGACTGTCGGATCGTGGACGGGGACGCGCGTTCGCTGCCGCTGCCGGATTGCAGTGTGGACCTGATCGTGACGTCGCCGCCTTACGCCAACGCGCTGGATTATATGCGGGCGCACAAATTCTCCCTGGCCTGGCTGGGCGACCCCATTCCATCGCTCACCAAGTTGCGACGCGAGTACATCGGATCCGAATCTGCGGGCAGCCAGGCGACGTCGTCGGTTGCTCCGCTGCCGGCGAAAGTTGAATCCGTGGTCGAACGCGTCGGCGAGGCGGATGCTGCGAAATCCCGCGTCCTGCGACGGTACTTCGCCGACATGTCGGCGTCGATCTCGGAGATGCAGAGGGCGCTCCGGCCCGGGTCGGCAACGATAATCGTGGTGGGCGCGTCCACCATGCGCGGCATATTAGTGCCTACCCACGAATGCCTGGCGGACCTGACCACGCAGGCGGGACTGGACGTGGTGGCGGTCGCTCCGCGCAACCTGGACCGCGACCGGCGGATGATGCCGGCGCGGAATTTCGGACGCGCCGGCAGCGGTGACACGACGGGGATCGAGCGGCGGATGCACACGGAGTACGTCATCGGCGCGGTCAAGCCCTGACGACACGGGCGGAGTCCGCCAAATGGTCGGGTCAGAGCAACCCGGACAGGCCCCGGCAATCTAGTCTCAAACTCCAACCCGGCCGAGCCCGGCGCGGATTTCTACCAGATGTTGTTATCGGCGGTTGGACGGGATGCACCGCCGCCGCCCAACCGCGTCCTCATCTCCATCAATACTAATGTTCCATTGCGCTCGGCCGGGGACGGCCGCAAGATTGGATTTCATCATACGTTTTATTGTGAAACCAAAACCGTTGTTTTTTTCAATTGCGGGCAAAACATTACATCTACGCTTCCGTCTAGCGGGGCCGCCGGCGCCCCATTACCATTGCCTGACATACGATTATGGTCACTTGGAGTCAGGACAACAGACGATGCAAGATCGACCCGACCCCGTATCAGCATGGCAGGCAGCCCTCGGCCGCCTGCAATTGGAGATACCCCAGGAGCAGTTCAACACCTTCCTCCGGCCCTGCACGGGCCTGAGATGGGAGGACGATTGCCTGGTGGTCGGCGCGGCAACAACCTTTGCCGTGTCGTGGCTCGAGTTGCCGTTGCACCTGGAAATGGTTCGGGAGGCGGTAGCCAAAACGACGGGCGCGCAATCCAGCGTCCGCTACTTGGCGATGCCGGCGGGTGACCACAACCCGGCGCCGCGGCGCGAAGTTGCGGTGTATTCGGTAGTCGCGGAACCGGCGACGCGGCTTCCCGACCTGAATGATCCAGAGAGCGACCAATCGCAACGCGAGGCTGCCGCAACCTGGCAGGGCCGCCAATCCAACCAGGCGGTTGGGCTCAACCCGCGGTACACCTTCGACAATTTCGTGGTCGGCGAAAGCAACCAGTTGGCCTACCACGCGGCGCGAGCCGTCAACGCGGATGGGCGCGATGCCGTCCCCGGTTACAATCCGTTGCTGCTGTACGCCGGCTCGGGGATGGGCAAGACCCACCTGCTGCACGCCATCGGGAACGTGGCCCGTCAGCAGAGTGTTTCGGTCCGCTACGTAACGTCCGAACAGTTCACCAACGAGTTCGTATCGGCGATCAACCGCCGGGAGATGCCGGAATTTCGCGAACGCTACCGGGGCCTCGACCTGCTGCTGCTGGACGACGTGCAGTTCCTGGTGGGAAAAGAGCAAACGCAGGAGGCGCTGTTCCACACCTTCAACGACCTGCACCAGGCGGGGGCGCAGATCGTTCTGACCAGCGACCGCCCGCCCGAGACCATCACGCCTTTGGAAGACCGGCTTCGCTCACGTTTCCAATGGGGATTGGTAGCTGATATCCGTCCGCCCTCGCTGGAAATGCGGCTGGCGATGCTCCATTCCTGGGCTTCGGACAGCGGATCCGAGGTGCCGCCGCCGGTGCTGGACCTCATCGCGCAGCGCGTCAGCCGAAACGTGCGCCAACTCCTGGGCGCGTTCAACCGGGTGGTGGCGACCGCGCAGCTCTTGAGCACCCCGCTGACCGCGGAAAGCGTGGCCGCGCAACTGGACGCCATCGTGGGGCCGGATGCCCGCGCGGAGGTAACGCCCCAGCAAGTGCTGGGCAAGGTGGCGCGTCACTACGGGCTTACGGCGGAGCAGATTTTGAGCCGCAATCGCACGGCCGCGGTGGCGCTGGCGAGACAGGTGACGATGTACCTGTTAGTGTCAGAACTCAGCATGTCTCCCACCGGCGCCGGGCGTTTCCTGGCGGGCCGCAACCACAGCACCGTGATCCACGGGGTTGCCCGGGTGCGGCAGGCCATGGAATCCGATAGCCGGCTGAAGCACGCGGTCCTGGCAATCACTGAAACGCTGAACGACTGAACTCTTCACTGCACGAACCGACGCAGGAGGCACCCATGACCACAAGCAGCAGCCTGACCATCCAGACCGTCGTTGGCACCGGCGATGCGGGCTACAGCGGCGACGGCGGGCCGGCGGCGTCCGCGACCCTGCGCGAGCCGTTCATGTGCACCTTCGACCGCGCGGGCAACATGTTCTTCTGCGAGGCGAAAAACCACGTCGTCAGGCGGGTTGACGCATCCTCCGGGCACGTCACCACCGTGGCCGGCACGGGCGAGGTCGGTTACACGGGCGATGGAGGCCCGGCCACGGCGGCAACCATGAACGAGCCCTATTCGCTGGAAGTTGACGGCGACGGAAATATCTACGTCGTCGACCGCCTCAACGCCGCAGTGCGCCGGGTCGATGGGGTCACCGGGATCATCACGACGGTGGCGGGCACCGGCGAGCCGGGATATTCGGGAGACGGGGGTCCCGGCGACACGGCGCAACTGCGGGAGCCGAACGACTGCTTCCTGGACGGACGGGGCGGACTGCTCATCGCCGACATCCAGGACCAGCGTATCCGTCGCCTGGACCTGGCGACGGGCATCATCGACACCTTCGCCGGCAATGGCGAAAAGACGCGCGGCGGCGACGGGATGCCGGCGCGACAGGCCAGCATCCTGGGCTCGCGGGCAGTGTGCATGGACCAGCACGGCAACACGTACATCGCGGAGCGAGAGGGCAACGGCGTCCGCGTGGTCACCGCCGGCGGAATCATGGGAACCGTCGCCGGCGCGGCGGCGGAACGGGGATACACCGGCGACGGCGGGTCCGCGCTGGCTGCCACCTGGGGCGCGCCCAAGGCCCTGCGTTGCGACGCCGCCGGCAACGTCATCGTGGTTGACACGGAGAACCACGCCATCCGCAAGATCGACGTCAACACCGGAGTGGTAACCACCATTGCCGGCGGGCAGTTAGGCGGGCACGGAGACGGTGGCCCGGCCACCGATGCCGGACTGGATCGCCCGCACGGATGCGGCATCGCGGCGGACGGTCAGATCTACATTGCGGACAGCAACAACCACCGAATACGGGTGGTAGGTTAGGAAGTCCAAGCCTCAGCCAAATCCTCCCGTGGCCACTCCGTTCTCAATCGCCGATTACCGGACCCGGGCCAGCTTCTGCACGCGCTGGTTGGAAGTGTCGGCTCCGTAAATGTTGCCCTGAGAGTCGGTGTACACCTGGTGTGCGTACTCAAAGGTCCGACCCCGGGCCAAGAGTTCACCGTCCAAGGTCAGAATGCTGAGGCGGGGCACCTGGTCGGTGACGTACACCCGCTGGTCGGCGTCGATGTGCACGCCCATGGGGCACTTGAAGTCGGTCCACTGGTCGACGAATTCGCCGTCGACGGTGAACACCTGCACGCGGTTGTTCTCCCGGTCGGCGACGTAAACTCGGCCGGCGGCGGACACGCGGATGCTGTGGGGCACGATGAACTGGCCGGGGCCGCGGCCGGGGCTGCCGAAGGAGGCGATCAACGAACCGTCGGCAGCGAGGCGATGCACCGAAGAGTTGCCGTAGCCGTCGGCGACGAACAGTTCGCCGGAAGGGGCCACGCAAACGTCGGCCGGATGGTTGAACGGAGCCTGGAGCGCCGGGCGGTTTCGCGCGCCGATGGACGAAAGCAGTTCCCCATCCGGGGAATATTTCAGGATCTGGTGGGCATCCCGGTCCACCAGGTACACCGAGTCATCCGGCCCGATGTGGATGTGGTGAGCGTCGGCGGGCACTCCGTCCGGCCGTGCCCACGCTCCCACCGGGTTGCCGTCCTGATCGAACACCAGCACCGGCGGCCCTTGCCGCTGAAACACGTACACCCGGTCCCGGCTGTCCACGGCGACGCCGCTGATGCCCTGGAAACCCTGTCCCACCGGGAGGCGGGGCCACTCCGGTTGGTATTCGTAAACGTACTCGCCCATGCCGATGGTGATGGCCATGTGATCGCCTCCGCGGACCGTGATCTTAAGATTGCGTGGATTTTAGCACCGCGCGGGTCAGACCTCCGCAATTATTGATCAACGGCGCCCGACGCTCGCCTTGACCCTGAAACGCTGCGCTGTTAGCGTCCGGTGTATCTGCCATAGCAACTGCTGCGTCGGTCTCACGCGTACCCAGTTTCACCTGCGTTGTCATTGCGAGCGGAGCGCGGCAATCTCGCCGGGACAACCGACGCCGGCTGCGGGAACGAGATCGCCGCGTCGCTACGCTCCTCGCGATGACAAATTGGGTACGTGTGTGCTGCATCGGCGCGACCATACCAGAGGAGGTCGTCATGACCATTTCCGTCAAGGCAACACCGCCGGCTCCGCCCCGCGCCACGGTCTCGCATCCGCTGGACCCGCTGACGGCGGAGGAGATAGCCGATGCGTCGGCCATTCTGAAAGCCCAGCGCAACCTGGGGCCGCGCACCCGGTTCGAGACCATCGTGCTGCGGGAGCCGGACAAGAACGTGGCGCTCGCGCATCAACCGGGCGCTCCCGTAAAGCGCGAAGCCTTCCTGGTAGTGCTGGACAACGACGCCGGGGCCACCTATGAGGCGGTGGTATCCCTCGACGACCGGCGGGTCGTCTCCTGGGAGCACATCCCCGGCGTGCAACCCCGGGTCATGTTCGACGAATTCGTGGAGTGCGAGGCGGCGGTACGGGCGGACGCGCGGTTCCAGGCGGCCATCAAGAAGCGGGGCATCACCGACCCCAGCCTGGTGATGGTGGACCCGTGGTCGGCCGGCAACTACGGGTATGCAGAAGAGGAGGGCCGGCGGCTGGTGTTGTGCCGAAACTTCGCCCGGACCAGCCCCACCGACAACGGCTACGCCAGGCCCATCGAGGGCGTCACCGCCGTGGTGGACCTGAACAACATGGAAGTGGTGCGCATCGACGACTACGGATTCGTGCCTCTGGCGCCGGAGCCCGGCAACTACGGCGCGGAGTTTGTCGGCAAGTTCCGCGAGGACCTGAAACCGCTGGAGATCACGCAGCCGGAGGGACCGAGTTTCCAGGTGGACGGCTGGAAGGTGACGTGGCAGAAGTGGCGCCTGCGCGTCGGGTTCACGCCCCGCGAAGGGCTGGTGATCCACACCGTCGGCTACGAGGACCAGGGGCGGGTGCGGCCCATCCTGTACCGCGCCGCGCTGTCCGATATGGTAGTGCCCTACGGCGACCCCAGCAAGGACCATTACCGCAAGAACGCGTTTGACGCCGGCGAGTACGGCATCGGCTCCCTGACCAACTCCCTGACCCTGGGGTGCGACTGCCTGGGAGAGATTTACTACTTCGACGCCGTGCTGAATACCGGCGGCGGCGAGGCGTTCACCATACCCAACGCGGTGTGCATGCACGAGGAGGACTACGGCATCCTGTGGAAGCACACTGACTGGCGCAGCGGGCAGACCGAGGTGCGCCGCTCCCGGCGGCTCGTCATTTCCAGCGTCGCCACCGTGGGCAACTACGAGTACGGCTTCTTCTGGTATTTCTACCAGGACGGCACGATCCAGATGGAAATCAAGCTGACCGGCATCATCAACACCGCTGGCATTGCCGCGGGCGAGACGCCCAAGTACGGCACCATCGTCGCGCCGCAACTCAACGCGCACATCCACCAGCACTTCTTCAACTTCCGCATGGACATGGACGTGGACAGCGAGGAGAACTCGGTGTTCGAGGTCAACACCGTCGCTGCGCCGCCGGGTCCGGACAACCCGCACAACAACGCGTTCTATGCGGAGAAGACGCTGCTGGGAACGGAGCACGAGGCGCAGCGGGTGATCGACCCGATGAGCGGGCGGTACTGGCTGGTGTCCAGTTCAACGGCAAAGAACGCGCTGGGGCAGCCGGTGAGCTACAAGCTGATGCCGGGGGAGAACATCCTGCCCTTCGCCCATCCCGACGCCAGCATCATCAAGCGCGCCGGGTTCATGACCAAGCACCTGTGGGTGACGCCCTACGACCGGGACGAGATCGCGGCCACGGGGCCGTATCCCAACCAGCATCCGGGAGGCGCGGGTCTGCCTGAATACACGAAGAACAACCGCAACGTCGCCGACACCGACGTGGTGGTCTGGTACACGCTGGGCTACCACCACGTGCCGCGACCGGAGGACTGGCCCATTTCGCCGGTGGCCTACTGCGGGTTCAGCCTCAAGCCCGTTGGGTTCTTCAACACCAACCCGGTGCTCGACGTACCGCCCAGCAACCATTGCGAGGAGGGGTGCCACACCTAGAGCCGACGCATGATCGGTGCGCAGGGCAGATTCCAAGAAACCGAGGCTAGGCCACGCGCACCGGGTGCTGCAAGGGCTGGTTGAAGAGGTAGCCCTTCTCGTTGAAGGGCACGCGGTCCGGCTGGGTGTTTCCGGCCGTGTCGGTGGCCCGCGTCATGATGACGTGCTCGCCGGGCGCCGCGTCCCACTGGAACTCGAACCGCGCCCAGGAGTGGTCGGGCTGCGAACCGGACAGTGTCGCGTCGTTCCAGGTCTGGCCGGTGTCGGCGCTCCACTCCACGCGCGCGATGGGGCCTCGCGGCGAATGCGCGTAGCCGTGGAGCCGGTGTGGACCGGGCGGTAGTTCCGCCGGCCACGGCAGGGCGAGGGCGCTCTTGATGACCTGCTCGGTCACGGGCTGGCCCAGCGACTCACCCACCGGTGGGTATTCATCACCAATGAGCGTGTACGACGTGGTGTTGTTCCGGGTCCACATGGGCTCCGATGACACGACGATGCGGCCCAGCCACTTCACGTTGGCGCTGCCGACCCACCCGGGCACCAGGGCGCGCACCGGGAAGCCGTGGTCTCGGGGCAGGGTCTCGCCGTTCAGAGCATAGGCCAGCAGGGTGTCCGGATCCATTGCCTTTTCCACTGGCAGGACATAGCGAAAGCCTTCCTCCGGTGACTCCACGTCCAGTCCCACGAGCAACACGGAGACGGCGTTGGGCTGGATGCCGGCCAGCGTCAGGACGTCGCGCAGTTGCGAGCCGACCCATTCGCCGTTGCTCACGGCCCCGGTCATCCACTGGGTGCCGGACGCTTCATGTCGATTCATCACATTGAACATGGCGCGGTGATTGCCGGCACATTCCAGGTAGGAGGTCAGCGTCCGGCTCGGCAGGTTGCGGATTTGCGCGTAGGTCAACTCCAGCGATTCCGTAACGGCGTCGCCCTCCACGGTGAGACGCCAGCCCGTGACGTCCAAGTCCAGGCTGACCGAGTTGTTGCGGACGAAGAACAGCCGATTGGGCGTGATGGCGCCCTGCATGTTTTCCAGCCGCGCCTCGAGGCCCTTGTCGCCGCGGACGATAAACGGCGTGGGGTCTTTGAACCAGGGCGTAGTCCGCGCTGCGCCGGCATCGGCCGGCGATGAGGGCCTCGTTCCCACCGCATCGGGCGCGCCCATGCCGCCGCACGCGGCGAGCACGGCAGCCGCGCCGCCGGCCGCCATCAGGCCCAGGAACCGGCGACGGTTCATGCCCCGGGCGCTGGCGTATTCCCATAGCGAACGCGCGCCGGTTGGGGTAGCCGTGGGTTCGTGCGCGGGGTCCGGCATTTCCCTACGGGGCCTGGAGCATGGGCCAGAAGGTGGCGGCGGCTCCGCCCATCATCCAGTCCAGATCCTCGGCGGACAGCCAGGGGAGCGCCGTTTTGCCCAGTTCCACCTGGCCGATGAATCCGCCGGCGCGGGACGACGGGAAGTTGGAGCCCCACATCATGCGGCGCGGCGTGAACGCTTCGATGACGCGACGGAACAGGTCCTTTTCGTCGTCGGACAGGTCGGCGTAGGGACCGAGACTGGTGCTGGAGTACCGCAAATGGGCGTTGGGCAGCGTGGCCAGCTGTTCCAGGGCAGCGGTCATGCCGGCCTTGTCGTCGGAGTTGCTCCAGCCGGCGAAGTGGTCCGGGGCGAACTGTACGTTGGGATGCCGGCCGCCGATGTTGCGCATCCGGTTGACCCGGTCGGCGGTGCCGCCGCCGCCGATGGAGATGGGTATGCCCAGCGATTCGGCGCGGTCCCACAGGGCATCGCAGCGCGGGTCGTCGGGTTCGGCCTGGCTCTGCAGGCGCACGCCCCACATGCCGCGCTCGTTGGTCCAGTAGGAGAGTTTGTCGGCGGCATCGTCAGCGGCGGGGTCGAGGATGCCGACGGCGACGGTTCGCGGGGCGTAGCGCCGGGCGCTGTCGCACTGGTATGAGTTGTCCAGGCCGTAGGTGCCGTTGGGCTGCACCAGGGTGGCGCATTCCACGCCGGCGGCGTCCATCTCGCCGATGAGATCCTCGACGTTGTTGCTGACCTCAAGGGACCAGCCGGTGGCGTCGGGATGGAGCGGGTGGGCATTCTTGTCGCTGCTGACCACGTGGGTGTGAGTGTCGATGATCATCGCGGTGACTCCTTGGGTGGTTGGGCCGGGAGGTTTGGCGTCATTCTACGCCACGGGAGGCGGCGGTCGGGTGGTTCAGAACAGTTCCCGGCTGGCGATGTCCGCGCCCTCGCGCATGGCCCGAAGCTTCAGCCAGACGATGCCGGCCTCAACGCGATTGGAGCCAGCCGAGGTGTCGAAACCGCAATCGGTGCCGGCCAGCACGCGCGTGGGGTCGCCGCCCGCGGCAGCCACGGCCTGGTGCAGGCGATCTGCGACCAGCCGGGGATGCTCCACGTAGTTGGTCTTGGTGTCGATGACGCCGGCCGCCAGCATCATGTTTTCGGGCAGCGGGCGGTCGTGGTAGACGCGGTGCTCGTGGCCGTGGCGAGGGTTGGCCATTTCCATTACCAGCGCGCCGACGTTGGCGTCGTACAGCAGGTCCACGATGTCCTCCAGCGGCACGTCGTATTGGTGCGGGCCTTCGCTGTTTCCCCAGCAGACGTGCAGCCGGACCCTATCGCGGGGAATGTCGGCCAGGGCATGGTTGATGGCGCGGATGTGCAGCGCCACCACGTCCCGGAATGCCGACAGCGGCTCGTCCTGGTAGGACACGTGCCGCTCCATGGCCAGGTCGGGGCAGTCCAGTTGCAGGGTCAGGCCGTTGGCGACGATGATCTCGTATTCTTTCCGCAGTTCCTCGGCCAGGGCCAATACGTAATCCTCGTGGCTGTCGTAGTAGCGGTTGGCCAGGGTCAGGGCGACGATGCCGGGCGACGCGGCGGTCATGAACAGCTCTTCCGGTTGTTTGCCGGCGGAACCAACCGCATCAAGAAACTCCCGGCACTCCCGCTCGACCAGGTCCAGCCGCTCGTAGGATAGCGGGCCGGTACACGTGGGCACGTCACGCATCAACTGCACCACGCGAGGGCGCGCCAAGCCGGGGAACTCGTTCTGATCCCGATGGCCGCGCCGGGTCCACGAGCCGCCGAAGCCGGCCATCCGCTGGGTGACGTAGGTGGAGAAGCTGACCCGTGACTGCTCGCCGTTGTTGATGACATCGACGCCGGCGTCCATCTGCGCCGCGACGACTCCGGTGGTGGCCGCGCGGGATGCGGCGTACAGAGCCTCCTCGTCCGCCGGTTCGCCGCGCGCCACGGAGCCAAGCATCGCCACCAGCCCTTGGGGACGGGGCAGGCTGCCGGTGTGGGTGGTCAGGATGCGGGTTTCGCTGCGTTTCATTGATAGTTGCGCCTTGGAGAGAGGTGGCCTGCCGGCGTTCCCGCAGGAAGTGATTACCCTGGCAATGAGCCTTACCCCCGGTTGCCCAATCAGGCGATGGCGCATATTATACTTTGGCGCAGATGGTAAAGGCGCAAAAACAACGATACTCTCAAGCATAACGGAGTGAGAAATGGCAGTTGGCAGCACTTACAAGGTAGTCGAGCTGGTGGGATCCTCCAGCGCAAACCTGCAAGAGGCCATTGACGGCGCGATTGCGCGGGCGGCCCAGACGATCCGCAACCTGGACTGGTTCGAGGTGCGGGAAATCCGCGGCACCATCGACGATGGCCGCGCCAATTGGTACCAGGTCAAGCTGGGCGTGGGGTTCCGCGTGGACGCCGGTGAAGACATCCGCGAGGACTAAACCCGCCGCGTTCCCCCTTTGTGGATCTAGCGCCCGCCGCCGGTGGTGGGCGCGATCTCTGCATGGCAATACGGACTAACTGAACCCGCCGCGTCCCGCCGGCAGTTGATGAACGAGGTCTCTACGGTTATCTGCCCATGCTTTACGCGTCCGACATCAGCAAAGCCTATTCCGAGCGGACTCTGTTCCACGGGCTGAACCTTTCCATGGCGGCCGGCGACCGCATTGCGCTGATCGGCGCCAACGGTTCCGGCAAGACGACGCTGCTGGATATCCTGGCCGGCGACACCCTGCCGGATTCGGGTTCGGTTTCCGGGCGCCGCAGCACCACGGTGGGATACCTCAAACAGGAACCGGGCTCATTCGCGGGCCGGTCGCTGCTGGAAGAGGTGCTGGCCGCCGATGCCGAAGTGGTCGCGCTGACGGACCAGATTGCAGACACGCGGGATGCCCTGTCGCTGGCCGCCGACCCGGCGAAGCAGCAGGAGTTGATGAACCGGCTATCGCAACTGGACGGGGAACTGGAAGCCGCCGGCGGCGCCGACCGCGACCACGAGGCCAAGGCGATCCTGTCGGGCCTGGGGTTCAAGGAAAAAGACTTCTCTCGCGCCATGCGGGAGTTCAGCGGAGGCTGGATCATGCGGGCCGAGCTGGCTCGCCTGCTGTTCCGAAACCCGGACGTCCTCCTGCTGGACGAGCCCACGAACCATCTGGACCTCGAGGCCAACCTGTGGTTCGAGAAATACCTGTCGTCGTTTCCCGGCGGAGTGGTTATAACGTCCCACGACCGCGCTTTCCTGAACCAGGTTGCCACCCGCATACTCGCCATCGAGCCGGGAGAGGTGGTGCATCATCACGGCAACTACGATGATTACCTGGTTGCCCGGGAACGCGCCTTGGAAGTCAAGCAGGCCGCCGCCGCCCGCCAGGAACGCGAGATCCAGCGGCAAATGCGCTTCGTCGAACGGTTCCGGTACAAGGCAACCAAGGCGCGGCAGGTGCAGAGCCGCTTGAAGCAACTGGAAAAGATAGAGATCATCGAACTGCCCCGGGCGACTCGCAAGGTCAACTACTCCTTCCCGGAACCTCCGCGCAGCGGTTCCGACATCATCCGGCTGGACGGCGTGGGCAAAGCCTACGGCGACAACGTGGTGTATCGTGGCTTGAACCTGACCCTGGAACGGGGCGACCGCGTCGCATTGGTCGGCCCGAACGGAGCCGGCAAGTCGACGCTGCTGAAAATCCTCGCCGGCGTGCTGCCCATCGATCATGGAGAGCGCCGGCTCGGCCACAACGTGATCACCGCTTACTACGCCCAGCACGTCCTGGATTTGCTCCACGCCGACAATAACGCCCTCGAAGAATTGCAGGAGGTCGCGCCGTCCGAATCGGAGCAGAGCCTGCGCACCGTCCTGGGCGGCTTCCTGTTCAGCGGAGACGACATCCTCAAACCGATCTCCGTGCTGTCCGGCGGTGAAAAGGCTCGGGTGGCGCTGGCCAAATTGCTGCTGCAACCCAGCAACTTTCTGCTGATGGACGAGCCGACCAACCACCTGGACATCACTTCCCGCGAGATCCTGGCCGACGCCCTCGGCGACTACCGCGGCTCCATCTGCCTGGTCACCCACGACCGCACCCTGATCCGCCAGGTGGCCAACAAGATCATCGAGATAGATGGCGGTTTGCCTCGGGTGTATCCCGGCGACTACAACGGCTATCTGTACCGCAAGCAGCAGGAAGCGGAGGCGAAACCCGTCACCATAGCCCCGGAGCGCGAGGTCCAAACCCCGTTGGAAAATGGTTCCGTCCGACGACGCTCGCGGCGCCCTCTGACCGCCAGGGAAGAAGAGGAGCGGGCTCTGAGCCGGCGGGCGCGGCAACTTGCCACGCGCATCGACGAGATCGGCGCGGCCATCACCGAGCGCGAAGCCGTCACGTCGGAGCTGGAAGCCATGTTCGCCAACCCCGAGCAATTCGAGGATCGGACCCAGTTGGAGGACACGGGCCAGCGGTATCGCATCCTCAAGGAAGAAGAACAATCGCTGTGGGACGAGTGGGAGCGGCTGTCGCTGGAAGCCGAGGACGTGGACCGCACCTTGGTTGCCCTCAAAGCCGGCTGACCGGACGGCAGCAGGTAGGAACGACGTGACCCTCTCCCCTGCTGGAGAGGGTCGTTCCGTTGCTGCGGCTGTCGTCACGGCGGTCAGCGGTTGTGGGCGTTGGCCTCCAGTCGGGCTGCCTGAGCCGCCAGGCTGGCGAAATCGACCACGGCGGCGGACTCCGGAAGGAGTTGCTGAACCCGGCGGGCCTGGTCGGCCACGGCCTGGAGACTGCCCTCACGAGCCCAGTAGCTGCCGCGCAGGACCTCGGCGAACTCGGCCACGACCGCCGACAGCTGGAACGTCGAAGCAGCCTCTTCAAAGGCGGTGTCCAGATCGCCGCGCTGGAACTCCCGGTTGATTTCGACCACCTCGTTCAGTCCGACGTCCTCGTAGCGCATATAGACCGTCCCCAGAGCGCCCTCTGCGCCTTCGCGGAGCTTGAGCTCATAGAGCGCGGTCACGCTGTGTCCAGCGCCGATTTCGCCGGCGTCCACCGCATCGTTGCGGAAGTCATCATCGGCCACGTCGCGGTTTTCATAGCCCAGGAGCCGGTAGCGGCTGACGGTTTCGGGGTTGAATTCGACCTGCACCTTGGCGTCCCTCGCGATGACCTGGAGGGTGCCGGTGAGGTCGTCGACAAATATGCGCTGGGCTTCCGAGAGGGTGTCCACATAGTAGTAGGCGCCATCCCCGTCATTGGCCAGCTGCTCCATCAGGATGTCGTTGTAGTTGCCCATGCCGAAACCCACGGTGGTGAGGGTGACGCCCAGGTCCACGTACTCCTGGACCTGGCGGAGTATGGAGTCGGGGCCGGTGTTGCCGACGTTGCCGACGCCGTCGGAGAGGACCATGACCCGGGTGATGCGGTTGGGTTCGACCTCATCGACGGCCAGCTTGTAGGCGACTTTCAGGCCGTCCTCAACGTAAGTGGAGCCGCCGGGCTGAAGAGAGTCGATGGCCTTCAGGATCTTGCCCCGTTCCCGGGCCTCGGTGGCTTCGAGCAGGACGGAGCCCCGGTCGCCGTAGACCACGATGGCGACTTTATCGTTGGAGCCAAGCTCGTCCACCAGCAACCGTAGGGATTGCTGCACCAGGCCCAGCCGGTCCTCGCGGGCCATGGAGCCGGAAACGTCGATGGTAAATACCAGCGTGGCGTCCTGACGCTGCTCCTCGGTGAGCGCTTTCCCCTGCAAGCCCACGCGCACCAGCCAATGATTGCTGTTGCCGAAGGGCGACGGAGAGCCGTCGACGTGGATGGCAAAGGCGCCATCGGTGGGAGCCGCATAGCCCTGATCGAAGTAGTTGACGAACTCCTCCACCCGTATCGCGTTCTGGTCGGGCAGGAAACCATCGTCGAGGAACTTGCGCGCGATGGTGTAGGACGCGGTATCCACGTCGATGGCAAAGGTGGAGAGCCGGTCGTCCTCCGTGTCAATGAACGGGTTGACGCCGTAGTGCTGGAAGAAGGTCAGGTCGTAAGCGGCGTCGTTGACGGTGGCGGAACCGCCGATGTTGTTGAAGCCCTCGGGCCGAGCCGGCTCTGAGGCCGCCATGACGGGCTGCTGTTGTGTGGGGGGAGCGCTGGCGGGGACGGATGTAGGGGCAGCCGCCGCAGCAGCAGGGGCGGACGTGTCAGCAGGGGGAGGAGCCGCGGGTGCGGCCGCCGGCGCGGCGTACTCCTCGGCGGAGCCGCCGCAGGCCATTACCGCCAACAGCAGGACTATTGCCAGGGGGAGGATTGCTTTCGCCAGGATTGCCCTCATCTCGTTGTCTCCTTTGATTTGCGTCGGGTTCATCTCATCGCCTCCTTGAATTTGGGTGTGGCGATGTCAAGGTTAGGTGTCCACCGGCTGTACACTGAACGACAGATGTGTAACACTCGGCCCGTTTTGTGCGACAGGATTGTATCTTTTGCCCGATTTCGGCGAACTTCTCACTTCCCACATCGACCGTTCGGGGTTCAGCGATTCCGACCTGGCCCGGCGTGTCGGGGTGAGCCGCGTGACCCTGATCCGCTGGAAGGAGGGCCTCACCGCGAGGCCGCGCTACCGCGAGGATGTCCTTCGCTGCGCTGAGCTGCTGAGGCTCACGCCGGAGGAACGGGACGAGCTGTTGATCGCCGCGGATTTCGAGCCGGAAGCGCCGCCCCCGACGGCGCCCCTGTCGGTTGCAGCGGAACCGCCTGCCGTCTCCCTTGAAGCCTCTCCGGAGGCTCCCGCGGAAGTACCCGCGGAACCCGCAGTCTCCCGGGACGCCCCTGCGAGCCGACGCCGGAGGCTCCGAATCATCGTGCCGGCGGTGGCGCTGACGGCTGCGGCTGCCGTCGCGGTGGCGCTGGGACTGATGGTTTTGCCCGGCGGACCCCACCACCCGGTGGCCGAAGCGGGCGAATCGCTGATCGTGATCGCCCCTTTCGCCAACTACACGGCCGGACAACTGGGGTTCAACATCCGGGGCCGGCTCAGGGACAGTTTTGACCGGGAAATCGCGGGCGCCGGACTCGAGGGCATCAGGACGGAGGATTGGCCGGAGGAAATCCCGGGGCTCCAAACGGCGTTGACGGCGGCCCGGGAATCGGGAGCGGCAATCGTGATCTGGGGCGAGTACGACAGCGGAAGAGTGCTGGCCAACCTGACGTCGATCCCCACCGAGCACGAGTCATTCGGCCCTCAGGTTGTGGATATCGCCTCATCACCCTCCGAATTGCCCACCGCCATCAACATCGACCTGACGTCCGAAGTGCGCGCGGTGGCCCTGCTGACGTTGAGCCAGCTGTACCTGCAACGGGAGGAGTACGACGCGGCCAAAACCGTGCTGGTCCGGGCGCTGGAGCAGCCGCCGTCGGACCCGGCCGCCCTGGCCAGTCTGCACTACCGGCTGGGCCAGGCCTATCTCAGCGGCCAGTACGCTGACCTGGACGAGGCCATCTGGCGGTTCACCCAGGTGCTGTCGGTGCAGCCGCGGTCCGCCGACACTTACAGCAGCCGGGGCCTGGCCTACCTGGAACGCGGCCGGCCGGGAGACGCGGACCTGGCCATCGCCGACCTGACCACGGCGTCCAACCTGGCTCCCCACCTGGCGGCGCCATATCTGAACCGGGCCGTCGCCTACATGGGGCGAGGGCAGCCGGGAGACCTGGACCGGGCGCTCCACAACCTGGAACGGGCGATGGACGCGGGCGCGGAGGGGGCCGGCGTTTTCGTGAACCGGGCCGCGGTTTACCTGGAACGGGATCACGACGGCGATCTTGACCGGGCCTTCGAGGACCTGGAACGCGCCATGGACATCGACCCTGATCTGGCAACGGCGTGGGTCAATAGGGGCAACGCCCGATTGCAGCGGGGAAACGACGGGGACGTTGAACAGGCCGTAGCCGACTTCACGAAAGCCATCGAACTGGCGCCGGAGGCCGCCGCTGGATATTACAACCGGGCCCTGGCTCGCTCCGCGACAGAGGAGTGGGCGCGCTCCAACGCCGATCTGCGGGCGGCCCAGGAGCGGGACCCCCGCAACCCGGTGATCAACAACACGCTGTGCTGGCAACTGGGAGTGCAGCGCCAGCCGGAGGCAGCCCTGCCCTACTGCAACCTGGCCCTGGAGGATGAGCCCGACGGCCCGGCCCGGGACAGCCGGGGGCTGGTTTACGGCGTGATGGGCCGGCCCGACGCGGCCATCGAGGACTTCAAAGTCTTCCTGGACTGGGTGGAAGCTTCGGTAAAAGAGACCTGTCGCCCCCACTACCGTCCCAGCCGGGAGGACTGGATCCGAACGCTTCAGTCGGGCGGCAACCCCTTTGACGACGATACGCTGCGGGAACTGCGAGTACGTCCCGCCTCCCCGGGCGGCGCTCCCTGCTGAGCCCTGGCAAAGGGGCGCCACTGAACGCGGCGGATCAGCCTTCTCTGCGCGGGATGGCTAATCGTGCAACTGTTCAGGGTTGCGCGGAAGTGTCTTTGCGAGCGAAGCGCGGCAATCCCGTTGGCGCAAGGGTGTCCTTTGGGGCAGACGTTGCTGCTACGGCGTCGAGATTGCCACGGCGCAAGCGCCTCGCAATGACAGCCCCCTGAATTTTGAACAGTTGCCTAAGCGTCGCCCGGAGACCAGATCCAGTACCGAGAGACGGCGCCGGCGTCCACGCGCAGGTCGAAGCCGGTGATCATTTCGGCGTCGTCCGACGCCAGGAACACCGCCGCCTTGCCGTAGTGGGACGGGCTGGGGAGCTTGAGCAGGGGCGCGCCTCGGCTGGCGTCGGGGAGCAGTCCTGCCGCGCGCTGTCCCAGACGGGGCCCCGGCCAGTCCACGCCCCATCGGGCGGCCCGCTCCCGTCCCTCGGACTGGTCGGTGGCGGTCGGCGTCAGGCTGTTGACCCGGATACCGTACCCGGACAGTTCCATGGCCACCGACCGGGTGAAGTTGAGCATCCCGCCCTTGGCGGTGCCGTAACCCACATTGCCCGGCTCGCCCTGGTGTCCGGCGGTGGAAATGATGTTGATGATGTTGCCCCTGCGTTCCTGCTGGATCATCAGATGGGCGACGTGCTTGGTGAACAGGAAGGCGCCGGTGAGGATGATGTCAGTCTGGCGTCGCCACTCGTCCAGCGGCATGTTCAGCACACCCTTGAAGTTGAACTGGGCCGCGCCGTTCACCAGGATGTCCACGCCCCCGAACCGCTCGGTGGCCTGGGCAATGGCGGCAAGCGCCTGCTCCTCGTCGGTCACGTCGCAGGCAACGCCGATGGCGTCGTGTCCCTCAGCAACTATGGACGCGGCGCACTTGGCGGCCATTTCCTCGCGGATGTCCACGCAGACCAAGTTCGCGCCTTCCCGGGCCAACTCCTCGGCGATGCCACCCATGATGTTCGGACTGGTGCCGGTCACCAACGCCGTTTTGCCTTCGAGTTTCAAACGTCAACCTCTATCGAGTGGAATGCAGACGGCTGCGGCCATCTGTCAAAAGATGATGCTGACCGCGCCGTGCCAGGAGAGGGCTTCCAGATCCAGCACGGCCCGGCGGTAGGCGATTTTCAGGCCATCACCGTCCCGCCGCAGGATGTACTCGATGCTGCCGACGTAGGGCGCCCCCTCGCCGGCGCGGAACCGATAGACCATCACGTTGGAGTTCACGGCAAGTTCACCATCGTCAGTTTCCCGGACGCGCACATTGGAAACAAACCGGCGGGTGCGCGACCACGGATACTCGCGGTGGGCGTGGCGGCTGTTCAACCGCACCGCCCGGGCACGCAGGCGGGTGATGTCGTCGTCAATAAAAACCAGGTCGCGCTTGGGGTCGCCTTCCGGCAGGTCGGTGGTGGGCACGATGTAACGGGCGTCTTCGGTGAACAGGTCAACCCAGTCGTCCAGCCTCCAGTCATCCAGGAGCGCCGCTTCCTTGAACAGGAAGTCCTCCACCTGTTCGCGCAGAGTGGGTTGGTTGACGGTGGTCATGGTTCACCTGATGGGGGAGGGTCAGTCGTCTGCCAGGGCCAGGGCAGCCTCCGCTTCCTCGACCGGCGCGTCCTGCACGTTGGTCTTGCTGAGGCCCTGCATATTCGCGTGCCACTGCCGCCAGAACCCGCGCATCTGGAGCTCATCGGTGGACTTGGCCGGCCGGAGCATACCGCGGGAGATGTCGGACCACTCGGTTTCGGTGGCGCGGAAACCGATCTGGCAGGACTCCAGGGCCTCGACGTCGTCGGGCGTGGCGAAGCCGCCGGGTCCCAGGAAGGTCAGGAAGCTGTCCAAGCGTGTTGCCAGCATGGACTCCGATTCCTCCCGTGGCACCAGGTGCCAGGCGGTAACCTCCATGTTGTCGGGGGCCAAAGGCTCGAAATACCGGATGGTGATGGCCATGATGTCGTTGATCACCAGGTTGGGATAGATGATCAGGTTGCGGGAGGTGTCGGCCATGCGGAAGGTGCGCTCTTCGCCGTACTTGTCCACCAGGCGCTGGCGAACCCGCGCGATGGGCTCCCGGGCCTCCTCGCCGAACAGCGGGTGCCAGTGAGCGATGGGCCGGCCGTTGCGCACCGGCGACTCGATCACGCAATGGCCGTTGCCCAGGGCTCTCGCCTTGCCCACGATGCGGGACGACGCCGTCTGGCCGCTGTCGTCCGCGCCCAGGCCACTGATGTAGTCCAGGTAGGTCTGGTGCGTCGGGACCAGGTGGTAGCCGTCGAGGCTGTTTTCCACGAGGAGTTTCCAGTTGGCCTTCATGGTGTACTTGTTGGAACCGGCTACGACCCGCATCCCTTCCTCAGCCTGGTCCACGATCAGGTCGAGGTACTCTCGGGCTCCGGCCAGGTAGGTCACCAGGTCTTCCCCGTAAGGATTGAAGCTCACGAAGTAGAAGCCGCGGTAGCTTTCGACGCGCGGCGGTTCCTTCAATCCAAGCTCGTCCCGGTCAAAGTTAGGACCGTACGCTTCCTGGTCGGGGACGCCGATGAGCTCGCCGTTGGTGTTGAAGGACCAGGCGTGGTAGAAGCATTGCAGGACTTCGGTGTTCCCGGCATCGCGGCGGCAGATCAATGCGCCCCGGTGCGGACAGGAATTGAGGAACACCCGAACCTGGCCGTCCTTACCGCGAGCAAAGAAAAGCGGCCGGCCGGCGATGGTGCGGCGGCGGTAGTCTCCGGGGTTTTCCACCTCCGACTCGTGTCCCAGGTAAATCCAGCAACGGCTGAAGATCAATTCCCGTTCCCGCTGGAACAATTCATCGGAGGTCATGGATGACCGGTGGACTCGGAAAATGCCGCGCTGCCGGTCGTCGATGATCAAGTCTTTGATATCCATAGAGTCACCCGTGCCCCCGGTGTAGCTGCGCAATTTCGGCTAGGCTAGATGCGTCGCCCGGGGTTGTCAACTATGGAACTGGACCTCACGCGTACCCGGTTTGTCATCGCGAGGAGCGCAGCGACGTGGCGATCTCGTTCCCGCGACGGCCCGTTACCCTGACGAGATTGCCTACCCTGACGAGATTGCCGCGCTGCGCTCGCAATGACGGTTCCCGCGAACTGGGCGAGCGTGAGGGAACCGGACCTGAGCCAGCGTCGGGAACAAAATCACGACGGTATCCCCGGCCCCCAAGTCGTACCGAAGTCGAACCGGGAGGCCAGTTGCCCGGTGAACGTGCTGGCATCCTGTAGGGCCAGGTACACGGCCAACGGGCCGATTGCGCTGGGATCCACCCGCTCGTGCCAATCGCGCTGCGTCCACGGGATGGCTGCCGAGCCTTCGCTGCGGAGACCGCCCGGGCTCAGGATGTTCACGGCGATGTTGTGCTCGCGCACCTCGTCGGCCAGGCAGTAGCTGAACATGTGCACCGCCGCCTTGCTGGCGCTGTAGAGGACGCCGCCGCCCTGGTTGGGGTCGGTGGCCATCCGCGAACCGATGTTGATGATGCTGCCGCGCTGCTGTTCGATCATGGTCGGGAGCACGGCCCGGCTGCATAGATAAGGGCCGTTGACGTTGATCCGCATCAGCTGCTCCCAGCGGTGGGCGTCGATGTCGATGATCGTCTCGCCGAGCACCATCATCCCCGCGTTGTTGAACAGCACGTCGATCCGGCCGTAGCGGTCCACCGCCTTGCGGACCATATCGTTGACCTGCGCCTCGTCGGTGACGTCGCAACTGACGGCGAGGGCGTCGCCGCCGGCATCCCTGATGTCGTTCGCCGTTTCTTCCAAGGTGCCGGCCAGACCCGTGGGCGATTGACTGCGGGCCGAGATGACCACGCTGGCGCCTTCCCTCGCGTACTCCTTGGCTATGGCCCGCCCCAGGCCCCGGCTGGCGCCGGTGACAATCGCGACCATTCCGTCCATCTGTCCCATAGTTGACCTGCCTGGATGATTTGGTGGTTCACGCGCCTTTTCTGCTTCGCCGGAACAGGAGCGTCTTGGCCTCCATGTTGACCCTCGCCGTTTCCCATCCAGCGGTGAGCCAAGCCCGACCGTGCACATGACTGATGTCGTTTGCCCACCAAGCCTGATAACTGAACGCAGACGGGGGCAAAGGTTTTCCGACTACGGTTTCGACATCAGCGAAGGTTGCTCGCCACTCCTGGGCATCCAGTCCGCACAGATGCTCATAAAGTTTCTGGTACTTACCGCCTCGATAGGTCATTGATTACCCTTTTCTTCCGCCTAGCGGTTTCCTCGTGTGCAAGCCACTTTGTTTTGGCTAGGGGTTAGTCGTCTCAGCATTGACCTGTGGCATCCGGCGCGGTATCGCCGGCACGCCCTGGAGGCTGGACAGGTCCATGGGCGGCAGGTCCACCTGGACCAGATCGTGCACGCCGTTGGCCAGTTCATTGTAGCCGTCGAACCAGGCCGCCAATTGCCGTCGCCACGATTCCAGGCCGCCGCTGGCGTGGAGCTCGAAAGCTGCCTCGCGTCCGTCCAAGCCGGAGGAAACCTGGTCCCAGGCCAGTTGCAGCAGCGCCGCCCGTTGCATGGCGGTGTAGCCGCCACCGCCGAAGGCGTCCTCCAGTTCTGCGGCCATCGTAGGGTCTTCAAAGTCGGTGTCGGCCGGGGCGTTGATCAGCGACGAGCCGGGCAGCCCGCGCAGGATTTCGCCCATGCGCTGGCGGACTTTGAGGGTGTTGACGCCGGCAGCGGCTACGTGAATCTGGTTTGCCAGAGGATGCCCGCTGACCGACGTTTCCTGATCCAGTTCCGCCGCCCTCATGCAGGTGCGTGAGGTCTGCACGTTCACGGCCATCTCGACGAGCTGATCGATGGTTTGCGGACTGTCCTTGAGGCCCATGATCTCGGCCAGGGCGAGCCCGAGGCCCAGGCTCAATTCCGCCTTGGCCAGCCAGCCGTAGCTGTGGTGCCAGAGCATCCAGCACACCAGCGATTGTTTCCGGTTGCGGTCCGGCGCCTCGCCGGTGAAAACGCGATTTCGGGGAATGAAAACGTCCTCCATCCAGACCATGGAATCCAGCTCGTCAAACCGGCCGCTGAGCGGCGACAGGAACAGGTTCTTGTGCCGGGCGGCGGCGCGGCGCGACACCACCCGCAGGCCGGGCGCGTTCACCGGCACGATGAACCAGAGGTGCCGGCCGCTGCCCGCCGGCATGTCGTTCCTGGTGGAGATCAGCAAGTCCTCCGCGAAGGGCGTGCTGGTGTGCATCTGGATTTTGCCGCTCACCACGATGCCGTCGGCGGTTTCGCTGACCAGCTTGAGCGCCGCCCGCTCGCTCTCATCCGGGCGCAGCCGGGCGCCGATCAGCGGCCCGCCGCCGGCGTAGGTGACGAACCGGCCGCTGTCGGACACGTACTCCAGGTACTCCTCGGCCTTGGCAATGTCCTCCGAGGAGTTGTCCAGCCGCTTCATCACGTTCTGCAAACCCAGGGAGATCAGTTCGCCGTAGCCCGGGGTGTGGGTCATGTTCCCGCCGGTGATGAAATGGACGGCGCTGATTTCCCTTCCCAGGCGCCGCAGATCGTCGGCCGTCTGCGGCGGGGTCATCGCGACCGGACGCCGCTGGCCGTTGCCGTCGGGCGGCGTCAGCAGGATATCCTGCCAGTCGGGGTCGAAGTGGCGGTCGTACCAGGCCACGTACTCGTCCACCATGGCCGCCGTGGCCGGGTGGGTGGTGACGTCCTCCACGCGGCCCTCGCCCAGGACCCAGACGTCGCGGCCGTCGCGCAGGCTCTCTCTGTAATCAGCCCCGGTCCGCATATTTCACCTTCTCCCGATGGCGCAAATCCAATTGGCCGCTTGCGCACTGGATTGTTGCGACTGCTCCATGTTTGCTGCCGGTTGTGAGTTTGCCTACACGAATTGCGCTTCGACCCATCCCTGGTCGAAGGGGGTCCAGAAGTTGGACGTCAGCTTCAGGTGCTTGAACATCCAGACGCCGTCCACCCGGACGTACTCCTCGTCGTATCTGGCGGAACCCCAGACCGCCCGGTTGCCGTCCGCGTAGGTGCACGGCTGGAACAGGTACCAGATGCCGGTGGCGGTGTCTCCGTTCACCTCGATGATGGGGTTCATCACCATGTGCACGGCGAAGGGCAGCCGGTTCGGGGCGTTGACGAAAAAGTTGCGGATGCCCTCACGGCCTTCGGCACGGCCGCGGATGCCGCCGTCCCAGACCGCGTCCTCGACGAACAGGCTGGCGATGCCGTCGGCGTCGTAGTTGTCGTCGCAGTAGGCGCAGTAGCGGGCCTTGAGGCGCTTGATCTCCTCAACGTCCTCCAGCGCACGCAGCCGGCGCTCGATATCTTCCAGGCTCATGACCCGCTCCTTCCGAAAATGTACGCAGTGCCCGGTGGCATCGTGACCGTCTAGTCGCTGGCCAGTTCCTCGAAGGACGGCTCGGGCATACCCGCCGTCCAGGTGGGGTCGCGCAGTTCCAGCCGATTGCCGCTGGGGTCGAAGAAATACAGCTCGCGGCCAGTGAAGAAGCCCTGGGCCCGGTAGGTCAGGTGGTCGATCCGGATGCCCCGCCGGCGGAACTCCTGGCACGCCGCGTCGAATGTCTCTGGCGACACGGTGAACGAGTGGTGGGCACCGCCGTTATCGGCCAGGGATCCGTCCATAGCGCTGGAGCGTTCGCACAGCAGGATGTTGTGGTCGCCGACGTTGAAACACGACATGACGCTGTTGCCCAGCCGGCCCTTGGGCTCCAGACCCAGCAACTCTCCGTAAAACTCCTCGGCTTCGTTCAGGTCGTTCACCGGGATCGACCAGTGGGTCACGCCTTCAATTTTCAAGACTGCCATGTCGCCTCCTGTAGCGCGCGTAACGCGCGGTTTGACGCCCGGCTCAGTTTGGCCGCCATTATAGGCACAACGGCGGCGGCGGCTACCCCTTTTCTGGTAGGTGTTCAGAATCCAGGAGGCAGTCATTGCGAGGCGCTTGCGCCGTGGCAATCTCGACGCCGTAGCAGCAACGTCTACCCCAACGGACTCCCTACACCAACGAGATTGCCGCGCTGCGCTCGCAATGACAAGGGTAGGGCGCTCGCAATGACAAGGGTGGGGCGCTCGCAATGACACTTTCCCGGCAAGTCTCAACAGTTTCCGTTTCGATGGCAGAAGGCAGAAGTGGGCCAACATTCCCCGCAGGGGACCAAGATAAAATCGCCCGTGGTAGTATCGGACGCGACGACATCACCGAGGGGGACGACATGGCACTGAAAGGCGAAGAATGGCTGGCGCAAACCGTCGAGGAGACCCTGGAGCCGGACCTGCCGATCTGCGATACACACCACCACTTCTGGGTCTCGCGCCCGGAGCCGCCGGCGTACCAACGCTACCTGCTGCCCGAGCTGACCGCCGACGTGGGCAGCGGGCACAACGTCACGTCAACGGTTTTCATCGAGGTGCGGTGCGAGTACCGCCGAGATGGGCCGGAGGCGATGCGGCCGGTGGGCGAGGTGGAGTACATCGAGACCATCGCGGCGGAGTCTGCCACCGGCAGCCATGGGTCGACCAAGGCGGCCGCAGCGATCATGGGGCACGCTGATCTGAAACTGGGCGACGGGGTTCGTCCGGTGCTGGAAGCCATGGTCGCCGCCAGTCCCGGGCGCTTCCGCGGCGTCCGGCATTCCACCGGATGGGACGAGAGCCCTGAATTGGTGCAACGCGACATCCGGGGAGCGCTTTCGTCGGATGGCTACCGCGCCGGCGCGCGGGTCATGGCCGATATGGGGCTGGTGCTGGAGAACTCGCTGTACCACCCGCAGCTACCGGAACTGGCCGAATTTGCCCGCGCCGTTCCCGACCTGACCATCGTGCTGAACCACATCGGCGGCCTGGTGCGCGTCGGTCCCTACGCCAACCGGGATGACGAGGTGCTCCCCGCGTGGCAGCGTGGCGTGGCCGAGGTGGCTCAGTGTCCCAACGTCGTCATCAAGCTGGGCGGCGTCGGGCAGGTCCGCTACGGCTACAACTGGGACCAGCGGGAAACGCCCATCGGCTCGGAAGATCTGGCCGGAACCCTGGGGCCGCTGATGAACTACTGCATCGAGCAGTTCGGCCCGGACCGCTGCATGTTCGAGAGCAACTTTCCGGTGGACAAGCCATCCTACTCCTACAACGTCCTCTTCAACGCCTTCAAGCGCCTGTCAGCCGGCTACTCGGCCACGGAGCGGGCGGCGCTATTCCACGACACCGCCATGCGCGTGTACAGCATCACTGAGTGAAGCTGCTGGCAGTGTCCGCAAAGTCGCCGCTACGCCGGCGAGATTGCCACGCTTCGCTCGCAATGACCAAACCGGGACGGGCTCGGGTCGTCGCCCGGCCTACAACGTGATCCGCATCAGCTCTTCGGAGAACACGATCTCGCCGTCGTAGATGCGGCTGATGTCGCCGATGCCCTGCTCCATGGGGCCGTGGGACGACAGGTGCGGGCCGATGTGGACGAGCACCAGCTTTTTCACGCCGGCGGCCTGGGCCATGCGGGCGGCCCCGGTGGTGCCGCACTGGCCGCCGGCCTCGCCGTTGCTGTCCATCACGGCCTGGTCGTCCCAGCACATGCAGAGCATCATGTCGGCGTCCCGGGCCAACTCGGTAACCGTGTCGCAGGGCTGGGTGTCGCCGGTGAAGATGACGCTGCCGTCGGGAGTGTCAACGCGGTAGGCCAACGAGTCGAGATAAGGCTGGACGTGCTCGGCGGGCGCCGCCGTCACCGCCCAGTCCGATCCGCTGAACACCATGCCCGGTCCCACGTCCGTCGCCGACACTGACGGCGCGGGTCGGGGCAAGGTGCCGCCGCGATTGACGAACACCGCCTGGCTGAGAGGGTGGTTGACCCGCGCCTTCCAGTCGTGGGAGAAGAGGCCGTTTTCGCCGATGATGCCCTCGGTGATCTTCTCGGTGAGGTCGGGCCCGAACACCTGCAACTGGTTCTCCCGGCCGATGCTCTGGTCCCAGCGGCACAGCAGGAAGCAGGGGTAGTCGATGTCGTGGTCGAAGTGGTGGTGGGTGAAGAAGAGGTAGTCCACCTGGGTTGGAAACAGGCCGGCCTTGACCAGCTTGTGCGTGGTGGCCGGCCCACAGTCGAACATCAGGTGCCGGTCGCCCAGCTTGAGCACGTGGGAACTGCCGAAGCGCGTCGGTGTCGGCGTGGGCGTGCCGGCGCCCAGGGTGTAGATTTCAGCCATGTTGATCCTCACTGATTGCGTACTGGTTCACTTGTCCTTCCGATGATCCTACCACCCTGGGCTGAGGACGGCCCCGGTATAATCCGGCCAGATATGTCACCGCAGTCGCCCGAACGGAGTTGCATCATGACGCCAGGACGGTTCCATTTCGTCAGCCAGGTGGGGCGCGTGCCCTCCATGACCGTGCCGCTGGACGCGCAGCAGGAGGTCCGGTTCCAGCGCCTGATGGAAGAGGCGATCATGATCGACCTCCACCAGCATCCCATGGTGCTGCCCGAGGACTTCAGCCAGTACTGGGAGTACCTGCGCAGCGACCGCTACGTGTGGGGCTACGAGGCCGTTCGGGCCGGCGGCTTCACCGCGGTGGGCACGGCCAACGTCTTTCGCGGGATGCTGCACACCAACGAGATGTCCTTCATCCGCTTCTCCGATCTGCTGGAGGAGGTCAGCATGATGATCTCGGACATCTCACAAAACGACGACGTGCTGCAGGTCAGCGCTGCGGACGAGATCGAAGCGGCCAAGAACCAGGGCAAGGTGGGATTCTTCCCCACGGTAGAACACCTGGCCATCGGCAACGAGCTGAACCTGGTGGACGTGCTGTACAACGCGGGGGTACGGCTGGCCGGGCTGACCTACAGCCGCAAGGCGTTCATCGGCGACGGCATCTTCGAGCGCAACGACGGCGGCCTCAGCGACTTCGGGCTGGAGGTGGTGCGGCGCATGAACGAACTGGGCATGGTGGTGGACGTGTCCCACGCCTCATTCCGCACCGCCATGGACGCCATCGCGGCGTCGGAGACTCCGGTCACCTTCAGCCACGACGGTTCCTACACCCTGGCCAGCCACAGCTTCCAGGCGCGGCGGCTGCGCCGGGACGAGGAACTGCTGGCCTGCGCGCGCAAGGGCGGCGTCATCGGCATCACCGCCGTGCCCAACCGCCTCAGCAACGACCCGGAGCAGAGCATCGAGTGCGTGCTGGACCACTACGACTACATGGTCAACCTGGTGGGCATCGACCACGTTGCCATCGGCACCGACACCAGCATCGGCGACTCGGTGGGCGTGGGCGAGGCGGTGATGGGCCGCCCCGGCCCGACGCCAGCCCGCTACGTGGACGGCCTGGAGTCGCCGGCCGACGGCAAGAACATCATCCGCGGGCTGATCGCGCGGGGGTATTCGGATGAGGACGTGAGGAAGATAGCGGGCGGGAACGCGCTGGCGCTGTTCCGGCGGGTGATGGGGTGAGGCGGTGCGCCTTGGTGCACCGGCCCCCAATCAGTGCAGGACCGTGTGGAGTGTGTCGCCGATCTTCCCAATGGGAGTCAGGACCACATCATTCAATTGCGCCAACTCACAGACGCTTGCCGGGATTTTCGGAAAAGCGTCATCGGGCACGCAGATGATTACCGGCGCTTCGAAGTAGTCGGCGTAATGTCGCGCCTGGATTACCGGCCCCAGGAGGACCGGGTACGCTTTTGCTTCCACAACGGCTAATTTGCCGCCGTGGGCGACCATCATATCCGGCACGAATGGAGAACCCGACGGCTTTGAGAACCAGGAGGATATTCGATCCAGCCATGAAGTCTGATCCGGCCGGCCCCACGGCTCCAGGGTGACTTTGTAGTCCAGTTGTTTTATGGCGTCAGCGACCTGACGCTCAAAGTCCAATCCCGCAACCTGCGCCATTAGATCAGCCTCCGATCAGTTTTTCGACCATGAGCGTCAGCAAACACCCTGCCAATGCGCTGGCGGCCAGCCAACTGGCCCTGTTGAAGAAGTTCCGGATCCGCTGTCTCCTGATCCGGCGCGTCACTGTCTTGTGCAATAGTCCGGAGTTTTCTGCGAGAGGCGTGGTAAGTTGCCCCGTCACGGTGGCCGACAACTGAGTCGCAATGGCGTTGCGGTATTTGAGCAGAGCGTCAGTACAATGGCCCATGCTATCACCGTGAATTGATACCATCCATTGCCCGGTGGCGAGGACCACGGATCCGTTCACATCGGCGACCAGGGCATCGGGCGACGTGATCAACTGCCCCAGGACCCGTTCCTGCAATCCGTGCGGTACGACACTCAGATCCTCCGCAGCCATCAGCGTTTGCACGATTTCTTCGTTGAGGCTGCCATGCCCAGCCACAGTGTCCTGAAAGTCCAGGACGGTCATGCCAAGCGGATGATCAGATTGCCCCATCATTTCCTGCTTGCTTGCTGCTAGATCTCATAGTGAATGCTTGGGTGGGCATTGTACTACAGCGCTGGCAAGGAGACCGGCGACAGCAGCGGAAAGGGGGCAGCTTAGTTCTCCGATCCGTTGCCGGGGATAGAAGGACGCTCCAGATCCCGGCGGCGGACTACAATCGTGTCGCAGGCCAGGTCGTGCAGTGCGCGCCGGTCCTTGCGGAGGGCAAGCATCAACAGGTCGATGATGTAGAGCGTCGGTAACGAAACCAGGCAGCGGCATAATTTGCGGCCCCACCCGGCCGGGGAGCCGTCAAGTCGCAGGACGCGCAGGCCAACGGCCCGCTTGCCGGGCGAGATCACAAGTATGGAGTATATCGCCATGTTCCACGCGATGAAAAAAGCGGCGGCAATCTGGTATGGCAAGTCTATGCTGCCCATGACGAAGATAAGGACAATGACGACTAACACCGCGGCAAGGTCAATACAGCCGGCCGCCAGTCTGATCCTGAACCCCGCCGGCGCGATGCCCAGGGCGGCCGGCCGGGTTGAGCCGGACAGGGAGGATAAAACCCGGCTCACCGGAAAGACGATGCCGCAGAATGCCCCGGCTGCCACCAGCCCGATCACAGCGGGAAAAACCGCCATCCACCACCACGTCACGATCTGCAAGGATGCGTCTGCCACCATAGTCCCCAGAGACGGCGCGGGACGCGGCACGCCGGCGCCCCAAGACGACAACTCGAACTCGACGAAGAGTCCCATCAGGAAGGCCAGAGAGAAACCTGCCGGAGCCAGGGCAATCCCGCCGCGCAAGGCAAACCCGACCGGGTTGGAGGGTGCGTCATCCCCCTGGACGGAGCTGTACGCCAGGGCCATCGGCAGCAGGGAAGCAAAGACCCCAGCGCATACGATCACCAACCCGTACGACGGCCCAATCACAGCCGCAATCGCAATCATGATGACCAGGGATGGGAAAAGCGCGACGCTGTAGGTCAGGATGGCCAGGCCCCACAGGGGGACGCCGAACAGCGGATGCGGCGTATCCGCAGCAAAGGAAGTCCCTCTAACGCGGCGCGCAATGACCAGCAGCCATGCGCCCGCGGCGCCTAGGAATGTTCCCAGGAGACCGATGTACAGACTGATTCTGAAGCTGGCGACAATGCGGCTCAGCACGTCCCGGCCAAGATGGTCGGTCCCCAGGAAATAGGTCTTGTTGCCATCGTCGCACGCAAAAGGAGGGCAGAGCCTGGCGCTCAAATCTCCGACCTGGGGATCGTGGGGCGTCAGCAGGGGCGCAAAGATCCCAGTCGCCGCCATGACCAGGGCAATCGCTACGCCGGCGATTACGGTTGGCCGCCGGTATATGCCGCTCACCGGTTCAACTCCAAAATGTGCCGCCCGCCTGCAGCCGGCCCACCACCAGCGGTCTGGTGCAGGTTCACGCCCTCGCCAATGTTGTTGCGCCCCTTTAGATCGACGTGGGAAATGAGCCTCATGTTCTCGCTTTCGGCAGGTTGAGTCACCATGAAGTCCCTTCGGCGCCGTCTTGGCGCACCTTCAAGTTTCGCCTTGGATGCCTCGGCCGCAGTGTACCATCGCGTGCGGCACATCCCCTTCAAGACCTGTACAATCCCAGGCAGTTAGCTTGAAGGAGGGCCGTGTCCATCATGAAGTTTGCCCTGTTTTTGCTTGGTTCCTGGACGGAGCCGGAGGTTGATGCGCAGAGCCGTATCTTCGGCGAGATGCTGGAGCAGGTGGAGTACGCCGAGGAGCTGGGTTTCGATTCCATCTGGATCGCGGAGCACCACTCCAGCCGGTACGGCATCTGCCCGTCCCTGATGCCGCTGCTGACCCACATCGCCGGGCGCACCAAGAAGATCCGCATCGGGGCCGGCGTCAGCGTCCTGCCCTTCTACAACCCCATTTTCCTGGCCGAGGAGAGCGCCATGCTGGACGTGCTGAGCCACGGCCGGCTGGACTTCGGCGTGGGGCGCGGCTCGGCGGACTACGAGTACGGCAACTTCAACATCGACATGGACACGCGGGACGTGCGCACCCAGGAGGCGCTGGACATCATCCTGGGTCTGTGGACGCAGTCGGATTTCTCCTACCAGGGCGAGTTCTACCAGGTGAGAGACCTGACCATCGCTCCGTCGCCAGTGCAGAAGCCCCATCCGCCGGTGTACATGGCGGTGTCGCGCACGCCGGCCAGCGTGGACGTCGCCGTTGAGCGCGACCTGCCCATCCTGACCAGCTTTTCGACGCCGGAGGCCGACAACCTGGGGCTGTTCTCGCTGTACGCCGAGCGGTGCGCCGCAGCGGGAAAGGACCTGCCCGTGGCGGAGATGCCGTACTTCCGGTTCGTGTACCTGGACGAGGATGAAAAGGCGGCCCGCGAATACCCGCGGCAGTCGCTGACCTGGGTGCGCGACCTGGCCACCTACCGGCGCACCCTGACCCACGGCGACGAGATCAACGTGGACCTGGACCACTGGAGAACCATCCGCCCCACCGAGCCGGCCAGCTACGAGTCGGAACTGGAGGGCACCGTTTACTTCGGCACGCCGGACGACTGCGTGCAGCGTATCCAGCGGCTGCGCGACGAGCACGGCATCGGATACTTCGGCGCCAGCATGTCCTTCGGCCACATGGAACACGCGAAGGTGATGCGCTCGATGGAGCTTTTCGCCAGGGAAGTGATGCCCAAATTCCGGGAATAAGACAAGGAGTTATCTCATGGCTCAACGCGACCTGATCGGCTACGGCCCCAACCCGCCGGCCGTGGCATGGCCCAACGACGCCCGCATCGCCGTGTCCTTCGTCCTCAACTACGAGGAGGGTTCCGAGAATTCCATCCTGGATGGGGACCCCCACGGCGAAACCGTCGGCGAGTCGCCGTCGCCCGTGGCTCGGGGCGAGCGGGACTTGGCGAACGAGTCCTTCTTCGAGTACGGCAGCCGGGTGGGCGTCTGGCGCATCCTGGACATGCTGGACGAATACGGCATCGACGGGACCATCTTCGCCTGCGCGCTGGCCCTGGAGCGCAACCCGGAGGTGGGGCGGGAGATCGTGCGCCGGGGCCACGAGGTCATGGGCCACGGCAACCGTTGGGAAGAGTACTACACCATGACTCGCGACGAGGAACGTCGGGCCATCCACGAGGCCGTGGCATCCATCGAGCGTTCCTGCGGGGAGCGGCCGCTGGGCTGGTACACCCGCTACGGTCCCAGCGTGAACACCCGTGAGCTCGTGGTTGAGGAAGGCGGCTTCCTCTACGACTGCAACGCCTACAACGACGACCTGCCCTACTACACGCAGGTGCACGGCAGCCCGTGGCTGGTGGTGCCCTACTCGCTGGAGGTCAACGACTACGGGTTCTGGCGCCGGCAATTGTCAACGCCCATGGACTTCTTCGAGGCGGCGCGCAACTGCTTCGACACCTTGTATCGGGAGGGGGCGACCCACCCCAAGATGATGTCGGTTGGGCTCCATTGCCGCATCATCGGCAAGCCGGCCCGGGCGGCGGCGCTGCGGCGGTTCATCGAGTACGTGAAGAGCAAGCCCGGGGTATGGCTGCCCCGCCGCATCGACATCGCCCGTTGGTGGCTGGAGAAGTATCCGGCGCAGTAAACAACGTACTCCTTCAAGCAGAAGCAGGTGGCTGCCGAGGTTGTGGAACATGATCAGAATGGTTAGCTGGAACACCGCGTTTAGCCGACGACCTTGGTTGGAACTGGCCGAAATGGACGTGGATGTCGCTCTATTGCAAGAAACTTGCACGCCTCCGCCGCAGGTACTCGACACAATGGAGTTCAGCCCGTACAAGCATTGGCTTGCTGAGAACTACACGCTCACCGCGCTACGCCCGGCCAGAGTCGTGAAAACGTCGGACCGGGTATCAGTCGAATGGTTCGAACAAGTCGAGCCACGCCGAGGGGTCTCCGAACCACATCACATGGCGGTGGGCGACATCGGACTATGCGACGCGGCCAAGGTAACGCCCAAGGACGGCACCGAGCCTTTCATCGTAGTGTCAATGTACGCCGGTTGGCAGTCGCCGCACCCAGTCGCCAGACCCGGTTTGATCTTCCCCGACGCTTCGGCTCACCATATTATTTCAGACCTCTCCACTTTCGTGCCCACTTACGATGCGTCGAACCCTGGACACCGAATAATAGCAGCGGGCGACCTGAATGTCGCATTCAACACCGTCGATGCCTTTGAAGCTCGCGCCCGGACGATCTTGGACCGCATGAGCGCTCTTGGAATGGAGTACCTGGGACCGTTATTCCCCAACGGCCGCAAAGCCGAACCTGTGCCACCACACTTGGCGGAAGAATCTCTTGAGGTGCCAACCTACCACACCGTAGCGAGGGAGCCGGCGACGGCCCACGTGCAAATCGACCACGTATTCGCCTCCCGGGGATTCCACAATACGATCACCACCCGGGCCATGAACCACGTCGAAGAATGGGGGTCAAGTGACCACTGCCGCATTCTGATAAACCTCGAAACGCCGTGCCTTGGTACGAGCTGACCTTTGCCAATTACCCGGCGCAGTAAGGATTATTCCTCCGCGGACTGGGCGGCCACGAGGAAGTCGGAGGCGGCGAAATCGGCGAACCGGTCGGGCAGGAACTCGGTCATATCCGAGACGGCTGCGGTGGAACCGTGGCGGATGTAGTCGGTGATGATCCGGCCGGTGACGGGTCCCAGGTGGATGCCCTTGGTGGTGTGGCCCGTCGCGAGGAACACGCCTTCCTGGCCCGGCACCGGACCGATGATGGGCTTGCTGTCCGGGCTCAGCGGACGGGAGCCGGCCAACTGTTGTACCAGTTCGGCGCGCTCCAGATCGGGCAGTACGTCGATGGTGCGCTGGAGGAGTTCCAGCCGGGCGGATTCGGTGGGCTGGCGGTCGAACTCCTCGCCCGCGAAAAGGTCTCGCTGGTCGTAATCCCGGCCGCCGGTGCTGCCGACGCTGGTGAGGCTGTCCAGCCGGCTGATCATGTGGCCGCGCCGGGGTGAGCTGATGAGTACAGGCAGAGGCTCACCGGGGTAGTTGAGCAGGAGCCGCTCGCCCTTCATGGGGCGGACCGGCACCGGGAAACCCAGCCAAGGCGTGAATGCGCGGCTCCATGTGCCGGCGGCCATGACCACCGCGTCGCAGTGCAGGTCCCCGGACGCGGTTTTGACGCCGGTGATCGTCGATCCGTTGGCGATGAGGCCGGTCACTTCACGGTGCAGTATGACGGCGCCTTTGAGCTCGGACCCACGGGCCAGGGCGAGGTTGAAACGGTAGCTGTCCAACTGGGCCGACTCATCCTCGTACATTGCGCCCACGATGGACGGCGAGAGACGCGGCTCGATGGAACGGACTTCATCGGCGTCGATCCAGCGCATCTTGACGTGGGGTTCCTGCCAGACCATCAACTCCCGGATCAGATCGACCTCCTCTTCGTCCAGGGCCAATCGGAGGGACGGGCGACGCTGGTAAAGCAGGTCCATGCCGGTGGCGTCTTCAAGCTCCGGCACGAGCTGGTGGAACTCGGCGTAGGAGATGCGGGCCATCTCGAATGAGGCGCCGGGGGAGAACTCGGCGCCCAGCAGGCTGAGCGAACCGGTGGCGTGGGCGGAGGCCCCGCTGCCGATGGCCTCCCGTTCCAGCAGGGTCACCTTGATTCCCTCCCGGGCGAGGTAGTAGGCGACCGAGCAGCCGACCACGCCGGCGCCGATTACGATCACGTCCGCGGTTTCAGGCAAAGCGGGCTCCTGGTATCAAAGCGTTCATTCCGGAATTTGGGCGTTGCGTTTCGGCGGGGGCTCCGAATTGCGGCGAGATTGCCACGCTGCGCTCGCAATGACAATAGCGAAGGGTCGCGACGGATTAAATACGTAGCCGAAAGGCCCCGGGGTCCTGCCTGCGTAGGTCGGCTGGCGGAACACCGAGGCCTGTGAGAGTTGGTTCAGCGCTGGCGGTTAGGCGGCGGCGCCCACGGCGGCGTGGGTCGTCATGAAACGGCGGGCGTGCTCCACCACCTCGTCGATGTGCTCCTGGGAGTCCTTCCAGGGATAGATTGACACCTCGGAGTTGGGGGCGAGCTCGGCCACCTCCATGGCGACCGCATAGGGGTGCGCCGGCACGTCTTCAGGCGCGATCAGGATCGGGGTTTGCAGATTGCGCACGAAATCGCGGTCAACGGTGAACACAAAGTCCGCGCGGTTGGTGTACATGTTCGTTAAGAAGTCATGCACCATGTCCATTGTTATGTCGGAGCGCTTCTCGCACAGGGGCGGCCCCCAGCCGGCGATGTTGTTCTGGTAGAAGAGGTCGGGCAGTTCCGGCCGGAACCCGCTGGGCTGCATGAAGCAGGCCCCAACGATGCGGTCCGAGGCCAGCCGCAGCAGGTTGTGCATCATCGGGCCGCCGATGCAGAAGCCCATGACCAGGAACTTGTCGATGCCCAGGTAGTCCATCAGGCCCAGCTGGTCTTCCGAGTAGGCGTCCCACGGGCGGTCGATTTCCAGCGGCCCGGTGGACTGGCCCGGAGGGGAGTTGCGCAGGTCGGCGGCGATGACGCGGAAGTAGTTTCCGTAAGCCGCCATGGGGTTGAAGGGATGCGATGTCCCCAGCCCTTCCACGGTGGAGTTGAGCCCACCGCCCGGAATTATCAGCAGGGGAAATCCCGAGCCGACCTCTTCGTAATAGATACGGGTGTCGCCTCTTTCGTAGAACGGCATGGTTGTTGCCTCCATCAGCGAGTCGCGGGGTTGCTGTATCTCCAGTTCGCGGGTTGAATCTAAGCGACAACGGTTCGCGCGGTCAACATGGGGATTGTGCATCGATTTTACCCATCGCTACCGGCCAGCGGGTAAAAACCTCATGTGTACCTACTTTGCGGAGAAGAAACAATTTGCATGGATAAACAGGATGAACGGGATGGTATAAGTTGGATGACAGGAACCGGCTCGCTTTCGGAAGCCAGGCCGTAGTCATAGATGAATGCTCCCCCTTTCTGTCCCTTTGCCGGCATCAGGGCGCCTCTGCTGCCCGCTTCGACCCAGAACCACGATAGCCCAGCGCATCAATCCAATCTTGTCCATCCTGTGCATCCATGCAAATTCCCCGGTCTCCCCAAACCGGGTACGCGCGAGCGTCGGTAACCGTTCAGACTTGCGGGGAAAGCGTCATTGCGAGCGCAGCGCGGCAATCTCGTTGGCGCAGGGGAGCCCTTTGGGGCAGACGTTGCTGCTACGACGTCGAGATTGCCACGGCGCAAGCGCCTCGCAATGACAACCTCTGGGATTCTGAATACTTACGAGCGTCGGACGCAATTGACACCTGAAACGGCGGCTGATAGGATTTTCGCGCTTTCCGAAACCACTTTGGAGCAGTTTCCACCGTGCCCGAACGTAACGAAAACAACCCATCAGGACCTTCCCGCCGCCGCTTTTTGGGAGTGCTCGGCGCCGGCATTGCCGGGGCTGCGGTGGTAACTTCAATGTTGCCCTTCGGGCGGCGCAACAACGCAGCCGAGGCGGCGAATGAATTTCCCGGGCCCGGGTCGATGTTTCATCCGGCTCAGGATCCCAGGACCGACCCGCGTCGCTAGCCGAGGCGTCGACAAACCGCTACCGTAATGGGGCAGCCTTGCGGGCTGCCTCTTTGTTTTGTCTCAGGTTCAGCGCCGGCCGAATTCGCGTTCCAACTGGTACTCGGAAAAATGGACCACCGTGGGGCGCCCGTGGGGGCAGTTATGCGGATTTTCGGTGGATTGCAGTTGGCGGAGCAGCGCGTCCATCTCTGCCTGCGCCAACGTCATCCCCGCGCGCACGGAACCGTGACACGCAACCGTGGCCGCCAGCGCGTCCTCCCGCTCCATCACCACCTGCTCCACCGCCACGGCGTCCAGCAGATCAGACAATGCGGCTGCCGGATCGGGGTTGGCTCGGGCCGCCAGTCCGGCGGGAAGAGCACGAACCAGCCAGGCATTATCCCCAAAGTGATCCAGCACGAAACCATAGCCCGCAAGCAGGTCACCATAGCCTTCCAGGGTAGCGGCCTGGGTTACGGATAGTTCTGCCGTCAAAGGGGCCAGCAGGGGTTGTGAAGGTCGCTCGTCCCCTTGCCGGCGCTGGCGGATCTGATCGAAGACCACCCGCTCGTGGGCGGCGTGCTGGTCGATCAGGTACATGCCGGACCCACCTTCCGCCACGATGTAGGTCTGGCGGATCTGACCGACAACCCGCAAGTCTGCCAACACGTCCCGGAGCGACCCCTCAGCCGGCGCCAGCGCCGTGGTGGACAGCGCGGTGCCATCGGTTCGCGGCGTCGTTCCGCCGGTGGACGGCAGGCGCAGGGTTTCCGGAGATGACGCTGGCCGCGGACCCGCATCGACGGGAGTGCCCGCATCAACGGAAGTGAATGATCGCGTTGCCGTCCGCACCGGAGCGTGCGCGATCAGGGCCTCCCGCACGGCACGCTGCACCAGGGAAAACAGCCGGTCGCCATCCCGAAATCGTACCTCCCGCTTGGTGGGATGGGAATTGACGTCCACCTGTTCGGGGGGCACGGAAATGTTGATGACAGCGAACGGAAAGCGGCGGTCCGGGAGGGTTCCCTGATACGCCTGCTCGATGGCGTAGTAGATGGAGCGGTCGTAAACCCACCGGCGGTTGACCAGCAGGGTGGTGTAGGAACGGTTGCGCCGGTTCAGGTCCGGGGCGCCGGTGTAGCCATCGACGGCCGTGTCGCCATCGGCGAGGGACACGGGCAGCATTCGACCCGCCACTTCCGATCCGTAGATGGACAGGATAGCGTCCTGCAGCCGTCCGGACCCCGGGGTGCTGATCGCCTCTCGCCCGTCCACCGAGAGGGTGAAACGCGCCTCAGGGTGGGCCAGGCCATAGCGGGTGACTACCTCCTGGATCCGGGCAGCCTCGGCCGGCGCCGAGCGCAGGAACTTGCGGCGGGCGGGCAGATCACCGAACAGATCGGCCACCTGGACCGATGTTCCCGGCGGGCATCCTTGATGCCGCTGTCCCACGCAAGCGCCGTGGTGAAACTCAATGCGGGCTCCCGCTTCCGAATCGGGCGGGCGCGTTGTGCATACGACATGGGCAACCGCCGCCACGCTGGGCAGGGCTTCGCCGCGGAACCCCAGTGTGTAAACCGTGCTCAGATCCTCGACGGTGGCAAGTTTGCTCGTGGCGTGATGGCGAAATGCCAGGTCCAACTCATCGGAGGAGATGCCGCAACCGTCGTCGGTGACGCGGATCTCAGCGACGCCGCCTTCACGGATGGATACGGCGATGCTCGTCGCGCCGGCGTCCAGAGAGTTTTCCACCAACTCCTTGACCACCGAAGCCGGGCGCTCGATGACCTCGCCCGCCGCGATTTGGGCGGCGACATGAGGCGGAAGCTGCTGGATCGGCATTATTGGTCAGTTGCGGATGAGGCCCAAGCGAATAAGGTCGGCTTCAGTCCATTGGGCCTGCACTTCAATAATGCGGCGCAGGGTTCCCAAACTGAAGGTCTGGCCCCGACCGTGCCAGGCAAGCGTAACATTCCGATTGGTGGCGTAGTGACGATATTGGCGATGACCGCCACCACCTCTGCCGACAGGCACAAAACCGTCCCGGAATAGTGCGCTCTCAATCTCGCGGGCAGTTACGTTTCTGATCCTTTGGTAATCTATGGGCATAGGAACCGCGGACCTTACAGACTACGTCTCTCTGATGGCAACCGTTATCCTACCCCTGTCGCAATCATCCCTACAGAACTTCTCGGGGCCATTGACTGCGGGTTCTTTATCACCGTTATCGTATTCGCAACTCTTCCTTAACCGGGTTACTCCCGGTTTCAGGCGTAAAGATTCGGGAGACCAGACCGCCGGTGCGGGTCTCTCTCCAGGTTCGCCGAGCGTGTATTGCCGCCAAAACATCGTCCATGGCTATGTATATCAGCCGGTAGACGTCATCAGGGCCAGCAACGGAGAGGCCATCCACCGGCAGGCCGCCGTGTGAGGCTATCGCGTCAGGGTACTCGGGAGCGCATTTGACCTGGAGAAACTCCGGCGCATCCTGGATGCTCGGCTTGCTGAACTCCCAGCCAGGGTACGGCTCTATGGGCCATTCAATCATGCCCTCTTCGATTTCCTCGAAGATCATCTCGAGGACTTCCTTGATGTTGGCGGCCGCCTCTTCCGGCGTACTCCCGAATGTGGCTGCACCCAAATGCTCCCAAGCCGGATAGTACGATTGCCAAACGTCCTCGTCCGGCTCAATCACCACTTTGAATGCCAGCAAATCCATGGCGTTACCCTCCCGCGCTCTCAGTCTATCACGCCGGGCGGCGGGCCATGCAGGTCAGAACAGGGGGATCTTGGTGCCCTTGGCGCGGTACTGGCGGTCTTCCGAGTCTCCGGTTTCCAGGAAATCGCAGATGATCCGGTAAATGCGATCCATCTCGTGGTCGACGCTGCGGGAGAAGAAGTAGGGCGGCACCCAGACCCCGCCGAAAGCTGCCACGATCTCAGGATAATCGTCGATCACAAACTCCGGTTCCACGGGGATTTTCAGCTCCGGCAGGCGCTCGTGAAAATGATGCGTGGGCTTCTCGTACACGCCGGAAACGAACCGATGCAGGTCGTGCTTTTCGATCACCTCCCAGCGTTCGCCCATGCCGGACCAGATATAAATTTCGTGGCCGTCATCAAGCAGCTTCTGGAAGGTATCCACGGTGCCGGGGCGAAGGGTGTCGTCCAGGCCCAGGATGGTGTAATCAACGTCGAAAAATATTTTCATAATCGGTCCGGTGTCCTGGCGGCGGTTGCAGATGTCGGCGCGGATCGGATCAGGAACCGAGCGCCTCGGTCATGGCCTTGACGCTGGCCCCCACGATCAGGCGGTCTCCCAACCGCACGATGGGCCGGCGAACCAGCCGCGGCTCTTCCAGCATCAACGACAGCTTCCGCTCATCGGAAAGGTCTGCCGCGTTCAGGCCCATCTTTTTCAAGGAGGGGCTGCGCGCGGCGAACATGCCGGTCACGCCCGGCTCTCCCAACTCCGCGACGAGATCGCGCAGCTCCGTCTCGGTGAACGGTTCCTTGAAATAATCGCGTTCTTCAACCGTGTAGCCGTTTTGAACGAGCAACTCTCGCACCTTGCGACAGCTGCTTCAACGTGGCCACCAGTACATCGTTGCTGTAGCGCCCATGGAATCCTCCCGACGAATCCGGCAAACATTGCCGCGGTGATAGCTATTTTATAACGATCCGAGGCTGTGGCATAAGTAGGGCGCATGTAAATTTTGTGTAATGTCCTTCACGGCGCGAGCAGCGCGGAACGTCCCGATTTCCGCTGTGCTATAATCTGCGGCACCAATGGAGCGGGGAAAGAATCATGCAGTGCCAGATATGCAACAAGTCCGGCATGACCGGAAACAACGTGAGCCACTCCAACCGCAAGACCAAGACACGGTGGAAGGCCAACGTTCACAAGCAGACGCTAGCCATCGACGGCAAGCCGACCCGCGTGAAGATCTGCTCGCGGTGCCTGCGGACGATGTACAAGCCGCCCCGGGGCAAGAAAGCCAGGGCCCGAGCGGCCGCGTAGCGTCAGCGCGCCGGAACCGAAAGAGTCACGGGGGCGAAAGATCTTTCGCCCTCTAATCATTTCCGGGAGACATGCCGGATAAGGTGCCTCTCAAGGCGGACATGGCCTCCGCCACCGACTGATCTCGATTGAATATCGCCGTGCCCGCAACCAGGATTCCGGCGCCGGCAGCGACGGAATCGCGGGCCGTGTCGTCGGCCTTCACGCCGCCATCGACCTCCAGCTGCACGGGGTATCCGTTTTCGGCGATGGTGCGATAAAGCCGGCGCAGTTTTCCCAACGCCGACGGTATGAATGACTGACCGCCGAACCCCGGATTGACCGTCATCACCAGCACGATATCGAGGTACGGCAGCACCTCTTCAACCGCGGCTATCGGTGTCGCCGGATTGATGGCGACTCCAACCTCGCAGCCCTGCTCTTTGATGTAGCCGACGGTGCGGTGCAGGTGGGTACAGGCCTCGGCGTGCACCAGGACCTGGTCGCTGCTGTTCTTGACCAATCCCGGCAGCAGCCGGTCGGGCTCGTGGACCATGAGGTGGATGTTCAACGGCAGGGACGTGGCGCTCCGAATGGCGTCCACCACCACCTCGCCGAAGGAAATGTTGGGGACGAAGCGGCCGTCCATGACGTCAACGTGGATCAGGTCGGCCCCGGCCGCCTCAGCATCCGCCACCTGCTGGGCCAGGCGACCGAAATCGGCGGCGAGGACCGACGGAGCAATCTGGACGTGCGCGGCGGTGGAGGTCACGGCGCCTCGGCGTCCACCAGGATTTGCCTGGCCCGGGCGATGCCCTCGGCAACACGGTTGGGAGCCGTGCCGCCCGGGTTATCCCGCGCGGCTACCGACGCGGCGGCAGTGATGGCGTACACGTCCTCGTCGAATTGGGGCGCGAAACGCCGGTACTCGGCTATGGGCAGGTCGGAGAGGGACAGCCCTTCGGCCTCGCAGTGCTGGCACAGGCGGCGCATGACGCCATGGGCGTCGCGGAAAGGCACGCCCTTGCCAACCAGGTAATCGGCCAGGTCGGTGGCGAGCATGTAGCTCTCTCCAGCCAGGGATTCGAGGCGGTCCGCGTTCAGTTTCATCCCGAGCAGCATGTCAGCAAAGACGGACAGGGTGGACAGCAGCGTATCCACGGTGTCGAAGAAACCCTCCTTATCCTCCTGCAGATCCCGGTTGTAGGTCAACGGCAGGCCCTTGAGAACGGTCAGAATCCCCATCAGGCTGCCGTACACCCGGCCTGTCTTACCTCGGGCGATCTCAGCGAAATCAGGGTTTCGCTTCTGGGGCATGATGCTGCTGCCGGTGGTGAATTCGTCGGACAATCGCACGAAGTCGAACTCGCGGCTGGACCAGATGACGATCTCCTCGGATAGCCGCGAAACGTGCATCATGGCAATGGCGGCGGCGGCGTGGAACTCGGCCAGAAAATCCCGGTCGGCAACGGCGTCCATGCTGTTCGGGCTGATTTCCGAAAATTCCAGGGCCGAGGCGACGGCGCGGCGATCCGTGGGATAGGGCACGCCGGCCAGCGCGCCGCTGCCCAGCGGCAACACGTCCATGCGGACGCCGCAGTCGGCAAACCGGCCAACATCGCGTTCCAGCATCTCGAAGTAGGCCAGCATGTGGTGGGCGAACAGGACCGGCTGGGCGCGCTGCAGGTGGGTGTAGCCTGGCATCACGACATCGACGTACCCCTCGGCGAGATCGACCAGGGCTCGCTGTACCGAGCGCAAGCCCGCCACCGTGTCGGCAATGGCGGCGCGGGTGTAGAGGCGCATATCCAGAGCGATCTGATCGTTGCGCGAGCGCCCGGTGTGCAAACGCGCCCCGGCGGGGCCGATCAGCTCGGTCAGCCGGCTTTCAATGTTCATGTGCAGGTCTTCGAGGGCGGGATCCCACGGGAAATCGCCCCGCTCGATTTCTTCCTGCACCGCAGTAAGGCCGTCGATTATCGCGTCGGCGTCGTCCTGGGCAATGATGCCCTGCTTGGCAAGCATCACCGCGTGGGCCTTGGAGCCGGCGATATCCTGCCGGTAAAGCCTGCGGTCGTAGTGTATGGAGACGGTGTAGTCGCTGTGGTCATCCATAGCGCTGTCTGGTTTTGTCATTGCGACCCGGCACTTGATGCGGGGGTGGCAATCTCGTTGTGGTAAAGCGCACCGCTACCGGGCTGGGAATGCCGCGTCGCCACGCTCCTCGCAATGACAGCGAAAATCACAACCTAGCCGTCCAGGTAGGCGAAGCTGGCGGCAAGGTTCTCGAAAACATCGTCGTGCGGCGGGATTTCCATGACCGCCGGCCCGTCATACGCCTTGCCCTCCAAGATGCGGCGCATGGCCCGGCAGTCCAGATCGCCATCGTCCACGCTGCCAATGGCGACGCCGTCGCGTGCCTGCTTGAAGTGCACAATCTTGATGTAGTCGGCGGGCAGGTTGGCCAATTCGTCCAACGGCTGGCTATCAGGGTGCCGGCGCAACTGGTTGGTGGGATCGGGGCACAGGCCCAGGTACTGTCCTTCTTCTGTGGTCAGCTGGGCTCGCGCCTCGCTGACCAACAGGGCCATTGAGCGCAACGGCTGTCCCGAGTTTTCCATGGAGAAGATGACCCCCTGGCGAGCCGCCTCGCGTACCAGGGGCACAATCCGGCCCGCTGCCTCGGCGGCGTCATCGGCCGTCTCCCACGGCGTATCGGAGGTCCCGGGGTCCACGGTGCGCAGGTGGGGAGAACCTCCGCCAACCAGGCGCGCCGCCTCCAGTTGGGACTGATACAGGCCGCCCTGAGGGTCGATGTCGGTGGTGATGCACGGCAGCGCAACGGCTAGGTCGAAGGTGAGCTCCGGGAACCGGACCACGACATCGGCGAGGGCGGTCAGGTTTGGCCGCCAGTCCTGACCTTCGCCCGATTCCGCAAGACCCAGACAAGTCTGGCGCAGTTCGACGTGACGCGCGCCGCGGTCCTGTGCGCTTGCGATGAGATCGGCCAGGTCGGCGTCGTCCAGTTGGTTCCGCCAGGAATTGGTAATCGCGCCGTAGATCATGGTATTCCGTCTCCCCTGCAATCTGGCAGCGACGCGCCATGGTTGGTGCATCGCCCGCCCAAACTATACCGCAGCGGAGGATTGCGCTCAACAGCGAGTGTGGTGACGTAAGTGTTCAGAATCCAGGGGATTGTCATTGCGAGCGTAGCGCGGCAATCTCGTCGGCGCCGGGGGTCCTTCAGGGCAGACGTTGCTGCTATGGCGTCGAGATTGACACGGCGCAAGCGCCTCGCAATGACACTTCCCCACAAGTCTGAACAGTTACTTCGTGACGCATTCGTCGCCGGGCGGAGGAAGCCCTGTGCTAGAATTGCGATGCGAACAAATGCCCATCAAAACCAGCAGGAGGTCAACCGATGGCCGAGTTGTACAGCGAACGATGCACCGCCTGCCGCCGCGATTCTCCCCACGTCACTGAAGCGGAAATCACGGAGTTGCACCCGGCGGTGAACGATTGGTCACTGATTGACGAAACAGGAATTCCGAAGCTGGACCGGCAGTTCCGGTTCCAGAATTTCGTGCAGGCGCTGGAGTTCACCAACGCGCTGGGCGAGTTGGCGGAATCTGAGGGTCACCACCCCAGGCTGACCACCGAATGGGGGCGGGTCAGCGTGACTTGGTGGACGCACAAGATCCGCAACCTCCATCGCAACGATTTCATCATGGCCGCGAAGACGGACCAGTTGTACGCTGAGCACGCGCCGTCGGAAAGGTAATGCCGCGAATGGATCTGAACACGCGGAAGGAGCGATTTTCGCTGGCCTACATCAACGCGGTGGCAACACGTGCTGATTATCAGATAGTCGAGCCGCCAGTGGACCGGGACAGTGTGGACGGGGTTTTGATGGGAGACTCCGGGCGGCGGCCCAGGATTGAGTTTCAAGCAAAAGCCACGTCGCGAGACCTGATCCGTGGAGAACGTGTAGCATTTCCTCTTTCAATCAAGAATTATGACGACTTGCGGGCGGATGTCCAAACTCCGCGTATCCTGATAGTGGTTCTGATGCCAGACAATGAAACGGAATGGCTGGCTCAAACTGACGCGGAACTTTGCCTGCGCTGCTGCGGTTATTGGCTTTCGCTGGCGAACCGACCGGCGGAGGTCAACAGCGACAACGTAACGGTCCATATCCCACTTGCCAACGTTTTCAGCAGTTCTCAGCTTGCCGATCTGATGGGCAAGGCAGAAAGGGGTGAAACGCTGTGAAGGTACAAATTAAAGATAGGGATGCTCTGTCGTCATTGACGACTTCCAACCTGCGCTCGTACCTGCTATCGCGAGGCTGGGCTGACAACGGTTTTTGGGGGGAACGGGCGATCATATACGGGAAAGAATATGCAGGGCGGGATTGGGAAATTCTAATACCGCTCCGGGATACGGTGGCCGACTACGCCGAGGTTATGGCTGAGGCAGTTGCGGTTCTGGCAACTGTTGAAGAGAGGTCGCAGCTGGACGTGTTCCATGATTTGGCAGGCGAGGGCGCTGATACCGTGGCGGCGACTCCATTGAACGGATCCGGCAAAGAAGGTGACAACATGGCCACGCCAAAACTCGCGAGACTGGAGCGCGTTGACCTGCGTGAGGAATGGAAAACCGAAGCGCAGGATTTCACGCCGTGGCTGGCGCAGGCAGACAATCTGGCTTTGCTGTCCGAAACCTTGAATATGGAACTGAAGACGATGGGTCAAGAGGCAAGCGTCGGACCGTTCCGCGCCGATATTCTGTGTCGGGATACGTTGGACGACTCCTGGGTGCTGATTGAAAACCAGCTTGAGCGCACCGACCATACCCACTTAGGGCAATTGCTAACCTATGCCGCCGGATTGCAGACCGTAACCATCATCTGGGTTGCGGCAACTTTTAACGATGAACACCGCGCTGCGCTGGACTGGCTGAACGAAATTACCGATGAAAGGTTTCGGTTTTTCGGTCTGGAAGTGGAACTGTGGAAGATTGGCGATTCGCCGGCTGCCCCCAAGTTCAACATCGTCTCGAAACCTAACGAGTGGGCACACTCCGCCAGTAAAGCCACCCGGCGTCCTCGTTTTACCGACTTAGCCGAACGCAACCTGGGTATTGTCCAAATGCGACTGGACGGTAAGACCGTTGGCGAAGTGGCAGCACACTTCGGGCTTGGCAATCAGCGCGTGTCAGACATATTCAGCGCAGTCAGGAGGATAGCGCTCGGCGAAGCCTACGGACAGTTTGCTAAGACAGCAGGTGTCTCTCAAGAAATGGCAGATCAAATCATTACCGCCATCGGCGGAGCCGAGATGTTTGCTGGTTAGCAGCAGCGCAGACAACGTAAGTTCCAATCAGTGGGGCCTACTGTGTGATGCTATGGTAACCAAATTTTAAGGAGCCAACCCCCATGCGAGTTGTTTATTCCCTCCGATCCCGTGACCTCAACGCCGTGGCCGCCGAGGCGGCGTGGGCGGAGTCCATGGGATACGACGGCGTTTCCACCAACGAAACGGCCCACGATCCTTTTCTGCCCCTTGCCGTGGCGGCGACGTCGACCAGTCGCGTAACCCTGGAAACGCACGTGGCCATCGCCTTCCCGCGTTCTCCCATGGTGGTGGCCTACACGGCGCGAGACCTCCAGGACAACAGCGGCGGGCGGTTCCGCCTGGGTTTGGGGACACAGGTGAAAGGACACATCGAGCGGAGGTTCTCCACTCGCTGGACCGGGTCCGCCGGGCCCCGCCTGCGGGAATACGTCCAATCGCTGCACGCCATCTGGAACTGCTGGGACACCGGCAGCAACCTGGAATACGCCGGAGATTTCTATCAGTTCTCGCTGATGACGCCGTTCTTCAGTCCCGGCCCAAGCGAGTACGCCCATCCCGAGGTGTACACCGCGGCCGTCAACGGATACAACTGCCTCGTGGCCGGAGAGTGCAGCGACGGTCTGATGCTGCACAGCCTGGTGTCTCCGGAGTACGTGCGGCAGGTGGTTCAGCCCAACGTCGCCGAGGGCGCCCGCCGCGCCGGCCGTAGCGCTGAAGACGTATCCGTAGTCGGCGGGGGTTTCATCGTCACCGGGCACAACCGGGCCGCCATCGCCGAGGCCGCCGAGGAGACCAAGCGTCGCATCGCCTTCTATTCGTCCACCCGGACGTACTTCCCCGTCCTGGAATGCCACGGGTTTGAGGATATCGGGCGGCAACTCCACGTCATGTCGCGCGAGGGCAAATGGGCCGAAATGGGCGATCTGGTCACCGACGACATGCTCAACGCCTTCGCCATTATTGGCGAGTATGACGAAATCCCCGGCATGTTCAAGGAGCGGTACGGCGGGCTGGTGGACGAGATGCACTTCTCCATCCAGACTTCCAGCGACGCCGAGCAAGGGCAGTTGCGCCGTATCGTCCGCGAGTTGCAGGAGCAGTAGTCTGCACCAATGGGAGAAGCGTCCGCGGTTTCGTCCCTGAATGCCGCGCGGTTCAAGCTCGGCAGCGAATCGGACCTGGCCTACAGGCTGAAGTGGGAAGCCTGGGAATGGCTTTATTCCGAAGCACGCTGCCGGTGCATCGGCCTCGAGGTGAGGTTGCAAGGGCCCTGGGGCGCCGTGATCGACGTGGCAGGTGTCGGGCCGGGCAACGTCATCTACGCGGTGGAAGTGAAAGCATCCCGAGCGGATTTCGCACGGGATAACCACACCGCAGCAGACATTGATCGCCTACGGAGGCGCCAGGACGCCCTCAAGCGACGGATCGAATTGGCCCGTGCACCCGGTTACCGGCCCTGGAACGGCGACGGCAATCGGCTGGAGCAGGAGGCCGAGCGATTGCAGGAACGGTTGGCGACGGTCTCAACCAAGTTCCACAACCCGCGTTTCCTGAGCATCGCCGACTACCACTACATCATGGCGCCACGTGGTGTAGTGCTGACCGAAATGATCCCGCCGGGTTGGGGCCTGTTGGAACCCGGCCCCGCTGAAACCGTGGCGGCGCCGGCCAAAGCTATCCGCAAAAACACGGGCATCGTCTCAAACGTGCTGCGCGCTATAGCCCGGGCAAACGCCACTGCCATGATGCGGGCGCATGGGGTGACATTCGGTACGGAAGGCACGACGTTTCCGCGCCCCGACAACGGCGCGATCAGTCCCAGCGCACCAAACTCGCTGCCGGCAAGAACGATACGCTGAGCGGCAACCGGAGGAAGAACATGCCAGAAATCACCATTGATCCCAGACACACTGCGCTGCTGATTCAGGACATGCAGAACGAGTTGATCAAAGGCGGCGCGATGCCGGTCCAACCCCTCTCGGGCGCGGAGATCATAGGGAATAGCGTCCGGCTGCTGGAAAAGGCCAGGGCGTCGGGCATGGCAGTGCTCTACGTGGTGGTGAACCGCCGACCCGACCGTCGTGACGCGCCACGGCCGCCTTTCGGAGCGCCCGCCAGCGCCGCCGATGCGGGTCCCCGCCTGACCGCCGGAACGCACGACGCCGAGGTGGTCGAAGAACTTGCCCCACGGCCGGAAGACCCGGTGGTGATCAAACACACGACCAGCCCGTTCAACACCACGGACATCGAGGTCTATCTGCGTCGGTTCGGGATAACCACGCTCATTCTCACGGGATATTCGACCACCGGCGTGGTGGAAGGATCGCTGCGAGACGCCCGGGACCAAGACTACGACTGCATCGTGGTTCGGGACTGTTGCGCGGCCGGTACCGCCGCCGAGCACGATGTGTGCATGGACATCATCTTCCCGCGCATGGCCTGGGTGGCGACTGCCGATGAGGTGATAGCCGCGATAGCTGCCTGAGTTGTCCGGGTCGCGATGCGATCTATTCCGTGGGAGAATCGCGGTCAGCCAATGCGTGCCAGTACACTTGCCCGCTGTCGATTGTGTCCTGAATGCGGTAGTCGTTACGAACGCTGGCGATGCTCGAGTGGGTAGGTTGGCCGGTGAAGCGGGCCAGGAATCCGGCGTTTCTGATGGCGCGACGGGTATCACGCTCGTCCGCCACATTGGAAATTTCCACGGCGATGTAGTGAACCACCCCGTCCGCGTCAGCAGCCTCTATGACCAAATCGGCGCGGCGGAAACTCTGCAGCTCCGACGTGGCAATACCGGTCGTATCTGAGGTTCGGAGCAATTCCCTCAGGTCATCCCTGGTTAATGTGCGCAGCATCCGGAACCCCATATCCTCTGCGATATCCTCAGCCTCGCCAACGGCGATGTTCCGAGCGTATTCACCCCGCATATTCGAGATGTCGTCCTCGATTCTTCCAAACCGCAGATCGGTTCGGACCATGAAACCTTCCACCCGGTCATTGAACTGCCGCTGTTCGTCAATGAACTGATCGGTTTTCTCAATGAACCGATCAGTCTTCTCCATGAACTGCTCAGTTTTCGTCACGAACCTGTCGAAGCGGGCCGGCAGGCTGAGTAACTCCTCGGTGAGGATTTCGCGCCGTACTTCCGCCTTCCACTCCGGGTTTTCGCGGAGTACGCGCAGTAAGTCGTCGCTGGTGTGAATGATGACCATGATTAGCTTTCCGTGGCTTCAATTATACGTGAGACGGGGGAGCTAACGGTTCAGCAGCCACCAATCGTCGGTGCCGAGGTTGAAGTCGATGCGTCGGAACCCTTCGGCGAAGGGCACGCCGCAACGTTCGCCCTGTAATCGGCAACCTTCGGTCATGCGATCCAGGCGTTGGGCCCTGGTGCGGGCGCTGATTTGGGAGGCGTGCTGGCTGAGGGCCTCGGCTTTCCGGAGTATGTGCTCCTCGGTGATTGAGATGAAAGTGTCCGGCCGCTCGGACCCCCAGAGCAGGGCCTCCCGGACCCGGTGCGGCTCCAATCCTTCTTCCTCAATCTGCTCCGGAAAATCCTGCCAGCTCCAGGCATAGGAGAACGCCGCGTCCAGAGCGGCCTGCCCGCTGTGCCGGTGGTCACGGTGAGTATGCGAGGTGACGCGATAGGGGTCGATACCGAAAACTACCTCGGGTTTGTGACGCCGGATTTCGCGAACCACCTGCCCGCGATACTGGTGCGTGTCCTCCAGTTCGCCGTCGCCGTAACGGAGGAACACGACCTCGGAGACACCGAGCACGTTGGCGGCGTTCTGCTGCTCAATCTCCCGGGTCGCCGCCAGAGACTCGGGGGTAAACGAGCGGTCGCCGGTGCCCTTGTTGCCGTTGGTGCACATCAGGATGACTACCTTGGTGCCGGACTCGGCGATCCACTTGGCCATGGTCGCGCCGCAGCCGCCCTCGGCGTCGTCGGGATGGGGCGTGACCACCAGGGCGCGGCGCGGCGCTTCAGTCATCACCCGAGGTTCGGGAGCATACTCCTGATTGGGGTAGCCCCAGCCGTCGATTCCGTGCGGTCTGCTGGTCATATCGGCGCTCCGTCGGTGTTGGAATGGGTAGGGGCGAATGATCATTCGCCCCTGAATGGTCTGGGTTCGGGCTTTCCCGGCGCGGACTGCGCGGCGCAGCCTAACCGCCGAGGTGGAACACCACCATCTTGAGTTCGGTCATCTCCTCAATGGCGTAGGCCGGGCCTTCCTTGCCCATCCCGCTGTCCTTGAGGCCGCCGTAGGGCATGACGTCGGCGCGCCACTGCGGGGAAGAATTGATGTGCAGGTTGCCGGAGTGAACTTCCTGGGCGAATTTCATGGCCCAGTCCACGTTCTGGGTGAAGATGCCTGCCGACAGGCCGAAGCGCGTATCATTGGCCTTGGCGATGGCATCGTCGATGTCGTCAAAGGCGCTGACCGCCACGGCGGGGCCGAAGAGTTCCTCGCGGGAAATGAGCATCTCCGGACGGGCGTCGGCCACCACGGTAGCCGTGTGCAGCGTTCCCTGGCGGTCGCCGCCGGCGATGACGCGGGCGCCCTGACCCACGGCCTCGGCGATCCAACTCTCGACCCGCGCCGCGTCGGTCTCGCGGATCATCGGGCCCATCTTGACGTCTTCATCGAAGGGATTGCCGACGCTGAACTCCTGCGTGGGCTTGACCAGCGCGTCGAGCAGGTCGGCGTAGATGGTGCGCGCCGCGAAGACGCGCTGCGTGGAGATGCAGACCTGGCCCGCGTTGGCAAATCCACTGGAGACGGTGGCGGCCGCAACTTTCTCAATGTCGGCGTCGGACATAATGATCAGGGGGCTGTTGGACCCCAGCTCCATCGTCACCTTCTTGATGCCGGCGTTGCGGCAGATCTGGTCGCCCACTTCCATGCTGCCGGTAAAAGTGATTTTGCGCACGTCGGAAGAGCCGGTGATCGCATCGCCGATCTCCGCGCCGGAACCGGTGATGGTCTGGATGGCTTCTTCGGGAAGGCCGGCTTCCAAGAGGATCTCGGTGAGCTTCAGCGCGGAAAGCGGAGTGTCGCCGGCGGGTTTCAGGATGACGGCGTTTCCGCCGGCCAGGGCCGGTCCCACCTTGTGGCACACGAGGTTCAGCGGGAAATTGAACGGCGCGATCGCGGCCACAACGCCGACGGGCACGCGGATGGTGAAGCCGAACTGGTTGACCACTCCAGGAGCAGAGTCCAGCGGCACAGTTTCCCCGTGCAGGCGCTTGGCTTCTTCAGCGGACAGGGTGATGGTCTGGACGGCGCGCTGGACCTCGGCGCGGCCTTCGGCAATGACCTTGCCCTCTTCGCGGGTTATGGTTTCCGCCAGGTCGTCCGCGCGTTCCTCCATGAGGTCGGCGGCGCGCTTGAGGATGGTATAGCGTCGATGGGAGGGCAACTTGGCCATCACGGCCGCGCCGCGCACCGCGCTGGCGATGGCAGCCTGCACGTCGGCAGCGGAGCCGCGAGGGACGGTGTCGAACGCCGACTGGTCAAAGGGATTGATGACGGGCATCTTGTCATCGCGGTCGACCCACTCGCCGCAGATGTACATGCGCATGGTGAAACTCCTGATACGGGAACCGGAATAAATGCACCCACGCACGACGCGTGGCAGCGGGCATCATTGTACTACACGAGCCCGGCCCGATTATTCGGCTTCGGTCTTGGCCTCGCCCTCGCCGAGGACAATGCTGCGCCCGGTGTTGGTCACCTTGTAGTGGCCGGGCAGGCCGGGTATGCGCTCCAACCACCGGAACTTGGTGCGGGCGGCGTTGCGCAGCGTCTGCACGAAGCTGTGCGGAATCGGCCAACCGGCCAGCGTGAACAGGTGAGCCAGGCTGTCGGGATCGACGCTGGCGACGTTCAGGTATCGGTGCGCAGCCTCGGCGGCGACCACCACCCGGCGCATATCGCCCAGGGGGTTGACGCGCTGGCAGAAAGCAATGTACTCGTGCTCCGAAGGGGACATATCCGATGGAGACATCGTTTCGGCGGCCGGCGTTGGAGCCAGTGCGGGCTCATCATTCGGCTCGGCGGCGGCCGTCGGTGGAGCCGGGGCGATCTGCACGACGGTCGCAGCGGGTATGACTGGGGGCGCACCATTGCTTTCTGCGGTAACTACCGCCGCCCGTTGCGGCTCGGCCGCGTGCTGGGTTGAGCCATTGGCCGCCGTATGTCCGTTGGAATGCGCGGGCGGATCCACCGATTTCGCAATGGGCACGTCCGCCGATGCCCCGTTCACCCCGGTTAGCTGCGGCATGAACGAATATAGGACTTCGCGAACCAGCCCCGCATCGTCAGACTCAATGCATATCTGACCGCCGGCTGGCAATGTGATGCTGAGCTTATTCATACGACACACTCGACGACGCGCCCGCGCGAGGCCCAATAGTAAAGTACTGTCAAGGTATACGGCAACAAAGGCTGCTGCCAGGTTCAGTCGAAACGTATCACCTGCAAATCGGGAAGACCGCCGAAATCCCGGTCGTGGGACAGGATCGGGCAGTTCAGCAAAACGGCGGTGGCGGCAATCCAAGCGTCAGCTATCGTCAACTCACGCCCGCGGCGACGACTGTCGGCCCGCAGACGCGCGCAGGCTTTCACCAACTCTATGTCATACCCTGCCACGTCATAAGTCTCATCAACGTATCTGATCAAGTCGTCTACCCGTCGACGACCCCAATTGCTCACCTGAACTCCGAAGAGGATCTCCTCGTATGTCTGAAATGATATTACAGTTCGATGTCCGACCATCCTGTTCATATACTGTCGGGCAATGGCCTCCCCACGATGAATGTATGATACCACAGTAGTATCTACAACAACGGAAGGTCGTGATAGAAATGTCATACGTCTCTAGCCTCGCGTATGATCCGAATGAATTCTTCGATGTCAATAGGGTCGTCATCGTCATCTTGGTAATAGCTGGCCGCTTTCCTCGGGTCAAAGATTTTAGGCCCTCGGGCGTAAAAATCGTCAACTACAGATCGCTCGGCAGCAATTTCGCGTACTGTAACTGTTTCCCATTCGTCTTGGTCACTGGAGCTACTGGCGCCTGTGACTTTGACGTAGCGGGTTGCAAGTTGGAGCATCGTTTCATTAAGGCCGGCCCCAAACCTCAAGTCAACCGGATCTTCGCCGTAGTTGTGCAGTTGCGCCGTACCATTTTTCCAGTCGACTTCCAGCAACCGTCCAAACAGCAAGGTTTCCACTTCCGGCCCTGATCGGCGGCGAGCGGGTTGTCGCTCTCGCTGCCATCGGTTAATCACCACCTGGCGCTCGCTGTGCGGGTCCCCCAAGCGGACCCGTTGCACGTAAGGTGATAAATTCAACCCGATGGCCTTCACACGCTCAATGACATCTGCCGGCAGGGACCCGTCACCGTCGCCTTTCCATTCCAGGATGGCGTCCAGCGCTTCCGAGCCGTAGTCTATGTCTCCGATCCGGGCAGACAGTGGCGGCAAGCTGAGCGTAGCCCCAAATGAACCTGGGAATACGCCCCTCAGCCATAGGGAACTTTGCTGTCTCAACCATTCCGGAGGCCGGCCTCGCGTTCCGATGCCGGCCAAATGCAGCGCCATCAGCCGCACGGCATCCTGAACTCTTTTCAGGGTTTCATTCAGGTCATGGAGCGGCACCCCTTCGCCCATCTCCGGCCCTTCAAAAACGACGTTTATTTCAGCAGTAGCCACGAAATGATCCTCAAAGCATCGGAACTTGTTCACTTACTGCCCTGGGTGCAAACCCTACCACAATCGCAAACCCTGCGCTAATTGATTACCCCAACATAAGCGTTCACGTTTTCAGGGCATCCTGATGGCACAGGCATATCTGCTTGTCAGAGCCGTCGCGTTGAGGTCCGCCGGCGAGGCGACGCTGCCTGTGGTCCTTGATGCGGGTTCAAACGGGGCCACAGGTTCGGGGGCGGTCTGGCGGTTAATGGTAGTCCCTCGGTGACCGACACCCGATGTGCCGGCACGATCAGATGGTTTGTTTCAGTCGGACCGCGAGGGATCTGGTGAGGCCCGGAACGGCGGCAATCTCCTCGACGCTGGCGTCCTTGATGCCCTGGAGGGAGCCGAAGCGCCGGAGCAGCATCCGCTTCCGCTTGGGGCCAATGCCGGTAACCATGTCGATGGGCGATTTCAGGCTGCTCTTGGAGCGCAGGTTACGGTGGAAACTGATGGCGAACCGGTGGGCTTCGTCCCTGATGCGCTGCATGAGGTAGAGCGCCTGGGAATCCCGGGGCAAATCGATGGGCTCAGGAGTGTGCGGAACGAAGATCTCCTCGTTCTCTTTGGCCAGGGAGCACAACGGAATCTGCTCCAGTCCCAGGTGTAGCATCACCTCGCGGGCCGCCGAAAGGTGACCCTTGCCGCCGTCGATGACCACCAGATCGGGCACGACACCCCAGTTGTCAACCTTGCCATCGGGATCAGGGTTGGCGATGGACTGGCTCAGGCGTTTGAAACGGCGGGTAAGCATCTCCTTCATACTGGCATAGTCGTCCACACCGTCCACGGCCTTGATCTTGAACCGGCGGTAATCGCGGGTGCGGGGTTTGCCGTCATCGAAGACGACCATGCTGCCCACCAGGTTGCTTCCCTGGATGTGGGAGATGTCGTAGCACTCCATGCGTCGCGGAGCCGTGGGCAGGCTGAGCTCCTCCTCCAACTCGGTCAGCGCGCCCTGGATGGCGTCGGAGCGGTTCAGCCATTTGACGCGATGCTGGGCGAGGCCCTCCGAAGCATTGGCGGCGACCACGTCCATCAGCTTTCGGTTCTCCCCGCGCTGGGGACGATAGATGCGAACCGCGCCTCCGCGGCGGCTGCGCAGGAAGTCCTGCAAGAGCTGGGCGTCCTCGGCGGGCGGATCGTGCTGCATCAGGACGATAGGGGGCACTTCCAGGGCGGTGGCGTAAAACTGCTGGACGAACTGGGCGATGATCTCGCCGGGTTCGCCATCCTGTGGGCCCTCCATAAAGAAATGATCGCGGCCGATCAGCTTGCCGCGGCGGACGAAGAACACCTCAACCCAGGTCTCGTTGGCCGCGACGGAGATGGCGATGGCGTCGAGATCGGTGGAACGGCCGGTATCGACCTTGACGGTGCGCTCCTCCTCGAACTTCTGGATGGCGGCCATCTGGTCGCGGAGCGCGGCGGCGCGCTCGAATTCCAGATCCTCGGCGGCCGCCTCCATCTTGTCGCGCAGCTGACCGGTGACGGTTTCGGTGTTCCCCTCCAGGAACAGGATCACCTGTTTGACTACTTCCGCGTACTCGTCCTGGCTGGCCAGGCCGGCGCAGGGACCGACGCAGCGGTGAATGTAGTATTCCAGGCAGGGGCGCGGGTCGGTTCCGGTGATCCGCTTGGTGCAGGAACGGTAGGGGAACAGCTTCTTGACCAGGTCCATGGACTGGCGGACGCTGCCCGCGCTGGCGAAGGGCCCGAAATACCGCGCGCCGTCCTTGTGCACGCCCCGGGTGATGTACACCCGGGGAAAGTCCTCGGACAGGTCTACTTTGAGGTAGGGATAGGTTTTGTCGTCCTTGAGACGGACGTTGAAATAGGGCCGGTGGCGCTTGATGAGGGTGTTCTCAAGGATGAGCGCCTCGGCCTCGGTGTCGGTGACGATGTACTCGAAGTCAGCCAGCTCGCTGACCATGCGCCGGGTCTTGCGATCCAGGCCCGCCGGCGATCCGAAGTAGGAACGAAGCCGGTTGCGCAGTACGGCGGCCTTACCGACGTAGATGACCGCCCCGGCGGCATTCTTCATCAGGTAAACGCCGGGGCGTTCCGGCGTCACCAACAGGCGATGGTCGAATTCCTGCCGAACCACGATCCGATCCCGGCATCATGCGCGTGACCTAAAGCACGAAGGAAACGGCGACGAGCACAACCACCAACACGCCGGAAAATATCCCGATGCGCCTGAGTTCCGAGCCGACGTGGTTGTATGCGGCCGGTCGGTCGAACCGTCGCCCCCGTGGCGCGGAAGCCGGCCGACCCACGGCAGTTGTGGCCCGGGACTGGGACGGGGCCGTCGCGGTGGCAGTTGCGGTTCCGTCAGCAATCGGGCGCTGCGGCTCGGCTTCAGCCACCGCGGACGCCGCCGGGGAAGCGGCAGGATTTCGCGCCGGGGCCGCACGGTTCGCGCCGCCGCGACGGCGACGCAGGTTGTTCTGTCGGGCCGCCACCCGTTTGCCTTTGCTCGGCATCACCCACCTCCTGGCGCCACGACCCGGCTACAGGCGTCGTCGGCGCAGCATTGATCTTGACGTTATACGACCCAACCGTGGCGGATCGGATCGAGACTGAATCCATGATACCAGCATGGACTCGGTGCGCGATCCGTCACCGACCGCGCTTATGTCAATTAACCGCCGGTCGCCAGCGCACCGCAGCATACGTCACCCGACCGAGATGCCCAGCTCAGCCTGCATGTCGGCAACGGCCTGGTTCCGAGTCTTCCGCTGCCACTGGGGGCGGGCATTGATGGGCTCGTTGATGATTTCGGGGTCGATTTTCAGGGCGACAAACACCGGGCCCGGCCGGCTCAGAATCTCCTCGATCTGGCTGGCGAAGTCCTCCAGGTTGTCGATGGCGTAGGTGGACGGATAGCCACATCCCTGGGCGACCACGTCGTATTCCATCTGCTCGGCGTTGGGAACGGGCTGGCCGCCGGTGGTGGCGTACACCCCGTTGTCCAGCATGAAATGGTAGAGGTTGGACGGCGCTTTCTCCGCGATGGTGGGCAGGGCGCCCATTCCCATCAGCACGTCGCCCTCGGAATCGAACAGCACGACGCGCTGGTCCGGAATGGCCAGGGCCAGGCCAAGCGCAAAAGAGGCGTGGCCGCCCATGGCGGGGTCGCCCAGGGGAAGGTCCCGGTCCGGCTGATCGCTCATCTCGACCCAGAACCGTCCGCCGCGGCCGGGTATCACTACCGCGTCGCCGCGATGCTTGTTAAAAATTTCCAGCATTTCCGCCGTTTTCATCATGGTGGTCACTTCCGTTATCTGCGTTGATCAGCGGCTGACGTTGAAGCCGTGGTACTCGTCGCCGACGAGGACGGCCACGGGACGCTTCTCCCGCTGCGCCTCGGCAAAGGCAATGGAGATGCGGTCGGCGTCCTCGTCGGACTCGACCAGGTAGTAGTTGATGTTGAAGGCGTGGAGGAAGCGTTCGGTGTAGAAGGCGGCCGTGTCGTTGATCACGCCGTGGCGCGTCCAGCCGCGATACCCGACCATCATCACCACTGGGACGTTCATGCCCAGGCCCCAGCCACGCAGGGAATCGCCGGACTCCATCATCCCGGTGTTCTGGATCAGGATGACCGGCTTTTTCCCACCGGCGGCCAAACCCGCTGCGGTGGAGAAAGCGTGGCCCTCGCGGCTGACGGGCACCAGGTCCAGGCTGGGTTCCTCGCTCATCAACACGTAGAGGAAGTTAGTCTCGCTGTCGGGGAGCCAGACCACGTGGGTCGCGCCGTTCTTCTTCAACTCCGCCAGGATGCGGGCGGGACTCAATTCGGCCATAGGTGATACCTGCCTGGAAATGTTTGGGGCAAACGGGAGCGCCGGGTTGCCGCGATCAGATATACCCGGCGCGCTTTTTCGCGTCAACCGCGGAGACCGGCGACGCTTGATATTGAGATGTTCGGCGTATGGAAACGACCTGCCAGGTCGGCGCAGCCACCCGGCTAATCGTCGGCGGCGACGGCCGGTTCGGCCAGTCGATTGTCCACCAGCTCCGCGCTGCAGGCGGCGCCGTCCAGCAGACCCCAGCGCACCATCCAGTGGTAGGTGTCCTCAACGATCTCGTCGGTGTAGGGAGTGTTGTAGGAGTAGCGCAGCCGGGGCAGGTGGAAGTCCTCGGGCGTGATGCCGCCGAAGCGGGCCGCCACCGCGGCGAACCGCGGCTCGTCGATGAGATACCGGAGGTACTTGCGCTTGTCGGCGTTGATCCGGTCCACCGCTTTGGCGACGGCGCGGTTGATGGCGGAGAAGGTCTCCTCGTCCATGTTGTCGCTGGCGTTCTCGGCGCCCAGGTAATGGCCTTCGCACACGGGCCGGCAGCCCAGCTTTTCAGACAGGGTGATCCAGGGTTCCATGAGGGCGGCGGCCGCAACCTCGCCGTTCATCAGGGCCTCAAACCGGAACTGCGGGGAGCCGTAATGGACCAGCTTGATCTTCTCCTCGGGCAGGTAACCCGACAACAGCCGCAGCGCGACGTAGTGGGACCCGGCGTGGAACTGCACCGCCACCGGCTTATTGCCCAGCGTCCCAGGGTAGTAATGGGGCGAATCGGGGTGGACCAGAATGGCTTGAGTGGCGACTGCCGAACGGAGGGCGATGATGCGGGCGCCCTGCTTGCTTTCATAGGCCCGACGGACCTGACCTTCCTCTCAAGCGCGGTAGATTGATACCTGGGCATCCTCAAACGCCACGTGGCCGAGGATCGGGTTCACCTCTTCCGGGTTTTCGGTGGGCGTCACCTTGCCGCTGTTCAGCGCGGTGACGAATTCCATGTCGATGCCTTCCGCTTGGAACAGGCCCTCGTCGCGGGCAACCAGCCAGGGCAGGCTGAACACCACGCCGCTGATTTCGCTGACGACTTTCTTCATTGCGAACGCTCCTGAGAGTGGATCCAACAGTGTCGCGCAGTTTAGCAAAGTAGCAACGCAGCGTCCATGTTGGCAGCATATCGGTAACTGTTCAGAATTTGGGAGGTTGTCATTGCGAGGCGCTTGCGCCGTGGCAATCTCGACGCTGTAGCACAACGTTTGCCCTGAAGGTCTCCCCGGCGCCAACGAGATTGCCGCGCCCGTATCAAGCACAGTGGCGCAATGACACTTCCCACGCAACTCTGAACAGTTGCGCATATCGCTGCCCTTTGCCGGGAGCCACTGGCCCGCGGCGTCAGGCTTGCCACGGGACGCCCTATGCTATACTCGCGCCAAACCAGACAGCCGGTAGATTGGGGCCGAAACCGGTCCCGTAGAGGTGTTTATTATGCAGTGGGCTTCTGCGCTATCCCAACAGAACAGCCTGCGCGCCGCCCTTTCCGAATGCGCGGCGTCCATCCGTGCGAGCATGGGCGATACGGCGCCAGACCTGGCAGTGGTCTTCGCGTCGTCGGAGTATTCCTCGGACTACGCCAACCTTCCCGAGCTGGTCGCCGAACTATTGGGGCACCAGGCGCTGGTGCTGGGTTGCTCCGGCGGCGGCATCATCGGCGGCGGCAGCGAGGTTGAGCAGGAACCCGCCGTGTCCGTGACCGCCGCCAGCCTGCCCGGGGTCAACATCCATCCCATCCGACTGGAAAGCGACAACCTTCCCAGCCTGGACGCGGCGCCGGACGATTGGTACACCGCTCTGGGCGTGGACCCGGCGGACCAGCCGCAGTTCGTCCTGCTGGCCGATCCGATGTCGTTCCCGGCGCAGAACCTTCTGCTGGGACTGGACTACGCCTACCCCGCCGCCGCCAAGATTGGCGGGTTGGCCAGCGCGGCCCAGGGAGCGCGTCAAAACGGCCTGTTCCTGGGGCGCGATTACCACGACTCCGGCGCCGTCGGCGTGGCGCTGACGGGCAACATCGTCGTTGAAACCGTCGTCGCCCAGGGATGCCGGCCCATCGGGTCGCCGATGCACATCACCCGCAGCGACCGCAATTTCCTGGTGGAACTGGACGGGCAGCCGCCCTTGAACGTGCTCCGCACCCTGTTCCAGGGGGCCGGCCAGCGCGACCGCGACCTGATGCAGCACTCCCTGTTCCTGGGCGTGGTCATGGATGCGCTCATCGACGAGCCCCAGCAGGGCGACTTCCTGATCCGCAACGTGATGGGAATGGACCAGCGCAGCGGCGTGCTGGCCATCGGCGAGATGCTGAAGGAAGGTCAGCTGGTGCAGTTCCACCTGCGGGACGCGGAAACCTCGGCGGACGACCTGTCGGCGGTGCTGGAACGCTACGCGGTGGACAACCGGGAGAACCCGGCTCACGGCGCGTTGCTGTTCTCGTGCCTGGGAAGGGGCAAGTACCTCTACGGCCGCTCGAACCACGACACCGAGGTGTTCCACGACAAGGTCGGGGCGGCGGTGCCGCTGGGCGGTTTCTTCTGCAACGGAGAAATCGGGCCGGTGAGCGGGACCACGTTCCTCCACGGCTACACCAGCAGCTTCGGCATTTTCCGCCCGCGCGCATAGGGAAACTGTCCGGCTCATCTTCGGTACGCGTCGCTCCGATGCTCCACCCGGAGCGCGGTGATGCAGCGGTTGGCGCGGTCGATTTCATAGGCGGCGCGGTAGTCGGCCATCGTTTTCGGCGTGGGCGTGGGTTGCGCAGTCATCGCTATTCCCCCGGCGGCGTTGTGATGGAGTTACCATCCTGGTCTTGCCGCCGCGCTGCGCTGGCAATGACGGGTCTTCCGTTGCCCCGACGAGCTTGCCGCGTTGCGCTGGCAATGACGGGTCTTCCATTGCCCTGACGAGCTTGCCGCGCTGCGCTCGCAATGACGGGTCCGGCGAAACTGGGTACGCGCGAGGATTAGAACAGGGAGCGCACTGCGGCCAGGATTTCCGCCAGCTTGGCGTCGGTGAGGCGGCCGACGGTATTGCCGAATCTATTTTCGGAAAAGGTAGCCAGACGGTCCGGACGGACCTTGCTACCCGGGCGCAATCTGCCAGACGTTAGATCGGTAGCGCTGATTGGAATCGCCCTGCGGTACGGTATCGGGCTCGTTGTTACCGGACAAACTATCCAGTCCGCATATCTTCCATCGCCCACGTCCGCCAGCAAGACCGTCGGGCGGTCTTTCGCATCTTCGCTGTCGGCGTACGGAAAGGGCAAAATGACGATATCACCAACCATGGCTAATCTCTCTGCTCCCGAATGTCGGGCAGCGAGGCCAGCCATGCCTGGTATTCAGGATCATCATCCGCTTCGTCATAGTAGGAGTTAAAGGCTTCCAGCGCCATGGTCTCCCACTCGTGCTTATCCCGGTCGTCGAACACGATCAGTTGGCCGTCTTGCCAGTAGGCCATGCTGTCCACCACGCGCATGGTTTTGATGCTGACGGTGCAGACGCGTTGCAGCAGGTCGATGACGCGCTCCTTGTGGTCGGCGAAGCGGTAGGTGTTGAAGCGTTCGCGGATGGTGGGGTCGCGGGGCTTGCGCTCCTTGTACTGGTCGAGGACCCATTCCAGGGCGGAGCGGCTGCCCAGTTGGTAGCGCCAGGCATCGGCGGGGACGCCGGTCAGAGTGGTCACGGTGGTTCCGTCGTCCAGGGTGATGACGCCGGCCGGTTTGTTGGCGAGCAGGCGGGTTTTGTACGGTTTGGGACTGGACCGGTCGCGTCTTGCCAACTGGTACGGTTCGGTGGATTCAAAGCCGAGGTGCAATTCCAGCAGTTCCCGCCCCATTTTGGCCCAGGTATCAAAGTCGTGGTAGAAGGGCAGGCGGGGGAACTCCCGCAGCAGGTCAACGCGGTAGTCGTGGCGGTACACCGGGTCGTGGAGGACGGCGTAGGTGTAGGCGAAGATGTCCTCGGCGGTGATGCCGTCGGGATACCGGTCGTCAAAATGGGCGCCCCACTCTTTGCGGTAGTGGTCGTTGATGTGGCGCAGGCCCCACTGGGTGATGTTGCTCACCCGCTCACCATCGGGGGTGTAGCGGTAGAGGGGGAGGCATTGGGTGCCGTCGAAAAATAGGTGAAGGTCAGTTACATTGTTGGTAGCCAATGCCGAGAAAGACCGTCGTGCACTAGTGCTCTGGAAGCAAATGACACGATTATCCAGCAAGCCATGTTGGGGGAACAACTGAGGCATCTGATACTGCATTTCGTTCAGGCTCTGGTTGTAGTACAGGTATTTTTTGGTAAACGGACGGTATAGCGTGGAACGAATACTTGACCGTTCAAAAACATTGGGCATATCGGCGCGCAGTTGACGCTTAAGGTCACGGGTCCATTTAATACTCGTACCTAATGCTGCGTCGTCGAATGCTTTACCCCCGTAACGAGCCCGCTTGTCTTCGTATTCATTGATGAACGCTCGAACCTTCACGCCCAGATGATCGGCGTCAAGGTCATACACCCATTCGTCTCGGTTTGTTACAACCCCCATAGAATACAGGCGAAATACCGCCCGTTCATCGGCAACGGATTTAGCCAGCTTGGTCTGCCGATCAGCAAGAGGAACTAGTTCCTCAAACCCGCTGTTGGACTGATTAAGCCAGTTGTTCTTATGGTCAGGCACGATTTCGACGAAATCGACCGTACCGATATCCGCATTCTGTAGCTCATACAGTTTTGCTGGCCCCGTTTTTGCATCCTCAATGGCGAAGTAATGAATTCCGCACATTCCTCCAGTTATTTTCTGGCGTACAAAAAAGCCTATGGCCACCCCTGTCCGTATATTGAAAACGTTCCCCACGCCTTTGTGCTCTCTTAAGTCGCCGCCCAAGTCAAGGATGTAAATGTCACTGAACTCATTGCCTACTACCTCGCGGAATCCATCATCCTGCATCTTATCAAGGTAGGCCCGGTTAGTGATGAACGCGATTACGCCGTCGTCGGCCAGGCGGTCGGAGGCCCAGCGGATGAACCGCTTGTACATGTCGTACTGCTTGGTCTTCTGGGCGGTGCTGGCGGCGATGTAGGTCTCGCTGATGCGGCGGTCGATGGCGGGGTATTCGCGGTTCTTGTTGTTGTCGTTCTCGTTCTGCTGGTTTGCGTTGTAGGGCGGGTTGCCGATGATGACGGAGATGCTCTTTTCGTTCTGCTCCTGGACGCGGATCCAGTTTTCCTCGGAGACGCCGCCGAGGTTGAAGGCGCCCTGGCGGGTGACGGCGCCGCCGCTGGCGCCCTGCCAGTCCATGTTGTCCAGGGTGTCCACGAAGCAGAGGTTGGGGAACTCCAGGTAGCGGCCGGTGCGCTCCTTGTAGGTGTACTCGATGTTGAGGTTGGCGATGTAGTAGGGGAGGATGGCGACCTCGTTGGCGTGGATTTCGTGGCGGTACTTGTACTCCAGGCGGTCCGGGGGCAGGTGGTTGATGAGGCCGGTGATGAAGGTGCCGGTGCCGGTGGCCGGGTCGAGGATCTGGACGTTGTCATCGGCCAGGGTGCGGCCGAAGTGCTTCTGGAGCAGGTGGTCGGTGCCGCGGATTATGAAGTCGACGACCTCGTTGGGGGTGTAAACGACGCCGAGGCGGTCGGCAGCGGCGGGGTTATAGGCCTGGTAGAAGTCCTCGTAGATGGCCTTGAGGAACTGCTGCTTTTCGGCGTAGTCGGCGATTTCGTCGGCGGCGCGGCCGATGGCGCCGTAGTAGGTGGTGAGGCGGTCCCGAGCTTGATGGCGCACTGAGCCGGTGAAGAAGGTCTGCTCCAAGGCGTCCAGTTGGCGGGCGACGTTGTTCTCGCGGTGGAACTGATCGTCGGCGAAGACGCGCAGGAAGATGTCCCGGGTGAGGATGTGCTGCAGCAGCATCTCGCGGACGTCGGCGTCGGAGACGTCGGGGCTGATGGTCTGGCGGCAGAGGGCGAGGAAGAGGGCGGCGGCGTCCTGGTAGTCGGGGTTGTGGGCCTCGGCGTCGGCCACGGCCTCGCGGAGGCTTTCGAGGACGGCGGGGAGGTCGGCCTTGAACTGCTGGCGGGCCTGGCGGAACTCTTCGATCTCGGGCAGTTCGTAGTCCAGGAAGCGGCGGATCAAGCGGTGGAGATCGCCGGGGCGGGCCATGTCGGCGCGCATGGCCTCGGCGCCGTTCTGGAAGAGGACGGCGGTCTGGGAGTCCTCGAAGAGGATGTTGTCGCGGGGGTAGCCGCGGTTGAACTTGGCCTGGATTTCGGCGTCCAGGTCGTCGTGGGAGTCCTTGGCCTCCCAGTAGCCCCGGGCCATGCGGAGGGAGTCCTTGACGGTGCCGTCGGGCCGGTTCCTCGATCCGGTGGCGCGGGAGCCGGATCTGGCGTCCAGTTCGTCCACCAGGGCGAGTTTCTCGCGGTGGTCGCGGCAGTAGGAGTCGAGGCAGACGGCAAAGGCGCGGCGGATGCTCTGCTCGTTGTCGGAGCCGCCGAAGTCGATGAGGCGCTGGAGGTCGGCGCGGTAGGTTTCGATGTGGGGGTAGGAGGGCATAGGATATTATAGTCGCAAATTTGCGGCCACCAACGACGGGGTGCTACCCTGCTATTTGAACACGTCAGGCCATGTTGATGTTTGCCCGTCATTCCCGCGAAAGCGGGAATCCAGTGGTCGAAATTGTAAGCAACCCTTCCCGTTGCTTCATATCACAACCTATGGATTCCGGCTTTCGCCGGAATGACGGGAGGGGTTCAAAATGTCAGCATTGCCTAATCGGGAGGGCATTATGAAACACGATGCCAGGGCCGTGGCTAATCGCCTGCTGGATTTAGCCGAGGAGGACGGCAATCGCCTCACCCCAATGCAGGTGCTCAAGCTGGTCTATTTCTGCCATGCCTGGATGCTGGCGATACGAGAACGGCCATTGATCGAGCAGCCCGTCGAGGCTTGGCAGTACGGGCCGGTTGTACGCGACGTGTACCAGAGCTTCAAGAAGCACCGCCACGACTACATCACGTCCAAAGCCCGCGTGCCCAACGCCACGTTCGACGCCGACGAAGACGACATCATCAAGCAAGTCTATCGGAAGTACGGTTATCTTTCCGGTATTCGCTTGTCCCAGCTCGCCCATGCGCCGGGGTCGCCTTGGGAACAAGTCTGGGAAATGAACCGACAGAATAGCATCATCCCGGTGGGGATGATAAAAGATTACTACTCCCAAAAGATAGACAAGGCGGACAATGGTTCAAATACCTCAACATGAATGGGAGTACGTACCCGAACCGGAAACGCTGGAAATTTCGGAATCCCAGACCCGAGCCGCATCGGAGGATATTTCGCTTTTCCGTGAATCAGGCCGCACCGGACTGTTGCGAGTCATCACGTTCCTCTGCGTGTGCGTGCTTTTGGTGTTAATCGCGCTGATTGCCGGCGCTGCAATCATCGCGCTGGCATTCCATTACCTCTCGCCCTGGGAATGGCTGAGTCCGGACCAGTTGACCGCTATACGCACGTTTCTGTTCAGCGGGGCCGTCACCGGCGCCGTGGGCTGGATGGGCAATTACGTCCGCAGCCGCCTCTGACCTTGCCTGCCGTCAGCGCCTGGCAGCCTTTTCATCGTCGAGGAAGCGCCGGGTCGATGAGCGCCGAAGGTCGGCGCGACAGCGTTCGATGTAAGTGTTCAGAATCCAGGAGGTTGTCATTGCGAGGCGCTGGCGCCGTGGCAATCTCGACGCCGTAGCGGCAACGACTGTCCCAAGGTCTCTCCTGCGCCAACGAGATTGCCGCGCTGCGCTCGCAATGACACTTTCCCTGCAAGTCTGAACGGTTACCGTTCGATGTGGGGGTAGGAGGGCATGGCGGCATCATAGTATCATCGGCTAAAATTCGCCTGCAATTTCACCGGGACGGGCAGCAACGCTATGACCACCACAACACCCATCAAGGCCGGAATTTCAGCATCGCTGACCGGCCAGTTTGCAACGCAAGGCCAGCAGGCGTTGGCCGGCCTGTCCGCGTGGGTTGATTATGTCAACGAGCAGGGCGGCCTCACCGTGGGGAGCGAAAAACGTCCGGTTGCCCTGGTCAGCTACGACGACGGCAGCACGGCCGAGGCGACGCGCCGGGCCACGGAACAACTGATCACCGGCGACCGGGTTGACCTGCTGTTCGGGCCGTATTCCGCAGGTCTCACCACCGCGGCCGCAGAAGTCGCCGAGACCCACGGCAAGGTGGTGTGGAACCAGGGCGGCGCCGGCGACGCGCATTACGCCCGCGGGTTCCGCAAGGTGATCAGCGTGCTGACTCCGGCCGACCAGTACCTGGTCGGGGCGCCGGCATTGGTCCGCCAGGTGAACCCCGAGGCCAATCGGCTGGTGATACTGCGCATCGACACCGGCGCTTTCGCCAGGCTCGTGGCGCGGGGCGCGGAATCTGCGGCTCACGATCTGGGGTTCACCACGGTGCTGGACCTGCGCTACCGGCCGACGCAGGTCAATTTCACCGAGATCGCCCGCCACGTGGCCGAGCAGGAACCGGACCTCGTGGTAACCGTGGGGCGCATCCGTCACGACATCGGCACCGCCCGGGCGCTGGCGAGGCTTCCCAACCGGAGCAACATCGGCTTGGCCGCAGTCATCGCGACTCCCATCGCCGGGTTTGAAGAACTGCTGGGCGAAGCGGCTGACGGGTTCGTGGGCCCGAGCCAATGGGAACCGGCCTTCAGCATACCAACGCCTGACGTGGGGCCCGGCGCTGCCGAGGCGCTGCGGATGCTCAACGACCGGGCCGAGACTTCAAGCGTGCCTGTCGATTACCCGATGGCGCAAGCCCTGGCGGCCGGCCTGGTGGCCGAGCGTATCGTCGCCCTGGCGGGTGACCTGGACGATGACGCGGTACTGGACGCGGCGGTGAACGCGGACTTCACGACGTTCTACGGACGCTTCAAGATTGACGAGTCGGGCCGCCAGATCGGCAGGTCGGTTGCGTTGATCCAGCGTCAGAACGGCCGCAAGGTGGTGGTATGGCCGCAGGAGTTGGCCGAAGGGGAATTGCAGTACCCCTTCTGAATTGAAGAGGCCGCCGGGATTCGACGTTCCCGGCGGCCTCTAGCATCAGGGGAGTCTGGCCGGTTAGTCGGGGCGCTGGATGATCTCCAGGCTGACCTTGTCCGGCGCCTCCACGAACATCACCTGGGAGCCGGACGGCATGGTCCACGGCTCGCAGATAATGTTGGCCCCATTGGACTTGAACCGCTCAAAGGCCTCCTGAATATTGTCGGTCTGGAAGCCGAAGTGGTCCAGGCCAAAGCGCGGGTGGGTAGAGCCGGGCACGGCGTTCTCGCCCTCGGCCTCGCCCGAAACGGTGAGCAGGGGCTGCCCGTTCAGCTCCAGGGTATGGGAGATCGTGTTGGACAGCGGCCGCGTGGAAACGATCTCCGCGCCGAAGTTGTCAACGTAGAACTTGGCGGCATTGTCCGGATCTTCGCTCCGCAGGTGCAGGTGGTTACAAACAAAAGCCATGATTGCTTTCCTCCTTGATTGGTGGTGCTTGATTGGTGGTGAATGGGAGATTCCCAGCCGACTGATTACCTGAGGTAATCGGCAATTTGCTGGTCGTAATCATCCTTCCGCGTGACTTGGGCGATCAGTTCCGGCGAGGCGCACTGGTCGCGCAGGTCGCCCGGAGCCACGCCGTCGCGCAGCGCCTTCATGACATCGTACACGGCCTTGATGGACGCCTGGAACGACAGATGCCCTTGCAGCGCGACGCGCACGCCGTTCTGGCCCAACCACTCCTTGTCCGACAACTCGCCGCCGGCTCCGCCGAGGAGCAGCGGAATGTTCAGCTCGGCGTTGACGGCTTTGACCTGCGCCTTGGTGCTGGCGCCGGCCAGGAAGAGGGCATCGACGCCGGCGGCCTCGTAAGCCTTGACGCGGCGGATGCACTCGTCCAGCCCCTCGCTCAGGCTGCTGGTGCGCCCGGCGACCACGAGGTTCGGATCCGTTCGGCCGGAAAGCGCGGCCTTCATCTTGCCCACGCCTTCCTCCAGCGATATGTAGCGAGGGCCGTCGCCGAACTGCATGGGCAGCACGGTGTCCTCGATGGTCAGGGCTGCCACGCCGGAGGCTTCCAGTTCCTCTACGGTGCGCTTCACGCTGAGGGCGTTGCCGTAGCCGTGGTCGGCGTCGACCATCAGCGGCAGCGTGCCGGCGCGGCAGATGCGGTAGATCTGCTGGGCGAACTCGCTGAGGGTCAGCACAACGTAGTCGGGGGCTCCGAGCACCGTCCCGCTGGCGATGGAGCCGGCGAACATACCGACCTCGAAGCCCAGGTCCTCGGCGACACGGGCCGAAATCGGATCAAACACTGAGCCGGGATGCACGCAAACATCGCCGGCCAGAACGGCGCGATACCGCTCCCGTCGCTTGGTGTAGTCCATAAGCTCTTGGCTCCTTTGATTGCGCGAATGAGGGTGTCCAATGAGGGTGACCGGTGACGGTGTGCTAACATCCGCCCCGTGTATTCTAACCAATTCGTGCGGGGGCGCAACCTGCGGAGTGTACTCCGCGGAGCCGCCAGCATCGCTCGGCGATAGCACGGCACCGGCGATACGATGATCACGATAATCGGCGTCGACTTCAGCGGCCATCGGGACGACCGCAACACGTGGTTGGCATTGGGGAACCTCACCGGCGATGGGGAACTGGTGCTGGACAGCGTGCAGCCGGTGCGGCGCGACGACCTCTACCACACGCTGGCGAATGTGGAGACGCCGGCGGTGGCGGCATTGGACTTCCCGTTCGGCGTGCCCCGAGCGTTCGCCGAATTCCTGTCTCAGAAGCGTCCGCCTCGGGATATGGCCGACATCTGGCAAGTGGTATCCGGCCTGACTGGAGCCGAGTTCGTCGGCAGGCGGGATGAATTCGTAAATCAGCGGCCTGGAATGCCGCTTTCTGAGCGAGAGCCCAAGCGGGCCGGCGACCTGACCCATCACCGCGAGAGTTATTCGCCCCTGCATACCGTCAACCCGAACATGCTGCCAATGACCTACGAGGGGATAAGGATGCTGCATCGGTGGCACGACGGGCGTCCCGCCCGCTGGCGCGTGCCGCCGCTGGAGCCCACGGGACCACCATCGCAAAGGGTCACGCTCCTGGAACTCATGCCGGGAGCATTCCTGAAATCGGTTGGACTGCCATACAAGGGCTACAAGAAGGGGCGTGCGGCGCTGGCGAAACGGGACGAAATCCTGAGCGGACTGGCCAAGACGTCCGGCGTTGGCTTGCCTAACCTGGACCGTGTCCGCATGGCGTGTCGGGCCAACGACGACTGCCTGGATGCGGTGGTCGCGGCCGTGGGAGCGGCGGCGTGGGCCAAAGACTCGTCCCAATTTCACCACCCCAACCGCGACGAACTCGCCGATGCTGCGTTGGAAGGCTGGATTTACGTGCCGAGACGCAACGGATTTGACGGTTCAGCCTGACCCGCGGCCGCGCAGCAGCCACACCAACCCAATCGCCAAACCCGCCCCCACCAACTGCATCACAATAAAGAGCGGCGCGGATGCCGGGTGTATCCCGGCGAAGGTGTCCGAAAACATCCTGGCTATCGTCACCGCGGGGTTGGCGAAGCTGGTGGAGGAAGTGAAGAAATACGCCGCTCCGATGTACGCGCCCACCGCCACCGGGATAACCGCCGCCCGGTGTCTCGGTATGAGGAAGATCACGAAGAGCAGTCCCAGGGTGGCGATGATCTCCGCAAGCCACAGGTCGGGGCCGCTGCGCACCTGCGTCGACCAGGCGACCGGCGGCAGCGCGAACATCAAGTTCGCCAGGACGGCGCCGACAATGCCGCCGGCAACCTGGGCCCCCACGTAGGCGACGCCTTCACGAACCGGCCGACCGTGCAGGACGACGTCGGCCAGGGTCACTGCCGGGTTGAAGTGCGCGCCGGAAACCGGTCCGAATGCCCAGATCAGCGCCATCAACCCGAATGCGGTGGCGACGGCGTTTTCGAACAGCTGTAACCCAACGTCGCCGGGGCTGAGCCGCTGGGCAGCGATGCCACTGCCGATCACCGTCATCAGCAGGAAAGCGGTGCCCACTGCCTCCGCAAGGAGCCGCCGGCCTAGCGTGGGCAAGGACTATCTCCTTGAGAACGGTGGACCAACAGACATACAAAAAGGGCGGAAAATCCGCCCTCTCCATCGGTCTGCACCTTTGCCGTGTCGCCATAGTAGATCATGTGAAAGAGTCTAACCGTGGGTCGCGCGACGGTCAACCGCGCGCGTTGACGCTCCGGGCCGGCGCTCACTATAATCCCGGCTATCACACAGCCAACTGATGAGGTATCGGCAGCAATGAACCTGAAGACTGGACAACGTTACGTGGGCCCCGGCGGCGCTGAGATGATAGTCAGCAAGGCCGGCGGAGAAGGCGACCTGACTGACGGGGACATCCCCCTGCAAATCAAAGGGGCCAGTGTCGATTTCGGCGGCGCGGCCACCGCCGACGACGCGCCGGAGGTAACCATGGGCAAGCGGCTGACGTCGCCGGACGGCAGCGTGTCCGTATTGATCACCAAGGCGGGCAAGTGCGACCTGCGCCTGAACGGCGAGCCGATGGAGCTGCAGGAGGCGAAGCAACTGCCGTCGTCTGACTGACGACCGCACAGATTACGTATGACATGGGGCGGGTTTGGAAACCCGCCCTTACGCTTGGTCACAAAACCCTGTTCAAGGCGCTAACTGATCGGATTTAGCGTCAAGCGGCCTCGGCTCCGTTGGACTGTAAATTGGTTTCCTCCTCCTGCATTGCACGGAAGCAGTCAGAGATACCAGAGATGGTGTCCGGGATGGCTTGGGAGCCCATAAAGGCAAAGGCTGGATTGACCGTAAATAGACCCTTCTGATTGAGCCGGGTTACAACCCCTGCTCCCGCAGTTCCGCCGCCTTGGCGTCAATCTCCGCCGCCGTCAGGATCCCCTTCTCGATCAGCAGCATCTCCAGGGCGGCGGTCCACTTTTCGTAGTAAGACAGCGATTCGTAGCGTTCCGGCGGGAGGCTTTCGATGGCGCGGCGCATCTCGTCGGTGGTGCGGATGCCCTGCTGACCGAGAACCTGGTGCACGGCATCGACCCGGCGTTCCCAATCGCTGTATTCGTGCTCGCTGCGGTCGATGGGGGTGTCGTCAGGCCAACCGCCCCGGTCGTGCACTGCGGGCCTGGATCTGTCATCAGCCATTGTTACACTCCGTTTTCCCACATTCTGGCAACGTCCACGGCGCGCATGAAGCGGACGCCGGGGAAGGTCTTGATGTACTCAATCAGCCGCTCCAGCATCAACAGGCGGCCGGGCCGTCCGATGTACTGCGGGTGCATGGTCAGGTTGAAGCAGCGGCCGTAACGGTAGATGCCGCGGAACTCGGCCGCCCAGCTTTCGAACACCTCGTCAGGGTTCCGCATTGGCCCCAGGCGGTTGGCCGAAGGAGCGTAGGCGAAGTGCGGCGCGTCGTCGAGGAGCCAGTGGATGGGCAACTCGACCAGGTTCCGCGGCGGGTCTCCGCCCTGCACCAGGTACGGCGCGTCATCGCCCATCAGGCTGCTGTCGTACTGAAAATTGTGCTTGGCGAGCAGGTCCAGCGAGACCGGGCTGAGTTCCCAGCTTGGCGAGCGGTAGCCAACCGGAGCCTCGCCGGTGAGTTCGCCCAGGATGCTGATGCCCTTGACCAGCACCTCCTCTTCCTTGTCCGGCGTCATCGTCGCCGGAGGCTCGTGGATGTAGCCGTGGTGCGCCACTTCGTGGCCGCGACCGGCGATCTCACGCACGAGGTCGGGATGTGTTTCAGCCACGTAACCGGGGACGTAGAAGCTGCCCGGTATGCCCTGGGCGTCCAGCATGTCCAGGATGCGCGGCGTGGCCACGCTGGGGCCGTACTCCGCCATGGACAGCAGGCTGGGGTAGTTGATGAAATCGGGGTTCCGATTCAGCCAGGAGGTGATGCCGTCCACGTCGAAGGTGATGAGGGCGACACAACGGATGTCCTCGGGCCAGATGCCAGCCATTGCATTCCTCCTGTGAACCTGGTGTGCTTTCTCGGCCGTCCGTCAGGACCGGCGGAGCATGACAGCTGGGCTACTGAGACGGGATGACGTCAAAGCCGGTGTAGGGGCGCAGAACCTCGGGGATGACCACGGAGCCGTCGGGCTGTTGGTTGTTCTCCAGGATGGCGATGATCACTCGCGGCAGGGCCAGGCCCGAGCCGTTCAGGGTGTGAACAAACCGCGGCCGCTCGCCCACTCCCGGCCGGTAACGGACGTTGGCGCGGCGGGCCTGGAAGTCGGTGCAGTTGGAGCAGGACGACACCTCCAGCCACTCCTGGGATCCTGCAGCCCAGACCTCAATGTCGTAGGACTTGGCTGATGGGAAGGAGATATCTCCAGCGCACAGCTGCAGGATGCGGTAGGGCAGGCCAAGACGCTGACACACCGCTTCAGCGTTGGCCAGCAATGCTTCAAGTTCGTCGAAAGAGGTGTCCGGCTCGACGAATTTGTACATCTCCACCTTGTTGAACTGGTGGACCCGCTTGATGCCCCGGGTGTCGCGCCCGGCGGCCGCCTTTTCGCGGCGGAAGCACGGGGTATGCGCGACGTAATAGAGGGGAAGATCATCAGCAGTGAGGATTTCATCCCGGTGCAGGTTGGTGACGGGCACCTCCGCGGTGGGAATGAGCCAGAGATCGTCCTCGTCGTCGTGGTAGAGGTTGTCGGCGAACAGCGGCAGGTTGCCGGATCCTTCCATGATCTCGCGGCGCACCAGGATGGGCAGGGCGACTTCCGTGTAGCCGTGCTCGCTGCCGTGCAGGTCCAGCATCCAGGATATGATGGCCCGCTCCAGCCGCGCGCCGTAACCGTTCAGCGTATAAAACCGGCTGCCGGAGAGCTTGACGCCGCGCTGGAAGTCGATGATGCCCAGGTTCTCCGCCAGGTCCCAGTGCGGTTGGGCTTCGAAGTCCAGGGTGGTCGGCTCGCCCCAGTGGCGCAGCACGACGTTGCCGGTCTCATCCACGCCCTCGGGCGTGCTGGCGTGCGGCAGGTTGGGCAGGGCCAGCATGGCGTCGTTGATCCGCGCGTCCAGGTCGCGGACCAGGTCTTCCAGTTCGTTGATACGCCGGCCCACATCTCGCATCTCGGCCACGATGGCCTCATCCGGCTGGCCGCCTTGCGAACGGGCCTGGCCGATCTCGCGGGACACCGCGTTGCGGCGGGCACGAAGCTCATCGCCGTCGGTGATGGCGGTGCGCCGCTGGGCGTCCATGGCCAGGATTTCGTCAAGGCAATCCTCGTCCTCGGCGCGGCGCATGAGAGCGGCGCGAACTGTGTCGGTATCGTTACGGATTTGTTCGAGAGAAAGCATAAGCAGATCAAGTTACGCCAGGTCGAAAATTAGCTCCCCAACGGCAAAGGTAAAACCGGCCAGGACATCCTCGCCGTCGAGGGCTACGGGGTCATGCAGCAGCTCCGGCTCAGCGACGCCGGTGCGGTAAATGCGCACGGTGCGTTCGAGGGGGTCGATGAGCCAACCGAGTTGTGCGCCGTTGTCCATGTACTCCTGCATTTTGGCAAGCAGTTCGGTCAGATCCGAAGGACGAGATTGTGAAGTGGAGCGGATTTCTACTACAAAATCGGGGCAGTAGGGCCGGCCACCCGGGTCACCGGGCTGTCTGGCGCGGATATTTTCCAACGCTGTCCAGGCCGCGTCAGGGACACGTAGCGCGCCGTTGGACAACCGATACCCAGAGGTAGGGCCGGTTGGCACACCAGGAAAACCATGTTCCCTATCCCAGAGATACACTTCACTGGCAGTTCTGTTTTCCTGAACGTCAGACGGCTCGTTGGTAGGCGGCATCAGTTCCAGTACTCCATCAGCGGTGAGTTCCATTTGCCAAACCGATTCGTGGTTGGCCAGGCAAAGGTCCCAGAACCAGTTGGCGCAGGCATCGGGGCCGGCGTCGATTACCGCTTCGGGTAACCGCAGGGTAATGGGCAGCAATTGGCCTGCGGTATCCGGTTGCGCAACCGGAACGGCGGTTTCTGCCAACGGTGTCGTCACTGTCGTTGTAGTCATGCTGAATCACCCGAAGCTCTGGTCGCTCGTCGCCGGACTACACCAAGTCAAAAACCAACCGCCTAACCTCAAAGGTAAAACCGGCCAGGACATCCTCACCGTCGAGGGTTACGGGATCATGCAGCAGCTCCGGCTCAGCGACGCCGGCGCGGTAAATGCGCACGGTGCGTTCGAGAGGGTCGATAAGCCAGGCTAGCCTGGCGCCGCTCGCCATGTACTCCTGCATTTTGTTGAGCAGTTCGGCCAGGTCCGATGGACGCAATTGTGAGGTGGAGCGGATTTCTACGACGAAGTCGGGGCAGTAGGGCCGTGCGCGGGGCGGTTCGGCAGGCCGGGGACGAACATTGGCCGCCGCGGTCCAAGCAGCATCGGGATAACGGATGGCCCCGTTGGGCAGACGGTAAGCGCTTGAAGACGGTGTGACCGTTCCAGGACGCCCGTTGGCAACGTTCCAAACGTACAACGTCCCGTGCATTTCGCCTTCTTGTTCGTCGGCGGGATAATATGGGGGCATCGTCAACTCCAGCTCACCGTTGGCGTTGAGTTCGATCTGGTAAAGTGAATCGTGATTTGCCAGCGTCAAGTCCACTACCCACTCTTCGCAGGCATCGGCGCCGGCGGCTATCACGGCTTCAGGCAGCCGCAATTTGATCGGAAACAACTCGACATCCGGCGTATCACCAAGCGGCGACCGTCCCGTTGTGGCGTCCGGTTCATTTCCCAGTAAGGTGGTAGTCATGGCAATCGCTTGCTGCTGTCGCCTGAGGTTCAGGTGTTGCCGCCGTCGTCAGAGAGGGAACGCATCTGCGGAAATAGTAGCACATCACGTATGGTGGACTGGCCGGTCAGCAGCATGACCAGCCGGTCGATGCCGATGCCCAGCCCGCCGGTGGGCGGCATACCGTATTCCAGCGCCGTGAGGAAGTCGTCGTCGGTCCGGTCGGCTTCCTCGTCGTCATAAGCGTCACGCTGGTGCTCCTGCGCGGCGAAACGGGCGCGCTGAACTTCAGGGTCGTTCAGCTCAGTATATGAGTTGGCAATCTCCATTCCGGCGGCGAAAGCCTCGAAACGCTCGACGTAACCCGGCCTGTCCGGGTGGCCCTTGGCCAGGGGAGACATGTCCTCCGGGTAGTCGATCAGGAAGGACGGCTGAATCAAATGCGGCTCCACGTACACCGACAGCATCTTGTCGATCAGACGTCCCCGGGCCTCTCGCGGGGCGGGTTCCAGGCCCAATTCGCGGCACTTTACGGTCAGCGACTCGGCGTCGGGGTAATCCTCGATGTCAACGCCGCTGCGCCGTTGCAACTCCTCGCGCAGGGACAGGCGAGGCCACGGCGGCGTGAAGTCGATGATGTCGTCACCCATCGCAACCTGCATCGAACCATGTACATCGTGCGCCAGCGATGAAACCAGCGATTCCACCATCGCCATCACGGCGTTGTAGTCGGCATAGGCTTCGTAGGATTCCAGCAGGGTGAACTCCGGGTTGTGGTCCTGGTCAATTCCCTCGTTGCGGAAGACACGGCCGATTTCGTACACCTTGTCCAGGCCCCCGACGATCAGCCGCTTAAGGTACAACTCGGTGGCAATGCGCAGGTACAGCTGCTCGTCCAGGGCGTTGTGGTGCGTGACGAACGGGCGGGCGTGGGCGCCGGCGGGAATCGGCACCAGTATGGGCGTATCCACTTCAACGAAGCCGCGGCCGTCCAGGAAACGGCGGATGCCACTGATGATACGGCTCCGCTGCACGAAGGTGTCGGCGACCTCGGGGTTTGCAATCAGGTCGAGATAACGCTGGCGGTAGCGGGTTTCCACGTCTCGCAGACCGTGCCACTTTTCCGGCAAGGGGCGCATACCTTTGGCCAGGATAGTCAGCGCGTGGGCTTCGATGGTGGGCTGGCCGGTGCGGGTGCGCATCATGTCGCCGTCCACCCCGAGGAAATCGCCCAGATCCAGATCCTGCAGGAGGGCGTACTCGTCGCCCAGCACGTTCTGCCGCAGCATGGCCTGTACCACGCCGGACGAGTCGCGCAGATCCAGAAACGCCGCCCGACCCATGACCCGCATGGACACGACGCGGCCGGCGACGCTGATTCCGTTGGCGTTCTCCGGCGCTTCTTCCGCCTCGGCGGTCTCGAAAAGCTTGATCGCCTCGTCGGCGGTGCAGCTGCGCTGGAATCGCGGCGGATAGGGGTCCACGCCGCGCTGCCGGATGCGCTGCAACTTGGCCCGGCGGCTGTCCAAGTTGGCCTGCAGGCTGCCGGGGTTCTCCGGCGACGCGTCATGGGTGGTTTCGGGCGACTGGTTCATGGCAGTTGGGCGATGCAGAAAAGCGGCGGCGGTTCAGATTACGAAGTTATCGGTGGAGGTGGCCGGTTTACGTTGGTCTGGGAGGCTGAAGCGCTGGATCGTTTCACACGCACGGATTTTGCACCCGTCAAGGTTGCCGCTCCGCGAGCGGGATAAGACCCGTTCGTCGGCCACAGCAGCGTTTACAGCAAACCGGGGAGAGGCCTTATCAACCTGCTCCCGTACCTCGAATTGTATGTCGCGCGACTCCTCATGTAAAGCGAAACCGTGACAACTTTGCGGATGCGCGCGATGACAGCGGGGAGGACAACCGTTTAGAATCCGATGCAATTCAGTCGCGCCATAGTCGGCCACTGTCGCCATACAGTCAGGGAAACATTCAAGCGAGGTGAATTGATGATCCAGAGAATGATCGGGGCGGCGCTGTTCAATGCCGAGACATACGAGGAAATTGAGGCAGATCCGGGAGCAATCGGGCAGGCCATACTGGTAGTGATTTTGGTCACCGTGTGCGGAGCCGTGGGTGGAATCATCGGCGGTCTGCTGGGAGATGCCTCGGCTCTGAGAATCATCCTGGGGGTGGTCGCAGGTCTGGTGTTCGGCATCGTGCGCTGGGCGATCTGGGTGTCGGTGCTGAGCCTGGTGGGCGGGATGATGCTCCGCACCGCCAGCACAAACACCAGCTGGGCGGAGATCGGCCGAGTTGTCGGGTTCGCGTATACGCCGGGAGTGCTGTCAATCTTCAGCTTCGTGCCGTTCATCGGCTGGCTGTTCCCGCTGGTGGCATGGGTATGGACCCTGGCTGCCGTGACCATGGCGGTGCGGCAGGCGCTGGATTTCGAGTCGACGGGCCGGGCCATAGCCGTAGTGCTGCTCGCCGCGGTGATCGGTTTCATTCCGTGGATCATAATTGTGATCGCCCAGGCAGTGCTGCTTTAGTGTGCAACCCCAAACACTGACGATTGTTGAGAGTTCTCGGTCGGGCCGGCCTCAGATGGTCGGCCCGATGCTTTGGACGGCAGATAACCGATCCCGCCGCGACGAAACGCGCGGTTCCGCATCTTATCGTCCACTTCCGTTTGCTGTAACCTTGGCAGCCAGGGCAATCCAAGAACAACGGTGGCAGACGTCATGCGAGACAAGTGGGCAATTCGCGAATCGGTTTGGACTGCGCTGGAAACGGCGCGAGTGGTAAGGGGGAAGTCGGTTCACGACAAGATCCCCAACTTCATCGGAAGCCAGGACGCGGCAACCCTGGCGTCGGAGTTGCCCGAATGGGAAGCCGCCCGGGCCGTCAAGAGCAACCCGGACCAGGCGCAACGTCCGTTGCGACAACTGGCCCTGGAACAGGGCAAGCTGCTGTACATGGCGGTGCCGAGGCTCAAAGATGAGCGGGTTTTCATCGAACTCGATCCTTCTCGTCCCGAAGTTGAGCCGTCAAAGGCGTCCACCATCTCGGGGGCGTTCAAAGTGGGCCGGCCGGTTTACGTGCACGAGATGCAGCCCGTGGACCTGGTGGTGTCCGGATCGGTAGCGGTCAACATTCAGGGCGTCCGCATCGGCAAGGGTGGCGGGTTCGCGGACCTGGAGTACGGCCTGGCAGCGGCGGCCGGCGTGGTGAAACCGGGCACGCCGGTAATCAGCACGGTTCACCCCATGCAACTGCTCGACGAGGACCTGCCGTGGACACAACACGACGTGCCGCTGGACATCGTCGTCACCACGGAGACTGTCATCCGATGTAACAACGGCGAGGAAGAGTTGCCACGTCCCCAGGGCATTTACTGGGAAGACCTGGACGAGCGGAAGATCCGCTCCATCCCGCTGTTGGTGAAACTGCGGGAGGAGAGCCAAACCAACGGTTGATGACGGAACCAACCCAGCGATCCACAAAAGGGGCGACCAGTCGGCCGCCCTTGGCACACCGTTCTCCCTATCGGTGACGAGGTCACCAATAGTTGGCGACCCTTAGAATGCGACTTTCTTGATGGCTTGCGAACGTAGCTTCGACCCTACCACGTTCTCGATCAGTTTTTGCTCGATCCGTCCGATATTGTCCCTCGAACCCACGCTCACGCCACAAGATCGCGACAGCGCTATCAGAAATTTTTTTCTTTGCGGCTGATTGATGCTAGCAATCAGTGCTTCCGCAGATTCTCGAGACTCAGCGTCGTTTAGCTGTTGTGCTACCTCAGAAACCGATTGATCAAAGCGCAGATCCTCTGCTGGTTTTTTTCCGGTCCCTTTCTCATTCTCCACCAGGCGGAGTTTGGCTTCACCTCGCATGAGCAGTTCGAACTCGTGCTCGTCCATGGTTTCCATTGCGTCTGCAAATGCGGCGAGTAATTTAGCAATGGTTTGGGTTGATGTGCGCATGGAACCCACCTCTTTCAAATTCTTTCGAGGAATTCATCGGTTAGCTGAACGAATTCATCTTCTGGGACTGTTGGACTTCGACCAGAAATGCTTCCGAGTACAACTGGTACTCCATACTGCGGAGCATCTGCGTAGATTGTGCTGTTCCGACGAATGAATGTGTCGAAAACGGGCAAATCAGTTTGCTTGATCCGCCTAATGAACTGTGCCTGCGCAGAGATCGGATTTCCACCATATACCTGCACCATCGTAGGCACAACTCCCATGATTGTTGGCTCTATGATGCTATAAGATGGATTATCGAATTCCTTGGCAAAATCGTTGAAATCATTTGAGAGTTTCGTGATGTGGCGCCGTAGCTCTTCTATGCCGAGAGTCGACAAATAGTCTGGGATCGCAGGAACAAGGATTTGGTCGCTGGCCACAATCGCGGTTTTGGTCACCACGTTGAAATTCGGCGGGCAGTCGATTAGTACGAAATCGTACTTGCCCGTAATGGACGAAGTCTCCAAGCCGTCGACTAGCCTGGAATGTAACCGAAGGAAGTTATTTCGGATCTGTCGCATAGTGGCTCCGCCTATCTTGGTCGCTAATTCTAAGTCGATATTGATGAGCCCCAAGTGGGAGCATATCACATCGACGAAACCGCCATGGTGACTCTGGTGTATTGCATCGTTGATTTTCGGCGGTCGGACGATCAAAGCCGACAACTCGAGGTTCTGGTCTTCATTGATGTACGCGTCGTACCAATTGCGGATTGTTTGGTTGGCAGCATAGCGCTCCTCCCAAATTTCCACGCCAATCAGCGAAAATGTTAAGCTGGCTTGCGGGTCAAGGTCAATGAGCAGGACTTTTTCTCCGCGCCAGCCAAGTTCAGCAGCAATATTCGCGACGACCGTTGTCTTGCCAACGCCGCCTTTGTAGTTGATCACTGAAACGGTTTTCATAAGGACGCCTCCATTTCATGGGAGGGTTATGGCGGCACGGTGGTTACAATCCGTGCCGCCTGTCATCTTCATCCGCCCGGAACGGGAACCTATGATTCCAGCTTCACCGGGTTGCGCAGCACGCCGATGCCGCTGATGTCGATCTCGCAGATCGCGCCGTCGGCCATGTCCGACGTGGTTCCCGGCGTGCCGGTGAAGATGCAGTCGCCCGGCTCCAGGGTCACGTACTTGGTGATGAACTCGATCATGGTGGGCACGTCGAAGATGAGGTGCGCCGTGGTCTCGTTCTGCTCCTCGTTGCCGTTGACGCGGGTGCGGAGGTGCTGGCCGTGGGGATCGGCGTCGGTCTCGATCCAGGGGCCCATGGGGGAGAATGTGTCGGCGGACTTGGCGCGCCACCAGTCGGAGTTGTTCTCCCGGCGGTCCTTCTGCTGCCAGTCGCGGGCACTGACGTCGTTGCCGCAGGTGTAGCCCAACACGTGGTTCAGCGCGTCGTCTTTGGAGACGTTGCGGCACTTGTCCTTGATGACCACGACCATCTCGCCCTCGGCGTCGAAGCGCTGGACTTCCCTGGGACGGACGATGGCGTCTTCAGGACCGATGACGCTGGTGGGGGTCTTGTGGAAGATCATCGGGTATTCGGGAGCCGGCCGGTCGCCGATGTGGCTGGTGTAGTTGAGGCCCATGGCGAGGATTTTCCCCGGCATCACCGGCGACAGCAGTTTCACGTCGGACAGTGAATGCGTGTGATCGGTCAGCTTGATCTCATCGTCGAAGATGCTGCCGTCGATGGCGGTTACATTCTCGCCGTCAACGACGCCGAAATGCTCGGCTCCGTGGGCGATATAGCGGGCGATTTTCATAGCGGGAGTGCCTCCGTTGTGATGTGGTGACTTTTTGGCGTGCGATATTGTACCAAACGCGGCCGGTTGCTCAGTGTTCGATGACCAGTTTGCCGTAGAAGTCCCGGTCGTGCATCACCTGGTGGGCCTCGCCGACGCCCTCCAGCGGGAAGGTGCGCCCGACGATGCCGCGGAGCGCACCCTGGTTCACCATCTTCATCGCGTCGGCCATGGTGCGGCGACTGCGTCCCCCGCTCCCCATCAGGTGCAACGGTTTGCCGTGCAGTATGGACAGATCCATCGGCGTCTGGCTGCCCGAGGTTACGCCCGTAATCACCAGTCTCCCCTCGTGCTTGAGACTCAACATGTTCTCGTGCCACACGTCCGCGCCCACGCAGTCGTACACCACGTCGACGCCCTGGCCGTCGGTCAGTTCCTTCACCCGTTCGCTGACGCTGTCCACTTCGCGGTAGTTGATTACCTCGTCGGCGCCCCACTTCTTGGCCTCCTCCAGCTTCCAGTCGTTGCCGGCGGTGGTGATCACGCGGCAGCCCATCATCTTGGCAATCTGGATGCCCATGCTGCCGACGCCGGAGCCGGCGGCCTGCACCAGCACGTCGTCCCAGGGCTGCAGCTTCGCCTGGGTAACGAGGCAGTGCCACGAGGTGTGCAGGGCGATGGGCAGCGCCGCCGCTTCCGCGAAGGACATCTCATCGGGAATGGTGTAGGCGTTGATGGCCGGAGCGACCACGTATTCGGCGTGTCCGCCGTCCAGATCGACGCCGATGCGCTGCTGGCGGGCACACCACTGGTCGTGACCGGCGGCGCAGTGCTCGCACAGGTTATGTCCGCCGCACTTCACGCGGTTGTCCACCAGCACCCGGTCCCCGACCCGCAGATCGGTCCCGGAGTCGGGGCTGATTTGCACCACCTCGCCGGCGAAATCGCAGCCGAGAATGTGAGGAAAGCGGCGGGCGTTGCCGGCCCGCAGGTTCAGGTCCAGGTGGTTCAGCGCGCTGCCGCCGACGCTGATCAGTATCTCGCCGGGGCTGATCTCGGGATCCGGCCGGTCGCCGTGGATCAGCACGTCGGTGCCGCCAGTCTCGTTGATGTAAACCGCTTTCATGGTAGGTTCCCTCCGCATGGCAATGATGACGGCGGCAGTGTAAAGGCGCGGGGATGCGCGGGCAAATGCGATTTGGCTGATCTGGTACGGGCATTGGCCACCCGCACCGGGATATAATTTAATCTCGTTCGCGTGGACTGAGCGATGGAGGTTCAGAACGATGCATCTGCCAACCCTGTTCAGCAACTTTCGCTTGGAAAAGATCAGCCTCAACGTAATGGGCGTCGGACTGAACCTGGAGGTTGATTTCGGAGAGGACGACCGCGACGCGGCCTGGGAACTCTATATCGAAATGTTGACGCGCATCGTTACGCAGCCGTTGCCGTCGGAAGACGGCGACGAGCAGACCGCGCTGGACAGCGTGTATTCGCTGTTCCCTACAACCAGGGAAATCCTGCGCCGGCGAGGTCGTGGCACAATCCAATTCAGCAAGGTTGCGATACCCGTGCTCAACCAGGTGGTGCGCCCGTTCACGGCTGAATGGCATCGCAAGAGTTTGGCGAACGCCTTCGCGGACTCGGTGCAGCAGCAGGAGTTTAGAGAGGCGCTGGCCACACTACAGGTAGACCTGCGGAACTACAACCGCCTGCTGGCAAACATAGCCGGCGTGGAAGATTTGACCGACTTGGAGCCGATTGCCGGAGTAGATAATGCCTCAATCTAAACGACACAAGGTGTTCATCAGCTACTTTCACGAAGACGACCAAGAGTGGAAAGACCGCTTTGTGCGGATGATGGGCGACCGTATCGTTGACAGGTCTGTCAACATCGGCGACATCGCCGATAACAGACCTCCAACTGAAGAGACGCTCCGGCAGATACGTGAGGAGCACATCTCCGACGCCACAGTAACCGTCGCACTCATCGGCCCGCGCACTTGGCAACGCAAGTACGTGGATTGGGAAATCAACGCCACGTTGCGGAATACTGATCATAATCCACGCTGCGGATTGCTGGGTATTTTGCTGCCTATACACCCCAACTATGGCGAGACACAATATAACCGTCGTTTGATCCCACCGCGGTTGGTGCTCAACTTGGAACAGAACGATCCGTTCGCTTTCATCCAGCATTGGCCCGGACAGCGCAACCGCAGGCGAGCGGATGATGTTCAAAACTGGATCCATCAGGCGTTCCAGAGACGAAAGAGACAGCCAGATCCCGACACCAGCCTGCATCCATTCGCTCAAAACCGGACGGGTGATCCCTTGCTCGGCTGGCAAAACTGACCGCTGGTCACCGATTGCACGCTCTCCAAAGGAAGCACGTCGTCGCATGGAATTCTTGGCAAGCCTTACAGGCGAACAAATGGACGCAGTAGAGCGCGGGTTGGACGAGCACAACGCCGGCGTGGCATCCGCCCGCTCCGTTACGCTAGTGCAAGCCGTCTTCGTCGAATCCGACCGCGTTGTGGCTGGAATCGATGGCGCAGCCTATTGGGGAAAGCTTCACGTTCGCCTGTTGTGGGTACATCCCGATCACCAATCCGGAGGGCTGGGCAGTCGCCTGATGGACTGGGCCGAGGAGCGCGGCAAAGAGCTGGGCTGCACGTCGGCAATGGTAGATACGATGTCCTTCCAGGCTCCGGAGTTTTACGTCAAGCGTGGCTACCGGCAATTCGGACAGTCCGAAGGATATGAAGCCGGCGCCAGCCGGCACTACTTCGAGAAAGAACTGTGAGCCGGAGCACTACCGAAACCCGGCGCCGTTTCCTGCTACAATCCTCTCCATCCCACCCATCCATGCCAATAACCCTCACGGAGGCACCCCCATGCCCGTCTTCAACCCTGAATACCTGGAAAAGGCCGCCTACCACATCTACGTAGCCAAGGGCACGCCTCCCGAAGAGGCCGAGATCGTCGCCGCCCACCAGGTGAAGGCCAACCTGGTCGGTCACGACTCCCACGGCGTCATCCACATCCCCGAATACTGCGAGCGCGTTGACCGAGGCCACATCGTGCCCGGCGCGCCCTTCGAGGTGCTCAGCGAGACTCCGACCACCGCCGTGGTTGACGGAAACTGGGGTTTCGGCTTCGTGGTCACCGAGAAGGCGACCCGCATGGCCATCGACAAGGCCAAGCAGAACGGCGTCGCTGCCTTCACCATCCGCCGCCAGAGCCACATCGGGCGGCTGGGCGACTACCCCACCATCTGCGCCCAGGAAGGGATGATTGCCATCCTCACCGCTGACTCCGGGGCCGGTCCTAAGGCCGTGGCGCCTTTCGGCGGGCGCGCCCGTCGGCTCGGAACCAATCCCATCTGCATCGGCGTGCCCAGCAACCTGCCCGGCCAGGTGCTGCTGGACATGGCGACGTCCGCCGTAGCCGCCGGCAAGATCGGCCTGGCACGCAACCGGGGCGAGCAAGTGCCCACCGGCTGGATAGTGGATAAGGACGGCAACCCCACCAACGACCCCAACGACTACGCCGCCGGCGGGGCCATTCTCCCCGTAGGCGCGGACCAGGGGCACAAGGGGTTCGGGCTGTCGTTCATGGTGGAGATGTTCTCCGGCCTGCTCACCGGCCTCGGCTTCGGCATCGACCCGCAGGCCCGCCACAACGACGGCTGTTTCCTGGCCGTGTTCGACGTTGCCAAGTTCCGACCCCTGGAGGACTTCAAACAGGAGATGACCGAGTTCGCCGAATTCGTGAAGACCTCCCCGCCAGCCCCGGGTTTCAGCGAAGTCTATTACCCCGGCGAGATCGAGTACCGGACCGAACTGCAGCGCCGTGAAAACGGCATTTTCATCGAGGACGAGACCTGGCGGCAGATCTCCGATCTGATGGCCGAGGTCGGCGTGACCGATGCCGTGGGACAACCGTGATACTGGTGATGCCCAAATGGGCGGCGGCCCGACGGCTAGATTGCATACGTTTCGTCATAAATCTCCCTGAGCCGCCGTCCGTTATAGGTCCAATACTGCAAGGTTGCAGGAGCACCCTCACTGTTTAGCAATTCTCGGGTGATGGCTGACAGAAATCGCGGCTCGGGATCATCGGCTCGTCTCACCCGTCGCTCGTCAACCACAATGACCGTTACGTGAGATTGGGTGAATTGCAACTCCGCTCCAACCGGAATACCCATCTCAACAAAGTTGAAATTCGGACGCCGAGATGATTTCAATCTCTCACCAGCGGCGCGCGATTCAACATCAACATTCTCCGCTACCTGTTGGGTAGCAGGTGTCACATCCTCTAACGCAATCAGTTTGAGTAGCGCTATCGCCTGTTCGGGTTCAATTTCGAAAAACTCCCGCTTGGGGTTGATGCGTTGGGGGCCGAAAGCGGTGTGCAACGCTTTCTCCCAGCTGGTTTCATCCGCAACTTTTCCCGCAAAAGCGCACTCGAAAGGCACCGGAACTCCCGTGCCATAAAGTTCTTGAAGGCGTTGGTCCAGTGAGTTCCGGGAGGTTTTTCCTATCTTGACCAAGCCAGGCATCGCCGGGTTGGTGAGCACATAGACTATCCCGCTCTGGTCTGTCTCGATCGCAGAAGTCACCTCTCAACCTCCCGTTCGCTGTACGCCGGATCATGTTCATTATAAGGATTTTTCACTGCCATGCCTCTGTCTGACTTCGGGCTGCCCTCGAACGTCCTGGTCTGGCACGCGCTGCTGCTGGCGGTGATCTCATTCCTGGTCGGCATTCTCGGCGGCTTTGTCGGCCTGGCCCTGGGCACCATGCGCCTGCCGGCGATGCTACTGCTGGGGATGCCTGCGCCGGCGGCCGGCGGCACGAACATTCTGGTCAGCAGCCTGGCATCCTTGGCCGGCACGATACGCCACCTGCGCGCCGGGCGGGTGAACCTGCGCATCGTGCTCACCATGGGCGTGCCGGCGTTCATCGGCGCGTTCATCGGCGGTTGGTTCAGCGACGTCACGCCGGAGCACCTGCTGATCGCGCTGGCGGGCGCGCTGGTTTTCTGGCAAGGCGTGGAGTTCCTCATCATCGCCCGGGAGCGGATCCGGTCGGGTCAGTCCAGCGGGGCGCTGTTCGGCCAGGGCCTGGAAGGATCTCCGGGCCTGTTCACGCCGGGCCGCATGGCTGCTGAGGGCGGCATCGGCTTCGCGGTGGGTATGCTGGGCGGCGCGGTCGGCTTGATCCTGGGGAGCATCAGGCTGCCCGCCCTGGTGCGGATCCTGCGCGTGGACCCACGCATCGCCGCCGGCACCAACCTGTTTATTGGGTTTGTGATGGGCGCGGCCGGCTGGGTGGGCCACGTAATCCACGGGCAGGTGGACTGGGTGATCCTGGCGCTGATGGGGCCGATGGCGATGATCGGCAGCTACCTCGGCGCGAACCTGACCGGCCGGGTCAACCTGAATCTGCTCATCCTGGCCATGGGCCTGACGCTGCTGGTGGTGGGCGTACTGCTGGTCTGGCAGGGCATTGCCGGGTTGCTCTAACCACGCGCCAAAGCCACGACGCTGACCACCCGACCCGCGGGGCTGGGCGGCCCGAAGAGTAGCGTCAGAGGCCTGCGAAGAAGTCGGCGGGGACGATCTCGCCCTGAGCCACCGGCGGTTCCGCGCGGATGAAGTGCTCCACGCCGATCACGGCGGCGGTCACTTCCCGGGGGATACGCTCGTAGGGCCAGTCCGGCTGCAACTGCGTGAAGTGTCGCCTGATGCAGGCCATCTTGGCGTCCAGGCCATCGGATGCGTCCACGGTCAGGTTGATGGTTTCGGGATCCGCGCCGTCGTTGACGCGATCAGGAGACGGCATCGGGAAGTCCACGCCGGCCGCCTGCAACGATTCGGCCATGTGCACGCGGAACCCGCGTGGCCGCACGCTGTAGAAGAGGCGGGCCGTCTGGTGGGGTTGAATGCCGATGGCCATGTGATGCGGGAAGGAGGATGGGTCGGCGGCCAGCCGGAAGGCGGTGGTGGAATGCTTGCAAATGGCGATGTGGTCAGGGTGACCGTACAGGCCGTCCATACCGAAGGTGAGGATCACCTGGGGCCGGAACCGGCGGATTTCGAATACCAGGCGGGCCACTACCTCGTGCTCGCTGGCCTGGACAAAGGCTTCAGGATGAAAGTTGTCGTCCCAGCCGGCCATGCCGGAATCTCGGTACTGGAGCACCTCGTGGGACTCGATGCCCAGTTCCTTGATCGCTTCCGCCAGTTCACCACGCCGGACCTCGCCGATGGTCTCGCGGGTGGCGGAACCGGGCTGGCGGATTTCGCCGAGCTCGCCCGAGGTGGCGGTGATCAGCCGGGCGGTTACACCGCGCGCAGTGTGCATGGCAATGGTCCCGCCGACGGGAAACGCCTCGTCGTCGGGATGGGCGAAGAGGATGAGAAGGCGGTGGTCGGGCATGATTATTTCTTTCCAGGTAGGTCGTAACGTTGTTGCTACAACGCGCTAATCGGCAACTGCTTCCATTCCATCCTCGTAGGCCAGCTCGCCTACCGTGTCGTGCTCGTCTTCCGAGTCATCAAACTCCTCCACAAACCCAGCAGAGGTCAGGGCGCTCCAGAAAACTTCGTGCCCGCCGGGTATGAGTTTGCCCATTGCCAGGCCGATCAAGTCCAGCATGGCTTCACCCCGTTGTACAAAAAATTCTGCGAACTCATCCTTGCGGAGCAATTTAGGAGAAATCCAGTGGGATTCCAGTACATTGTCCAGATCCTCTGCAGGGTCATGGTATTGCGCCAGTCTGGGCAAGTATTTTGAGGGAGGATTCCCACCGATAATTTTGTTGGTCTTGGCGTCAATGGGCGTCTTATTGATGATGGAGTTGTACAAACGCGGCGGTATCTTTGGACTGGCATCTTGTTCACACCACCGCCGGGGGAAGATGTGGTGAACGTCGATATTCTCATCGTGCCAAGTGGCAAACAGCAACGGGTTGTTTGTGCGCCAGTCCGTGGCGCCGCTTTTCATTTGCAAAGCATACAGTCCCTTGTATGCAGCACTTTGGCGAGTGCGCAGGGAAAGTAGTCGTTCCGGAATGAAATTGGCTTCTCTGACTAGCGTAGGTTCCGGGCCGCCCCGAATCCATTCGGCAACCTGCGCCAAGTCAAGGCCGTACTGCGTTTCCACCGCACCGCCATAGACCTCCCCAAAGATGCCCGACCAGAACCAGCGCTCTAGCAGGTCTTGAGCATTGGCGGGTTCAAGTGCCGTTCCTAGCTCCACGTAGAGGGCGGCCAAGGGGACCAACTGCGTGGTGTACGGCACATCTCGGTTAGTGAACACAAACTGTCTGTGGAGAAACTTGGCTGCTTCCACAAAGCCGGCTTCTACTTGATCAGCCCACTGACGGTAGTCTAAGACGGTCAGATTGAGAATGTCGTTCTTACGGCAGTTGATTGCCGGTACCCGGTTCTGAGGTTCGCCGTCAGCAATAGCTTTTCGCCGGCGTTGTTGCGTGGACAACAGGGCGACGGCCTGCAAGAACTGGTCGCCGCCTATGCCTTGCAATGTGCCATGGCCGCTATGCAGACGATTACGCCGTGCATCCCAGTCATCTCGCAACGAGAAATTTTCGTCTTGCGCAGCAAAGGTAGCGGTTACAAGTTCAAACACGGAGAGGGTAACGCCTCCCGTGTTGACCTTTTCGAAGACCGTGCAGACTGCCTCTTTGGGAGTTTCCTTGTCCAAGCTGATGACTGGCAAAGCATAGCTGGAAAACGGGTCAAGCACCTCCCGTTGGCACTTGGTCAGGAACGCGCCGAGGTCTCCGTCGGGGTGTTGGCGGTTCATCCAGTAGCTGTTGTACTCTAACAGCCAGCCCATGCCGTCCAGCAGTTGCTCGGTGGGGATCATGTGCTCATCAAATTCCCGCTCCCGGTTCGACAGGTTCAAGCCGGCTGGCCGCCCGAAACTTCCGGTTTCTATTTTGTCCTCAGGTATACTGACAATGGCGTCCTCTCGGTCCACACTAGGGTCCATTGCGGCGCGCATATCCACGTAGTACCAACGCTTTATGCGGCGATTGCGATTGTCCTTGGTTTTTACCGGGCAAGGGTGGCGCAGCGACTGATATAACGAGGTCAGCCGTTGCTGTCCATCCAATAAATACTCATCGGGAGGATGGGACGGCTCACCGTCCACTCCCTCGATCAGCCTGCTTTTGAGGCGAATGTCCCCGCCGGCCTGCAAGGTCATAATTGCCCCGATGGGAAATCCTCGGGAGATACTGGCGAGCAAGCCACGAATACGGTCATCGTCCCACACCCAACCCCGCTGGAAATCGGGCAACTGAATTTTACCGTTGCCGGCAGCGTCTAGCAGGGTTTTCAGTGGTTCGGGATGGGTATGAAACATGATGAGCCTCAGCTGAGAGTTTGCTTGGTTCCTTTGTCCCTTGATTCCAGAGCTAGGCAGTATCGAGGGTGGTATGGTGACAGTGGAATAGGGGCGAATGATCATTCGCCCCTACATGAACGCGGCTCGCGGAGCAACGAGCTAACCGTCAATCACCTCGAGGACTTCCAGGATGATGCCCTGGGGTCCCTCGAAGAACATGACGCGGCGACCGCCGCCCACGGTGGTCTCTTCCAGCACGGTCGCGCCGCCGTTCTTCAGGTCGGCGATGGTACCGTCGATGTCCGTGGTGTCGATGGCAATGTGCTCGAAGCCGTAGTTCTGCGGGTGTGTCTGCGTGGCAACGTGGTCGGTCACGTTCAGGGGCAGGCCGTGGAGGTCCAGCCGGAACCCGCCATTCGGGGTCTCGGCGGTGACCGTGGCGCCCAGGTTCTGGATGTACCAGTCTGCGGTAGCCTTGGGATCTGGGGTCTTGAGGTGAACGTGGTTCAGTGAGAATGCCATGGCGATAGTCCTTCTACGAATGGTCCGGGGACCGAGTGCATGGGAGTGTTTGGCGGATTGTAACACACGGTTCGGCTGGCTCCGTCGGTGATATACTTGCGCCGCAAATTACCCGGAGGAGCAATAGATGCTGGCGTTTTTGGGAGGCACCGGACCGGAAGGCAAGGGATTGGCGCTGCGCCTGGCGATGGCTGGAGACGCGGTGGTCATAGGATCACGCAACGCCGGTCGGGCGCAGGAGGCCGCCGACGAGTTGCTGGCCCTGGCCCCTGGCGCCACCATCTCCGGGGCGGTGAACCCCGAGGCTGCAGCGCAATCCGATGTGGTGTTCCTGACCATGCCCTACAACGGCATGTCGCCAACCATTGCCGGCGTCGGCGACGCCCTGGACGGCAAGGTGGTGGTCACGGTGATCGCTCCCATGCGGTTCGAACGGGGCGTGGGCGCCGTCGCTGAGGAAGTGGAAGCGGGTTCGGCTGCCGAAGAGGCGCAAGCTGCGGCCCCCGGTTCCAAGGTGGTTGCCGCCTTCCAGAACGTGTCCGCCGAGGAACTGTTGAAGCCCGGCGTCACGCTGGACGAGGACGTCGTCATCTGCGGCGACGACGAGGAATCCAAGCAGGTCGTGGTCGATCTGACGCGCAAGATACCCAACCTGCGTCCGGTGGATGCCGGCGCTCTCTATAACGCCAAATACGTGGAGCAGATCACTCCTCTGCTGGTCAACATCAACCGGCGTTACCGCACGCACTCGGGGGTGCGCATCACCGGAGTGTAGCGCTAGCCGGTCGATTGGCAGAGGCGCGGCGCTATGGTACAAAATGAAGGGGAGACGTTTGACCGGCAAACACCGTCGCGATTGTTCCGGGTTATGCTGGATGGTGTGTCGTACCGTTGGGCCGGCTGGGGGCTGACGGCCCACGCTGCTCTGACGCTAAGCGGTACGGTATGGGCGGCGTGGCACGCCGTTTTCGTCGACGGGCACACTGAAGCTTATGATCTGTATGTTGCAATCGGCATGGGTCTGATACGCGCTTTTGCGATTTCTGTAGCCACGGTTGTAACGGTTTCGGAGGTGATTGACACGACTATGGTTATCGCGCATTTTGTCGGGCAGAAAATGAAAGCGGAAGGCCGCGCCGAAGGCCGCGTACAAGGCCGCGCTGAAGCCTTGGCCGAGATGGAGGAATGGTATCAGCGGCTTCTGGAGGCCCACCCCGAGTTGAAGGACAGCATAGAGCCGTTGCCGAGTACGCAAACCGGAAACGGCGGCAATAAAAACAAATCATAGGAGGAACACTGATATGCCACGAGCTACGTTAGATTTGCAGAACGCGGGCGACCTCTCGGCCGTCGGCGGCCAATGGAAAGTGGCGCACGGATTCGTGCCCGACGAACCCAATGAGGGAATCGTCCCCGAAGCGGAGGGGTCGCCGTGCCGCCTGCCCGACTATGATGACTCCGGCTGGGAAGATTGCGGCGATCTGGGCGCATGGCGACGACGCGGCGTGTCGTTCATCTGGTACCGCATCAAGGCGACCCTGCCGGAAACCGTCGGCGGCCGGTCACTGGAAGGCGCGCGGTGCCTCTTCGAGTCGTGCATCGACGACTACGGCGAGATCTGGATCAACGGCGAGTGCGACCGGGAACGCGCGACCGTGCAGGGGTTCAACGTTCCCCAGCGTGTGGTCGTATCCACCGAGCCCAAAGCTGGCGACGAGGTCACCATCGCGATCCTGGCGATGAACGGCCCACTGGCCGCACCGGGCGGCGCGGTGTTCGTCCGCTACGCCAACCTTGCGTTCGAGTGGCGGGAAGCCGGCTACTGAGTCCCCGAACCGAAACCGGTGAGAAACCAGGGGCGAATGATTATTCGCCCCTGCACATTTGAGTCGGCGTCGACGGGTCAAGACAGCCAGTCGTCTTTTTCCTCGTCGCCCCCATCCTCGCCGTCGTTGGTGACCACCTGTCCGGGGTTATGTGAATAACCGCGCGACTCCAGTTCAGTTTGGATGGTGGACGCGAAATCGGCGGGCGCCTGGCTCGCTGGCAGCGTTATTTCTATGGTGCCGCGCTCGGTCACGCTGACCTCGCCCGGGTCCTCGCGGGCCAACTCCACGCTGACCGATTCACGGTGGATGCCGAAATCGTCGGTTACCGCAAAGACTGCGGCCATGTCCTCCATGGTGATGATGGTGACGTGATCGTCAGACATGGTCATGGCTACTCCTGTGGCGGCCACTCGGTGCCGCCCTCGGCCGGCCTTTCAGCAGCGGGCAGCGCCATGCCGTCGGCCACCACCTGCTGGAATTCGTTCAGGATGACCGAACCCCATTCGGCAGCCTTGCTCACCCGGTGAGCGGTGCGGCGTCCCCGTGTCTGCTGGCGGCGCTCCCCTTCGTCGGAAACGGAGGCGGCGGCCTGGGCGACCATCTCGTCCATGGCATCGATGGTAGGAACCAGCGACCGGGCCGTCTCGATGAAGCGCGCGATCTCGCCCATAGCCCCGTCAAAGACCACGAACACCGGCACCGTTCCGGCGCGGTGCTCGGGCAGGAAACTATTGGTCAACTCCAGCTCATCGTCCCGATTGAACACGCTGAGCCGGATGTTGTCGCAGGCGTCGGCGAGACGCAGGATGGCCGGCGTGGTGGACATGGCGTCGCCGCACCAGTCCGATGTGAAGACGGCCAGGTTCACCGGCTGGTCCAACCCGTTGAAGTAGTCCAGCACGTTCTCGGGTATGGAAACGCCGGCGTGGATCTGGCAGAACGGGTCCTTGTTGACCTTGATGATGTCGATGTACTGCTCGGTGGTCATTCCCTGGCTGAACTTCTCTGCTGACAGTGTCATTTCGCACCTCCCGGTTTTCTGAAGGCGTTTTTGCCGTGGCCTGTGCCCGGTGCTAAAATCGTGGCCATATATTACCAGCCCCCAGTGGGCAAAAACGGAGCCGCTGTTGACTACCGAACGAGGCGGAGTGTACCTGAAATATGCCCTGTTCTGCCGTGAGACCGAAGAGGGGGACGGGGGCGACCTGAGTTTCAAAGGCGTCATTGACCTGGTGGACATCCCGATGCCGGAAGAGCCGCCCAGCGGGGACGGCCCACGGGTGCTTGCCAACGTGGACGCGCAATTGGCGTTCTGCATCGCCGGAGCCACCGCCGGACTGCACACGCTGGAGGTGACGATCCGAGCGCCGGGCGCGAGCCTGTCCAGCCCACCGCCCCAGGAAGTGACCTGGGACGAAGGCATTTTCTTCCAGCGCTGGATCAAGCCCTTCCGCATTCCGGTGACGCGCCTCGGCCGTCACGTGGCCGCCATCGCCTTCGACGGCATGCCGCTGGGCGAGGCCAGTTTCCTGGTGCGGCTGAAGCCGTAAGCAACAGATCCGCGCCGTGATAGCAAAAGAACAGGGGCGAGTGAGCACTCGCCCCTTCATCGTTTCCGAGGATGGGCCAAAAGACTATGAGCCGTCCCGCTCCCACAGCGCTTCCAGAACCGCGCCCGGATTCATCGGCAGGCTCTCCAGCCTGGCCCCCGTTGCCCGGGCAATGGCGTTGCCGATGGCGGCCATGGGCGGAACCAGGGATACCTCGCCGACGCCGCGCACGCCCAGGGGATGGCCGGGATTCGGCACTTCCACGATGACGGTGTCGATCATGGGAAGGTCCAGCGCGGTGGGCATGCGGTAGTCCAGGAAGGACGAGTTGAGCATCTGCCCATCGTCGTCGAAGAAGTACTCCTCGTTCAGCGCCCAGCCGATGCCCTGGACGGCTCCGCCCTGGATCTGGCCCTCCACGTAGCTGGGGTGGATCGCCTTGCCGCAGTCCTGGATGGCGGTGAAGCGCAGCAGTTCCACCTTGCCGGTGTCGGGATCGACCTCAACGTCGGCGACGTTGATGGCAAAGGCGTTGCCGACGCCGGCCGGGTTGGCCGCGCCGTGTCCGACGATGGGGCCGCCGGTTCCGTTGAGGCGCCGGGCCAACTGGTCGAAGGTCATGCGGAGGGCGTCGTCGGAGCGGTGGGCCAGTGAGCCGTCCTCCTGGTACTCCACGTCCTCGACCGGAACGTCCCAGATGCGGGCGGCGCGCTCGACCATCTGGCGGCGCACTTCCTCGCCGGCCTGGTACACGGCTGTGCCCATCTTGAAGGTGACGCCGCTCCCGCCGGCGCCGCTGCTGTAACCGATGCTGTCGGTGTCCACGATGGACGGCTTGATACGCTCGGCGGGCAGACCCAGAACCTCGGCCACGTGCATGGCCATCACGGCGCGAGACCCGCCGATGTCGGGCGAACCCTCGATGAGGCTGACCGTGCCGTCGGGCATGACGCTGGCCACGGCAGTTGCCGGGCCGGTGCCGTTGAACCACGCGCCGGCGGCGATGCCGCGCCCGGTGACGCGACCGGGCGCTGAAGGCTCGGGTACGGGCGACGCCAGATGCGGGTGCTCCTGGGTGGCTTGCAGGATTTCCACCATGCCGATACGCCGGAAGGCGGGGCCGCCGATCTGCCGGCTGCCCTCCTTGGAAGCATTGTTGAGGCGGAACTCCACCGGATCCACTCCCAGCTTTTCGCACAGCTCATCGATGGCCTGCTCGGCGGCGAAGGAAGCGGCCGGCGAACCGGGGGCGCGATACGCGGCGGCCTTGGGCACGTTGGTCACCACGTCATAACCCTCTACGAAACCGTTGGCGATGTCGTAGGGAGCGAACATGGTGCGGCAACCGCTGGGCACCGGCGAACCGGGAAACGCGCCGGCTTCGTAGATCAGGGTCGCCTGGGCCGCCGTGAACCGACCGTCGCGGGTTCCGCCCACCTTGACCTTGATATGGCTGCTGGAGGTGGGGCCGGTGCCGGTGAATACCTCGGTGCGGGTCATGGCAATTTTGACGGGGCGGCCGGTCTTGCGGGCCAACGCGCCAACGACGGGCTCCAGGTAGCAGCCGCCCTGGCCTTTTCCTCCAAACCCGCCGCCGATCTCCATGGGGACCACGTTAACCTGGCCCACGGATACGCCGAGGATGCGGCTGGTGTGGTCGCGCAGGGCGAAGTGTCCTTGACTGCTGGCCCAGATGGTGACGGTGCCGTCGGTATTCCAGCGGGCGGTTGCCGAGTGCGGCTCGATGTAACCCTGGTGGACCTGACGGGTATGGTACTCGCGTTCCACGATGGCGTCGGCCTCGGCGAAACCGGCCTCCGGGTCGCCTGAAGTGAACTGGAAGTGGTTGGACACGTTGGACCCGCCGGCCCCTTCTTCAGCCCAACCGCCCGAACGCTGCGCCGGATTGGACAGGGTCATCAGGCGTTCGTGAACCGCCGGGGCGCCGTCGGCCATGGCCTCCTGGGCCGTGAGGACGGCGGGAAGCACCTCCCAGTCCACTTCGATCAGCGCCAGGGCTTCCTCCGCCAGGTGCGGCGAGTCGGCGGCGATGGCGGCGACGGCGTGTCCGCGATACAAAGCCTTTTCGCGAGCCATCACGTTGCGGCTGTAGAAGCCGTAGTTGACGGCGGCCCCTTCCTCCTGGTCCTTGATCTCGGCGGACACCTCGGGGAAATCAGCTGAGGTTACGACCGCATGAACGCCCGGAAGCGCCAGGGCCTTGCTGGCGTCGATGCCGCGAATGCGCGCGTGGGCGTGGGGGCTGCGCAGGATCTTGCCGTGCAGCATCCCGGGGAGATGAATGTCAGCGGCGTAGCGGGCGCGGCCCATGACCTTGTCGGGACCGTCGTGGCGCACTGGGCGCGTGCCGACGACTCGGTAGTTTTCCTCAGGGTCGGCGAGGACGATGTTGGGTTTGTAGTCAAGCATAGAGCGGCGACCTCCCGGGCAATGTCGTTGGAATATGCGGTAGCAGTAATTTACCACAAGGTGGCAGCCCTTTCGGACTGCCACCGGCCTGGCAGAGGGTGGTTGGCGGTATGTATTCTAACCGCGGTGCCCGTGCCGGCCCCAGCGCGTATCGCTCTCGCCATCGCCGTCGGCGTCCCCGTGGCCGTGACGACCGTGCTTCCGGGAAACCTCGGGCAGCGAGTCCGGGCGGTCGTCGTGCCAGGCGTCCAGGGCGTCGGACTCATCCTGGGTCAACTTTTCGTTTTCCACCAGCCGCGCCAGGAAACTGTCCACCTTGTCGGAATCGGATGTGCTGGCTAACTTGAGCGCCAGCGGGCCGGAGTTGGCGGGGCGCTCATCGAACCACGCGTTGGCCGCGTCAGCCTGATCTTGTGTCAGGGTTTCATCCGAAACCAAAGCCGCCATACGTTCCTCGAATTTGGTGTTGACCTGCTCGTCCAGAGCAGTGGCAAAAGCGGATTCCAGCGTGTCCTGCTCGATGCCCAGTATTTCCGCCACCCGCCCCATGATGGCGCTGCGGTTGCCTATGCCGGCCCGGTGGTCGTCGTGATCGTAACCGTGATGCAGGGCGTTGCCGATTGCCTGGGACGGCGCGCCAGCGGCGAACACGGTGCCGCCAACCAACCCCACGGCCAGCAGCGCCACTGAAGCCGCGACGAGAAACCAACGCTTTCGGATGTTGCGAATTCGGTTGAACATTTTTGCCTCCTGCGCCGCCTGCGGTGATAGATTTGCCAAGCTGGAGCGGCGTCGATGAGTGCAGGATAGGGATGCAACATTTAGAAATTATTAATGCTCGCCGAGCGGCAAATCGAACCCGAACCGGCTTCCCGATCCCTCTTGGCTTTCTACCCAGATGACGCCGCCGTGGGCTTCCACCAGCTGCCGAGCGATGGTCAGACCCAAGCCAGAGCCTCCGGCGCTCCTTTCGCGGGAAGAGTCCACCCGATAAAGCCGGTCGAACACGTAGGGCAGCGCGTCCGCCGGTATGCCCGGGCCGGTGTCGGACACGGACACCCGCACGCTGTCGCCGGCGCTTTCGACGGCAAGAGCGACGGCGCCGCCGGGTGGAGTGTGGGCGACGGCGTTGTCTATCAGATTGACCAGAACCTGCTCGATGCGCCGGCGATCCACGTCCAGGGTGGGCAGGTAGTCGGGAGCCGTGACCACGAGAGCGACCGCGGCAGCCTCGGTTCGTGGTCGGAAGGATTCGGCGACCTGGGCCGCGATATCGCCCACGGAGGCCGGTTCCAGGGCAAGTTCAAAATCTCGGGACTCCGTGGCGGCGAGCAGGCGGAGATCGTCCACCAGGCGGTTGAGGTGCAGGGTTTGGCGATGGACGGTGTCCAGGTTTTCAGCGTCGGGCGCAATCAGGCCGTCCTGCATGGCCTCGATATGGCCCTGGATATTGGTGAGCGGAGTGCGCAGTTCGTGGGCGACGTCCGCCACCATGTTGCGGCGCTGCCGCTCCGAATCCTCCAGGGCGCCGGCCATGTTATTGAAGGCATGGCCCAGTTCAGCCACCTCGTCGTTGCCCCGGACCGCTGCCCGGCTGGACAAGTTCCCGGCTCCAAGTTCGCGGGCCGCCAGGGTCAGACTGCCAATGGACGCCAGCATCCGACGCGACATGAGGATCACCAGGATGATGCCCGCCAGACCGGCAACGATACCCGCAATCTTCAAGGCGCGTCCCACGGCGTCGGCAAACCGCGACAACGGGGGTTCAGCGTCGGGCGGCGGGCCGGCCGCGGCGCTCGACGGCAAAAGCGGGCGGAAGCCACCGCGCCCGTCAGCAGCTAATGCGACCGACCCGACCCGGGTTCCCTCGACCACTATCGGGGTCAGGTATTGAGAAGGAATCGGATGGTCGCTGTGGCGCTCATTGCCGAAGAACGTCCGCCGGCGGTTTTCGTGACCTCCCCGCCGGTGGGCGTGGGGATCGCCATCAGCGATCATCCTGCCTTCGGCGTCCAGCAGGATGATTTCCCGCTCCGTCTGGAAACTCATCCGGTTGACGAAACCCTGCGCGCCATCCCAGCCTCCGTTGTCGGCATGGAAATCGGCCAGGGCCACTACGATGCGATTGGCCCGGACGCGGTCCTGTTCCAACTGGACCCGGTCGACTTCCCGCTGCGCCGCCAGCCCGGTGAACACCGCCACCGACCCCAGGGCCAACGCCAGGATGACGGCGAACCCCAGCGCCAGACGCCACCGGAGGCCGAACCGCCACCTAGGCATCGCCGAACCGGTAGCCGACGCCGTGAACGGTCTGCACGTACCGGGGTTTCCGCACGTCGGGCTCGATCTTGCGCCGCAAGTTGGCGATGTGCACGTCAACCGTCCGGTCGTAGCCGTCGAAGTCGTAGCCGAAGACGCCCTCGATGATCTGGTCACGGGAGAAGGGCCGGCCGGGCTGGGACGCCAGCAGGGAAAGGAGCCGGAACTCCGTTGGCGTCAACGACGGTCTCTCGTCTCCTCGCAGTACCGTCTGCTTCCGGGCGTCGATAGTGATCCCGTCATATTCGATCATCGGGGGCCCCGACGGCGACTGCCGGGACGTGCGCCGCAAGACGGCGCGCACCCGGGCCGCCAGTTCCCGGGGACTGAACGGCTTCACGATGTAATCGTCGGCGCCCAGATCCAGGCCGGCCAGGCGGTCGTCCTCGCCGACGCGGGCGGTGGCCATGATGATGGGCACGTCGGATTCCTCGCGCAGGGCCCGGCAGACGCTCATGCCGTCCAGCCGGGGCAGCATCAGGTCCAGAACAATCAGGTCGGGATTGTCGGCGCGGGCCGCGTTGAGACCGGACACGCCGTCGCCGGCGGTAGTCACGGTGTGACCGTCGCGCTCCAGGTACAGCCGGACAATCCGCGCGATGCCCGGATCGTCTTCGATCACCAGTATGTCGCTCGCCATGTCAAACACGGATCCGTCGGGGAGTGGACTGGTTACAGGATAAAGACGGACCCGCGTTTCAGGCAAACGTCGATCCAACAGCGTAACTGTTCAGAATCTAGGGGGTTGTCATTGCGAGGCGCTTGCGCCGTGGCAATCTCGACGCCATAGCAGCAACGTCTGCCTCAAAGGACTCCCCTACGCCAACCAGATTGCCGCGCTTCGCTCGCAATGACACTTTCCCGGCAACTCTGAACAGTTACCCAACAGCCTGCGGTCAGCAGGCGGGAAACTCGCCGCGGATCACGTTCCCACGGCCCAGCAACGTTCACCGGCTATTCGCTGGCCGCTATCCCCAGCGTATCCCCGTAAAAGTGCAGCAGGCTGGTTACGGGATTGCCCGCCATCTGCCCCAGTCCGCACAGCGAGGCTGCGCTGACGATTTCGGCCAGGTCTTGCAGGTCTTGCAGGTCCGAATCCCTGGGCTCGCCGGCGGCCAGTCGCCCCAAAGCTTCCGCGATCCGGGGAGTGCCCTCGCGGCAGGGGGTGCACTTACCGCACGACTCGGCGGCGTTGTATTGGCTCAAGCGCGCCGCCACCTGTACCGGGGACGCCCGGTCGTCGAAGACCGTGATGCCGCCGGCTCCCATGACCACGCCGCTGGCGTGCAGCATTCCGGGACGCAGCGGCACGTCCAACTCATTGGCCGGGAGCAGGCCGCTGGATGGGCCGCCCACCGCGGCGAACCCCATGGCGCGTCCCTCGGGCACGCCTCCGCCCACGAGATCAATCACCTGCCTGACCGTGGTTCCCATGGGCACCTCGGCCAGACCGGGCCGCCGCACCGCGCCGCTGAGCGATACCAGGCGAGTACCCCTTGCTTCGTTGAGCCCAATCGAGGCGAACCGGCGCACGCCGCCGCGCAAAATCGCGGGGAGGTTGGCAAGTGTCTCCACGTTGTTGATGACCGTGGGCTCACCGTAAAGCCCCGCATCGGTCGGGAACGGCGGACGCAGGCGCGGTTCCCGTCGGCGGCCTTCCACTGTGTTGAGCAGCGTGGTTTCCTCGCCGCACACGTAACCCCCGGCGCCGCGGCGTATGGTCACCGCACAATCGAACCCGCTGCCCAGCACGTCGCCGACGAGGCCGGCTGCCTCGGCTGCCGCGAGGGCCGCCGCCATGCGATCCGCAGCAAGGTCCGCCTCGGCGTTGATGTAGATCACCACGTTTTCGGCGCCGGCGGCATAGGCGGCGATGAGGGCCCCTTCGATGATGCGGTGAGGATTGCCCTCCATCAGGTGGCGGTCCTTGAAGACCCCGGGCTCACCCTCCTCTGCGTTGACCACCAGGTGACGCCGGGCCGCGTTGACCCTTCGCGCCGCCTGCCACTTCCGCGCCGCCGGGAAATAAGCGCCGCCCCGACCCAGCAGCCCGGCTTCCAGCGCCAGCCCGATAACCGCCTCGGGACGCATCGACAAAGCGTCGGCCAGGCCCAGGTAGCCGGAACCGGCCACGTATTCGCCCAGGGATATGGGGTCAACGCTGCCGATGCCCTCCATCAGGGCAATGTGCTGAGCCGAGAAGAACTCTTCCAGCTCGGCCCGCGGACGCGCATGTTCGGGGGCGCCTCCTTCCGCAGCAGCAACAATCTGTGAAAAATCCCCATCACCATCTACGCGGTCGAAAAACCGTGCCGTGCCGTCGAGCAACTCTACGGCAACCTGCGTCGCCGCGAAACACGCTCCGTCGCATCCGGCCACCACCACGGCCACGTCGCCGCGGTTCTGAAAGAGTTGAGTCAACCGGCTGTGAACCTCGCCGGCGCCAACGGCCTGGCTGCAGTGGCCCCACTGGACCACCACGCGGGTGACGTCCGACCAGCCAGCGCGGTCTTCGAGCGCGGCGTCGCGCATCGCTTGCCAGGCGGGCCGACAATCCGGAGAGGTCATGCGGGAACGTTCTCGATGAGGGAGGCCAGTCGCTCCGCGTCCACGCGGCCGCGCCAACTCCCATTGACTCGAACGGCCGGAGCCAACCCGCACATGAAGGCGCACGCGGTGGTGGTCACGTTGCACACGTCATCAGGATCCGGCCATTGCAGCGCCTCGTTCAGGATCGCCTCGCTGCCCGATTGCCAGCAGGCCAGACCCATGCACACGACGACGTTGCGAAGCTTGGGCGGGTCGAGATGCAATTCGGAGTACGAGGTGGCCGCCCCATAAACTTCGGAGGCCGGCACGCGCAGATGCCAACCCACAACCTGCAACGCCCACTCCGGGAGGTAACCGTGTTCGTGCTGCAAGTAATGCAGCACGGGGAGAAGATTATCCCGGCTGCGCTCGGAGAAACGGTCTCGCAGCGCGCGGCGCAGGCCGGATTGACGATCCCGGCGTTCGGCGTCCGCTGTCCCGTCGCTCGCCGGGTCAACTTCATCGCCGCGCCGCCGGCGGCGTCCCATGTCTCCTCCTGCCACCATTGCGGGATTATATCAGTCCTTATCGTTGAAACACATTTAATTGCCACGTACGTTAGGGAGTGTGTTTGGATGATAACCGTTGGCGTTAGTTAGTGTCAGAGGTCGAAGTGACCAATGAGCGATGGATGCCTCCCCTTGCATCAGGTTCCAGTCCGTGCCATTGCACCAGTATGTTGAATGCGGCCACCATATACGCCAGATGAGCCTCATATCCCCGCCAGATGTCATGGCGCATCTCTTCGCTGCCCCACTCCCTGCTCATCATAGCAAGGTGGTTTCCACAATCATCCGTACACTCCACTGGCCCCGGCGGCGCTGAGATGATGGTCAGCAAGGCCGGCGGAGAAGGCGACCTGACCGACGGGGACGTCCCCTGCAAATCAAAGGGGCCAGTGTCGATTTCGGCGGCGCGGCCACCGCTGAGGACGCGCCGGAGGTAACCATGGGCAAGCGGCTGACGCCGCCGGACGGGAGCGTGTACGTATTGATCACCAAGGCCGGCAAATGCGACCTGCGCCTGAACGGCGAGCCGATGGAGCTGCAGGAGGCGAAGCGACTGCCTTCGTCTGACTAGAGCGCAACACGGTAGCGACGCGCTATGAATAGGACGGGTTTGCGAACCCGCCCTTCAACTTTCGCACCTGCATCCTTGACCGGATTATCCCGTCGCGCCGGAGTTGGTCGGGTAATTGCCGTTACGTTCCCGCAGGAGTTGGATGAGGGCTTCGGTGGTTTTTTCGTAGCTTTCGCGGTAGCGCTCAAGCTCAGCGAGGTATCGGTCGGCCCGCTCCCGTTCCTGTTGAATTACGGCCTCGTTGGCTACAGCTTTGGCTGTGGAGGCTGCAGCCTAGGCCACCGCGGCGTCCGCGCGTTTGCGCTCCTGGTCAAGGCGATTGTCTTTGAGGAATCCGATTACCATGATGGTACCTATTGTTACGCCGGACAGGTTGGCCGCAAGCGTCCCGACGGGATGGCCTATCGGAAGGTAGGCTTGCAGTAATTGCAGCGCGGTTGAGATTGAGGCGCCGATCAGGATGACTGCCAGCGCCAGCGCGTAATATTTGATATTCTGCCACATCCGAACGGCTTGCAGGAAGGATGATTTTGCCCTGCCGTTCACTGCGATTGAACGGCAGGGCAGTGTTCGAGTTATTGTTGGCCTACAGGAAGTGCGGGATCACGTACTTCCCGAACATGCGGATGCTGTTCATTATCTTGCTGTGGGGCAGGTTGCCCATCTGCATGAAGCAGAGGATCTGGTCGACGCCCGCCTCGCGGTATTTCTCCAGGGTCTTGATCACCGTTTCGGGAGAACCCATCGCAAACGCGCCCGATGCAATATGGTCGTCGGCGGTCTTGTCGACGCGCTCCTCCTGCACCGCGTTGACTGCGAAACGGTAGCTGTCGGGGACGTCTCGACCGGCCCACGGGGCGTAGAGTTCCTCCGCTTTTCCGACGAACCACTCGCCCTCGCGGGCCGCGGACTCGTAGGCCTCCTCGTCGGTTTCGGCGACGTGGACCATGCACAGGGCGGCGATGTTGTTGTTGGCCTGCCGTCCGATGGGGTTGGCGTTCTTTGCCGCGTCACGATAGATCTGGACGCGCTCAATCAACTGCTCGTATCCGCCCAGGTTGAAGCAGAGCACGCCCACACCCATGGAGCCGGCTTCACCGAAGGACGCGGGTTGGCTGCACGCCATCCACAGCGGGGGATGCGGGTCCTGCACCGGCTTGGGGATCACCGACCGGGGCGGGATGTTGTAGAACTCGCCCGAATGCGAGAATGGGTCCTCGGTCCACATGCGCGGGATCATCTCGATGGCCTCACGCCATTGGGCCTTGGTAGTCTCCGGGTCGACCTCGAAGCCGTCCATCTCGATGAGCGTGGTAGAGCGACCGGTTCCCAGGTCCATGCGTCCGTCGCTGACTATGTCCAGCACGGCGGCCCGCTCGGCGACCCGGACCGGATGGTTGTACGCACCGGGCAACAGGGCCACGGCATGGCCGATGCGGATGCGCTTGGTGCGCTGGGAGATGGCGCCGTACAGCACCTCAGGCGCCGAACAGTGGGAGAACTCCCGCAGGAAGTGGTGTTCCACCGTCCAGAAGTAGTCGAACCCCACGTCGTCGGCAAGCTCAACCTGAGCCATGACCTGCTTGTAGCGTTCGGCCTCAATGCCCGGGTAGTGGGGTTCGGGAACCTGGATTTCGTACATCAATCCGAATTTCATAGGTAATCTCCTTGTGGCGTGTTTGACTGTCTAATCAGCCGGAACTGACGCCGGCTCCGGCTCACTAGCGGCGGGAATGGGATCCGGCGGCGAGGGAGTAACTTGAGCGGCGATGGCGGAGCCGTGCTTGCGTTCGGCGATTTCCAGATCGTAAGCGTTTTGTAGATCCGTCCAAAACCGGGCCGTGGTGCCGAAGTAGTGGGAAATCCGCAAAACCAGTCCCGGGGTTATGTCGATGCGCTGGGCCAGCAGCGCTTCCGCAGTACCTACGGGAATGGACAGTGCAGCCGCGAAATCAGCGGGTGACATGGCGAGTTCGGCCAGTTCATCAGCCAGTATTTTGCCTGGATGCACTGAAGCCATATCATTACTGCTGCTCATAGTGCCTCCTCTAGTGATAGTCCACGATTTCAACATCATGAGGACCGTCATCCGTCCAGCGAAAGCAGATGCGCCACTGACGGTTGATGCGAATGCTGTATTGGCCGGCGCGGTCACCAACGAAAGATTCCAGACGGTTGCCGTTAGATGCGTGCAATTCTGCAAGGGAGTTCGCTCTGTTCAGCATATCCAGTCGACGCAATGCCGACGCGGCAAATCCCTGGAAGGCCGGCACAAATTCACCTTGAAACGCCCTCTCGGTATCACGGTCTCGGAATCCCTGGATCATCAATCAACCGCCTTGAGCGGTTCACTCCCCCCAAACGAAATACGAATTGCCGCCTTCGCCGCGCATCGGCGCGACCTGGGCTACGATGGACTGGCCGTGCTTGCGGGCATAAATTTTGACATCATAGCCGGCCTGCAAGCCCAGCCATAATTCTGCCCCTCCCCCAAAGTAGCGAGACAAGCGTAAGGCCAGTTCGGGAGTGACGTCCAGGCACTCGTCCAGAAGCAGCGCCGTAGTGCCGGGACGGACGCCTAGCGCGATGTCAAACTCCGCCGGGGTCATCTGCATTGCTTCAAGGTCGTCTGCAAGAAATTCGCCCGGATGGAAAGGGGGCAGCCCATTCTTGAAACGCGGCTTCTGATCGACAATCATGCTTCAACTTCTCTGCCTGTGGGATGATGGCGGCGTAACACCGCCATAAGGCAAACGACGTTCTCGTATAGTGTTTTCAACCTCCGGCTTCGGTGGTGTGTAATCCAGTTCTATGACCAGTTGTTTAAACCGAACTACCATTCGGTGTATTTCACGTCGAGCCTGAGTGTTGGCGTTCAGGTTGTTCAGCTCTTTTTCCAAGCCTTCGGCTTCCGAACGGGTAGGTACTGTAGTGAACCAGACCAGTTTGGGGTTTCTTCCCTTCGTGCTTTGTGACATATTTGTGCGATGCTCCTGCAAACGAGCATGCAGGTCATTGGTGTTTCCAACATAGTACGCTCCGCCGTCTAAGGTCAGAACGTACACGAAAATTCGGTGGTAGAGTGATTATCCGGAATGTCAGCGGCTGGTATATTTTCCTCATGAATTTCATTCGGCTGGTGACATTTGAAACATTGGGAGAACCGCATGGCCTTGTAATTCGTGCAGCTCCGACACCTGTTTATCCTGCCTTGTCGCTCTTGGATAAAGTGATTCAGGCAAAGATAATGTCCAGTACGGATTGTCTCGGTGCAACTCCAAAACCGGCACTCGTTGGGGGTTGTCATGGCTGACGGAGGTACCCTCTCATCTCCTCCGTTGGTAGCGTTATATCTGGATGAAGCCCACGCGCTTGCTGTCTGACCATAGCAGTTTAGGCACACATCGTCCTTAGCATCCTTGTACTGCCCGCAAGACTTGCACTGGTCAATCATCCCTGCTTCGTACCGGGAATAGTGGGGCGAACAGAGAAAGTAGTTCCTGCGGATTGTTTCTTTGCAGTCCCAAAATTGGCACTGGTTTGGGGTCGTCATCTTGGGTTCTCCAGTTGACCGGCACGGGTTATCATCGTGCCGGCCAATTTGCATGCTGCGCCTACGCGGTGGCTACGGCACCAGCATCGCCCGCGTTATCTCCGTCTGCCGCTGGCTCCACTCGGCGGCGGCGAAGGCCTCGTTGACGTCGGCCAGCGGGAAGGTGTGGGAGACCAGCTTGTTGAACGGCAGCCGGTCCTGGTTGCGCACCAGGAAGTCCAACAACTCGGGGAGCAGGGACGGACGATACATCAAGCTGCCCACGATGTTCTTGCCCTGGAGCAGCTTGGATGGGTCGATGGAAGTTTCCTGCCCGCGCACAATGTCGCCAATTTCCACGAAGGTGCCGCCGTTGGATAGCATGTCGATGCCTTCCCGCAGCAGGTCGGCCCGGCCCACCAGCTCCATCACCACGTCGGCGCCGCGGCCACGTGTCAACTCGCGGACCCGGCGCACGCGGGTCTCGGGAGTGTTGAATTCCTCGATGTTGATCGTGTGGTCGGCGCCGAATTCTTCCGCCAGTTCCAGGCGGTTCTCCAGCCGGTCCAGCACAATCACCCGGTCGGCGCCGCGCTCCTTGGCCATGGCGGTGGCGTGGATGCCCAGGCCGCCAGCGCCCATGATGACGACGGACTGGCCGTGGCTCATGCCGGCGCGCTCCAGGCCGGTGGTCACGGTGCCCATGGCGCAGTTCACCGGGCCCAGCAGGTTGTCAGGCAGTTCGTCAGGCACGCGGAAGAAGGGGTGTCGCGGCGGGAGGTACAGGAAGTCCCCATAGGTGCCGGTGAAGTAGGGCCAGTTGCCGGCGGCCGGATACTGGCGATTGGCGCACCAGTTGGTGTTTCCGCGCAGGCACATGTGGCATTGGTAGCAGGGGAACACGGCGGCATAGACCACACGGTCGCCTTCTTTTACATCGGTTCCCCAGTAGTCCGATGTTATGCCGTCGCCGAGGTGTTCAATGACACCGGTGCCTTCGTGGCCCATGACACGGCCGGTTGGGGGCAGCGGATTGTGCTCCTGGGTCTGGTCGCCGCGCCAGGTGTGCAGGTCGGAGCCGCAGATGCCGGCCTGGGTCATGCGGAGTAGGACTGCTCCGGGTTCAGGTTCAGGCACGTCGTACTCTTCGATCTCAAAAGGCTTGCCGTATTCCTTGACGACTACGATGCGTCCCTTCATGTTGGTCCCTCCGATTGAGCGTGATGATCGTGTCGATGGCCGGTATCCTAGCATACGCCGGGGGGATGGGTAAGGGCGCAGGGACTGGGGGAGCCGCTGTGATAAACTGCGGGCAAGGATCGAATATTACACGCCGATAATCACGGGAACGGCTATGAAGATTGCTATCGGTTCCGACCATGCGGGGTTCGAGTACAAGGGGAAACTGCTGTCTCTGCTGGCGTACCTTGGCCACGAGGCAATCGACTACGGGGCTTATTCGGAGGAGTCCACCGACTACCCCGAATGGATACGCCCGGTGGCCGAGGCGGTTGCCGGGGGCGAGGTTGACCGCGGCATCGTCCTGGGCGGTTCCGGCAACGGGGAGGCCATAGTAGCCAACCGGGTCCCCGGTGTGCGCTGCACACTATGCTGGAACGCGGAGTCAGCCAGGTACGGCCGCCAGCACAACGACTCCAACGTGTTGTCCATGGGACAGCGGTTGGTTTCGTGGGAAACGGCGCGTGAGATCGTGGACGTGTGGCTGACTACGGAGTTCGAGGGCGGCCGGCATCTCCGGCGCATCAACCAGATCGACGACGAGCCGCAGCATCTGACTTCATAGCGCCGGATGTTGATGTATGATGGAAAGCGACACGATCAGCGCGCCGCGAAGTAAGACCATGACCGCCAATAACGCCAGCAACGAAACCAATCGGCGGCTGCAACGGCTGGAAGAGGGCCAGGCCGGAACGAACCGCCGGCTGGACAAACTGGAGGCCGGGCAGGAGGATCTGCGCGCCGGGCAGGAGGATCTGCGCGCCGGGCAGGAAGAACTGCGCGGAAGAATGGACAGGGTTGAGCACGCCGTCCAAGCCCTTCGGGACGACATTGGCCCGCTGAAAGCCTCGCACACTCGCGACAGCGCGTTGCGTGTAAGCTACCGGATCTGCGAAGACTTGGGCCTGGATGAGGTCAGCATCCTGGATCGGAACGACTTACGCGCCATGATCCGACAGGCCGACACTTCTGGTATTCCCCGCAATCACAGATACAGCTTTATTGAGGCGGACGCTATCATCGAAGCTGTCGATGACTCCGGAGAAACCCACTATGTCGCCATGGAGGCATCGTTCACCGCGGATGAAAGGGATACTAACCGAGCGGTTCGCAACGCGGAGTATCTGACCCGATTCACCGGCCAACCAGCCCATGCCGTCATTGCGGCGCACCGCATTGACAATCGAATCGAGGCTCTCATTGCATCCGGTAAGGTCAGTTTATGCCGCTTAAACGAGAACGACCTGGAGATCGATTGACCGTCGGGCACTCGCCGGCTACGGCGCCAAGGCGTCCGTGACGCCGATCATGCTGTCCCGGCTCACGAGGGCGGCCAGTTCTTCCTCGCTCATGTCCTCGGTTCCAGCAGGCCGGCGCGGCAGCACCAGGTAGCGCAGGTCAGCGGTGCTGTCCAACACGGTAACCTGGACGCCACCGGCCAACTCAGTTCCGAATTCGGCCATCACCCCGCGCGGATCGCTGACTGCCCGAGAGCGGTAAGCGAGGCTCTTGTACCAGTCCGGCGGGCGGCCGAGTAGCATCCGGGGATAGCAGGAACACAGGGTGCAGACCACCATGTGGTGAACGGCGTCCGTGTTCTCGACCACGGTCAGGTGCGGTGTTTCCGCAGGTATTTCGATACCCATCTCGGCCAGTGCGGAGCGGGAGTCGGCCAGCAGCCGCGCCTTGAAACCATCGTCAACCCAGGCGCGGGCGACGACGCGCGCGCCGTCCGCCGGAGTGCGCCCGTCCATCAGGTTCACCTGGCGCTGCACCTCGTCGGCGGTGAGCAGGCCCTTTTCCGCCAGCAGGGCTTCAATAGCCACGGAGCGGAGGGCGACCTCGCTCATGGGCTCATCGTGGATGTGGTCAACAACGTGGGTTGCGGTCATGTTTCCCTCTCCAAGTTACTTTGGGAGCGGCTATGCGTCTGAATAGATAGCGCCGGCGAGCAATCACCTTCGGACATAAAGCCCCTAGTTGTGACAGCCCCGCGCCTCGATCTCCCAAACGGCCTCCACCATGCCGTCGCGTATGCCGATGAAACGATCCCAGCGGCTGACCATGGCGTCCTGCTGGCCGGGCAGCAGCACGACCTGGTCGCCAACCGACAGCTCGACGCCCTCCGCCACCTGGAACACCGTGCGGTCGGTATCCATATCGACGGCTTCGACCCCTGGCCGACCCTCTACCCGAGGCAAACCCTTCATGCCTCCCACGGCCCGGGCTCCGGCATCGCCGACCGCCATTCCCGGACGCGGGACGCTGATGATGGAGGACAGCACCTTGCCGGCCAGGTGAAAGTCCTCCATGTATTCGTATGAGGTTTCCATCACCAGGTAGGAGCCGCCTTGTATTTCGGTAACTTCGGGCATATCCCCGGCGATGTCATAGCTCCAGGTTTCGCCCGTCGATACAATGTCAACCGGCAGGCCGTCGGCGATCATGGCTTCCCTGAGATCCAGGACCGGCTGGATGAGGTGGTGCGCTTCGGTGGTCCGGTCCTCCAGGTCCCCGGAGGGTTCCGCCATCATCTGGTGGCTCATCACGCCTCTCAGGGAGAGCCCGGGGAGCGAATCGATCAAACGGGCCAGGGTCAGGCCGGGTTCCACTTCCTGCACCCCACACCGGAGCAGTCCGGTTTCCTGCTCGATGACCACTCCGAGGTTAACGCCCTGTGAGGAAGCGACCTGGGAAAGATCGCGGGCGTTCGCTTCGTTTTCGCACGCGACCAGGATCTCGGCCTGGTCCGCCAGGGCGCAGAGCCGGGCGATCTTCGGCGGCGCCACCACCTCGCTGGTTACGAATATGCTGGGCACTCCGCCCTGCACCATGACCTCCGCCTCGGCGACCTTGGCGGCGCACACCCCGCCGATGGTGCCGCCCCGCTGGATCTGCCGCAGAGCGATGGCAGGGCTCTTGTGATTCTTGCTGTGCCCACGCAACTTGCTGTGTCGATCTGCGTAGAAATCAGCGATCACGTCCATGTTGTGATCCAGAGCGTCCATGTCCAGGATCAGGCATGGAGTATCCAGTTGCGCCATCGGCGTGCCGGGTTGGGGTTCATAAGCTTGCGGCATGGACGTACCTCCGAGGTTCCTGCAAATCTAATCGATTTTCAATTTGAACAGCGACCGGGAAATCGCAACAATGCTCATCTACGCCAGCTGCCCTCGGCCGGCAACCCGCCAATACCCTACCAGTTTGCCATCCTGCACGGCGCGGATGTAGTCATACTGATTGACGCAGAGGGCCAGGTTGTAAGGAACCAGGTGCACCTTGTCGTTGGGCATCAACTGCCGGGTGGCCGGCCCCTCCAGATCCAGGATCCCGTGTTCCGCGCTGAACCTGGTGGCGACGGCGCCCTCGATCCCATCCAGGACCGGTACGCCGAAATCAGGCCCGGTAGTCTTGTGCCCAGCGTCCACCACCGCCCGGCCCGCCACGGGATGGCTGATGACCGTGGCCAGCACACTGGCCGCCGCCTGCAATTCCGGGCGAATTCGCAATGTCTCCATATCCATCAGAGGGTACACGCCGGCCTGAACCTCGGTGATACCCGGCAATTGGGCGACCACATCGTAGTTGTACGTGCTGCCCGCGCTTACCGTCGCAACCTCGATACCGGCCTGCTCCAGGTCATTTCGCGTGTCCAGAATCGGTTGCAACCGACGGCGGGTTTCAGCCTCCAGTTCCGCCCGGTCCGTCATGGGCAGCGGGCCTTCGTAGGTCATTATGCCCTCGAAGGATAATCCGGGCGCCTCCGCAACCGCTCGCGCCAGGTTCACCGCATCCTGCCCGGGCGACACACCGCCGAAACCGTACCCGGCGTCCATGTCCACCAGTATGCCCAAAGTGACGCCGGCGGCTTGCGCGGCCGCGGCAAGGTCCTGGACGTTGCGGGGGTTGTCGACGGCTACGCCCAACGTGATCCGACCGGCCAGGGCGACCAGTCGGCTGATCTTGGCAGCGGTGACCACCCGGCCCGCTATCAGTATGTCATCTATTGCGTGGTGAGATGATGCGGCCCCGTCGTCAGTGGAACCATTTTCGCCGGCGGCAAACGCCTCGGCTTCCGCCAAAGAGCCAACCGCCACGCCGCCGACGCTTCCTGCTGCGGACAGCTGGAACTGGGCGATTTCAGGGCAGCCATGGCAGGAGACATGAGGGCGAACCGCGACCCGGCCCGTGCCCGATCCAGCAATTGCGTCGTGCAGGACCGCGATGTTCTGCTCCATTACCCCCAGATCGACCACCAGGGCCGGCGTATCCAGTTCCTCGGCGGAGGAGCCAATGGGCTGAAATATCGGTCGCTCCATGGTTCACGTACCTCTCAATTGCGGCGCTGGCAGGCAAGATAGCACAAATCAGACGGGTTCGAGCCAGTGCTGGTACACGTCCACCAGCAGCGTGTCCTGCGGGTTGCCGGCGTAGTCGGGCCAGAGATCAGTCTGGCGCAGGCGTATGCGGTAGAGGGGTTGGCGGGGCAGGCCGTCGCCGCCGTGCGCGAGAGATTCAGGGTTGGGATAAACGCCGCAGAGGGCGTCCACCGTACCGGTATGTCCCTGGATGTAGGCGGGCGTGCGGAAATGGTGCGCCGGGTATCCGACGAGGACGCGGACGGCGGCGCCGTCAGGGTAGCGGACTGATTCAGCCGAGGTAGTCATCGTTGATCCAGTGAATTAGGATTGCACTATTGAAGGTGCTGTTGCAGTATAACGCTCAGTTGGGATGGCGTGATGATCGGTATTTCGGTTTCGTCACTGAGCGCCAACAGGTCGGGATCCTTTGTGACCAGATAATCCGCGGCGGCATGGTAGGCGAGGATCAGGAACGATTGGTCGTCGGGGTCGCGGCAGATCGGCGTTTCCGGCGGCGGGTGAGGTACTGCAATCCTTTCACAGTAATCAAAGTAGGCGGCAGCGACGTTCGATATCTGGCCTTCCTCGATCTCGAACCTGGGGCTGCGCAAGGTTCGGATTAATTCTGATTCAGTCTCGTTGCTCGTGAGCGGTACGATGCGTTGCTGTTCCCACGCTTCACGCAGCCATGTGTCGCTGCTGCCGGGCCTGGTAATTGGCATCAGCACCGAATTGGTGTCCAACACCAGCCGCATCATTGACGGCTTCTTTCCGCCCGGACCTCCGCTATGGCGGCGCGAACATCGTCCTCGGTCAGTTCCAGGGCTTCAAGCCGTCGCAATGCCGTTTTGACCAGTTCCGGATCGCTCCGGCGCGTCCGGTTGGAGTTTCTGAACGCTATGATGTCGCCCAGGTCGTTAGCGTTACTGCTCCGCAGCGTCTTGCCGAAGCCGTTGCGGAGAACTTGCCACGTTTGCGCCGTCGGGAAATTTTCCTGGTGCAGAACTAAAACCGCGTCAAATACCGTGAGATCGGGCAGAGTGATTGCTTCCCAATCCGGCGCATACAGGAATTGCCGATTGTACAGCACGAGGCAATACCTGACCCCATTCAGAGCTCCGAGCTTGCTCGCCTTGCGGCCGTGATTTACCGCATTGTTGAGTGTCTTTTGGAGCACGTCGGGACCGTCGGGTGCTTGAGGCAACGGTGCAGCCAGCTCCGCCAACTGATCACGGATGCTCTTGCGCTCTTTGGGGTGTCCGACGGTGAGGTGTGAACCCTCGGCGTCGATGCGCAGCTCGGTGAGTTCGAAGCCCCACTCTCTGCCATCCACCGTAGCCCGGTAGTCGATGGGGTCATTCGGGCTCTCTCGGTCCCACGCTACGTGGATGGTCAGGCCGTGCTGGGATAGGAAGGCGGCAGCTTTCCGCATAAGCTGGTACTCGGCACTTTCCTGCTCCGACATAGCATCGAACTTGGCCGCCCATCTGGTTCGCTCTGCCACCATACGGCTGATGGGGAGCGCAGCCTCCCGCAAGGTTTGCGCAACTGCAACGGGGTCAGTTGCCTCGCTCCAATCGGCGATGGGAGGGCGGCGGGAGTCCGCAAACGCAGGCTCGCGGCTTTTGATGTACTGCCCGATGTCCTTGAGCAGCAGCGGCCAAGCGTAGGTTCGGCCCTTTTTCTGCCGGAGAGTTTCGGCGGCTATGAACTCGTCCTTAGCCTGTTGGAGCGCGCTGAAAGCGTCGCACCCGGCCTCCGCTGCTGGCACAGTGCCGGCGACGATTTCCGCCGCCCGGTTGATTACCGTTGCGGCGAAGTTGGCGTTAACGGATGGGGTACTGCTCTTGTTGCTTTCCATGAGGGTTCTCCTTTAGATAACCCGCTGGTATAGGGAACAAGCCCAGTCTGTTGGTTGAGCTACCGGTCTCCGACGTTCGGGGGAGCCGACGAACCCGTGAGACGGTGGTAGACCATAGCAATGATCGTTAGCGTCCAATGATCGTTAGCGTCCAATGATCGTTAGCGTCCGGTGAGGGACCGTCTGCTGTCCAACTGAATGAGGCAAAATACTTGCAACTGATGCAAGTATCACGCTTTTGCGTCGCCATGGTTTGGCCTCCGCTTTCGCCCGTAACGATACTACAACCCCTGCTTCCGCAACTCGGCAGCTTTGGCGTCAGTCTCTGCCGCCGTCAGGATCCCCTTCTCAATCAGCAGGATCTCCAAGGCAGCGGTCCACTTTTCGTAGTAGACAGCGATTCGTAGCGTTCCGGCGGCAGGCTTTGGATGGCGCGGCGCATCTCGTCGGTGGTGCGGATGGTCGTCAACTCGCAGGTTACCGACTCTCCATGACATTTTCAACCCATCCTCAAACCAGCACCAAAGGCTGCTGCGGAATTTGACCGATAAGCCTTGCCAGCATGGCGCTAGCAATGGTCAACGTCCCAGGCCAATCGGGAAGGGTTCTACCAACGCCAACCCGTGAACCCCGGCTCGTGTTTGACCCCCCGCCGGCGCGTTGCTAACATCCCATCAACCGAACCGAATCCCGGAGGACCGTCATGCCCGTCGTCTCTGTTGACATCAAAAGCCGCCGCCCGTACGCCGACGGCACACCGTTCGGCGCGACCGGACATTACGAGCGCATCGACGGCGTGCTCGGATATGCGGTGGACCCGGGCAATCCGGCCAATTCGGCCATCGTTGACCTGGAATACGCTCCGGTGGACGAGGACGGCTGCGTCCGGTTCGAGTCTGACTTCACCCTGGTAGCGCCACGCGACCCATCGAAAGGCAACGGTCGCGTGATTGTTGAAGTTGTCAATCGAGGCCGCCGCCGCACGGTCGCGTTTTTCAATCGGGGGCCGACGCCGCCCATCGACTCCGATGCCATTCCTGAAGGCGATGGGTTCCTGCTCCGCCATGGGTACTCCGTGTTGTCCATTGGTTGGCAGTGGGACGTGTATCGCAGCAACGCTCTGCTCGGCCTGGACGCTCCGGGCATCAGCATCGATGGCCAACCCGTGACCGGGCAGGCCTGCGTGGAGATGCGCCCCAACCTGAAGGAACGCACCCGCCTGCTGGCCAACCGGGAACACCAACCCTACCCGGTGGCCGACCCGAACGACCCCGACGCCATGCTGCTGGTACGCGACTGGGAGGACGGTCCCGACACCGTGATTCCTCGATCCCAATGGCATTTCCCCGACCCCGAGCACGTCACCCTGGAGTCAGGGTTCCAGCCGGGCAAAATCTACTACGTCATTTACACCGCCGCCAACCCGGTGGTGGTCGGGTGCGGGATGCTGGCCATCCGCGAGGCCGCCACCTGGCTGCGCGAACCCTCCGACGGCAACTCGGTGCACCGCGGGTACGAGCGCGTTTATGGACACGGCGTCTCGCAATGCGGACGGCTGCTCCGCCACATGCTCTACCTGGGCCTGAACCTGGACCAGGAGGGGCGACCGGTGTTCGATGGCTTGCTGCCGCACGTGGCCGGCGGGCGGATGGGCGAGTTCAACCATCGTTTCGCCCAACCCTCGTGCCAGTCCAACCCGGGCTTCGGGCACCAGTTCCCGTTCGCCGACGACACGCTCACCGATCCGCTGACAGAACAAACCGACGGCCTGCTACGGCGACTGCGCGAACTGGACGCCGTGCCGAAGATCATCTATACCGACTCCGCGGCCGAATACTGGCGCGGCGATGCGGCCCTTACCCATATCGACAGCGCCGGAGTCCATGACCTGGAAGCGGCCCCGGAGACGCGGCGGTACCTGTTCGCCGGCACGCAGCATCTGCCGGGCGATCCCGATCTGATGGTCGGGCAAGGTCCGGACGGTTCCACCGGTATGCATCCCTACAACGCGGTGGACTACATTCCGCTGCTCCGGGCGGCCCTGTTCAACCTCGACCGCTGGGTATCCGAGGGGATCGAGCCACCGCCCGGCCGGCACCCCAGGCTGCACGACGGCACGGCGACAACCGGGGCAGATTACCTGGTCAATTCGACGACGGTTCCCGACCGAAGCCTGCCGGATCCCAACCGCCTCTGGCGCATTCGCGAAATCGACGTGGGGTCCTACGCCAAGCGCGGCATCGCGTCCTACCCGGTGAAAGAAGGCCGGGAGTATCCCCACCTGGTTCCGGCCGCGGACGCCGACGGAAACGATGCGGCCGGGGTTCGGTTGCCGGACCTCACCGTCCCCGTGGGCACTCACACCGGCTGGAATCTGCGCCACCCTGACACCGGAGCGCCAGAGCAGCTGATATCCATGCAGGGCTCCACGCACTGGTTCCCGGCCACGGAGGCCCAACGCAACGCCGCCTCTGATCCTCGCCCGTCGCTCGAATCGCGGTATGCCAGCCGGGAAGAGTACGCCTCCAGGGTCAGGGACGCTGCGACCAGGCTGGCCGACGAACGCTATCTTCTCTCCGAAGATATCGACCTGGTGGTCAACTCGTGTCTGGAACGGTACGACTGCGCTATGGCCGGAACCGGGTAACATAGGCGCGGTCACTAAAAGACATCCCACAATCGACGGCGAGGTGCAGCTATGACGATCCCAACCAACAACGGCGCGATCTCGGTGGTCGTGCACGGCGCCACGGGCAGGATGGGAGCGGAAACCGTGCGCGCGGTGGCGGCGGCGGACGACGTGACGCTGGTGGGCGCCACCTGCCATACTCCCAGGGGCGACGTGCTGCCCACGCCGGCCGGCGAGGTACCGCTGTCCACCGACCTGGCCTCCATGCTGGACGCCACGCAGCCGCAGGTGATGGTCGAGTTCACCCACGCCGACGCCTGCATGGAAGCGGCGCCATTGGCCGCCAGTCGCGGCATCCACATGGTGCTGGGCGCCAGCGGGCTCAACGCCGACCAACTGCAAACCTTGGACACGATGAGCCGCGAACATGGCATCGGCGTGATCGTGGCCCCGAACTTCGCCCTGGGCGCGGTGGTACTCAAGAAACTTGCGGAGCAGGCGGCCGAATTCTTCGATTACGTCGACGTGGTCGAAGCCCACCACGAGATGAAGATCGACGCCCCTTCCGGATTTTCCCTGGCCATCGCCCGCGGCGTCCGGGACTCCCGGGGCAGTGACTTCCAGCGCAACGAGACTACCGTCCATCACTTGCCGGAAACTCGCGGCGGCGACGTGGGCGGGGTCGGAATCCACAGCCTGAGGCTGCCGGGTCGCAGTGCCCACCACGAGGTGATTTTCGGCGCGGCGGGACAAACCCTGAGCATCCGACACGACACGCTGGGCAGAGATTGCTATATGCCCGGAGTGCTCCGCTGTGTCCGCGAGGTCGTGCGCCGGCCCGGTTTGACCGTGGGACTGGAAGCGGTGCTGGGACTTTAGTCCCCCGCTCCTCGCCTACGTAAATGTTCAGACTTGCGGGGACGTGTCATTGCGAGCGTAGCGCGGCAATCTCGCTGGCGTAGGAGAGTCCTTTGGGACAGACGTTGCAGCAACGGCGTCGAGATTGCCACGGCGCAAGCGCCTCGCAATGACAACCTCCTGAGTTCTGAACGGTTACCCGCGTACATTATTATAGACGGATAAGGCGGCTAGTTGTACCCTGATCATAGGAAAGGAATCACGCGGGTCGCTCGCCCGCGTCGATTCGCAATTTCGATATCTAAGCACGGCAGGAACAACATGGACCTTCAGGGCATGAAACTCGCTATCGTTGGGGCCACGGGCGCGGTGGGGCAGGAGACCATCCGCCTGATCGAGGCTCGTTATCCGGACCACCATAACCTGAAGCTCCTGGCATCCAAGCGTTCAGCGGGTCGCAAGCTGGAGGTAAACGGCAAACCGTTCACGGTGGAAGAAACCACCGATGACAGCTTCGCCGACGTCGACATCGCGTTCATTTCGGCGCGCACCGAGGACTCGCGCCGGTTCGGGCCAATGGCGGCAAACGCCGGAGCATTGGTCATTGACGACTCCAGCGCGTTCCGCATGGACCCGGCAGTGCCCCTGGTGGTGCCGGAAGTTAACGGCGAAGACCTGGACTGGCACAACGGCATCGTGTCCATCCCCAATTGTTCCACCACCCCGCTGGTAATGGTGGTCCACCCGCTCCGCCAGGCCAGCCCCATACGTCGCATCGTGGCCGACACCTACCAGTCGGTTTCCGGCGCCGGCGGGGCCGCCATGAACGAGTTGCGAGGCCAGACTCGTACCGTCATGCACGGCGGCCCGGCCGAGCCGGACGCTCAGCCCAAGCAGATCGCATTCAACGTGATTCCCCAAATCGACAGTTTCACGGAATCGGGATACACCCGCGAAGAACAGAAGATGATCGACGAGAGCCGAAAAATCCTGCATGCACCGGATATTGCGGTTTCAGCAACCTGCGTGCGCGTGCCCGTGTTCGTGTCTCACTGCGTGGCCACACACCTGGAGTTTGACGAGCCGGTATCTCCGGGCGAAGCTCGGGAGATGTTGAGCGTGATGCCCGGCGTCACGGTGCTCGACGATCCGGGCGCGTCTCTCTATCCCATGCCTATCGACGCCGCCGGATCGGACGACGTGTTCGTGGGAAGGATCCGCCAGGATGCCTCTCACCCCAACGGTCTGGCGATGTGGGTGGTCACCGACAACCTGGTCAAGGGAGCAGCCCTCAACGCCCTGCAGATTGCCGAGGAAGCCGTCGCCCGCGGGGCAGTTCACGGCAGGAAGAACTAACTCACATTCAGATGTACAGAGAACATTTGCCATAGCACGCTATATGTGTATAATGGGCGGAGTATCGAAAGCGCTCGCCATCAAACATGATGGAGCATGATGCAAACTGCCTAGCAATAGCAACGGAGGAGGGAGCAGTTATGCCGACTGAAATTGGCCGGCTGATTACCGCTATGGTAACGCCGTTTGACGCTGACGGGCAGGTTGACTACGAACAAGCCAAGCGCCTCGCTGTGGCGCTGTTGGACTCCGGTTCGGACGGACTGGTGATTACCGGCACTACCGGAGAGGGCCCGGCGTTGTCCATGGAGGAAAAGGCTCGCCTCTACGGCGAAGTCAAGGATGCAATCGGTTCTCGAGGCGCAGTGATCGCCGGCACCAGCGACAACAATACTGCTGCTTCCATCGAGCTCAGCCAGGAAGCGGAACAGGTCGGCGCCGACGCTCTTCTGCTGACCGTGCCCGCGTACAACAAGCCTCCCCAGGAAGGACTGTTTCAGCATTTCCGCGCTTTGGCAGAGTGCACAAACCTCCCCGGTATGCTGTACAACGTTCCCAGCCGGACCAGCCTGAACATGACCAACGACACCACGGTGCGGCTTTCCCGGATCGAAAACATCATCGGGATCAAGGAAGCCAGCAGCGACCCGGTTCAGATCGCGAAAGTAATCCGCGATACTCCCGATGACTTCCGCGTCTGGTCCGGCAACGATGACGAAACCTTCCCGATCATGTCCATGGGAGGGTACGGCGTGGTCAGCGTAGCCGCGCATCTGGTCGGCGCCCAAATCAAGCAGATGATGGGGTTGGTGCTGGAAGGCGACGTGGAAGCGGCCGGCGCCGAGCACCTGCGCCTGCTGGACATGTTCAAAGGACTGTTCATCGTCTCCAATCCGATCCCGGTCAAATACGGGCTGAACCGCGTCGGCTTTGACGTTGGCGATCCCCGTTTGCCGCTGGTTCCGCCCGACGATCGCACGGCGGAGCAACTGGACGAACTGCTGGACCGATACGAGATCGACATCACTGCGCCGGCCGACTGAACAGGCCGGCGCACTCAATTAGGAGCCGACAAAGACGCTCCGCGCACGGTTCGCTCATCATTGGCCTCGCATATATTTCATTGGCCACAGGCCGTTTCCCCCAGTTTATGTCCAGCCTTGTAATGACAAGGAGTACCGAAATGACTTTGAAGACCGTTATTTTTGTGGATGGACAGAACTTCCGCCACAACCTTAGGGACTTCCATTTCCGATCCGATCCGCCACATCCCAACAATCCGGAATACCGCCTGGATGAGAAACACTTCCGGTGGCAGGAGTTTTTCCAGGATGCTCTGGCGAAGTTCGATTACGTAACCGGATGGCAGCACCAACTGGTCAGGGTTTACTGGTACTACGCGGAAAACATCACGCCGTGGTCCCCCAACCTGTGGCGCGCCCAACGCATCGTCGACGACTACGGCATGCGGATCCCCGAGCTCACTACTGACCTGGTCATTCAGAAGGCGCAGGACTGGTACGAGCACGAATTCCGCCGCTTCCACCAGTTGCGCAAATCGGTGTTCGAGGAGATCCAGCAAAACACCAACTTCCTGGAATTCAGGTACGTGGGGCAATATGTGGTCCAGCCGTTCCGACCGTACCGCCTCGAATACGATTATGACGGCAACATAAACTTCCAGGGCACCCAGGTGGGCGAGAAAGGGGTCGACATCGGCATCGCCGTGGACATGATCTCGAAGATGGACAGTTTCGATGCGGCGGTCCTGGTTTCCGGCGACAGCGATTTCTTCCCGGTGGTGAAGTTCCTGAAAGACAACCTGAAGTACGTTTATCACTTCTCCGTGGGCCGCGGCGTGGGTCACGACACGCAGTACTTCTCGTCTTCACTGCGCGGCGTGGTCGACTGTTTCCAGGGGTTTGACGAACTGGAGCTCTTGACCGGCTACGTGAACGAGCATGCCGGTATTCCGCCCGCGATCATGGATACCATCAACATGCGCGCCGCCGAGTTGGAACGCATCCTCGACGATGAAACAATGGACTACGACCATCCGCGGGAGCGAGACGCCGCGATAGCGCCACGCCGCTAGCCACGGTTCCCAACCGACCCGTCAGCCGCGCTGCGGGATTTCGACCGTCCGCGGCCGGAGGTTTTCGGCGTAGACGCCGCGGTACGATTCCGGCAGCAGCGCCGCTATCCGCTCCATCACCATGTCCGTTACCGAGCGCAGCAGCGCGTCGGTGATCGGGCCGTCCACCTGAGGCGGCGTGAACGGGGTCCCGATGTTCACCTGCCAACTCGCCAGCGGCACCGGCATGTGCCAGGACGCAAACTTTTCGGAGCCGGCGATGCCCACTGGCAAGATGGGAGCCTGGGTCTTCAACGCCAGCCAGGCCAGACCGGTCTTGGCCCGTTGCAGCTGACCCGTGGGGCTGATGCTCCCCTCGGGGAACATGAGGATGGCCTTGTCTTCCTCCAGCGCTCCTAGCGCATAGCGCAGGGCGCCGCCGCCCCCTCGTTGTCGGTCCAACGGCACGGCCCCAACCGCGTCGCAGTAAAACCGGCCGATGGGCCTTTCCCACAGTTCCTTCTTGGCGAGGAAGATGATCTGGCGGGGCAGCGCCACGACCAGCGTCCCCGCATCGTTCAGCGAAAGATGGTTGCTGGCGACCAGCAGCGGGCCATAGGGAGGCATCGCCTCCTGGCCGGTAATCGTCAACCGGCCGGTGATGCTCCAGATGATTTGCCCGAAGCGCCTGCTGGGCTGATAAAGCCATGCCATGACGATTACCCGTACCGTTCAGCGGCCTGATTGCTGCCCGCGACGGACTGGACGGCCTCCACCACAGCCGACACGGCCCGGTCAAAGTCCATTTCATCCGTCCGGATGACTACGGCATCGGCGGCTACCACCAAAGGGGAGTCGGCGCGTTCCGTATCCATGCGGTCCCTCCGCAACGTCTCGGCCAAAACCTGCTCGTATGGAACCCCGGGATCTGCCAGGACGATCTGAGCGTGTCGCCGCCGGGCACGCTCCTCCGGCGCGGCATCAATGTAGAGCTTCAGGTCGGCCTCGGGCAACACGACGGACCCGATATCCCTGCCGGCCATGACTATCCCCCCGGATCCGGCGATGTCTCTTTGCTGTTTAACCAGCTCGACCCGGACGGCGGACACGGCCGAAACCGCCGATACGCTGCCGTCCACCTCCGCGGTAACCAGTTCGTCGCACAACGGCTTGCCATCAACCAAAATGGTTGTACTGCTGTCGTCTTCCTGCGGCAGTTCCATCCGGCAACGCGCGGCTAATTCGGCGACCGCGCCGGCGTTGGTGGCGGCGATCCCATGGTGCAGGGCCAGCCACGTCACGGCGCGATACATTACGCCCGTGTCCAGGAACCGCAACCCGACTATCCGCGCCGCGGCTTTCCCCACCGAGCTTTTGCCGGACGCGACGGGGCCGTCAATAGCGACGACCGGGGCGAGGCATGAGGAAGAGACACCTATCGGCTCCATGGGCAGATTATAGCATCGTGCCGGCAACGCAATGCCAGCGACGTGACGGCTTACCAGTACCCAATCCGCCGGAACTGTCATTGCGAGCGAAGCGCGGCAATCTCGTTGGGGCATGGAACGCTGCTGCGGGAACGGGATCGCCGCGTCGCTCCTCGCGATGACAAAATTGGGCACAGGTCGGATGTGATGGCAGATGATCATGGCGGCGAGGTTGAGTGCGTCCTTACCCACAATGCGGCGCCGTCGGTGATGTATTCTACCGTGCCGTCGCGAGCCGTGATGAATACGCTCTCGTCGCCGATCATTGTTCCAAGCCGAGCTATGACCTCCTCATGCGGGTGTCCGTAGCGGTTCTCGATGCCGGCGGAAATGACAGCCGACTCCGGACTGACTGCTCGCAGGAATGACGCCGACGTTGACGAGTGGCTGCCATGATGGGCCACTTTGAGCACGTCGGAACGCAGCCCTTCACCTCGGGTATCAACCAGGTATCGCTCGACATCCTGCTCGACGTCGCCGGTCAGCAGAAAAGAAACCTCCCCGTAGGTCAGGCGGATAACGACGCTCAGGTTGTTGGTGTTGGGATCGATGCGCGACGGTGTCTTTCCTGCCGGCGGATGCAGGACTTCCATCACGACGCCCGAGTCCAATTGGACGCGATGCCCGGCCCGCACCCGGACCGCAGGATGCTCATGCTGATCGAGCGCCGATTGCCACTGGTGAAACAGCGCCGACTCCGAGGATACAGGTCCCTGCATGACCATGTCGGCGTCGTAGCGGTCGAGAACGCCGATCAAGCCGCCGGCGTGGTCGCTGTCCAGATGAGTCGCCACCACCACATCCAGGTTCCGGTCGCCCGGGGGCAAACGCTGGCCCAACTCTACCAACGCGACCCGGGGATCCGGTCCGCCGTCAACCAGCGCTTGTCGGCCCTGCGGGGTCACCACCAGGATGGCGTCACCCTGTCCTACGTCCAGAACGTGAACGTGGAGCATTCCGTCCGCCCGCGTCGCCGACAGTTGGCCCAACAGCAGGATGGCGCCCAGGACAGCAACCGGCGCCACTCCCGCCGTAAAGCCGACAACTCCGCTGGGGCGCCACCGCGGTCCGCGTCTCCACCCGGCAGCGAACCGGCGCGCCCGTCGTGACGCCATGAGCAACGCCAATGCGGTCAGGCCCGCGTACCATGCTATGGCGACGGTGGATGTTACCCAGCCGGCCGGAGCCATCACCGGCGGCATCGCCTCCGCCACCTGAATAATCCATGCAACCGGAGCCCAGGCCAAAACGCCCAACCCCTGTGCCAACCAGGGAACTGCAACACCTGCCGCGGCCGTTGCGGCCGCGGCCACCAGCGCCATGGGCATGGCGGGCATGGCCAGAATGGTTGCCGGCACGCTCATGACCGGAATCTCCTCGAAGTGCATCGCGGTCAGCGGAACTGTGGCCAGCGTGGTCGTAGTGGAAATGACGACAGAGGCGATCAACAACGTCAGACCATACTGCAGCCATCTCGAGGCCCAGACGTTCGAGCCGCCGGCAAACGTCGCGACGGCGCCAGACAAGAGCGTGATCAAGGGCAGACCGACAATCACCCCGGCCATCGCCGTGAAACTGAGCTGAAACGAGAGACTGATCAGCAGCGTTGGATCGACGCACACCATTACGCCGGCGGCGAGCGCCAGCGCAGTCAGCCCGCGCATCCCGCGACCGGTCAGTCCCTGCGCCAGGGCCAGGCTGCCCATGATCGCCGCCCGCACCACCGGCGGGTCCAGCCCGGACACGACCGCATAGACCCAAACGGTCGCCATCGCGCCAAATATGACCAGCGGGTTACCATGGCCCAACGTCGCCGAGCCGATGCCCAACGCCAACGCCAGCACAATACCGACGTGCAGCCCCGATATGGCCAGCAGATGGGACATGCCGGCGGTGCGAAACGAAGCTTTCACCTCCGCCGGGAGCTCGGTTCGGATGCCAAGGAGCAACGCTTGCGCCAATCCTGACTCTGGAGCCGGCATGGCTCGCTGCAAAGCGGACGCCAATCTTGCCCGCAACCGGTGCAGCGTGGCCGTCGCCCGATTACCGCCACTCGTGGATACCGTTTCCGCTTCCCGCGCCCACAAAACACCCGCGATCCCCTGCGCTTCCAGCCACGCGGCGTAATCGAAGTCCCCAATAGGCTCAGGTCTTTCCAAACTGCCGGATATGCGAAGCGTGTCCCCGTAGCGAACATGGGGTGTGCCGCGCACTGCCGCAAGGTCGGGCGGAGGCAGGGCATACACCAGCAGGCCGGTTCCAACGGGAACGCTGCCAGGCTCCCGCATCGGATCAGCGACCACCTCTCCGCGGAAGCGAACCCGGCTTCCCGATGCAGTTGGCGCGTCGGATACGAGTACCGTCACCGCGGCCGGGCCTTCCGGCACCGGGGGCGCCGACGTATCAGCGGCCAACTCGCCACGCCAGGCTCCCAATATCAAGGCAGCGCCCAAAACCACCGGCGCGGCGGGAATCCCCGCCACTTTCAGGCCGACGGCCAACGCAACCGCCGCCAGCCCCAGCATCAGCAGCGGCCATGGCGAGGCCAGGGCAGTATCGAACCAGAGCGCAAGACCCACGCCGGCGATCACTGCTGCGACGGCAAGCTCCGGGAATGTCCGCATCTCCAGCCGGTATCGTGGCGCCCTTGCCGCGCAGTCCGGCTAGCCGGACGGGACCAACGCGCCGGCGGGACGTCGCAGGGAGAACATGCTCAGTGCGGGTCAACCGTGATCAGTTCAGCGATCCGCCGGAATATGCCATCGCCAATGCCCGGGACTTCGGTAATCGCCTCGGCGCTGGCGAAAGGCCCCTGCTGCTCTCGGTGTCCGACAATCGACTCCGCCCGGACGCTGCCGATGCCGGGGAGGGTCTCCTCCAGGCACTGGGCGCTGGCCGTGTTGATGTTCACCGGCGGCCGGCAACTTTCAGACCGGCTCGCTTCGGCGGCGCTCGGGGCCGACCCATCACCCGAAGATTCACCAGGTTCGGCAGGCTCACCGGCGGACGGGATGGTGTAGTGGGCCGCGTCGACAGCGTGAGCCGCCAAGTTGACCCGGCTCAGATCGGCGCTCTCGGTGGGTCCGCCGGCAAGCCGCAATACGGCATCCAGCCGTTCACCCCGGGCCACCGAGTACACACCCGGATTGACCACTTCCCCAGTGATGTACACGGTGATCTCCTCCGGAAGGGCCGTCGGCGATGGCGTCAGCGCCGCGGCCGCGGCCTCGGGAGATCCAACTGCGCCGGGCTCAGTGGTCTCTGGCGGCGCAATTATCTGGACCCCATCGGGCTCCCGTTCACCGGCGCCGCCGGCAAAAACCATCCACGCCGCAACGAACAGCAGGGACAATGCCAGCGCTCCGGAGATTCCGACCGCGATCAGTTTCTTCGTACCTGATGGTCCCAAGCCGGCATTCCTCCGGGCTATGCACGCAAAAAGCCGACCGCGAAGCGCCCCGCCTTCCCCACTTCACATCCCCAACGCCTCGCTGCCGGCCGCGGCCAATTTAACCACATTACGTAAACGAAATACACGCGCCTAGATTACCAGATTTTGGCCTTTTTTGTGATTTTCTTATCAATCTTCACATTTGAGCCGCCCCGAAATGGCAAGGCACTCCATCAGGTCGTTGGCAGCGGTGGGCCAGGACTGTGGTGTGGCGCACGTGTGTGGCTCTTGCTGGCAGCGACCACGCGCTCTCAAGCCCCGCCAGATCTGTGGGGGCGAGTCTATTTGATACCGCCAGCACCGACTATGCGTTGGCGGACTTCCCGGCTGCAATTCCGGCTCGCAATGCGTCGGCGGCCACGGACCCGTAGATACCGGCGATGACGGAGGCTCCTTCTTCGACTATGCGCCAGTCCCGGGACTGGATATCCTCAACCGATTGCTGCGCCAGACGTCGGCCGTAGTCATTGATAAACCTGCCCAAAGTTTCCGGGTCGGCGTCCGAGGTCATCTGCCGGAACAGTCGGAACATGGGATCGGTGCGAGCGGCGTTGTAAGCGTCGTGGAAGGTCAGGTTCACCGGATGATCGCGCAGCAGCAGCGACACGCCGAAATCGATCAGGCGGATACTGCCCTCCGGCAGCAGAATGGTATGGGACCTTCCGTCCGGGTCGGAGGCCGTGGCGTCGTTGTAGCAAATGCCGGCGGCGTGCAATCGCGACAGGCCCGTTGCCAGTTCGTGCCCTATGCCCTGCATCCGCTCGGCCGTGGCTTCTTCGGGGTTCAGATCAGTCAGAAAGGGACCGTGTACGAACTCCTCGGTAAGGAAACCATCAATGCTCGGCAACTGCCGTGGTCCCAATCCGAGGCCGCCGGCAATCCTGACGATCTCAGACTCGCCGGGGCTCTGGCATGGCTTGATCACGATGCCGACGGCTTGCCCCCGGAGCCGGCCGGTGATGATCGCCACGCGCCCCCGGGTGCGCCCGTCGTAGCGAATATCTACATCGACCGGCGCCGGGCCATAAACCAGATCGTAAGACGCCGGGAACAAACCGTAAACCGAAAACCCCTCGATACGTTCATCCTCAACGAGCAGTTTCCACAGCGCATCGTCGTGACCGGCAAGGGGCCACAGCGGCCAAAGGCGCCCGGGACACCTGCCATCCCGGACTGCGGCATCCCTCTCCACAATGTCGTCTTCACCCATGCCGACCAGACCGGCGATGGCCCGGCGAATGGACGAAAGCTGCTCTTCAGTGTACCGAATGTCGGGCTCCGGTCACCCGCCCCCGCCCAGCGCGAATCCGCTCGGTTGCGTCTCATCCGGCGCCAACGCACGGATGCGGACCACCGCATGCAGGTTGATGGGGCCGTAAACGTGCGGGTAGATCTCGCCCGAACGGGAAGGTTCCCGCACCAGCGGCGATCCTTCGGGCAGACGCTCGGTGTCCACGTCCAATGCCAGCAGATCGGTTCGGCCGGCAAACAGTCGCGCCGCGACCTGCAACATCTGCGCCTCGTCGCTGCTGGCGTGAATAAAGCCCTCTTCCGCCAGCGACGGTGCCCGGTATTCGCCCTCTACGACAGCAGCTTCCCAATCGGAGCGGAACGCCAGGTGGTAGATGATGGATGCCATGCTCCGTCGACCCTATTACCGGCAGGCCGCCCGCACCGCCCGCGAAATGGCCGCCAGGCGGGGGTTGTTGGTGGCGCTGGCGCGGAATCCGTTAGTGATGTACGCCACCGCCAGGCCTATGCCAGGGTCGGCCCAACCCACCGAAGTTCCGGCCCCGCCATGTCCGAAGGTTCCCAGGCCGTCGCCGGCGTTGGTGGTGGCTCCCATGCGGCTGTCGTCCAGCACCAGACCCAACGAGCGGCGCATCCGCGTACCCAGGGAGAAGTCGTTGGTCTCGGAATCGAGGCGCGTAACCTCAGCCACTGTCTCCGGCTTGAGGATGCGGACACCGTCCAACTCGCCGCCGTTGCACATCATGGCGTAGAAACGGGCCAGATCGCGGGCGGTGAAGATGCCGCCACCGGCGGGATGCACCGCCTGGTGCACTTCCGGCCGGTTGTAAGGACGTATCATGCCCGGGCGGTCGCAGTCTTCCATGGCGTGGATGCGGGAAACCCGGGGCTCGAGCTCAGGAGGCAGCCCTACGTACCCGTCGTGCAAACCCAGCGGGTCCAGGATCTCCTCCCGCAGAAACACACCGATGTGGCGTCCGTCAATCCGGCGCACCAACTCGCCGATCACCCAGCCAAAGTTGCGCGGGTGGTACGCCATGATTTGCCCGGCGGGATAATCAGGGATGATGTCCTCCATGCACTCGACCACGTAGTCCCAGTCCTGCCAACGGTCCCAGGACAACTCCGGAGGAGTTTCCGGGAAGCCGCCCTTATGGGTCAGCACATGACGGACCGTCACCGCGTCCTTGCCGTGCTTGGCGAACTCCGGCCAGTACTTGACCACGGCGTCATCCCAGTCCAATTGCCCCCGCTCCCAAAGGACGTGCAGGCAGGCCGCCGCTAAGGGCTTGGTGGAAGAATAGAGGATGAACATCGTGTCGGCCGCAACCGGAGCGCCGCCGGCGTCGTCGGCCAATCCGCCCCAGAGGTCAACCGCGAGGCGGCCGTGTCGGTAGACGGCGAGGCCGGCTCCGGGGTGCAGCCCCTGGTCAATCTGCCGGCGGAACAGGTTTTCCAATTCCTGCACCGCCGCCGGGTCCATTCCTACTTCTTCCAAGACTGTGGTGGTGGTCATCGATAGTCCTCTATGGTTGCGGGTGGAGCGAGGTAGGCCGGTGTCGAACCGGCGGAGTCAGTCAGCGAACACGGTGTTCAGGTTCGCCGACAGGTCAAAAAAGTGCTGCAGGCTCTGGTTGTACCGGAAGAACATATCCGCCCGAAGCTGATCTCCGGTGGCGTTGGTGGAAATCTCATTCAGCATGTCCAGGCTGACCAGCGTCTGGCCGGCTTCTGCGCCGCCGTTGGCCCGGATATTCTCCAGCATGGCTCTCCAGGCATCGGACTCCATCTCGATGAAGAAGTCCACGTTGATCAAATCGTACTCGTTGCCGGACCGCACCGAGCTGCACTCGAACGCCTCAAAGGTGACCACGATCACTTCATCGCCTACCTTGACGCCCATGGACGCGTCGACGGTGCCGATCTGGCGGTAGGCGGGATCATCGTTCACCAGCCGCTGCAATTCTTCAAACCAGGCCAGCGACGGGAATACTATCGGCTCAGCAGTCATTCAGGGGTTGCCTCCGGGCTCGGGAAACGTCGGTCGCCGCGATGCGGGACCGGCCATCACGCTATTCGTGGAAGTAAGGATCTCCCGTCTTCTCAGCGGATGAGAACGGGGCCATTTTGCGCAGATAGTGGTCCGGGTCGGTGGTGGACGGGGCTTTGCCCAAAGCGTCGTCAACCATTTTATAGTACCGGGGGTCGAGGTCCCGGTACGTATCGGCTTCAGTCCGGCCCCGCGAGAAGGAAGACATGATGCGGTCCATCCCGTAATCGCCGCAGTGTTCGCAGTTGACATCGGTCGCCGCGGAGGCCACCTTGAAAAAGTAGCTGCTCACCTGAGCGCACGACTGGCAGCGATACTCGTAAATCGGCATGTGTGGGCCACCTCACGGGCCGCGGGCAGAACTGCCAGGCATTCGGGCCGGGCGGACTTCTGATCCCAACGAAACTCCGCAGGCGATGGTATAGGAACGTGCCGGCGGTGTCAAAACGCCCATGCTAAGCAACGTTCCCGTCGAACCCATCGCTGTGGCGCTTGATATCGATTACGGGCGAGCGATCCTGGGCGTCGAGTTCCGTCACGGAGATGATCGCCGCGCCGGTTGCCTCGTCGATCACAACATCCTGGATCAGGGCCACCGTCGCGCCGATGAAGTTGGGCCGATACTGGCTGCGAGTGGCAAACACACCCCGGATGGAGTTGGCCGGGTTGTGCCCCGGGTGCAGACGCAGTTCGTAACCACGCGCCTCCGCTCGGTGCAGAAAGAACAAAGTCAGGATGCGGTCGCCCGGCTCCAGGCCCATCACGCCGTCGGCAAAGTCGGGAAGCACCACGATGTCAGACGGATGCCCCCGCATTTCATCGGAAGGCGCGTAGTCGGTGAACCGGCTCTGAACGTACCCGATGGGAGTAACCTGGATGGAGTTGAGATCGGCGTCCATAGCTGGATATGACCATCACTCAGTTGGCCGCCGCGGCCGCGGCGCCGACATCGGCAGACAGCGACGCCAGCCAGTTGACCACCGCCTCGCCGGCCGCCGGCATCATGTTGGTCAGGGAGTGGTTCCCGCCCTCCAGCACCAGGTACTCCGCCCGGGGGCTGTTTACGGCGGCGGTGATCATGTCCTGCGGAACGTCCAGCAATCGGGTGTGCGTTTCCAGCGAACCGGACAGCACGAAGAGCGGCGCCCTGATCTTTGGGGCGTGGGCCACAATGTTGTACCGTTCCAGCGGCCCATGCTTGTCGATGTACGCCATGGCTGAGAACATTTCCTTGATCGGGAAGTCCACCGAGAAAAGATCCAGAGCCCGGCCTTCCGCTTCCATACGGTCCGCGGTCTCCAGGTTGACGCGGAACTCTTCGGCGTCCGGGGACTCCAAGTAGTAGGAACAGGACAGCCGCACCGGAGAAATGGGCACCACCGCCGCCACCCTCGGGTCGTTCTCCACCGCGCCGTAGTAGGCGACCTTCACGGCGCCCATGCTCTGGCCCAGGATGACAACCCGCCGGTATCCCTGCGCTTCCAGGTAGTCAATGCCTGCCCGGAGATCCTGCCGGCTGTTGTCCAGAATCTCGTAGGCGTTGCCCTCGGCCACGCCGGTTTGCCGGTCAACCCAAACGGTGTCGTGCCCCCGGGTGTTCAGGGTCAATGCCGCATACCCCGCGCTCCGCAGGTCGTTGGCCATGTTGGCCGTCGCCGGGGTGTAAAAGTTGCGCCCCGACCCGTGAATGACCATGGCGGCGTCAATGGCACCGGCCGGGGCCGCATCAGTCTCCGGAGCGAAAAACGCTCCGTCCAGCTCCATGCCATCCGCGGCGGTAATCCGAATCAGGTCAACCAGCATGGCTGTTTCCTCCTGGGTGTGCCGGCCAAGGCAGGACGGCGTTCTCCAATTTTGGGCACAGTTTACACGCAATCGAAGCCGCGTTCATCCCGAACAGCCATCACAAAAAGCGAAGGGCAGCCTGACCGACTGCCCCCAAACGATTCCGATCAGCGGCTGTCGCTACCTGAGTTGCAACAGGTATTCAACCAATGCTTCCACGTCCTCATCGGACAGCACGATGCCGGCCATGGTGGCGCTCATCAAGCCCTCTTGATAGTCCTGGGAGAGGCCATCGGCGGTGCCCGCGGTGTAAGCGTCAGGCTCCACTATCGATTCCCTGATGTACTTCTCCGCCGAGTAACCTGAAATGCGGTTGGCCGCGGCGGATCCTATCCCGTCAAGCGGCGGCCCCAGCACGCCCTGGGCCACTCCCTGGATGGTATGGCACGACGCGCAGGCCGCAGTCCCGACGAACAGGGTTTGGCCGGGAGATGCGCTCGCGGCGGCGCCGGCCGGCGCGGCCGGAGCCAGGTCGGCGGGGTTCGCCGGCGGCGGCAACTCGTCCGGCAACGGGCGTTCCACCACAGCGTGCGTATCCTCTGCATGGTGCACGAAAGGTTCTATCCGCGGCTCCGAGAAAGCGCGGGGAGTGGGCCGGAAAACGCCGAACAGCAAGACCAGCGACAAGGCGACCACGAGGCCCAAGGCGAGGCCAGCGACGAAAATCTGCCACAGCAGCGGGTTCTCGAACTTCAGGTGCATGAAGAACGCGACCACGCAGAAGAACTTGATGACCGACAGGATCACCAGCGGGGCAATGACGACGCCGCTGCCCTGGAGTCCTTCAGGGACGATGATCAGGAATTCGATCAGCGTGATGATGGCCAGGAAAATCGCGAGCAGGCCGTACTGCTTCAGTCCACCATGCACGCCCTCCGGCACGCGCCCGAAGAAGAACCGCGATATGCCGGCATCTTCGTGCGCCGCGTGTTCCTCGTGGGCTGCGTGATCGTCATGGGCCATTACGGCCTCCTGACCGGGGTTAGCGCTCATCTGGTGGTTGCCTCCTCGAAACCTAGCTGATCAGCCCGGTGATCCAGTTCCATCCCTGCACCGCCGCGTGGCCCGCTTCCGCAGGACCGTCAAATCCGCCGATCAGGTAAAGCAGCGTGAAAATCACGATCCATACGATGTCGACGAAGTGCCAGTACAAGCCGGCGATGTCAACATCCAGGTGAGAGGGTCGTCCTGCGGGGTTGCGCGCCGCTACGATGGCCAGGCAGATCAACCAGAAGATGCCCAGGGTAACGTGTGCGCCGTGGAACCCGGTCAGCGTGAAGAAGGTGCTGCTGAAGAGGTTGGTTTCGTAGCGCAGTCCCTCGACCCGGAACAGGTTGAACTCGTACACCTGGAAGCCGATGAAAATGCTGCCCAGCACGATGGTCAACCATAGCCACTGGATGAGGCGCTTCTGGTTCCCGTTGCGCGCGGCGGCGACGCCCATCACCATGGCGAACGAACTCATCAGGAGCACAAAGGTGCTGACGGTGGTGATGGGGACGTCGATGATGTCCCTGGGGTATGGGCCGACGATGCTCTGGCCCCGGTACACCATGTAGGTGGCGATCAGGGAGCCGAAGAAGAGGCAGTCCGAGCCGAGAAACACCCACATGAGGAGTTTCCGGTGGTTTATCCCGGTGGTGGTCTCTTCCTCGTGTGCCGGTGGGTGTGCCGCCGGGTCGGCCGGCGGATGCGCCGGCGGGGCATGGGTGGTATCTGCGTGAGCCAACGCGCTCCTCCTGCCTGCTGCCTGGTTCTAATCTGAGTAAGCCGGGTTCTTGCAGAGCAGCTTAGTGATGGCCGGCTGCTTCATGGTGCTCTTCGGCTGCCGGTTCGTTTGACCAGCCGATGACACCGATGATCGTGATGATCCCGCCGATGAAGCTGATCGGGAACCGGATGTAATCCCAACCCACGTCGATCAGCAGGCCGCCCGCAATCCACACCACGCCGAAGGACGTGATCAGCGGCCAGTAGGACGGGCTGGGCATGTGGATGGTGCTGGGGTCCACGTGGGCCTCGGCCGGCACGGTCTCGCCGCGGGCGGCAGCCTCACGCTTGGTAATCCAGTAGGCGTCCTGGCCGCGCACCACGGGCACCTCGGCGAAGTTATACACCGGCGGCGGCGACGAGATGCTCCACTCCAGGGTGGGAGCGTCCCACGGATCGTGGCCCGCCTCTTCGCCCTTCTTGATGCTGCGGAAGAAGTTGTGGATGAAGATCAGCAGCGAGATGACGATGATGAAGTAGCCGATGGTCGCCAGCAGGTTCATGCCTTCCCAGCCGAACCCCTCGGCGTAGGTGTAGATGCGGCGCGGCATCCCGTTCAACCCGGCGTAGTGCATGGGGAAGAAGGTCAGGTTCATGCCGATGAACATGAGCCAGAAGTGGATCTTGCCCAGCAGTTCGTTGTACATCTTGCCCGTGATCTTCGGATACCAGTAGTAGATGCCGGCGAAGATGCCGAAGATGGCGCCGCCGAACAGCACGTAGTGGATGTGGGCGACAATGTAGTACGTGTCCTGCTGTTGGAAGTCCGACGGGGAGACGGCGTGCGACACGCCGGAAAGCCCGCCCACGATGAACAGCGCCACGAACCCGATGGCCATTAGCATGGGCGTCCTCAGGTCGATGGAACCGCTCCACATGGTGCCGATCCAGTTGAAGATCTTCACGCCGGTGGGCACCGCGATCAGCATCGTGGTGATGGTGAACACCGAGTTGGCGATGGGACCCAGGCCCACGGTGAACATGTGGTGGCTCCACACCGCCCAGCTCATGATGGCGATGACGATGCCGGAGAACACCACCACGGGATAGCCGAACAGCGGCTTGCGGCTGAAGGTCGGGATGATTTCCGAAACCACACCCATGGCCGGCAGGATGAGGATGTACACCTCGGGATGGCCGAACAGCCAGAACAGGTGCTGCCAGAGGATGGGGTCGCCGCCGGCCGCGGTGTTGAAGAAGTTGGCCCCGAACTGCCGGTCGGCGGTCAGCTCAATCAGGGCTACGGTGATGATCGGGAACGCCAGCACCAGGAGGATGCTGGTCACCAGCGTCATCCAGACGAACACGGGCATTCGCATCAGGGACATCCCCGGCGCCCGCATGTTGATGATGGTCACCACGAAGTTGAAGCCGGCGGCAAGCGAGGCAACGCCCAGGACCTGCAGGCTCAGCGCCCAGAAGTCCAGACCCTTGCCTTCACTGAACGGCGCGGCGGTCAGGTTGGCGTAGGAGAACCAGCCGGCGTCGGGAACCTGCCCGATAAGGAAGCCGGCGTGCATGAGGAGCGCGCCGAAGAGGAACGTCCAGTAGGAGAAGGCGTTCAGGCGCGGGAAGGCCACGTCCCGGGCGCCGATCATGAGCGGTATCAAAAAGTTGAAGAAGGTGGCCCCGAACGGCATGATCGCCATGAAAATCATGGTCGTGCCGTGCATGGTGAACATGGCGTTGAACCAGTCCGCCGATACCAGCGAATTGTCGGAGGTCACCAACTGCAGCCGCATGATGCCGGCTTCGATCCCGCCCACCACGAAGAAGAAGAAAGCGGAAAAGCCGTACAACGCGCCGATGCGCTTGTGGTCCACAGTGGTCAGCCAGCTCCACAAGCCGGTATAGGTGCTGGGGCGGGGTATGACGCCGGTTATGGTTACCATGTTTCAGGTCCTCCGCTGCGGCTCGGTCAACAGGCGTTTCGGCGATGCGTTAGCGGCGATGAATTGCGGTTTACAGAGATATGATAGCGCGGATTGCGACCGTTACTGCAAGCAGACGGCCGGGCCCTGCGCCGACAGGTATTCGACCAGGTCTCCCAACTGTGCCTCAGTGAGGTCGGCACGATGGTCCAATCGCGTCTGGTAAATGGCTGCCAGTTCCGACATGCGGTTTCCGGGCTTGATGCTGTCGGGGTCACGGACCCATTGGCGCAGGGTCTCGCGGTTGCGGTCGACCAAGCCGGATCCCAGGGTCACGCGGCAACTCAAGTCCGTCAGGTTCGGCGCGGCGAACGCCGTCGGAGGTTCGTTGCCCGTCCGCACGTCCAGCAGCCGTTCGTCGGCGCGCTTGGCGAGCCACTCGGTGTACTCAATGTACGTTTGCATCCGCGCGTGCTGCACGCCCTCGCCGGTTTCCGGGTTCACGGTGTCAGAGGTTCCGACGGTGTGGCAGGTTACGCACTGGCCGTCGCCCAGGAAGACCAGCTGACCCCGAGCGGCCTCGGCGGAAAGTTGCACGGGCTCGGCGAAGCCGGCAACCCAGGCTTTGTACTCCGCGTCCTCCATGACATGGACGCGGAACTTCATCTGCGCGTGGGCCGTTCCGCAGAATTCGGCGCACTGTCCGTAGTACATCCCGGTTTCTTCGGCCAGGAACCACATTTTATTTGTCTTGGTGGGAACAACGTCCTGCTTGCCGGCGAGTTTCGGGATCCAGAAGCTGTGGATCACGTCGTCGCTCTTCAGGTCCATGATGATGGGGGTGTTCACCGGCACGCGCATTTCGTTGGCCGTAGTAACGAGCTTGGTGGCCTCGTCGCCGGGGAGCGGGTCCTCGTAGCGGAACTCCCACCACCACTGGTGGCCTACCGCCTCGACCCGAACCGGCTCTTTGCCCTCGGCCCGCGCCAACTCAATCGCCGCGCCCGGCTCAAGATTGAAGAGCACGACCACCGACCACGCGCCCAATCCGAGGACCAGGATGGTTGGTACGATGGTCCAGGCAATTTCCAGCGGCGTGTGCCCGTGGGTCTGCGGGGGCAGCGGGTCTCCGGGCTTCCGGCGGAAGCGGATCGCCGCGTAGAGCAGCGCCCCTTCGACCAGAACGAACACGATCACCATGGTCCACAGCAGCACGTTGAACAACAGCAATTGCTCCCGCGCTACCGGGCCGCCGACCCCGTCCAGAGTCCACGGCGTGGAACTCAGGATGGACTGGTGGCCGTCGGCGTCGCAGCCCAGAGCCGCGAGAATAAGGACGCCTCCCAGCAGGGCCAGCGTGATCAACGAACGCCGTCCCAAGCGGCGGGGAGAAGTGTCGGGGGAGGGGTTCACTGGAATATCACTTAGTGCTCTGGGCCTGGATACGGCGCGGCGCTCGTTGGGTGAATCTTCCCCTGCAAAGGGCAACTGCCCCATCGTGAACCCCCGGATACTGCGGCAGCGGCCAGCCACAGTATGTGCAAAATTTCACTAGCGGCGGTAACGATAGCATACGCGATTATGGCTGTCAATTTGACCAACCCCCGCTCCGGGCGCTGCGCCAGGGGCTAACGCCTACACAATCCCGACCGCGCTGTCCACCATCACGGCAACGAACAGCAACGCCAGGTACGCCAGCGAGTAGAGGTACGTAGCCTTCGCCCGCCCCCGGTCGTCACGACGCCAAAGCCTCCCGGCCAGCCAGATAAACGGCAAGCCCAGGGCGGCGGCGGCGGCAACGTAGATCAGCCCCACCTGCGGCAACAGCCCGAACATCAAAGTCAGCCCGGTCAGCGCGATGGAATAAAGAAAGATGTGCAGCGCCGTCTGCCGACGCGAAGACACCACCGGCAGCATGGGCACGCCCGCGCGCTCATAGTCGGTTTGAATTAGCAGCGACAACGCCCAGAAGTGGGGCGGCGTCCAGAAAAAGACGATGGCGAACAGATAGACCGCCGGCAGGTCCAGCCCTCCGGTTACCGCCGCCCAGCCCACCATCGGCGGAATCGCGCCGGCGGCTCCACCGATGACGATGTTGTTCGGCGTGGTGCGTTTCAGCCACAGCGTATAGATGAACACGTAGAACAGGCTGGCGCACAGGGTCAGCGCCGCCGACAACAGGTTGACCTGCGTGGCCAACAACGCGAAGGCCGCGATATTCAACGCTACGCCGAACGCCAGCGCATAGCGGGGCGCGACGCGGAGACCCGCAACCGGCCGCCCCTGCGTCCTGCGCATGTCCCGGTCGATGTCCCGGTCCAGGAAATGGTTGACCGCGTTGGCCCCACCCGACGCCAGCGCGCCGCCCACCCAGACCAGGCCCAGCAGCGTCAGGGAAGGGACTCCCTGCTCTGCCAGGAACATTCCTCCCGCCGCGGTCACCAACAGCAGCGAGATGATCTTGGGCTTGGTCAACGCCAGGAAATCCCGCGCGACCGCCATTACCGACGTATTCCCCGGCGTCTCGGCAGCCAACACCGAAACGTTCGGTTCGGTGGCTTCACCTTCTGGCCGGAACCCGGGCGCGCTACTGGCCATCTTGCACCGCTTGCCGGTCCAACTCGGAGCCGGGACTGGTCGTGCGCACGTCAAGATAGGCGACGATGGCCATGCCCGCCGCCGCCGTCCAAACCGCCGTTGCCGCCGTCAGGTGCAAAGCCCGCCAATGCGCCTGGAAGTCGAGCCAGATGGTCGCCGCTCCGACAATTATCTGAATGACGAACGTGGCAACGGTCAGCACGGCCAGCCAGCGCAGGGTCACTCCCCGCTCCGTCGGGCCGCCCCAGCAGCGCCAGGCTGCATAGAGCAGCAGCAAACCCAGCGCCAGCACCACGTAGCGGTGGAACATGTGGACTGCAGTGAGGTGGTTCATCGGGAAGGCTTGCCCCTGGCACAGCGGCCAGGTGACACACGCGCCAGTGGCCCCCATGGCCGTCACCAGCGCGCCGCTGACGATCACCGCGTAAACGCTGAGCGCGCCGACAATCGCCCAACGATGGTAGCTGTGGCCGGTGGACAGTTGCGAAGTCGCCCGAATTGGCGTGCGATACGACGCCACCATGATGAACACACAGGTCGCCAACAGCGCTTCCGCCGTGGCCAGGTGCAAAGCGACGATGCCGCCGGGCAAATGGGTCAGCACGGTAACTCCCCCCAGCAAACCCTGCACGATCAGCAACGGCACCGACACTGCGGCCGGGATCCATACCCACCGATCCGAGCGGTAGCGGGCCAGCGCGATCCCGGCCGTGACCAGGATCAGCGGCCCCACTATCACCGAAGCCACGAACCGATGCGTGTACTCGATGATCGCCGTGTACTCCAGCGGCGGCAGCACTTTGCCGTAGCACAACGGCCAGTCGGGGCAACCCAGGCCGGACCCGGTCACGCGAACCACCCCGCCGATGACGACCAGCACGAACACCGAAATTACGGTTGCCGTGGCCAGTCCCTGCAACCAGGTTGGCCCGCGCCGGCGCTCGGCGTCCGATGATGTGCTGATGCTTATGGAAGCCATTGGAACGCGTGACGAACACCGGAGGGGCACACGACCTGCCCGGCGTTCAACCGCGGCGTTAATGATAAAGCACGACCCGTGGATTTGCTACAATCGTTGCGTATGATGCTACCCGGTCCATCCACTGCGTGATCTGCGCCAGCACTGATCGCGAGGCAAATCCCTGGGAAATCCGATAACTTCCGCATCTCGCTGCGCCGCAGCATTCGCGCTCGCTGCTGTGCTGGCGTCTGCCCTGGCGTGCGGAGGCGAGCCAGCGAGCGGAGGCGGAGGCCACGGCGACGGCGCTTCCCTGTTTCCCCGGTTGCCCAGGGTCACCGGCCACATCGACCTGGTGGACGCCGACCCCGACAATCCCCGCCATTTTCGGGTTCTCCACATCACTGACGCCGAAGGCCGCGAATGGCAGTTTCGCTCTGAGGGCTGGGTCGGCGTCTCCGTCGGGCACCTGAAGGACCACCAGATCCAGGGAACCACCGTGACGGTGTGGTACGAAGAGCAGCCCGGTGGAGTGCGGTTGGCGCGCTTCGTGGGAGATTAGGCCCACCACAATCGCAAACGGGCATTGGAGATTTACGCCGGTCGACAAAGAATGCTGCGGGGGAATTGCTATAATCGCTTTCGATGGCAGGTTGGGAGCAACCGGGTGAACCGGGTGAAAGGAGGCTATATGATGCCGGCGCCGGAACAGATTCAGTGGCTGGTTGAGGGACCTGAAAAGTGGAATGCCCGGCGGTTGGATGAGCAATTTAAGCCGGACTTTTCCGGCGCCGATCTGCGGAATGAATTCCAGAGGGTACGTCGCAGGAATAACGAGAAAATGGTGCTGAGTCCAATTGACTTGATCGGGTACAACTTGTCTGGCGCTAACCTGAAAAACGTCATCATTGGCGAAGCTGACCTCATCAACGCATCCTTGCGAGACGCCGACCTCAGCGGCGCTTATCTATACGGAGCCAACCTCTCCGGCAGCGACTTGTACAACGCTGACTGCTCAGGCGCAGACTTGGCCTACGTCAATCTTACCGGAGCCAATTTGGCTAACGCCAACTTCAGTAGGGCGGACCTCAGCGGGATCGACTTTGCCGGAATAGACCTCACTACAACCAACCTCGACGGAGCCAAATTGACCGGAGCGCGTCCAGTTCGCCTCCTGCTGAACCCCTCTGACGATTCGCCGGCGCATAATCCTTACCTGGTGGATTACCGGAACATAATCACCATCGAACCTGACAAGCGTTTCGGCAAACCCTGCATCCGTGGTATGCGAATGACCGTTGGCGACGTGTTGGAATACCTCGCTTCAGGTATGACCGAGGCGGAAATTTTGGACGATTTCCCCTCCCTGACCCACGAGGACATCTTGGCGTGTTTCGCTTTTGCAGCCGATCAGGAGCGACGCATGGTTTTCATTTCGGCGGACACCGCATGAGGCTTTTGTTCGACAACGATCTGTCCCAAAACTCGTAACACAATTGTCGGACTTATACCCGGACTCGCTGCACATCAAGGATATCGGACCTGAAAACGCTCCGGATACTGACATTTGGGCCTATGCTCGGGAGCACGGCTTGGCAATTGTGACCAAGGACCAGGATTACCGCGGACTGAGCAACTCAAGAGGACATCCGCCGAAAGTCATTTTGGTGGACAGGAGAAATGGCCCGACCATCAGAGTCGCCGCATCTCTGCGTGACCGATACACCGATATTCGGGCTTTCATCTAGTGTCCTGTATTCAAAGTGCGCTGGCAAAAGCGGGCCACGTTGGCCAGGATCTGGTCGGCGGTTTTGGTCCAGATGAAAGGCTTGGGGTCTTCGTTGGTAACGTCCA
>DAOULH010000058.1:0-2223 GCA_034420475.1 Dehalococcoidia bacterium
CTGGTTCAGTCGCTCTCGTTCCTCCGTGATCAACTGTATGGTGTATCGCTTCCCAGACATGGCGGCCGCACCTCCCCGCAACCTCAATTTGCAGCCAGCATAGGAACTTCCCGTGCGAGCCTCCAAGAAATTCAATTACTGTTTTGAACGAATACTAGTCGGGTTCGAGTTCCCTTGGGTCCAACTGGAACCAGCCGATGGCGCCGGCGTTTACCAGTTCCTGTACCTCGTGGTCGTTGGACACGCTGGCTACCATGGGGTGTGCGGCACATCCGGTGAATCTGGTGAGAAATTCGGCGTTCCGCTTGGCGCGGTCGGTGTCGCGGTGGTCGGCGGTGAACGACCCCTCGGCGGCCACGTAATGGGTGATGCCGTCGGCGTCAGTACCTTCGAGCACCAGGTCGGCGGCGTAGAAGCTGCGCCGTTGACCCAATTCGATCTGGGTGGCAATGCCGGAGTTGCGCACCATGCGGGACAGGTCGTCGCGGCCCAGGGTGCGGACGAAATCCAGTTGGAAGATTTCGAGTATGGTGTCGTGGTGGAGCTGGATCAGGCGGCGGGCGGCGTTGCCCTTGAGGATGCCGAGATCCCTTTCGACGCGCCGGTTGATCGCCCTCTGTTCCTCGTTGAACTTCTTCTGCTCCTCGATGAAGTCGTTTACGTAGGCCGCGAATTGGGCGAAGCGTTCCGGGAGTTGCAAAAGTTCGTCGCCCAGCAGCAGGCTGCGAACCTCGTCGCGGAAGTCGGGGTCCTCGCGCAGGGCTTGCAGAAAACGGGCGCGTTCGGTGGCGTTCATCGCGGTGCTCATGCCGGAAACCTCGTTACATGATTATATCAGCGGCCCCGGTTTGCGAACCGCATTCCCGGTCTTGGCTATGGTGAAGGAGATCTGGCTCTACGTCACCCGGCTGATGCAGCGTTTCCGCTTCCAGCGGACCTCGGATGACCTTCTTCAGGTCTGCGCCGGGCGCGCCGCAGCCGGCAGTGTAGAATGTGGACCAACAGCGATGCCTTTGCGGAGGTGATGACAGTGAACGCGCCAACACGCCGGCCCCGAGCGGAAACGGCCCGTCTCGGCAAAGAAATCTACGAGCGGGACATCCGACACCTGGTTGAAGCCGACCACCACGGGGAAGTCGTCGCCATCGACGTGGACACCGGCGACTACGCCATTGGCGACATGGTGGTTACCGCAGCCCAGCGTCTGCGCGACAAGCGCCCGGACGCTGTCAACGTCCTGAGTGAGCGGGTTGGCTACCCGACGCTGCGCAGCTTCGGGGCCGGTTCCCCGGCGAGGAACCGATGATCGAGGGCTTCGTCAACGCCAACTATGAGCCGGTGATTACCCTTTCCCTGCAAGGCCCGTCGGGGAAAGCGCGTGATATTGAGGCCGTCGTCGATACCGGCTTCAACGGCTTTCTAACCTTGCCTCCGCTCCTGGTAGCAGAGCTGGAGTTGACCTTTCAGAGTGAAGGGTCGGCGGTCCTGGCCAACGGGGGCGAGGAAATCTTTGACGTGCATGGCGTGACGGCGCTCTGGGACGGCCGGCCGCGATACGTTGACGCCGACGCGGTGGGCCCGACGCCCCTCATCGGTATGCTCCTCCTGGCCGAGCATGACCTGAACATCCGCGTGCGTGACGGCGGCGCGGTAGCGATACGGCCGGCGGAGTAGCCCCGGCAATCCCCGGCCGGCGTCTCGAACATGATCAGGCCGCCCCGGATCCGGGGCGGCCTTTCCGTCATCCGGCAGGCCCTCGCCCCTGCGGATTGTCGTTGTCCCGCTCGGTCACCGGGAGGCAGGCGGTGACGCCGGTGTCCGCAGCGCGGCGGGTGTGCCGAGTGCGTGTTACTCCCCGGCCGTCTTCCTACTCCGGCAGGGTGATGCTGGCGTGCACCCGCTCGCCCTTGCCGGCCTCGTTCTGCGCCCGCACCCACACCTGGTAGGTCTGGCCGGATTGCAGGTTGTTGAAGGTCACCGAGGTCTTCCCGGCCTTGGGCGTCTTGGTTTTGCGCTTGCCGCCGTCTTCGGGGTTGACGCGCACGATGTAGCCGTCGGGCGCGCCGCCGGTTGCCGGAGCCGTCCAACTGACGGTTACGCTGTCCGCCGCAGCCGTCAGTTCCAGGTCAACCACTGGGCCGGGTATCTCCTCCGGCTCCGGAGGCGCCGCCGGCAGGGTGATGGTGGCGTGAGTGCGCTCGCCTTTGCCAGCGGCGTTTTTGG
>DAOULH010000059.1:0-33529 GCA_034420475.1 Dehalococcoidia bacterium
TGCGAGCGACCCGGCCACCACTTCCATGCTGGACGAAGTGAGCCAACGGTTCATGCCCAACCGTGTGCTGGTGGGAGTGTCGGATCCCGCCAACCCGCCGCTGCAGGACTCGCCGCTGCTGGAGCAGCGGGTTATGCAGAACGGACTGCCCACGGCCTACGTCTGCGAGAACTATGCGTGCCAGTTGCCCGTTACGGAACCGGCAGCCTTGGCTGCCCAGTTGGCAACGTGATTTCCGGCGCTCGTCAGGCTCTTTGCGGCAGCAGGCCGGCCGCCGTTACAGTTTCGCGGTTCACCGTGTCCGGCAGGCGGTAGCGCGGCCACAGCGCAAATCCGGCCGCGGCCAGGACGCCGGCGAACACCGGGGCCAGCTGGATGCCCAGCGGGTTGTCCACCGTATCGCCCAGCAGCAGCACCAGGCTCAGCAACAGCGGCGGCAGGGCAAAAGTGACTTTCTCAAAGAAGTTCTGGGTCGAGTAAAACATCGCCTCCCGCCGCTCTCCGTTCAGCAGTTCGTCGTAGTCGGCTATGTCGGCGGTGATGGCCTTGGGCAGCAGGAACACCGCGGCCATGGGCAGCCCGGCGACACCAAAGAGGACCAGGCTTTGCAGCATCAAGCCACTCGGCGAAATCAGGCCGACCAGCGCCAGCAGCGGGAACACGGCGCCGCTGCCCAGCAGACAAAGGCCGTAGAGGCGGCGCTTGCTGGCATGGAGGTACTTGAATGCCAACCAGATGCCGATGGCGGCGACGAGAACGCCCACAAAGACGGCGATGAAAAGGTTGCTCGTGTCCGAACGGCTGACGCCCAGAATCACCGCGGCGAAGAAAGGGATCCAGCCCTGCATCATGCCAACGCCGGTGGTGAACATCACGTAGGTAGGCAGATAATAGACGAACTGCGAGTTGCGCAGGGTGTCTTTCACCCCCTGCCAGAAGGCAACCCGGGCCGGGGGCGTGTGCCGGGGGGCGTGCCGCCACACCGCCGACAGCGACAGATAGCGGAAAAAGACGCCGACCCCAGCCAGGATAACGCCCACGTACTGGAAGCCCAGGATGTCCACCATCCTGGTGATAACCACCAAGCCAATGGCGGCACCGACGAATGCAAAAGCGAAAATGAGGCTCACCAAGTCCATCCGATCTTCGGGCGTATCGGTCACCTCCGGTATCAGTGCCTCCAGCGCGCCGCTGGACATGGTCCCGGCGGTGAAGAAAAGCTCCAGGATGATGACGAGGTACAGCGCGTTCCACAGGCTGGCGTCCTCCGTGGGCAGGAACCAGACCAGGGCGGCAAAGAGGCCGTAGAAGGGCGTGCTGAAGAGGATAAACGGGATGCGCCGACCCCAACGACTGTGGGTGCGGTCACTCCACCAGCCAATGAGTGGGTCGGTGAAAGCGTCAATGAAGCGCCCGGCAGAAACGAGGAAACCAGCGAACACGCGAGCGTCCAGGTTAAACCACAGCAGCGTCAGTTCCGGCACCCGGGCCATCCCCTCGCCGGCCGGCACCAGGAAAAAGAGAATCCAGGACTGCCGGAAGTAACTAATGGCCTGCAAACCGATGTGATCTGACGCGAAGAGCAGCTTGTTGAGCAGCGGCAGGCGGGTCGTGGGCGGTGCGGTATCGTTCATGTCATCCCGAGGGTGAGCCAATTTACCGGCGCAATGTAACACACTACCGACGGGCTGACAGGACTCTCCAAACGGTCATCGGGTGTACCATTCCCTGGTATTCGTGTGTATAATCTCTACGGCTTTACCCTGCCGGATGCTGTGCATCCGGTTTTCCATTCGGGCCGGTAGTCCAACAATCCTTGGCAACCCGCAGGGGCCCGTGAAATTTACTTGCTAAGGAGGAGATCATGGCAGAAGCCGCCAAGATCATTTACACCGAAACCGATGAGGCGCCGTTCCTGGCAACCCATTCGCTGCTGCCAATCCTGCAGGCGTTCACCAAGAGTTCCGGGATTGAACTCGAAACCTGGGACATCTCGCTGTCGGGACGCATCATCGCCAACTTCCCGGACAATCTAACCGAAGAACAACGGATCCCCGACTACCTGCGCATGTGCGGCGAGCTGTGCCTGGAACCGTCGGCGAACCTGATCAAGCTGCCCAACATCAGCGCCTCCATTCCCCAGATGAAGGGCGCTATCGCCGAGTTGCAGAGCAAGGGGTATGACATCCCCGACTACCCTGACCAACCCGCCAATGACGAAGAACGCGAGATCCTGGCGCGCTACTCTCGCGTGGTTGGCAGCGCGGTCAACCCGGTCATTCGCGAAGGAAACTCCGACCGTCGTTCGTCAAACGCGGTCAAGGAGCACGGCCAGCGCAATCCTCACCGGATGATGCAGGACTGGCCCGAGGTTTCCAAGACCCGCGTCGGACACATGAACGATGGCGACTTTTTCAGCAGCGAGGTGGCGGTAACCACCACCGAAGCCGGATCGGCCGCCATAGTGTTCGTGGGCAACGACGGGAGCGTGACCGAGCTCAAATCGGGTATGCCCATTCAGGCCGGCGAGATACTCGACTGCGCCGTCATGAATGCCAATGCTCTGCGCCGGTTTTACGCCGACGAGATGGATAGGGCCAAAGCCGACGACGTTCTGCTGGGCCTGCACGTCAAGACCACGATGATGCGCGTGTCCGATCCGATCATCTTCGGTCACCTGGTCTCCGAGTTCTTCAAGGACGTCTTCGACAAGCACGGCGATGCCCTGGCCCAGGTGGCGGTGGACCCCGACAATGGCGTCGCCGAACTGCTGACCAAAATCCAGGATTTGCCGGAAGACAAGCGTGCTGAGATCGAAGCCGACATCCAGGCGTGTTACGACAGCCGCCCGGATTTGATGATGGTGAACTCCTACCGGGGCATCACCAACCTGCACGTTTCCAGCGACACCATCATCGACGCCTCCATGCCCGTGGTCATCCGCGACGGCGGTCGCACCTGGGGTCCGGACAACGAATTGCACGACACCGTTGCCCTGATCCCCGACCGCTCTTACGCCACCATTTACCAAGCTGTGGTTGAAGACTGCCAACAGCACGGCGCCCTCAACCCCGCTACCCTCGGCAGCGTCGCCAACGTGGGTCTGATGGCCCAGGCGGCCGAAGAGTACGGTTCCCACGACAAGACCTTCAAGGCTCCGGGCAACGGCACCATCCGTGTTGTCGATGCGAACGGCGCGACCCTGATGGAACAGAGCGTTGAGACCGACGATATTTTCCGCATGTGCCAGACCAAGGACGCGCCCATCCAGGACTGGGTCCGGCTCGGCGTATCACGTTCCCGACTCACCGGGCAGGCGGCCATCTTCTGGCTGGACCAGAACCGCGCCCACGACGCCGAACTCATCAAGAAAGTGAACCAGTACCTGCCCAACCACGACACCTCCGGCCTGGACATCAGCACCATGGCTCCTCTCGACGCCATGAAAGCCACGTTGGTCCGCAGCCGTGCCAGCCAGGACACCATCGCGGTTACCGGCAACGTGCTGCGTGACTACCTCACCGACCTGTTCCCTATTCTGGAGTTGGGAACCAGCGCAAAGATGCTTTCGGTGGTTCCATTGCTGAATGGCGGCGGCTTGTTTGAAACCGGCGCCGGCGGTTCTGCTCCCCGGCATGTGCAGCAGTTCGTGGAAGAAGGCCATCTGCGCTGGGACTCCCTCGGGGAATTCTGCGCCCTCGTCGCCTCCTTCGAGCACTTCGGAGAGGTGTACGACAACGACGGCGCGCGCCTGCTGGCGGAAACGCTGGACCAGGCCATCGGCGAGCACCTGGAACACCAGAGGAACCCCTCGCGCCGGGTGAACGAGCTCGATACCCGGGGCAGCCACTTCTACCTGGCCCTCTACTGGGCGCAGGCATTGGCGAACCAGGACAAAAACCCGGAGCTGAAGGCCCCCTTCACCGAGGTCGCCCGCCGGATGACCGAAAACGAGGACAAGATCCTCCAGGAGCTGATCGACTGTCAGGGCCAGCCCGTGGACATCGGCGGCTACTACCGCCCCGACAACGATATGTCTGCCAAGGCCATGCGTCCGAGCCCCACTTTGAACGCCATCATCGACGCAATTTAGCAACCCGAACATTGATTGGAGGACCACTCACCACATGCGAAGCAAAGTAACCGTCGTTGGCGCTGGCAATGTTGGCGCCACGACCGCCCAGCGGATCCACCAACTCGGCTACGCCGACGTGGTTCTCGTTGACGTCGTGGAGGACCTGCCCCAGGGCAAGGGCCTCGATATGCTCGAGTCCGGCCCGGTCATCGGCACCGACGCCCTGATCACAGGCTCCAACGGGTACGAGGAAACCGCCGGCTCCGACGTTGTGGTCATCACCGCCGGTATTGCCCGTCGGCCCGGCATGAGCCGCGACGATCTCCTGCTCACCAACATGCGCATCACCTCTGCCGTCACCGAGGAAGTGGTCAAGAATTCACCGGACTGCATCATCCTGGCGGTTACCAATCCGCTGGATGCCATGGTGCAGAATGTCTTCGAGACCTCCGGCTTCCCGCGCAATCGCGTGTTCGGCATGGCCGGTGTCCTCGACACCGCGCGTTATCGCACGTTCATCGCCCAGGAACTCAACGTCTCCGTGGACGATGTCCAGGCCATGGTGCTGGGCGGCCACGGCGACGACATGGTGCCGCTGGTTCGTTACACCACCGTCGGCTGCATTCCCCTCACCGAGTTGCTGTCCCAGGACCGCATCGACTCCATCGTGCAGCGGACCCGCGACGGCGGTGGCGAAATCGTCGCTCTCCTCAAGCAGGGTTCGGCTTTCTACGCCCCCTCCGCGGCCATCACGCAGATGGTCGAGGCAATTCTGTTGGACCGCAAGCGCATCCTGCCCGGCTGCGCCTATCTCGAAGGCGAGTACGGCATCAACGGCCTTTGCGTTGGCGTTCCCGTCAAGATCGGCGCCGGCGGCATGGAAAAGGTGATCGAGATCAGTCTCACCGATGAGGAGAAGGCCGCGTTGCAGTCCTCAGCCGCTTCGGTTCAGGAATTGGTCGACGTAATGGCCCAGGCCAGAGCGGAAGCCGAATAGCGCTGTCGCAACTCCGCGATGCACCCAAAGTCAAGTTGGGGCGGGTACGCAACCCGCCCCTTCGTCATTTGGCGGTATGTATAATTGAGAAACAATTATACGAGCGACGGGAGGCAAACATGACCCAACGGACACCACTCGAACGGGACCTCCTCGAAAAAGCTACCCAGTACTTTCCCGGCAGCGGCACCGGCAACACCACGTATCCCGATGACCTCAAGTTCCTGGTGAAGGAAGGAAAAGGCGGACGCATCTGGGACGTGTCCGGCAATGAGTACGTCGATTGGTTGATGGGTTCCGGGCCCATGATCCTGGGGCACGCTCATCCGGCGGTGACCGAAGCCGTCCTGTCTGCCGTTGGCCGTGGCTCGACCTTTTTCACCACGAACGATCAGGCGGTGCTGTTGGCCGAGGAGTTGGTCAGGGCCGTCCCCTGCGCCGAGCAGGTGCGCTTCACCACCAGCGGCACCGACGCCTGCTTCCAGGCCATGCGCGTGGCCCGCGCCTACACCGGCAAGGAAAAGATCCTCAAGTTCGAAGGCGGCTACCACGGGACCAGCGATTACGCGATGATGTCAGTCTTCGCTTCCGCGGCGGTGGAGTTCCCGCAGGCCGAAGCCAACACCGCCGGCATCCCCAAGGCCCTGAACGATTTGATGCTGGTTTCGCAGTTCAACGATCTGGACACCACGGCTGCCATCGTGTCCGCTCACAAGGACGAGATCGCCGCGGTCATCGTCGAGCCTTTGCAACGCACCATTGCCCCCGAACCGGGCTTCCTCGAGGGCCTGCGCAAGATCACCACGGACGAGGGCCTGCTGCTGATCTTCGACGAAATCGTCACCGGATTCCGCCTAGCCTACGGCGGGGCCCAGGAATACTACGGCGTGACGCCCGACATGTGCACCGTGGGCAAGATCATGGGCGGTGGATACCCGCTGGCGGCCCTGTTGGGGAACACCGACGTGATGTCGGTGTACGACCGCGCCGCCGTTTCCGCGGACGATTATGTCGATCAGATCGGCACGCTCAACGGGTTCCCGATTGCTTGCGCCGCCGGCCTCGCCACCCTGTCCGAATTGCGCGCGGAAGGGACTTACGACCGTCTCCGAGAGGTGGGTGGGCGCATCCGGTCCGCTCTGGTGGACGCCTGCGAAGAAGAAGGGTTCTCGGTGCAGAGCGTGGGCGAAGACGCTATCTTCGACATCTACTTCGCTGAGCACCGCGTCAGGAACTTCCGTGACGGCCTGGCCGCCGACGGGCAGCCGCTGGCCCGGCTCAACGCGGGGCTTCTGGAACGCGGGATCCTGAAGTCGTGGCCGCAGAAGTTCTACCCGTCGATGGTCCACACCGACGCCGACGTGGAGCAGACCGTGGCGGCCGTTCGCGAAGTCGCCCCCACACTGCGCAATTAGGCGCAGTCATCAACACGGAGCGAGAAGATGCTGACGAAAGACCGTGTGCAGGCTATTGAAGTACTGTTCAAGGATGCGGGTCTGGCATTCGACGACGGCAACAACGAGCTTGGCTCCCTAAAACTCTGGGAAGCAACGGAGTGCGCTCTGTCTATCGTGGCGGAAAGCCGGAACCTGCCATGCCTGACCGAGGATGATCACTTCGACTTGCTCCACCACCTACAGGCCGAAACCGGCAAATGCGAAGGCCCTGACATAGTGTCAGCGTACTTGGTTGCCGGATATCACCGGGACAACGCCGAATACGGTTTCATGGAGGATTACGTGGTGCAAGGCACCCGTCCATCGGTGCGCTGTCTAGTCGACGAATTGCTATTGCTGGCAGGTCAACCGGCCCAGTGAACAAGCATGAACACGTTCAAGCGGCATTCCGCTTTCTCGCGATTGCCGGCACTTTGGACACTGACCGTGATCCATTGGCCAAATCGGAAATGCTATGGTGCGCGGCAACCCACGTCGCGAAGGCTATTGCAGTGCAAGAACGATGGGATAGCTGGGGCCATGATGAGCTGTTTGACGTCGCCGGTAAAGTCATTCGCCATCTTGAATATGCTGATGCGTTCCGAGATTTCAGCGCTGCTGATCGTCTCCACAAGAATATGTACCAGGGCAATTTGAGGGTTGGGGAAATCCTGGAAGCTGAAAGTAAAGTTCGCCGGTTCGTCAATCGTGTTGCCGATGCCGTGAAAGACTAACCTGACCGATAACGGAACCGTTTTTAGCCTAAATGTGTCGGGGCGGGTTTCAAACCCGCCCCATCTTTACGCCCTGATCATCCGTCGTGGGCTTACCGCCGTGCTCCGGCCTTGACCTCCAGGGGGCCGGTGCTGATGATGTGCCGCTTCATCCCCAACTCCGACGGCGACATTCCCATCGCCAAGCCGATCAGCTGAGGCATGTGCAGGATGGGCAGGTCAATCGACCGGCGGGCCTGGGAGGCCGCTTTGGGCTGGAACCCGTCCAGGTTGAGGTGACACAGCGGACACGGCGTAACCATGGCGTCCGCGCCCAGGTCTTTGACCTCGGACGTGTGCTTGCCAACCATGGCCATCGAGTTCTTCTGGTTGATGGTGAGGATCGGAAAGCCGCAGCAGCGCGTCTTGCCCTCGAAGTCCACCAGCGTCGCGCCCAGCGTCTGTATCAGCATCTCCAGCGACTGCTGCCGCTCCGGGTGGTCGGCAATGTCCAGCGCCTCGGTGGGTCGCACGATGTAGCAGCCATAGAACGGTGCGATCTTGAGGTCCGTCAGTTGGCGCGTGATGTAGCCGCCCAAGCGGTCCAGCCCGTAGTCCTCAATCAGGATCCATAGCAGATGCTTGGGCTCGGAGTTTCCGCTGTATTCCAGGCCTTCTTCGGCCAGGTAGGAGTTGATCTCCGCCAGGTATTCCGGGTTCCGCATCCGGTGGTTCGCCTGCGACATCACGCCCTGGCAGGTGCTGCAAATGGTTAGGATGGGGAGGCCCATTTGTTCGGCTTTGGCGAAGTTCCGGGCGTTCAGCGTGTCCCCGAACAGCTGGTTCTTTTCCTGGATCACGCCCGCGCCGGTGCACGTCCAGCCGGGGATTTCCTCCAGTTCTATTCCCAACCGCTGGCAGACCATGCGGGCCGCCGGATAAAGCTCGGGTGCGCCGCCCTGGGAAACGCAGCCCGGAAAGAAAGCGTACTTCACGAGTTCCTCCTCCTGGATCGATTGGCCACTAGTATAGGGGCGAAGGATCATTCGCCCCTACTGGCCTCGGGGTAAGCGGCGTGTACCGGCCTGCCGGGGTTCCGCTACCCGAAGGGTGAGTTGTTGCTGACCTGGGGAGCCGGCGCATCCGGTTCCAGCTGGCGGAACAACCTCCGCACCGCTTCGACGTTCTCCACGTTCTTGTGGGCGATGGGAGGCATCTTGCCGCGCCGCAGCGCGCGGAAGGCCACCGGCATGTAGTCCATCAGCGCCGGCATGTTCGTGAACCCGCCCACCGACTTGATGGGCAGCCGCAGTTCGTCCAGCCGGCCGCTGTGTCCGACCGATTCGGTGAAGGCGTCGGTGTGCCGCGCGCCGTTGTTGTTGGTGTAACCCTGCTGGATCGCCTGCTCGCGGATCGCCATGATGCGGTCCATGGGGGCCACGCCCTTGGGGCAGGCCTGGACGCACTCGTTGCACCGCGTGCAGTCCCAGACGCCGGTGGGTTCACTGAGCGCCCACAGCCGCTCCATGGACACGCCCGTGGCGTCGCCGTCCCGCGGGTCGGCGGTGAACCGATAAGCCTTGGCCAATGCCGCCGGCCCCAGGAAGGTCGGATCCACTTCAAGTACCGTGCAATCAGACACGCAGGCGCCGCACATGATGCAGGCGGTGACGCCGGAAAGGTGCAGCATCGCGTCGTTGGACACAATGTACTCGCCTTCGGGCTCCTGGCCCATGTGCTTCAAAAACGGGTCAACCGCTTCGATCTTTTCCCAGAACATGTCGAAGTTGACGACCAGGTCCTTGATCACTGGCATCACTCCGGCCGGCTCTACCGTGATGACGCCGTCCTGCACCACCGTGTTGGCGATGGTCTTGCAGGCCAACCCGGCGTGGCCGTTGATGCGCATCGCGCAAGACCCGCAGATCGCGCTGCGGCAGGAGCACCGCAGCGACAGCGTGCCGTCGTCGTCTTCCCGGATCTGGATCAGTGCGTCCAGCACCGTGGCGTTGTCGGCGATTGTGACCGGATAATCCTGCCAGTGGGGCAGCCGGCGCTCGTCATCCGCCTCCGGATCCTGTCGTTTTACCCGGATGGTAACGTCCATAACTTAGTATTTCCTCTCCTCCGGCGTCCACTTGGTGATGGTGACCGGCAATTCGGATGTCACGGGTCCCCCGTCGCCCTTGGTCAGGACGATGTGGTGCAGCCATTCTTCGTCGTTCCGATCAGGGTAGTCCGTGCGGAACTGCGCGCCCCGGCTCTCCTTCCGTTCCAGCGCTCCGACGGCGATGGTGTCGGCGCAGTCCAGCATGTAGCCCAACTCCAGCGCGAAAATCAGGTCGGTGTTGAAGCTCTTGCCCTTGTTGTGAACCGGGACGTTCTCGTAGCGACGGCGCAGTTGATGCAGGTCGTCGATGGTTTCCTCGATGCCCTCTTCGTTGCGGAAGACCGCGACGTTGCGGTTCATCGATTCGCCCATTTCCCGCCTGATGTTGGCCCAGCGGTCGCCGTTCTCCGGGCGGTCCAGCATCTCCTGGATCCGGCGCCGTTCCCGATTCAGAGCAGCGTTGGCGTCAAATTCAACGTAGTCCATGTTGCGGGTGAATTCCGACGCGTGGTTTCCAGACCTCTCGCCAAACACGATGGTGTCCAGCAGGGAATTGGCTCCCAACCTGTTCCCGCCGTGGACGCTGACGTTGGCGCACTCGCCGGCGGCGTAGACGCCGTTCAGGTTGGTGCGGCCTTCGATGTCGGTCTTGATGCCGCCCATGATGTAGTGCATCCCAGGCCGGATCGGAATGGGCTCCTTGATCATGTCCGCGCCGGCCAGGTCGATGCCGATCTCCCTGATCTGGATCAGCTTTTCCATAATCAGAGCTTCGCCCAGATGCGTGCAGTCCAGATACACGCACCCGTCGACGCCGTTGCCGGCATTGATCTCCGTCTGTTCCGCGCGGGAAACCACGTCTCGGGAAGCCAGCTCCATCATGTTGGGAGCGTACTTCTCCATGAAGCGGTTCCCGTCTTTGTCCCGCAGGTAGGCGCCCTCGCCGCGCGCCGCCTCGGAAATCAGGACGCCGCTGCCGGCCAGGGTGGTGGGATGGTACTGCACCATCTCCATGTCCATAAGTTGCCCGCCGGCGTTGTACACGAGACCCATGCCGTCGCCGGTCACGATCAGGGCGTTGGTGCTGGGCTCGAACAGTCGCCCGCAGCCTCCGGTGGCGAGGATGACCGACTTGGCGCGGATCAGGTGCAATTCCCCGGTGCGAATCTCCAGCGCGATAACGCCCGCCGCCTGCCCATCTTCCATGATCAGCGCGGTGACGAACCATTCGTCGTAGCGCTGAACGCCCGATTTGATCAGCTGCTCGAACATCACGTGGAGCAGCGCCTGGCCCGTGAAGTCACCGACGAAAAAGGTGCGCGCCCGCTGCTGGCCGCCGAAGTTTCGTGTGCCCAAGTGGCCGTCGTCGTCCCGGTTGAAGGTGACGCCCATGTGTTCCATATCGATGAGCGATGCGCCGGCCTGGCGGCACATCACTTCGATGGCGTCCTGATCGCCCAGGAAGTCACTGCCCTTGATGGTGTCGTAGGCGTGGTCTTCCCAGCGGTCGCCGCGGTCCAGCAGGGCCGCGTTGATGCCGCCCTGTGCCGCGTTGGAATGACTGCGAACCGGATGGACCTTGCTGATGATGGCGGTGTTCGCCCCGCCGGCCCGCGCCGCGATTGCGGCCCGCATACCGGCCAGACCTGCCCCGACCACCAACACGTCGTGTTGCAAAACCTCTGCCATGTGTGTTTTCCTCCGGCCGGGCGCCGCAGAGTCCGGCAATTGCTGGCGCTCACAAGCGGCGCGCCATTTAGCGGCGGCTAATTATCGCCCATAACCCGCATCGCAAGCAACAACGCGCTTATGCTCTTGGCGTCGCGTATCGAGCCGTCGGCGATCAACCCTGCTGCTTGATCCATCGAAACCCTCCGCACGTCGATGAACTCGTCATCGTCAGCCGACAGCCGGGCCGGCGTCAGGTCCCTGGCCAGGAATACGTGCATACGTTGGATGCACAACCTGGGCTCCGTGTAGAAGGTGGCCAACGGGTCCAATTGTTCGGCAGTATGCCCGATCTCTTCCTGCAATTCCCGGAGCGCGGCGGCTTCAGGCAACTCGCCAGGCTCCATCTTGCCGGCCGGCGCTTCCAGCAGGAACTCCTCAGCCGGCTTGCGGAACTGCCGCACCAGCATCACCGTTCCATCCTGAAACACCGGCACCACGCAAACTGAGGACGGGTATTCGACGATGGTAAACGTCTGTCTTTGACCATCCTCCGTGAGGACAGCGTCCTCTCTCAAGTTGACGAACTGGCCCCGGTAGATCCATCGCGATCCGGTAGGCCCCGTCCTCTCCGTCATGCTCGCCATTTTGGAGGGCTAATCGGAGCCAAGGGTTCGCGCCGCCAGCAGCAGCGATGCCACGCTCTTGGCGTCCTGTATCTCGCCGCGCCCGATCACGTCCGCAACCTCTCCCAGCGGAACCCGCACCACCTCAATGAACTCATCCTCATCCGAGTCCAGGTTCGCCGGCCTCAGACCCGTGGCGAGAAATGCATACATGTACTCGGAGCACCAACCCGGGGCCAGCCAGAATGCGCTCAACGCCTCGAGCCTGTCGGCGGTGTGGCCGATCTCTTCCTGCAACTCCCGACGGGTGGCTTCTTCGGGCGTTTCTCCTTCTTCGATTCCTCCCGCCGGAACCTCCAGGAGGAAGCCGTCCGTGGGTTTCCGGTACTGGCGCACCAGCAGGACGTTGCCATCGGCATCCACCGGCACCACGCAAATCGACGGCGCATGATCCACGATCTCGCGGGTGCTCTCCCGACCGTTCTGCAAGCGGACCGTATCGACTCGCACGTCGATGATCCTCCCGCTGTAGATGTGGCGCGAAGAGATGGTGGGTTCGTTGTCGGGAAACGTCGTCATCGCGGTCCGTGCCTAGCGTCCGGTGAGGCTGAAACCCAGCCGTCGGGTCAGGGTCGCCCAGAAATAGTTGTGATCGTTGGCCCTCAGGAACCGGGCCCGGTACGGGCTGCGAGTGACGCGCACCCAGTCGCCCGGCTCAATCGGGTGGTTCTCGAACCCGTCCACGCTGATAATCGCTTCCTGCGAGCCTTCCAGGCGGAAATCGACGCTGCTGGTGGGTCGCAGCACCAGCGGGGTCGTCAAGCCCACGTGCGACGCCAGCGGCGTGAGCACCACGTCATCGGACAAGGGGTCCACGATAGGTCCGCCGGCGGCGAAGCTGTACCCGGTGCTGCCCGTGGCCGTCGCCAGTATCACCCCGTCGGCGCGGAAGGTGGACACGTCCGCGCCGTCGATGACCGCCCGCACCGTGATCACGCGGGACACCCGGCTCCGGGACAGCACCACGTCGTTCAGGGCGTGGTACGGTCCCTCGCCCACCGTCTCCTCGTCGTCGCCCCGGCGGAACACCGTCGCCATGAGCATATTGTGCTCGGAGACCCTCATGTCGCCGTTCAGATACTTGGGCAACTGCTCCATCACGCCCGGCACCGTCAGCTCCGTCATGAAACCCAGCCGGCCCATGTTGATGCCCAGCAACGGGATGCCCTGGGGCGCAATGGCGCGATTTACGCGCAGGATCGTCCCGTCGCCCCCGATGGTGATTACCAGATCCGTGCCTTTCGCCCGCTGGCTCAGGTCCTCGGCATCTTCCGCTCGCAAGATCCAGGTGTCGGACCCGAGGTTCAACTCGCCGACGATGGCATGGGCCAGGTCAAGGGCCTCGGGTATGAGGTCGTTGTACGCGATGCCGACCGTTTTCATCTGCATGAGTCCGTCCGGATCTCTACCCGCCGGCCAGCAGCACGACCGCGGCCCGTTCGGCTGCGCCTACGATCACTCCCGGCGCCACGCCCAGCCAGATCATGCACAGGGCCGCCACTCCCAGCGCCACGTTGACGGGCCAGGACCCACCCAGGCGTTCGGTGTGGATGGCGGGTTGCAGGAACATCACCTTGATTACGCGGAGGTAGTAGTAAGCCGACACCACGCTGTTGACCACTCCGATGATCACCAGCCACGTCATCAGCGATTCGCCGGTGTTGATGGCGGCCGCGAAGATGTAGATCTTGGCGATGAATATGCTGGTGGGCGGCACTCCGATCAGGGCGATCAGCGCCAGCGCCAGCGCGATGGCCAGGAACGGGGCGCGCCGCAGCATTCCCGCGTAGTCCTCGATCTCATCGCTGTTGATCCGGTTGCCGATGCAGACGATGGCGAAGAACGCCGTCAGGTTCGCCGCGGTGTACGCCGCCAGGTAGAACAGCACGCTGCTGGGTCCGAAAGTGGGCGACTCATCGCTGACCGTTGCCACCGCGGCGACGCCAACCAGGATGTAACCCGCGTGGGCGATGGTGCTGTAGCCGAACATCCGCTTGATGTTCCGCTGCGCTATCGCCACCAGGTTCCCGATGGTCATGGACAGCGCCGCCAATCCGGCCAGCAGTACCCACCAGTCACCGTCCAGGGCCTCAAATCCGATGTAGAACACCCGTAGGACCAACGCGAACGCGGCGGCCTTGCTCGCCACCGAGAGGAAAGCGACCATCGGCGTCGGAGCGCCCTCGTAGACGTCGGGCACCCACATCTGGAACGGCGCCGCCGACATCTTGAAGCCGAACCCGGTCAGCAGGAGCACCACCGCCAGCAGGACCGCCATGCTGCCGAAAGGCAATATGCCTGATTGCGGACTTGCGGCCAGGACCGCGGCGATTTCGTCCAACCGCGTGCTTCCGGTGAAGCCGTAAATCAACGCCATACCGTACAGCATCACCGCGCTGCTGATTGCGCCGATGATGAGGAACTTCATTCCGGCCTCGCTGGAACGGGCGTTGGGCAGGAACGCCGCCAGCGCCGCCAGCGGCAGGGTGGTCAGTTCCAGGGCGATGTATATCGTGATCAGTTCGTTGGCCGCCGCCAGCAGCATCATGCCGGTGGCCGACAGCAGCATGAGGCCAAAATACTCTCCCTGCAACCGCTCCACACGTCGCACGTAATCGTTGGACACCAGCACCACCAGCCCGACGGCCGCCAAGATCAGGAAGTTGAAGAACAGCGCGAACCGGTCTATGGACAGCGTGTAGAGGATGACCGATCCCTCGGCGGTCAGCTCACTGGCTCCGCTGCTGGTCAGGTCCACCAATTGCCAGGCGCTCAACGCGGCCGGCGCCGCCAGCCCGACAAAGGACAGGCCAACCAGCAGGCCGGTGCGACGGGTGACCAGGTCCGCGACGATCACCAGCATGGCCAATGCGGCCAGTGCCAGATACGGCGAAACCAGGTAGAGGTCGTAAACAGTCATTGCGTTTCCGGTCTTTGTGGCTAGCGGCTGATCCCGGCCAGCCCGGCGTTGTAGCCGCTGACTATCGGTTCCAGCCCGTCGCGGAAAACATCCGTCAACCAGGCGGGATAAACGCCCACGGCAACAATGCTGATTACCAACAGCGCCACCGGCACCATTTCCACCGGAGCGGCATCGGTCAGGTCATCCCAGCGCGCCGGCCGGGGTCCGAACAACGTCCGTTGCAGCATCCACAGAATATAGCCCGCGGCCAGGATGATGCCCAGCACCGCCAGTATCGTCAACGCCGGGAAAGCCCGGAACGCGCCGAAGAATACCAGGATCTCGGACACGAACCCGCTCAGCAACGGCAGTCCCAGTGACGCCGCCCCCGCGATCAGGAACGCCCCGGAGAGCACCGGCATCCGGTTTGCCAGGCCGCCCAGGTCCGGTATGTGCCGGGTGTGCGTCTGCTCGTACATGATGCCCACGGCCACGAACAGCAGTCCGGTAATGGTGCCGTGGGTGAACAGCTGCATTGCGGCGCCGGTCAGGCCGGCGTCGGTGAGCGCTCCGCCCACAACGGCTACGGAACCCAGTCCGATCAGCACCAGCCCCATGTGGCTGACGCTGGAATACGCGATGAGCCGTTTCAGGTCGGTTTGCCGCAGGGTGACCACCGCGCCGTACAGTACGCTGATGACCCCCAGGGCTACGACGGGCAAAGCGAACTGCTGAAGTTGCTCGGGGAACATTCCCGCGTTGATCCGCAACAGGCCATAGCCGCCCATTTTCAGCATCACGCCGGCCAGCATCACACTGCCGGCGGTAGGCGCGTCGGTGTGCGCGTCCGGCAGCCAGGTGTGCACCGGCCAGGTGGGCAGCTTGACCGCAAAGGCGATGAAGAACAGCCAGAACAGCACCCCCATGGGCAGCGCGGCCCGGGAGGCGTCCAGCGCGCCGCCCGGCTCCAGCAGTCGCGTCATGTCGAAGCTGCCGACGCCGGCGCTGACGAACACGGCGACTATCGCCACCAGCATGAAGGCGGAGCCGAGGATCGTGAAGATCAGGAACTTCATCGCGGAGTATTCGCGCCGTCCGGTGCCCCAGGTCGAGATCAGCAGGTACATTGGCACCAGTTCGATTTCCCAGAACAGGAAGAACAGCAGGAAGTCCAGAGCGGTGAACACACCCAGGACGGCAGTTTGCAGCACGAACAGCCAGATGAAATACTCGCGCACCCGGTTGCTGATGTGGAAGGACACGAACACCGCGCACAGGCCCAGCAGTCCGGTCAGCATCACCAGCGGCGCGCTGATGCCGTCCACTCCTAGCAGATAGCTGGCCTGCACCGTATCCGTGGTGATCCAGTCAAACCGGTCCACCAGCTGGAACCTTTCACCGCCGCGCTGGAACAGCGCGAATACGAACACCGACAGGATCAGGTCGGCAGCGGCGGCGGCGGCGGCGAACCAGCGAATGTTGCGATCACCCCGCACCAAGCCGACCGCCAGCAGCAGAGCCGCGACGGCGGGCAGGAAAACGGTGGCGGTCAGGAGGCCGTTGAATCCGGTCGGCATTAGGGCTTATCCAAGGGCCAGATAAAGGATGATGATGACGAGGCCGCCGGCGGCAGCGATCAGCGGGTAGGTCTGCACCTGGCCGTTTTGAACCAGTGCCAGCAGGCTGCCAATGTTCCGCGAAATCCAGCCGACGAGGCCGACTATGCCATCGACGATGTTCCGGTCCACCCAGTCAGTTATCGCGGCAACTGCCCGGTAAAAGACCCGGCCGACGATGACGCCCTCGTAGAGATCGTCCATGTAATATCGTTGGGCCAGCAGGGTGTGCAACGGCCCGCCCTTGCTCAGCGGTTCGGATGTCGTGAACGGTCTCGGCCAGGCGTAGGTGAGTACGGCCAGCCCGATGCCGGCAATGGCGACGACGTTGGATATTACCGCTATCAGGATGCTGAATGGGGGCGCATGATGCCCGTCGTGCAGGCCGGAGGCGAAGTATTCTGTCAACCAGTGTGAGGGTATCAATCCAAAGATGCTGCTCACTCCAATCGGGTTCGCCAGCCAGCCGGCAACCACTGCGCTGAAACCCAGGATGCCCATCGGGATCACCATCACCAGCGGCGATTCGCCGAGATGCACGTGATGGCTGACACCTGTTGGAGCCGGGACGCCGGCTTCCTCAGCGTCGTGCAACTCGCGTTCGCCCCCGCCCCGGAATTCGCCGTGGAAGGTGAGGTGCACCATGCGGTAGGTGTAGAACGCGGTCAACAGGACGCCCACCAGGAGCATTACGAAAACCAGCAGGCTGATCGACGCCGGCACGGGTCCGCCGGCGAGCCAGGACTCCAGCAGGATCTCGTCCTTGCTCCAGAACCCGGCCAGCGGGAAAATCCCTACCAGGCTCAGCGCGCCGATCACGGTGAGGACGTATGTCCCCGGCATCGCCTTGCGCAGGCCGCCCATGTACATCATGTTGAAAGTGCCGGCGGCGTGGTTCACGCTGCCCGCCCCCAGGAACAGCAGGGCCTTGAAGAAAGCATGGGTGAACAGGTGGAACAGGGCCGCGTTGTAGGCTCCTACGCCCAGCGCCGCCATCATGTAGCCCAATTGGCTGACCGTGGAGTAGGCCATAACGCGCTTGATGTCGTTGGCCGCCAGGCCCATGGTAGCGGCGAACACGGCGGTGAACGCGCCGATCAGCGCGACCACCATCATCGCCGCCTCCGATTCGGCAAAAACCGGGAAGAACCGTCCCACCAGGAACACGCCGGCCGCCACCATGGTTGCCGCGTGGATCAGCGCGCTGACCGGGGTCGGGCCCTCCATGGCGTCGGGCAGCCAGGTGTGCAGTGGGAATTGGCCGCTCTTGCCCGCCGCTCCGGCGAACAGACCCAGGCACAACCAGAGAAGGGCTCCGCCGGCCACGATGCCGGCGCCGCCCGCCGCAACCGGAGCCGCCGCCTCCCAGATGTGGGGGATGTGCAGGGCGTTCAACCCGTGGGCGGCAAAAGTGTCCGCCTGGAAGAACAGATAGATGATGGCCAGCAGGAAACCGACGTCGCCGATGCGTGTGATGATGAACGCTTTTTTCGCCGCGGCCGCGGCCGCGGGCCGGTTGTGCCAGAACCCGATCAGCAGGTAGGAGGACAGGCCCACCAGTTCCCAGAACACGTACATCTGCACGATGTTGGCGGCCAGCACCAGCCCGATCATCGACGCGCTGAACAGGGACATGTAGGCGTAGTAGCGGGCGAAGCTCTCGTCGCCGTCCATGTACCCCATCGAGTAGATCTGCACCATCAGGCTGACCCCGGTCACGACCACCAGCATCACGTTGGTGAGGGGATCCAGCAGCAAGCCGACTTCAATCGCCGCCGGCCCCAGGTTCAGCCAGAGGTACGGCGCGAATTCGTAAACCTCGCCATGAGCGTGAGACCGCAGCAGCCAGACCGAGAGGATAAATCCGATGCCCAACGCGGCGATCGTGACGTAGCCGGCGGACTTGGCAAAGACCGGGCCAAGCGGGCGGATCACCAACCCGATCAGCAGAAACGATGCCACGGGCAGCAGGAAGATGGCCCAAACCAGGGATTCGGTCAGCATGGTCCAGCGATCCTCACAGCTTCCTGACGATCTCTTCAGCCACGTGTTCTCGGCCCTTGGGCACGTAGATCACGAAGGGAATGCGCTCGCTCCAGTCCAGGATGTCGCCGTCCGGCAGGATGCGGCTGGGCAGGCCCTCGGCCTCCAGCACTTCCTTCCAGATTTCGGCCGCCATCAAGTTGGGGGCGCGTTTGAATTCTACCCACATGGTCAAGGAATGCTCTGTAAAGGGATGCTCCGATGTGCTCCGGTTGGGATCCTGGATTGCCGTCGGCGTCAGTGGCGCAGCGTGGCGGCGTCGGTCAGATCGACGCTTTCGTTGGATCGGAATACGGCAAAAACTATACCCAGTCCCAGCGCAATTTCCGCGGCGGCAACGGTGATGATGAACACGGCGAACACCTGGCCCGTGAACACGGCGGAAAGTTGTTCCTGGACCGCGTATGGCGCGACGTATCTGCCCAGCGCCACCAGCGTCAGGTTCACCCCGTTGAACATCAACTCAACGGACATCAGCACCGCGATGAAATTCCGCCGCGCCAGCGCTCCGTAGAGGCCGATGCAGAAGATGATCGCAGCTACGATCAGTAGCGATTCCAGCGACAATGCCCTATCTCCCGCGACCGCGCGCCAGCGCCAGTCCGCCGATGGCGGCGCCCAGCAGCAACAGCGAGACCGCCTCAAACGGCAGGACAAAATTGCCGATCAGCAGGTCGGCAAGACCCCCGCTGCTCACGCTTTCCACCTCGGCGGGTGTCAGGCCGGCGGAGGTCAGATCGGCTGCGTCGGGTATGCCGACCGCCTGGGTCTGCGCCAATTGCGCCTTGGCCTCCAGTCCCGCTCCCGCCAGGGTAGTCCAGTCGGTGGAAACCGCCGTGGCGATCATGGCGGCCAGCACCAGCGCCGATATCACCGCCGCGGGGATCTGCAAGCGGTTGGGCGCGTTGCCCTGCTGCACGTCCCGGGTGAGCATCACCGCAAAGATGAACAGGACGGCGATGGCCCCGACGTAGATCAGGATCTGCACCACTGCCAGGAACTCGGCATTCATCATCACGAACAGCCCGCCCACGGCGACAAATGCCATGGCCAGCATCAGGGCCGCCCGGAACAGGTCGCGGACCAGGACGACTCCCAAAGCGCCCGCGATGGCAATCACCGAGAGCGCCCAGAATACAAGGTGCTCAAACCACATCTAGGCTTCGCCTTCGTTGTCGTCGCGGCCGCCGGCAAGGCGCATGCCGGCCTTTTCGTGCTGATGCCACCGCCAGTTCTCACGGCCGACCTCGCGCCAACCCAGCGGCCGACCCGCCCCCGGCCGGTAGTCCATCCCCTCCAGTTGCGGGCGGAACCAGGTGCTGGGATTCTTCTCCGCCTGACGCAGACGGTCAATGGTGATCACCAAGTCAGTCCGCTTGTACTGGCCTTCTTCAAATCCGCTGCCCATGAACAGCGCGTCGTAGGGGCAGGCTTCGACGCACAGGCCGCAGAACATGCACCGTTGCAACTCAATGTCGAAAGTCTCCAGTCGATATTTGTCGCCCTGCAATGGAGCGGTCTCGCTGGGGGAGGTGACGATCTTGATGATGCCCAGCGGGCAGTACTTGGCGCACGACGCGCAGCCCGTGCATCGCTCCTCGTACCAGGTGAACTCTTCACCCCGGAAACGAGGGTGCTGCCGGATGCGCTGCTCCGGATACGAGGTCGTGAAGGGCTTGCGCATCAGGTTTGAGAGCGTTACCGCCAGCCCTTTCACCATTTCCAGTCCGTACACTGCGTCACCCCCGCCATTCTAGCCCATTCGAATCGTCGACACGCCCGGCACCACCGGGTTCGCCGCCGTTCCCGTGGGCGCCTCGGTGCGAACCTTTTCGCGGATGAAACGCCCGAAGAACAGGATCGATCCACCAGCCAGGACGATATTGATGCCCGCCATTATCCACAGGTCCAAAGTGCTCAGCGAGCCGTTGGCGTCGCGCAGGAAGAACACCTCGAGAACCACGGCCGTCAGGTTGATTATGCTCAGGGGCATCAGGAACTTCCAGCAGACCGCCATGATCTGGTCCAGGCGCAGCCGCGGGTAGGTGGACCTGATCCAGACGAACAGGAAAATGCCGATGAAGACCTTGATCAGGAACCACAGCCACCCCAGCCAGTCGGCTGCCGGGCCGGCCCAACCCGCCAGAAACAGCGTGGCTATCAGACCGGACACCACCAGCACGCCGCCGAACTCCGCGGCCTGGATCAGCGCGAACTTGATCCCGCTGTATTCCGTGTGATAGCCGGCGATGATCTCCGACTCCGCTTCCGCGACGTCGAAGGGGGTACGGTTCAATTCGGCGGACATTCCGGCGATGAACACGAAGAACGCCAGCGGCTGCACCAGGAAGAAAGGCACCGTCTGGGCATGCACGATGTCACCCAGCGACATCGACCCGGCTACCAGCACCACGCCCAACAGCGACAGCACCACCGGCACTTCGTAGCTGAGCAGCACGGCGACGGCTCGCCCGGCCCCGAAAAGCGCGTACCGGTTGTTGGATGCCCACCCGGCGGTGAATATCGCAATGGAAGTCAACGAACTCACGGCCAACACGAAAAGGACACCCACGTTCAAATCGACCAGCGCGACGTCCTTGGCGAACGGCAGCACCGCGGTGCCCAGCAGCACGGCGGCCACCATGATGACCGGGACGGCGGTGAACGCCAACTTGTCCGCTCCGTAGGGAATGATGTCTTCTTTGGTGATCAGCTTGGCCAAGTCGGCAATCGGTTGGAACGCGCCGAAAGGACCCCACCGGTTGGGGCCGACGCGGTTCTGGAACCGGCCCAGCAGCCGGCGCTCTCCCCAGCTCACCGCCGCCGCACCCAGCAACACCGCGTTGATCAGGATCAGCATGATGACCAGGCCGGCGATGAAGTAGCTCAACCAGCACGGCGCAACGTGTCCCACTGCGCTGTAGATGAAATAGAACAGCGGATTGCCGCCCAGCAGGCCATCGGCGCTGAGCATCCCGTCGGGGTTGGTCACGCAGCGCATCAGCGGTCGACCTCGCCCATGTTTATGTCAACGCTGCCCAACGACACGATCATGTCGGCCAGCTTCCACCCGATCAATAGATGCTCGGTGATCGTCAGGTTGATCAGGGAAGGCGAGCGGATTTTGCAGCGGTAGGGTGAAACCCCGCCGTCGCTGACCAAGAAGAAGCCCAGTTCGCCCTTGGAGGCCTCGACCCGGCCGTAGGCTTCCGCGCCCGGCGCTGCCCTCAGGACCATGGGCAACTCCTGGCGCACCGGGCCGGGCTCAATCTGCGCCACGCACTGCCTGACGATGCGCAGGCTCTGGCGCACTTCCTGCATCCGCACCCAGAAGCGGTCGTAGTTGTCTCCGTTCTGGCCCACCGGGATGTCGAATTCAACCTGGTCGTAGGCGTCGTAAGGAGCGATCTTGCGCCAGTCCCAGTTGACTCCGCTGGCGCGCAGCACCGGCCCGCTCACCGAGCAGTTGATCGCCACGTCCGCCGGCAGTGGGCTGACCCCCCGCGTGCGAACCATCAAAATCTCGTTGCTGAGCAGCAGATTCTCCAGTTCCTCAAGCTCCCCCTCGAAATCGTTGAGGAATTGGTCCAGGGCCGGCCAGAAATCGGCCGGAGCGTCGGCGAACACTCCGCCGGGCCTCATATAGCTGACGGTGACCCGAGCCCCACACAACATCTCGAAGAGGTCCAGAATCCGCTCCCGGCTCCGGAAGGTGTACATCAGCGGCGTGCCGAAGGCCCCCAATTCCTGGACAAAGAATCCCACGGCGATCAGGTGGCTGGCGACGCGCTGCAACTCGGCGGTCAAGGTGCGGAGGTATTTTCCCCTCGGCGGCGGTTCGATGCCCAGCAGTTGCTCCACCGCGAGGCAGTAGGCTTGGTTGTTGATCATCGAGGAGGTGTAGTCCAGGCGGTCCGTGAGGGTCACCACCTGCACGTAGTTGCGCTCCTCGGCCAGCTTCTCGCTGCCCCGGTGCAGGTAGCCCAGCACGGGCTCGACCTCTACGATATCCTCGCCATCGAAGGTGATGCGCACCCGAAACACGCCGTGCGTGCTGGGGTGCTGCGGCCCCACGTTGACCGTCATTGGCTCGGTGCGGATGGTCATGGCAAACGGTTCCGGAACCCCGGCGCCGGGTTCTACAGAAAGTCCTTTCGCAACGGATGGCCGTCGAAGCCTTCCCAGAGCATGATCCGTTTCATGTTGGGATGGCCCGTGAAGCGGACGCCCATCAGGTCCCAGATTTCCCGTTCCTGGAAGTCCGCTCCCTTCCACACGCCGACCACGGAGGCCGCCGTTGGCTCCTCGCGCCCGTAAACCCGGCTGCGCACTATCCCGGTGTGACGCCGCGAGATTGAGGTCAGGTGGTACACCAGTTCAAAGTGCTCAATGAAATCAATGGCGCTGATGGCGTTCAGGAACTTGAAGTCGATCTCCGCGTCGTCATGCAGTACGCTGGCGACCGACCCCAGCGAACTCGGTTCTACCCAGACGGCCGTTTCGTCCCAGTCAACCACGGAGTTCGGCGCCGCCTCACGCAGGCGTTGCGCCAGGGTCTCGCCGGACACGACGCTCAACGTCACGGCTTGAATCTCCCGTCGCCCAGGTTGCGGTACTTCTTGATCTTCTCGTGCAGCTCCATGATGCCGTAGAGCAGCGCGTCCGGCCGGGGCGGACATCCCGGCACGTAAACGTCCACCGGAATGATGTGGTCCACGCCGGGCACCACGCTGTAGGATCCGAAGTAAGGACCGCCGCTGGTGGCGCACACGCCCATGGAGATGACCCAACGCGGCTCGGCCATCTGCTCGTAGATCCGTTGGATGGGCGGCGCCATCTTCCAGGTCACGGTGCCGGCCACGATCATCAGATCGGCTTGCCGAGGAGAGGCGCGAAACACTTCCATGCCGAATCTAGAGATGTCGAACCGGCCCATGGCCGTCGCCATCATCTCGAAAGCGCAGCACGCCAGCCCGAAGGACACCGGCCACAGCGCCGACTTCCGGCTCCAGTTCACCAGGGCGTCCACTGATGTCACCATCAGGTTGCTCTTGAGGTCTTCCGGGACCTCGATGGCCGGCACCTCTATCGGCGACTGTGACGCCGCGATCAGCTCGTTGACCAGCTGGCCTTCCGAGCGGTCAATGTCCCAGGTCCGGCTGTGCAAGGGTCCGCCGGACGACGGCAGGGTGAAGTTGGTCTGTTCTGCCATGCGGTCTAGCCCTGCCATTCCAGGTCGCGCTTGCGCCAGGCGTAGGCCCAGGCCAGCAGCAGGATCCCCACGAACACCGCCATCTCGATCAGGGCAAACAGTTCCAGGGTCAGGAACTTGGTGGCCCAGGGGTAGAGGAACACCACCTCCACGTCGAAGATCACGAAGAGGATGGCGAACATGTAGTATCGAAACTGAAATCGGTTCCACGTGCCGCCGATGGTTTGCACGCCGCACTCGTAGGTGTCGTGCTTGACCGCGTTCGGACGCGCCGGCCGGATGCCGAATCGCGAAAGACCGTGCGAAGCCAGCAGCATGCTGCACGGCACAATGATGGAGATGACCAGGAAGATGGCGATCAGCCCGTACTGGCCAAAATAGTCTTCGAGCATTAGAGCGGCTTCTCTGATCGGCGGACCGGATGGTCTGGATAATTGGGCGGCGGCATTATAGCATAATGGCTACTCCGAAAAACCAAACCGAAGGCCAACCGATGCCCGCCGATTCAACAACCGCCGACTGGACCAGCCACTACGTTTCCGCCAACGGGATCCGGCACCATTACCTGGAATGGGGAGAACCGTCGAATCCCCCGCTGCTGATGCTCCACGCCACCGGGCTTTGCGCCTGGCCGTGGAAACCGATCGCGCGCCGGTTGGCCGAGAAATACCGGGTTTTGGCCTTTGATCAGCGCGGACACGGCGATACCTACAAATCCGACAAGGGTTACAAGTTCGAATACGCCGGGGAAGACCTGGCGGCAATCGTTGCCGCCATGGGCCTCCAGTCGCCGCGGGTAATCGGCCATTCCTCCGGCGGTCTCGCCGCCATCATCGCGTCGAACTTCCTGCCCGGCAGGTTCGACCGGGTGGTGTTGGTAGAAACCCGGGTCAGCAACGACGCGCCATCGGCGCCCAGCCAGGACCTGTCCCGGCGGGCCGAGCGGACGCGGATGAAACGGTCGGTGTGGGAGTCCCGGGAAGCCATGTTCGATGCGTACCGCACCCGCGCCGCGTTCAAAGATTGGGAAGACGAGCCCTACCGTCAATTCATCGAGGGAGGAACCAGGCTGCTGCCCGACGGCCGCGCCGAGCTGAAGTGCCACCCGGAAACCGAGGCCGCCTTCTACGGTATGCGCGACGATCTTCCGGTGGAGAATTACCTCAAGGGGCTGCCCGGCGACTGGCTGCTCCTGCTCGCTGACTACCCCGGTTCGCAGCGCCCCAAAGACCCGGGCATTGAGCGATTCCGAAAGCTGGTGTCCGGCTCCGTGGTTAAACCCATGGGCAAGGGCAGCCACTTCCTGCCCATGGAGCATCCCAACGACGTGCTGAATGCCATACTCGATTGGTTCGGCGACTGACCACGGCGAACGCACTCGTCGCGGCGCCACTCAACGCTCACCCTTTCTACCTGACAGGAACAGATTTTGACCACTCCAAAATCAACATCAACAGCCGGGCCCCTGGCCGGACTTCGCGTACTGGACCTGTCCATCATTGTGGCCGGCGGTACCGCCTCGTCGCTCATGGCCGATTTCGGCGCCGAAGTCATCAAGGTCGAGCGGCCCGGCTCCGGTGACCCTTTGCGCAATTGGGGACCCTTCTACAACGGCGTGTCGCTGTGGTGGAAGGTCCATTCCCGCAACAAACGGTCGATCACGTTGAACATGGCCGACAGCCGCGGACAATCCATTCTCAAGCAGTTGGCGTCCCAGGCCGACGTTCTCATCGAAGGTTTCCGCCCCGGAACCCTGGAGCGGTGGAACCTCGGGCCGTCTGACCTCCACTCCGCTGATGTGAACCCCGGCCTGGTGATCCTGCGCTTCTCCGGGTTCGGGCAAACCGGCCCTTACCGGGACCGCCCCGGTTTCGGCACCATCGCCGAGTGCATGAGCGGGTACATCGGCATGACCGGCTTTCCCGACACGCCGCCCAACCTGCCGCCGATCCCGCTGGCCGACGAGATCGCCGGCGTCTTCGGCGCCATGGCCGGCATGATGGCGATCTACCGGCGGGATGCCGACACCCGCGTCGGCCATCCCGGAGCCGGCCAGGTAGTGGACCTCAGTCTCTTCGAGCCGCTGTTCCGCCTCTGCATTCCCCACCTGACCATTTACGACCGGCTGGGCGAAATCCGGGAACGGGTGGGCAACGACTTTCCCGATGCTGCCCCGCGCAGCCTCTACCGCACCGGCGACGACCGCTGGCTCGGCCTGTCCGCCACCTCGCAAAACACCTGGGAGGGCCTGGCCCGCGCCATGGGCCTGGATGAGTTGCTGGCCGACCCCCGCTTCGCCAACAACGCCGCGCGGTTGGAGTCCAAGGATGCCCTCAACGACGTGCTCCAGGGATGGCTGGGTTCACGCACCACGGACGCCATCATGGACGAGCTGATTCCGGCCGGCGGCGTCGTTGGCCCGGTTTACAACAGCGCCGACGTCGTTGCCGACCCGCACTTCCAGGACCGCGACGACATTGTCGAGATCGAGGACCCGGAGTTGGGCCATACCCGGATGCTCGGCCTGGTTCCGAAATTCAGCGACACGCCGGGAGAGTTGCGCCACATGGGCCCCACCGTCGGCGAGCACAACTCCGCCGTGTACGGCGAATGGCTGGGCTTGTCGGATGAGGATCTTCAGTCCCTCGCCGCCGCAGGTGTGGTCTAGTCATGTCGGCCTCAGTCCTCGTCGTCGCCACCCGCAACCAGGGCAAGATGCGCGAGTACCGCGAATTGCTTGCCGGCTGGCCGGTGGAACTGATCTCGCTGGACGACGCCGGCGTCTCCGGTGACGTTGACGAAACCGGGGACACCTTTCTCGCCAACGCCCGCCTGAAGGCATCCGAGTACGCCCGCCTGTCGAACCTGCCTACAATCTCTGACGACTCCGGCCTCGAGGTGCACGCGCTGGCCGGCGAGCCCGGCGTGTATTCCGCGCGCTACGGCGGCGACGCCTGCCATTCCGATGCCGACCGGGTGGCCCTCTTGCTGGAGAATCTCGACGGCGTGCCCTGGGAGCGGCGCATCGCCCGGTTCCGTTGTGTCACCGCCATCGCCGCTCCGGGCGGCGCGGTTATCGGCACGGTCGTCGGCTCCGTCGCCGGAATGATACAATTCAAACCGGAAGGTGAGCACGGTTTCGGCTACGACCCGGTATTCCACCTCCCCTCCCTGGGGCAAACCATCGCGCAGGCGCCCCTGGAAATCAAGAACCGCATCAGCCACCGCGCCGATGCCGCCCGCAAGGCACGCGCCCTATTGCAGACCCTGTTGGATCAACCATAGCGCCACCGCAGTTATCATGATCGCAGACCTATTTGGCCGTCCCTTACGGGATCTCCGCATCTCGGTCACCGACCGGTGCAATTTTCGGTGTCCGTACTGTATGCCCGCCGAGATTTTCGGCGAGGCCTACGAGTTCCTGCCCAAGGACGAAATCCTTACATTCGAGGAGATTTCGCGCCTGGCGACTCTCTTCGTCGGCGCTGGCGTCAACAAACTGCGGATCACCGGCGGCGAGCCCCTGCTGCGAGTCGATCTGTCCAAGTTGATCGCCCAATTGGCCGCCATTCCGGGCGCGGACGACATCACCCTGACTACCAACGGCTACCTCCTCGCCCAGCAGGCCACGCAACTGGCCGAGGCCGGCTTGGACCGTATCACCGTCAGCCTCGACTCGCTGGACGACGAGGTCTTCAAGCGGATGAACGGGCGGGGGTTTGGCACCCGGCGGGTGCTGGATGGCATCGGGCGCGCCTCTGACGCCGGGTTGAACCCCGTCAAGATCAACGCCGTGGTACAGAAAGGCGTCAACGACCACACGCTCGTCGATTTGGCGCGTCACTTCAAAGGCACCGGGCACATCGTCCGCTTTATTGAGTACATGGACGTTGGCAACCGCAACGGCTGGAAACTCGACGAGGTCGTCTCCGCCGCTGAGATCGTGGCCATGATTGACGCCGAGTTGCCGCTGGAGCCTGCCGAACCCAACTACGTCGGTGAGGTCGCCAACCGCTGGCGCTACCGCGACGGCTCGGGGGAAATCGGCGTGATCGCCTCGGTTACCCAGCCCTTCTGCGCCAACTGCACCCGCGCCCGTCTGTCCACCGACGGCAAGCTGTACACCTGCCTCTTCGCCACCGACGGCGTTGACCTGCGCGGGCCCATGCGGCAGGGCGCTTCTGATGCCGACCTGGCTGAGATTATCGCCGGAGCCTGGAGCGTGCGCCGAGACCGCTATTCCGAAGAACGTACTGAACTGACCACGGCCGAGTCCGCCGCGCGCACCAAGGTCGAGATGTACCACATCGGGGGATGACGAGGAACGCATGACCACCGAGAACGCCAGCAAGCCCGCCGACCGCCTTACCCACCTGGCCGAGGACGGCAGCGCCCGCATGGTGGACGTTGGCTGGAAGCCAGTGACGGACCGCATGGCCCAGGCCTGCGGCTACGTGGTCATGGAGCCGGCTACGCTGGCCCTCATCCGCGACGGCCTGATGAAGAAGGGCGACGTGCTCACCATCGCCCAGTTGGCCGGCATCATGGGCGCAAAAAAGACCTCCGAGCTCATTCCCTTGTGCCATCCCCTGCCGCTGAACAAGGTTGACGTTGAACTGGAGTTGGAAGAGGACGAAAGCCGGGTACGGATAACCACCACGGCGACCACCTCGGGCAAAACGGGCGTTGAGATGGAAGCCCTGACCGCGGTGTCAGTGGCCGCGCTGACCGTGTACGATATGTGCAAGGCGGTGGACCGCGCCGTTCGCATCGACGGCGTGCGTCTGCTCCGCAAAACCGGCGGCCAGTCCGGTGACGTTGACCTGACCGGCGCCTAACCGTAACGGCTGGCAATCTCGGTCGCCAGCACGCGCACCGCCTCCGTCAGGTATATCAACCGCGCGTAGGCCGGCATTTCCAGCGGCCTGAACTCCTCCACTTGGTCCACTTCCAGCACGCCGACCACGCCGGGTATCGCGGTCACGTCCAGTTCGGCGATAACGCCGTCCGGGGTGATGACCACGCACCCCACGTCGTGCGAAGGCGCCGGGTACGGGTCGAGTTCAATCGCCTGTATCGTCGTCATACCCAGGAAGGCCGGGAACGGCTGCAACCGGCGGCACAAGTCCGCGACTATGGCCTCCAATTCTGCCGCAGCCTGCCACAGGGCGCCCGGGTCGTCGCCAAATTGATGCTGCGCCGTCATTTGATTGACAACCCGGCCGGGCGAGCCTTACCATTGAATCGTCTGCGGTAGCATCGGCGTCTGGTCGAGGCCGCTCGGTAGGCGACGTAGCTCAGTGGCAGAGCGGGCGCTTCATAAGCGCTAGGTCGTTGGTTCGAATCCATCCGTCGCCACCATCGCTCCCCGAGAGCGCAAAACGAAAGCCGGGTCAATCGACCCGGCTCGTTTTTTGCGGAATGGCCATCCTAGTTGTCTCGCTGACCAAACTCCTCTCCCAGTTCGCTCAGGAACTGTTCGATCTCCGGTGACAGCGCCACCGCGTCTTCCGGGCTCACGGTCTCTTCGCCCGGCCCGCTTTCGGCCTCGTTGGTGTCGTAGTAGTCTTCCATCTGCTTGATGAGGCCCTGGAGGTCGGAATTGCGCTCCACCGCCGCGTTCAGTTCCCGGTACTGCCGCTGGCCGCGCCGGGTCGGTGCCAGGTCAGCGGGGATCTCCGAATATACGGACGACAGCACCTCGATCATCCGCGCCGTCCCGTTGTAGTCCTCGTCCAACTGCACGTACTGGGGTAGGTGCACCATGAAATTGATGGCCTCAATTTCCATCTTGTCGATGCCGTCCGACACCAGGTTCATTATCGTCGTGGGACCCTGGTAGGTGCTCCCGCGCAGCTTCAGGTTGGGCACCGAGCGGAGTTGTGACACCGAGCCCAGCGAGCCGGTCACCAGCAGGGGCCGCGTGTGGGGCACCGCGTCGTACATGGCGCCCAGCCGGCAATACCGTTTCACGTTGAATTTCTCGACGACTTCGAGGATCGAATCGGTGTACGTCTCGCTGTTCGCGTGGGGCTCCCGCAGGTGGAAGAACAGGTAGTCCGGGCCGTTTTCCGTGGTGGCATACCGGATGATGCTGTTGGGGATGCGCACCCGGCGCTCGTTGTCCACCAGCCTCATGCTGGGTCGATACCGGGTGAAATCGAAAAACTCGCCGGGACGATGCAAACGGCCCAGTTCCTTGGAGCCGAGGTACCGTTCCAGCCGGTTCAGCGTCAACGTGCCGACGCTGCCCACGTCAACCCACGGGCGGATCATCGCGAAAACGTGCGGATCCCGCAATTCGGGCAGGGGTTCCTGTAATTCAAATGCGCCAACTCTCATGATGATGTTATCTTGCCAGAGTTGCCCTGCTAATTCAAGGTTTGCGGCGGTTGAACGTCCGTCTCAGTTGGCCTAAAATGCCATCACTCTACGGTTCTCGTTCGTCGTGGGCCGCTTTTGGCGCGTTTCGCGCCCTATCACCGGAGGCATTTGATGATTACCACCTTTGACAGCCTGTATGCCGGTCACGTTGACATGGACAACGTAGGCTACGGCGGTACCGCGGTCAACGACCGCACCTACTCCGACGAGTATCTCGCCACGGCCTTCGACAAGGGCGTCGCCATCGCCCAGACCCTGGACAAGCACGGCTACGATACGTTCTGGATGGCCGAGCACCACTTCCAGCCCGAGGGCTACGAGTGCATCCCCAACCTGCTGATGTTCATCGTTCACCTGGCCCACGTCACCGAGCGTCTGCGCTTCGGCTGCGGGTTCAACATCGCTCCCATGTGGCATCCGCTCCGCCTGGCCGAGGACTTCGCCATGGCCGACTGGCTCACCAACGGCCGGGTCATCTTCGGCGTTGGCCGCGGCTACCATACCCGTGAGGTGGAGTCCTTCGGCTCCCCGCTCATGGACCAGCCCGCCAACCGCGAGCTCTTCGAGGAGCAGGTTGAGGTCATTTTCAAGGCGTTCCACGAGCGCTCCTTCTCCCACCAGGGCAAGCACTACAATTTCCCGCCGCAGGGAGTGCCCTACCGCGGCTACCCGCTGGAAGACATCACCCTCGTTCCCCGGCCCAAGAACCTGCCCGTCGAATGCTGGCAGCCCATCCAGGGCGGCACCGGCCGAGCCCTGGAGTTCATGGCCCAGATGGGCATCAAGGGCGTCATCGGCGGCGGTTCCTCCGAGGGCGGCGCCATGGACGGCATCATGCACGGCTACCGCGACGCCCTGCGACGCAACGGCAAGCCCGACGCCGAGCTGGGCGAGGATCTGGCCGTCGGCTTCCACTTCCACATCGCCCCCACCGTTGAGCAGGCTGCCCGCGAGGGAGCCCACTACTACGAGGAAAACCTCAAGATGTTCGGCCCTCTGCGCCTGACGCGGGGCCTGTCTGACCAGCAGATCCGCGACATCAGCAACCCTGAAATCGCGCCCAACGCCGGCCTGCCCACCATCGAAGACGCCATCGAAAACGGCAGCGTGCTGGCCGGCCCGCCCGACCGCATCATCGAACTGCTCAAGGGCGTCGAGGAGCGCTACCCCGGTTTGAAGCGGGTTCAAGTGGGCCAGCCCGTCGGCACCCCGCAGTCCGTGATCCTGGAGCAACTCCAGTGGTTCGCCGAAGAGGTCATGCCCGCTTTCAAGGACACCAAGGTCGAGGTCGCCGTGCCTGCCGACAACTGAGCGCCGCCACGGATGGCTTATCCCAGGGGGTGAGTAGATCTCACCCCCTTGTTTTTGGCCCGAATCCAACACCGCGAAACTGGTGACACGCGGCGGCGGCGGTTTGCCCATCGCTCTTGTTATCCTGAACGCCTACACTTTTTCGTGGAGGCAAACCCCATGCCCGAGATAACCGAATACCCCTCCGGCTCGCCGTCCTGGGCCGACCTGCTCTGCAAGAACGGCCAGGCCGCCAAGGACTTTTACACGTCCCTGTTCGGCTGGACTTACGATGACCACCCCGCCGGCCCCGACATGGTGTACACCATGTTCAGCCACAACGGCGTGCCGGTGTGCGCGTCCGCCGAGCCGGGCCCCGGCCAGGAGAATCTGCCTCCCCATTGGAGCGTCTATGTCACCGTGGACGACCTCGAGGCGGCTGTCGAACGCACCAGGTCGGCCGGCGGAACCGTGCTCATGGAACCCTTCGACGTGCTCGACGTTGGACGCATGGCTCTGATCCAGGACAAAGAGGGGGCGGTCCTGCGCCTGTGGTATCCCATCGCGCACGCCGGCGCCGGCAAAATGCACGAGCCCGGGGCCATTGCCTGGTTTGAGTTGGCGACCACCGACACCGACTCTGCCGGGAGTTTCTATGCCCAGGTGCTGGACGCCGAGGTTGCCCCCGATCCGGACACTCCGTTCGAGTACACCCTGTTCAAAGTTGCCGGCGTCCAGGTGGCCGGGATGCTCAAGATTGGCGAGGACTGGGGGCCGGTCCCGCCCAACTGGGGCATCTATTTCGGCGTTGACGACGTGGATGCCACTGTCGCCAAGGCCACCGCCCTCGGCGGCGGCGTCATCGTGGAACCCCAGGATATTCCCGACTTCGCCCGTTTCGCCGTGCTCCGTGACGCTGAAGGAGCGGTATTCAGCGTGATTGCGCTGAACCAGTGGCCCGCGTAGGCACGGGCCTGTCGCAAAACCGAAGGGGGCAGACGCAATGCCCGCCCCCTTATGGCAACTGTTCAGACGCGCGGGGAAAATGTCATAGGACTTACGCAATTAGGACCGTCATTACGGCGAAAGCCGGAATCCAGCGACCGAAATCGTTAATTATCATTCCGATCCTTTCACGCTGCGACCTATAGGCTCCGGCTTTCGCCGGAGTGACGGGCATGGGATTTCAAGTGCGTAACTCCTATGTCATTGCGAGCGCAGCGCGGCAATCTCGTTGGCGTAGGGGAAACCTCCGGGGGAGACATTGCGCCTACGGCGTCGAGATTGCCACGGCGCAAGCGCCTCGCAATGACGACCCCTCTGGGTTATGGACAGTTACCCTTTGCCGAGTTTATTGCAACGCCCCCGGCGGGTAGTTCTCCAGCCACCACCGGGCGATCTCATCCCGCCGGGCGAACCACACGCCGGGATGGTTGCGCGCGTACCGCAGGAACCGATCCAGGGCCCGGGACCGGGCCGGCCGCCCCGCGATGCGGCAATGCAGCCCCACTGACATCATCTTGGGGTGGGTTCGGCCTTCCTCGTACAGCACGTCGAAGGTGTCCTTCATGTATTCGTAGAAGTCGCCCACGCTGTTGAGTCCGCCCCGCCAGAAGCGGGCATCGTTGGTCTCAAAGCTGTACGGCAGCACCGGCCACGGTTTGCCGTGCACCTCGGTGTAATAGGGCAGGTCGTCGTTGAACACCCCGCTGTCGTAGATGAAGCCGCCCTCTTCCACCACCAGTTCCCGCGTGTTGACGCTGGGGCCGTACCGAGTGAACCAGCCCACCGGCCGCTCGCCAGTGGTCCGGGTCAGCGATTCCACCGTCATGCGGATTGCCTCGGCTTCCTCGTCGCGCGTCTTGTTGTGGTACTCCTCCCAGCGGTAGCCGTGTCCGCAAACCTCGTGGCCCTGCTCAACCACGGCGCGCGCCACCTCCGGGTTCCGCTCGAAGGCCAGCGCACATGAGAAAAACGTGCTCTTCACGCTGTACTTGTCCAGCAGGTTCAGGATCCGCCAGACGCCCACCCGGCTGCCGTACTCGAAGAATGACTCGTTGAACAGGTCCCGCTGCCCCGCCGGCACCGGCGACGGCACCTCGTTGTTCGTCTCGTGATACCCGTCGCCGTCCAGCAGCGACGCCTCACTCCCCTCCTCGTAGTTCACCACCACGGAGATGGCGATGCGGGCGCCGCCGGGCCATTGGATGACCGGCGGGTTGGCGCCGTAGCCGATGAAATCGCGGGGGAGTTCAGGCATCGGATACATCCTTGTACGTCGGGCCGCTAGTGTCCTGGAACTGAAGTTAGTAGTAAAAGCGTGAGGAATGGGGTATTCTCCGGGCGAGCAGCCCAGAGGGAGGATGACCATGGCTATCGGACGACCCATGCCGCCGC
>DAOULH010000060.1:0-57395 GCA_034420475.1 Dehalococcoidia bacterium
TCAGGACAACGAACATCGTGGCGATACGCGCGCGGACGGGACATCACAGCACCCTCTCAAATCAGACTGGAACCCTATCATAAATCCATTATCCGCTTATGTTAAGAATACCCAGAAGGTACGCGCTGGCGTGCCCTGCGTGACGTACTGGATATACCGGTTTTCACGCTGGCAAAACATAATCGCCTGCTGCAAATAGCTGACCTTATCGCCAACACTGTATATGGCCGTTACGAACGCGGTCATGCGAGGCAATTCGACAACTTGATGCCGCAATTCGACCGCGACGACAGAGGACGTATTCACGGGTTGGTACACATCACCGGAAACCGCGCCCAGTGTTTCCGCCCTTGCTGTCAGGTCCCCCCCGACCGATACTGACGAGCCACTGAAAAAATCCGAACAGATTGCCTGCCGCTCGTGGTATAACCGTTCCGTTCGCGGCTAATGGGTGAGAGCGAGAGGAACCCTCTCGTTCCTGCCCATTTTTCATGCGCGCGTCCTCACCTGAAAAGGTTTGTAATTCTAGCGATCCGCCAGGAGCCCCACCCATGCCCGTCACCCACGACCTCTCCCCTGACGCCCTGCTCACCACCACCCGCGCCGTCCGCAAGCGGCTGGACTTCGACCGACCCATCCCCGACGAGATCATCCGCGAGTGCCTGGCCGTGGCCCAGCAGGCTCCCACCGCCAGCAACCGGCAGAACTGGCACTTCATGGTCGTTACCGACCCTGACAAGCGCCAGGCCCTCGCCGATCTCTACCGCCAGGGGTGGAACCAGTACACCCAGTCGTCCACGGCGGCCACCAACCTGACCTACGATGACCCGGTGCGCGCCGCCGTCCAGGAGCGGGTGGGCGACTCCGCCCAGTACCTTGCCGACAACCTGCACCGCGCTCCCGTCATGGTCATTCCCTGCATCGCCGGCCGCACCGACACCGCGCCGGCCCTGGTGCAGAGCGCCCAGTGGGGCACCATCATTCCCGCCGCCTGGAGCCTGATGCTGGCGGCTCGCGCCCGCGGCATCGGCTCCGTGTTCACCTGCATCCACCTCATGCACGAGGAGGAGGCCGCCGCCGTGCTGGACATTCCGTACCGCCGGATCATGCAGGCCGGCCTCATCCCCCTGGCCTACACCATCGGCGACCGTTTCCGGCCCGCCCACCGCGAGTCGCTGGACGACATCGTCCACTGGAACCAATGGTAGGCGCACTCCGGATTGCTGGTAGAATGCTTTTCGCTGGAGCCATCGCAATAGAGAGCAGGAGGGGGCATGATTAGCATTTTCCGGCGGCGCCGTCAGGGGTCCGCCATCTCGACGGACGGCCGCAACGGCAAGACCCGCGCCCCTCAGGTGTTCAACCCCATACCCTGCCTGGACGGCCTGGTCTGGATTGAAGACGGCTGCCTGCACAAGTCGGGCATGGATACCAGCCAGTCCTTCCGCCTGCCCCTGGCCGACGTGTCGGACATCGTCGCCGACTGGGACTTCTTCAAGGAGAACCCCACCCGCGCCGAGACCCGGATCATGGTCCAGGGCCCAGCCGGCCTCGTCCGCGCCAGCTTCGGCCCTTTGCAGTATTGGGGCATGATCAGCCTCACCGCCCACCTCCACCACGTTTACACCGAAGAGCAGACCACGGAGCTTGGCGAAACCTCCGGCGAAGTCCCCGAGATGGTCGGACCTTTTGAGTGCCGCCGCGGCATGATGTGGGCCGACCGCGATTTCGTCTATCTGGGCAAGTCCGTTTCCGCCGATTCCGCCCGCGTCCCCATGTCCACCATCGACGGCGTGAAGGCCCACTGGGACCGGTCCGTCGTCAGCAACGGGCGTCGCATCCGCCTGGACGTCTTCAGCCGTCTGGGCGGCCTGATGGGCTCGGAGTTCCTGGTAAAGCAAGCCTCCGGCGTCTTCGCCCTGGTCAACTACGTGAACCAGCTGCGCACCGACCCGCCGGAATAACCGCCCGTGTGGCAGAATATCAAGTACTACCTGCTGGCCTACGCCGTGATGGCGACAGGTTCGCTGGTGTCCACCGCCCTGCAATTGCTGGCAGCCGAATTCCCAACCGGCCACCCGGTAAGCACTCTGGCCGCCAACCTGTCCGGCGTCACCATGGGATGATTGATTATGGTCATCGGTTTCCTCAAAGACCAGCGCCTTGAAGAAGAGCGCAAGCGCGTCGATCAGCAGCATGAACTCACCAAACAAGCCCTTCAGCTCGTCCACGAGGAACGCGAACGCGCCGACGCGGAACGTGAACGCGCCGACCGGAATGAGGCTGAATTGAACCGCGTCCGCGCCGAGTACGAAGCCGCCGCCAAAGCCCTGATCCAACGGCTGGAAGAACTCAACAACGGCCAATCTGGCCCGTCGGACGCTGACAAATAAACTGCCCAGCGAACAGAACCGTGTCCAACGTCGCCAACCGCACCATCTTCATCCGTGATAACCTCGAGGTCATGCGGGGCATCAACTCCGCCTCCGTCGCCCTCATTTACCTGGACTCGCCCTTCAACTCCAAGCGGATGTTCGAGGCTCCCATCGGCAGCCAGGACGCAGACGCCAACCTGCAACTCCTCTGCGGCTGGTGCAACCGCACCAAGGGCGCCCGCAGCAACGAGTACCTGCGGGAGCGGGTCGAACAGGCGGCGTGAAGTCGAACCACGGCCCCCGTATGCTATCCTGCCTGCCAGGTTATTTGCCGTTTCGGAGGTTGTGAGATGACCACACCCGGCAAAATGTCTTTCGAGGAGCGGGAACGCCGCGCCCTGGAGATATACAATTCCAAAATTCGCCCGCTGCTGAAGCCCGCCGACGAGGGCAAGTTCGTGAGGATCGACATTCTCAGCGGCGATTACGAAATCGGGGAGAGTTCAGTCGATACCGGCCGCGCGCTGCGAGCCCGCTGCCCGGACGCCATAATGCACACTATACGGGACCACCACAGCTACGTCATACGATTTCGTGCTCGCCATCGCTCGGTTCGACAGGACAAGATGGTGCAATGACGCACTACGGCGCCGTATCCGATATCGGTGACATCCTTGAAGCTGAAGTCGCCCTCACCGTGATGGGTTATACCGGTGTATCCGAGCGCGTCACTTTCCTCATCGACACCGGCGCTACCGGAGAAATAACGTTACCCCAAGCCACCATCGCCAGGCTCAATCTTCCGCTCGTTGCGTATGGCAGTGCTGATGCTTCCGTTGTGTTGGCGGATGGCACGGTCGGCGTTGCCAGAGTGCATACTGCCCGAGTTTTATGGCACGACCGGCTCCGGGATGTTGAGGTAATCAACTTAGGCTCCGACCCCCTCATCGGCATGGGCCTCCTCCGAGGCAGCAACCTCAGCATCGACGCCGCCCCCGGCGGCCTGGTAACCATTACCGAACTGCTCACCTCACCCCGAGCGTAACTGCGCCGACGCTAGCCGGCATCAGATCATGACCACTACCATCACATTTGCAAGCCTATTCCTGCCCATGACCGCGCGGCGCATGATCGGTAAGATTGCTGACGTCACGCAAACCCGCCGCCCGCGTTGGCTTGAAGATTACAAAATTATTGATATCGCCGATGACGCCGACACCGGCAACATGTCGGCTGACGCGCTGGAAGACTTCCGCGCCATCGACTTGGTACTGCGTGGATTCGACAAGACCGGCGCCACCAACGATGCGCAGTACGTCATCGTCGAATGTGTCTCTGCCGTAACCGCCGCCGACGTGACCCGGGCCCGCCGTAACGCCGACTACTTGGCCCAGTTCACCGGCGTTGCCACCAAGGCCGTGGTCGTCGGAATCGAAATTCCCCCGGCCATCTCCAACCTGGCCGAGCGACATTCGGTGCACTGCATCGCCTCTACCTGCAAAAGCGCCGGCTCCGTATAAGACTGGTGGCACGCTGACCGCCATCAAGCCGGCGCCGGCCTCCGATGCTTTATAATGGCAGGGAACCTGTTTCGGGAACGCACGACCTCGCATCCAACTAGCGTGTCTTCATGACTACCATAACCACATTCGAAGACATCCTCGCTGCCCTCGAGCAGAACCCCCAGCTCCGCACGGCGATGCGGAACTATATCCTCGACGAAGAGCTGAAACAACTGCCGGCCATCGTCAGGCGAAACCAGGAACTGCTCGAGCAATTCATCCAGCAGCAGGCCGAGATAACGGCAAAGCTCCAGGCCGGCATCGATCAGCTCAACGACACGCTGAACCGTTTCATGGAGAGTACCAACGCCATGCTGGCCGCCCACGCCGAGCGGATGGCGCGGTTGGAGTCCGACGTGGCCGAGGTCAAGTCGGACGTAATCGATCTGAAAGCCGTCAGCGCCAGACTGGACACGAGACTTACCCGCGTTGAATCGGACGTGAGCAACATCAAAGGGCAGATCACCCCCATTACCGCCCGGCGCATGATCGGCAAAATCGCCGACGTTACCCAATGCCGCCGTCCGCGCTGGCTGGATGAGCATGAAATCATCGACCTCTCCGACGACGCCGACACCAGCGGCGTGCCGGCCAACGAGCTGGAAAGTTTCCGCGCCATTGACCTGGTTATGCGCGGCATAGATAGAACCAGCCCTGCCGGAGAGCAGCAGTACATCGTAATTGAATGCTCTGCTACCGTCGCCGCCAACGACGTTGCCCGGGCCAAGCGTAACGCGGCCTATATGACGCAATTCACCGGCCTTCCTTCCAAAGCCGTTGTCATCGGCTCGGAGATACCGCCCGGCATCGCCAACCTGGCCGAGCGCGAGTCGGTGTACTGCGTCACCCTTACCGACAAGGCCGCCCGCCCCAGGTAGCGGTCTGCGGCGCATCGATCCCCGCCCACTGACCGGTCAAAATAGGAGCCTGTTCTCGCCAATGCCCAGCAAGAAAATCGTCCTTGCCTACTCCGGCGGCCTCGATACCTCCGTCGCCGTGCCCTGGCTCAAGGAGAACTACGACGCCGAAGTCATCACCTGCACCATCGACCTGGGCATGGTGGACCTGGAGACCATCCGCCAGCGCGCCTACGCCGTGGGCGCCTCCGAGGCCGTCACCGTGGACGGCCGGGATACCCTGGTGGAGGAGTTCCTCTGGCCGGCCCTCCGCGCCGGCGCCATCTACGAGGGTCAGTATCCCCTGGCCACCGCGCTGGGCCGCCCGCTCATCGCCCGCTACCTGGCTGAGGTCGCCCGGGAGCACGACGCCGACGCCGTGGCCCACGGCTGCACCGGCAAGGGCAACGACCAGGTCCGCATTGAGGTCGGCGTGTCCGCCCTGGCCCCCGGCGTGGAGCTGATCGCCCCCATCCGCGAGTGGGGCATGAACCGCGAGGACGAGGTGCTCTACGCCCGGGAGCGCAGCCTGCCCATCGCGCCGTCCAACAACAAGTACAGCACCGACGAGAACCTGTGGGGCCGCAGCGCCGAGGCCGGCGAGCTGGAGGACCCATGGGTCGAGCCGCCGGAGGACGCCTACGAGTGGACCGTCAGCCCCGCCGCCGCGCCTGACGCGCCGGCCTACGTGGAGATCCGCTTCGAGGAGGGCATCCCCACCGCCGTGGACGGCGAGACCATGGCCGGCGTCGCCATGATCAGCCACCTCAACACCCTGGCCGGCGCCCACGGCATCGGCCGCATCGACCACGTGGAGAACCGCCTGGTCGGCATCAAGAGCCGCGAGGTGTACGAGTCGCCGGCCGCCGTGCTGCTGCACTCCGCCCACCGCGCCCTGGAGACCATGACCCTGTCCCGGGAGCAGAGCCGCTTCAAGGAGCGCATCGCCCAGGAGTACTCCGAACTGGTTTACAACGGCCTGTGGTACACCGCCCACCGCCGCGACCTGGACGCCTACGTGAACAGCACCCAGCGCCACGTCACCGGCGACGTCCGGGTCCGCCTGCACAAGGGTTCCTGCGTGGTCGTCGGCCGCACCGCCGACCGTCCGCTGTACAACTACGGCCTCGCCACCTACGACCGCGCCGACGAGTTCGACCACACCGCCGCCAAGGGTTTTATAGATATCTACGGCCTGCCCGTCCGCACCCAACGCCGCCAGCAGGGCGATTAGCTAGCGGACTGGCAGTTGGCGGATCCGCACCCTGTTGTCTTCCACAGTAGCCGCAATTCCGGAAGCGACGGAGCTTTCCAGATGCGGAAGCACAAATTCCAGGATGCGATTCACATTTTGCACCGTGGAATCCGACAGTCGCAGCGTTATCAACGAAGGTTGTGTTTCTCCGGACAAGGCGACTATGTCTGAGAAGTCCAGGTCCTGCGTCAATACTACACGCCCATCAGATTTCGCTCGTGCCACAATCTCCGGGTCGGACGCATTGTCGGGCAAAATCGCGTTGGAGCGTACCGCATCATGGCCTAGATCGTTCAAGCGTTGCACCGTACTTGGCGAAATGTGTACGTCCGCGAGGATGCGCATCAGTCTATGCTGACCAGGCTGTCGCTGGCCAGCCATGCGCCATAGGACGCGCACTGGAACACGTCGGCCGGCGTCAGTTCGGGATACTCGTGCGCGATGTCCTGCGCGCTACAGCCGTTGCTCATCAGTTTGAGAACGAACTCCACTGTAATACGTGTACCGCGTACCCTGGCTTTGCCGGAGCATATCTCCGGATCGATTGTAATGCGATCCCAGCTCATATCTGACTTCCTGTGGCGCAGTATTCTGGATGAATCAGGCAACTGATTTTGCACAAAGTAACAGATTTCCGTGTGCGATGCCGGGGTCGTGCCCGACTGCAATCGGACGCATATCCGGCTCTTCCATCAGAACGGCAACCGGCGCCGGGGAGTCGGCTGCCGTCATCTGATTAGCGCTCCGTTACTCCAGCCCAATCCGCCGCAGCGTGTACGCCTCTCCGGCCATGATCTCCGGGATCCGGGGCGGCAGGCCGCGGAAGTCGTCGGTCGCCGCCGAGATCAGCCGGCCGGTCAGCGCTCCGCTGTCCTCCGAGGCCAGCCACACCGCCAGCTCGGCGCACTCGTCGATGGACGCGCCGCCGCCGGACGTGACCCGCAGCCCCAGTTGGTGGATGAAGTCCGCGCCGGCCGCGGCGGCCTGCTCGGTCATCTTGTCCCACATGCTGGTGTGCACCGAGCCCGGCCCCAGGGCGTTCACCGTGATCCCCTGGCCGTCCAGTTCCTGGGCCAGCACTTCGGTGAGCCGGACCACCGCCGCCTTGCTGGAGCAGTAGGCCGACATATTGCTCCACGCATTGGTCGCGCCGGCCCCCGACAGGTTGATGATCTTCCCGCAGCCCTGATCCAGCATCACCGGGATCACGGCCCGGCACACCAGGAAGGTGCCGGTGAGGTTGACGCTGACGGTGTTCACCCAGTCGGCGATGTCGTTGCCCTGCAAGGGTCCCACCGGGCCGGAGATCCCGGCGTTGTTGACCAGCACGTCAATGCGCCCGAAGCGATCCGCCACTTGCCGCGCCAGCCGCTCCGTGTCCTCCGCGCTGGTGACATCAGTGGGGACAGCGATGGCCTCGGCGCCCAGTTCCGACACGGCGCCGACCACCTCCTGCAACTCCGCCTCGCTGCGCGCCGCCAGCGCTACCTTCGCCCCTTCGCGAGCATAGGCCAGCGCGATGGCCCGTCCGATGCCGCGCCCCGCGCCCGTAATCACTGCAACCTGACCTTCAAGTTTCATGTCATAACCTCGCTGAGAGCGCCAACCAGGTCCTCATGCGCGCCCAAGTTGTCATCGCGAGCGCAGCGCGGCAATCCCATCGCCGCAGCCGTCCTTGCTGTTGATGGTCACAAAAATGGCGTACATGGACGGGATCCCTCCTGTGAATTGAGGCGGCAAGAGACCGTTCAGGTTGGCCGCCGGGCGGGATTATAGCAGGGACAAAGCGCCGTTTTCGGAGTCAGCGCCGGCTATAATGCCAGCGCCAACGACAGTTTGGAGAGCGAGGATGGTCAGCCATCAGGATGTTGCCGGAACCCCGAACTGGCAATTGGCGCGAGGCATCATTGCTCAACTGCGCGAGATGCCGGCGGCTACGGCGGAGGCCGAGATTGAAGTGCGCCTGTACAACGCGCTGGGATTTCTGTTTCCGAGCCTTAAATATCCTACCCTGGCCACACAGTACCCGTCTGGCGACGGGCCGATTGACGTCTATTGCCGCAACGCAGTCTTTGAAACCAAGCGGCAGGGCAGAAAGGACGATGCCCGTGCCAAACCCGACGGCTCTGCCGAAACGCCGGAAGAGCAGGCAACGCGCTACCTGAACGCGATCACCGCTCTGCCCAATATGTTTGACGATGCCGCCGTGGGTTGGCGGGCCGGCATCACCGACGGCAAGGAGTGGAGTTTTTACCATTACAGCCGCGCCGCGCCGGACGCCGAAAATCTGACGCTGGTCAATACGCTGCGCCTGAATACTCCGGACGACGAAGCCTTGCTGGCGTACCTTTACGATTTCGTCAACCGCACCGTCAAGATAGCCCCGCCTACGGACAACGCCCGGTGGGCGGAAAGCTTGGCGCAGCCGTTTATTGACCTGGCCGCCCGCTGCGAAAACTCGCCGGAGTACGCGGTCAAGCGCGACTTGTGGCGGGGAGTGCTGCGCGGCGCCTTCATCAATCCCCAGGGAGACGCCGAGGCCGAGCGCGACCTGTTTGCCCGCCATACCACGCTGGTGGTCATTGCCCGGGCGGTAGCCGAGACGCTGCGGCCGCCGGAGCAGCAGGCCGCCGACCGCGAGTGCCGGCACGACGCGCTGACCGACGGTTTCGCCGCCTGGCTGCGCGACGCCGCCGGCGATGACGGCGCGGCCGCGCTGGACGAACTGACGGCCGAGGTCAGCCGCTACGAATGGCGGGCCACCCGGCGGGATATGCTGAAAGACCTTTACCACGCTGTGATTGACCGGGAAATTCGACACGACTTCGGCGAGTACTACACCCCGGACTGGTTGGCCCGCGCCGTTTGCGAAGAGGTGATGGACAGCGACTGGCGGAAAGAAACTATCGCTATGGCCGTGGCTGGACAGCAGCAGGGGCCGGCCGTTCTGGACCCGTCCTGCGGCTCCGGCACCTTCCTGTATCACGCCACCCAATTGTTTATGGAAGACGTCCAGCAGCATCCCGAGCTGGCCGGCAGTCCCCAGGCGCAAGTGGAAATCGTCAACGATCTGGTCGCCGGCATGGACCTGCACCCGGTGGCGGTGGAACTCTCCAAGACTACAAAAATTCTGGCGTTCGGCTCCGCAGCATCCTACGCTGCGGAACCAAACGCGGACTTGAATGTCCACCTGGGCGACAGTTTGCAATGGGCAACCAGTCGCCAGGGCAGCGCGCTGGAACTGGGCGCGACGCTGGACGTTCCCACTGATGACCCTGCCCGTCCCCTTCGCCTGCCTTCAAGCCTGCTGCTGCAAGAGCAGTTCCCGCAACTGCTGGCCCAAGTCTTCGACTACGCCAATCGCCCCGAAACTCCCGACACTGAGGGCAACCTGCGCGAAGCGCTGGGTCTGCCCACCGCCGCCGACCAGGAGGCCGCTCTCGCCGTCTATCGTCAGCTGCGAGGGTACATCGCCGCCGGCAAGAACAACGTCTGGCGCTGGTACATCGCCAACCTGATACAGCCGCTGCGCCTGGCCAACCTGCCCTCGTCCCGGCTGGTGGGCAACCCGCCCTGGGTGGTCTATAACGCCATGGCCGACGACCGGCAGGATACCTTTCGCCAGCACGCCAGCGACCGGGGCTTGTGGGCCGGGGCCAACCTGGCCACGCAGAATGACCTGGCTGCCACCTTCGTCGCCACCTGCGTTGATTTCTACCTCAAGGTGGGTGGCAAGTTCGGCTTCGTGCTGCCTTACGCCGCCTTGCGCGCCCGCCATTGGGCCAACTTCCGTGCCGGCAACTGGAGCCTGCGACAGGATGCGGAACGGGGAACCCACGTTGACTTGAGCAAGGACGCTTGGGACTTTTACGGCGTCAATGCCCCGCCTTTTCCACAGGCGAATTCGTCGGCGATATTCGGGTCCAAAGTTCGGGCCAATCGCCAGAACAACAATATAAAGCCGCTGGCAAACATCAAAGAGGCCGCCGGTTCCGGCGTAAACACCGGTATGGGTTGGAATGAGGTAAAGCCCCTCCTGCAATGGCACAGCCGGCGGGAATGGCCTGCCGCACGCAGCCCGGCCTACGCCGAGGCCTTTCGCAATGGCGCCACGTTATTCCCGCAATCGCTGGTGGTGTTTGAGGAGCCGCAATCCCGCGCTCGCGGCGTGGTCTATTTCCAGACTAACCAGAGTAAGGGAAAGTGGAGCAGACTTGAAAGGGAACGCACCGGCAGCGTAGAGGAGCGGTTCGTGAAACCGGCGCTGTTCTCCCGTCTTTTGATACCTTTTGGCGCAGTCGGCAACTCGCACGTTATCGCGCCGTTTACGTCTGACGGGGACAGACTGGTTGACAACCCCTTGCCGCAAGGCGCTGGCGCTGCGAGGTTCCGCCTGTTCTGGGACAACATGGACCGGCTATGGCGTGAGCATAGCAGCGGCCGGCCGCCTTTAACCTTGCTCGATCAGGTTGATTACCAAAGTAAGCTATCATCGCAACTCGGGAATAGAAACCTCGCCAGCAGAGTAGTGTACCGAAAATCCGGCTCTTGGCTGGAAGCCGCGGTCGTGGATGCCAGTCTTATAGTTGATGGCACTCTTTATTGGTATGGGAGCGATGACAGCGACGAGCTGCATTATCTGGCAGCGATTTTCAATGCCGGCTGCCTCGCTGAATTTTTTAGCGAAGCGGGTCGTGTATCCGATCGTGACTTTCATACCGGCCCGGTGCAAAACCTGCCCATCCCCGCTTATGACGCCGGCCGCGAACATCACATGAACTTGGCTGCGCTGTCCCGGTTGGCCCACGAGCGGGTGGCCGCGCTGGTGGCGGAGCGGCAGGCGACCGGGCGGCGCGTCAACCGCAACGACGTGCTGCGCGACCGGCAGATGCAAACAATTTTGGAGCGGATTGATGCGTCGGCGCGGGCGATGTTCCCCGGCTTCTGCAAGCAGGATCCCGATGGTGCGTTTTTACCGCCGGAGGGCTGGCCTCAGTGACGTTCATGGAGTTCCCTGCTGTGGAGGATTGCCAACTCACAGCATAGGAGGTAACTGTTCAGACTTCAGGGGTTTGTCATTGCGAGGCGCTTGCGCCGTGGCAATCTCGACGCCGCAGCAGGAACGTCTGCCCCGAAGAACTCCCTTGCTCTAACGGGATTGCCGCGCTGCGCTCGCAATGACACTCTCCCCGCAACTGCGAACAGTTGCCATAGGGGAACCTCGCGGCATTTTCAAAATCGTTTCAAACCAGCATCAAAAGTCAGCAGACCGTAAAGTTATTATGGTCAATAGTAGTCAACGGGACGGCAAGCGATTTGGAGGTCACCCAGTTGCGAACTGCGGCGGGCGGGCGTTTGCTCTCCAGAGTTCAACAGGGGGATGGGGCAAGGTTGGGCGACCTCAGCTATTTAAACAGTGTCTCTACCGGGTCAACGCGCTCGTAGGGACCTCGCTTGTTTCTGCGGCGATACTTTCCCGCGTGCTCAAGTCGTTTTAGCCAGTTTCCAGCTTGCTTGTTGGAGACGTCGAGTTGTTCCGCAACTCGAGCAACTGTAATTGGCTGCTCCATCGACGCAAGGATTTGTTCAACGGCCGCCAATAGAGCATCGACAGCGGTCGTTGCCTGCACAATCTCCGCGCTAATGGTCGGGGCAGGCTGAACAATTGGTTCCTCTTTTTTGACATCCTGGGATGATGTAGACACTTCACCGCAATCCAGCGGGAAAGCGGATTGTTTGATGGCTTCATCCTCTGGATGGAATTGATTACCATCAATAATCTCGCGGAAATCACCGGCGGTTACAGGATTAGGCCAAGGGAGTGCTCCTCTTTTTTCCAGAGCTTTTAAGCCGTTGCTTATATCGCCTTTTGAGCGAACATATATGGGTACGAGACTTAATTTGTCCAGTTGCTCAACCGCACCTGCCCAAGTCCCGCCTTTGTTGTAATCGGACTCGATAACCAGTCCAGCGTCGGCGAGCGCATACACTAGCTTGTTTCGTTGCATAGCGTTTCCCACATTGAAGCCAGCCTTTGGGTCGTAAGGGGATATAAGGACCAATCGGCTGTCCATCAATACATCACGGTCCCCGCGTTCCATTGCGGCTTTCTCAAGGCCATTTGCGAGCACACCTACGACTGTACCCCACGCCGCCAGAGCTCCGTGCATAGCGGCGTAGTCAATCCCGCGAGCACCACCGGAAATAACCGTACATTGCGCTACGGCTGCTGAATGCCCGATGCTCTCGGCGCACTCCATCAGTTCGTCGTCTGCGTTGCGAGAGCCTACTACCGCCAATCCACCGGTTCCCAGCAAAGTTACGTCGCCGCAACCGTAAAGCACTGGCGGGGCTGATCCTCCCAGTCGACGCTTGAAACGCTCTGGATAATCGGGGTCGGCGCGACTGACTACCCAGATTGCACGGGCTTGCCAGTAGTCAATTGTCTGGCTGAGTAGAAATCCACGTTCCAAGAGTTGGCTTATCCGCTCGTTGTCGAAATCTAGCAAGGATTCGATCAGTATCACGCCGGCTTCCGGGCCCAACAAATCGGCTGGTTGTAGTCCGCACTCGTAGAGCCGGCGGGCCAGACGGTCGTATTCCGACACAGACAGCGGTTTCACCGAACTTGACGCTGCCTTATTACGCCCCGTCAGCAACGGAGCGGTCAACAGCAGAATTGCTTTAGCGTTGGATGATAGTTCAACGTTCATCAGGCTTCCCTGTTCCCGGTATTCGCCAGTGCGAAGGGGAATACCGCGCCACACCCACGCTCTCTCAGCAACGACGCTGCAACGGTGAAAGTCCAGCCGGAATCTACCATATCATCTACCAGCAGAACGGGGCCGGGCAGTAACGGATTCTGCGAAAAGCCGAGGGAACCTTCTACATTGTGCGCTTGTTGGGCGCTGTTTTGCATATCCTTTTGCTCCGGCCGGTCATCGGTTTTGATCAGAACGGCGCGAAAAGGCAGCCCAAGAGTAGATGCCAACCGCTCCGCAAAATCCGGTACTAGATTGGGGTGGCGCCGCGACGGGATACAGGTCACCCAAGCCGGCGCTGGCTGTGGCTGCCATTCTCGTATCATTTGTGCCGCTGGCGCCACCAGTTCATCCGCGAAGCGATTATCGGTATATTTGCCGGCATACACCAGATTTCCCCAGCCAGCATCACGCCAATAGCATAGCGCACGACCGGCCTCTGCCTGCAAAAAATCCGGTATCCAACTTCGATTAGCCCACTGCCGGCGCTGGCTAATCACTATGTTGGTTCGGCGCAGAAATTCGACGGCCTTTAGCACAGTTTCCTGTTTTACACTGTCGATAAGTGGAGGTAAGTTCGAGGTCCGAACGCCTTCAAGGTCACCATCCAGTGCGCGGATGAGGAACTCCATATGGCCGGCATCCAATGCCACATACTCTTGCATCTGTGCCTTTTCCGTGTACCGCATGGCAGTCAAGCGTTCCGCACGTTCCCAGAACTCGTTGGCTAACTTTGCCGGGGTCAACTGCCACAATCTTCCTTGCTTGGCAATCGGCGCCGGGGATTCCAGAGACAGCAGTTTGATGGCCCGGTCAAGTCGCCCTGAGCTGATGTTGACGGCTTGGAGTAGTTGCGTTACAGACAGCCCCGCCGGTTCGTTTGCCAATACGCCGATCACTTGATGGACTTCTTCCCGGGTCGGAAAGGCGTTGCGGATGAAAAAGTCCGTAATTTCCGTGTCCTCAACGCCGCTCAACAGCACACCATATGCGGTGTCCAACCCCCGCCGGCACGTCCGACCTGCTGGTAATAATGTACTACCGACGCAGGTGTCTGGTAGTGGATGACAAAAGCCAAATCAGGCTTGTCGTAGCCCATTCCCAAGGCCACCGTTGCCGCCAAGGCCTTGACGCGGTTTTCCAGCAGAGCATCTTCCAACCGCTCTCGCTCATCCCGTTCTTCCTGATTCCGGGATCCGCCCATATACGGCTGCACGTTCAAGCCTTGGGACCGGAGCCAATCGGATACCTGTCTAGCGTCGCGTCTGGTCAATGTGTAAATTATTCCGGAGCCTGGGATCTCCGCCAATCGTTCCGCCAGCCACGCCAGCCTTTCGGCTTGACTCGGCATCCGGATGGTTTGCAGCAGCAGTGAGGGGCGGTTAAGGTCTCCTCGCATCGTCGTTATATCGGGGCCAAGTATTTCCTTAAGATCATCCATCACGCGCTTGTTCGCGGTTGCCGTTGTTCCGAGCAGCTGGATATTTTCCGGCAACGTGCGGGCAATGCGTTCAATCCTCCGATAGTCGGGGCGAAAGTCGTGGCCCCAATCGGAGATGCAGTGCGCTTCGTCGATCACCAGCATTGATACCCGTGCTGCCATATCGGAGAGGATGTTGGCGACAAAATCTTCGTTGGCCAGTCGTTCCGGGGAGATGAGCAGGATGTCCACCGAGTCGCTGCGTATCCGGCGCGCCACGTCATCCCATTCGTCTTTATTGTCGGAATTGATGGTAACCGCTCGAACGCCCATTCGTTCCGCTGCCGCTATCTGGTTTCGCATCAGCGCCAGCAAGGGCGAAATCAACAAGGCAGGACCAGCGCCGCCCTCCCGCAGCAGTTTGGTAGCGATGAAATAAACAAAACTCTTGCCCCATCCCGTCTTCTGGACAACCAACAACTTGCCACGCCCTTCCGCTACATGACGGATGGCGTCTTCCTGTCCTTCACGGAACTGGGCATCTGGGATACCCGAACCGATGCGGAGGAGAGCAAGGGCTCGTTTTTCGTTGTAAGGCACTTCTGTCGCCTTCGGCTGTTTGATTGCATCAATCATAACAACGCAGGCTAAATCGTTGTCAACGTGCGGATGTCAGCAATCGTTCGTCTTGTCTGTTGCCATGCGGGTGAATGGTACAGTCCCCTAAATCGTACCCCAACGAGTTCCCAAAATGCCCGCCGCCGCCGCAACTCCCATCGCCTGCATCCTCAAGCGGGAAGGTGTGGAGTAAGTTTCCACCTTTCCCTTCTGCCGGGCGAACAACGTACTGGAGCGCGGCGCGGTTGATGACGATTTCGTGCGTGACGCATGTATAATCGCACCAAATTGGCGAGCCGATCCGGAATATCGGACCGGTTCACGCATCACGCAGGGAGGGATGAAGCAATGACGACACCGGCAATGCACGCACAGATGGGAGGAAGCACCGGCGGCGGCGAGGAGCTGATACCGGCCGGCGCAGTGACCTTCGGGCTGGTGTATCGCACCGACGTGGGGGCCATGAGCGACGAGGGCATCTGCATCCACGTGTACGGCAACGACATCGAGGGCGACGACAAGGAACTGCTGCGGTTCGACTGCTTCCGCATCGGCCCGCACTACCACTACCGCAACGGCCCCATCGGCCAGAACGACCGGCTGGAGCTGGACTTCACCGCCGAAGGCGACCCGCTGTCCTGGACGCTGGACAAGATCCAGAACCGCCTGCCCATCATGCTGATGCGCTGCCAGGCCGAGAGCACGGCGCGCAGCGTCGATCAGCGGGACGTCGATGCGGCAATCCCGCACATCGTCGCCTGGGCAGAGACCAAGACGCACAACCGGGGGTAGTCTTTCCGTCTGCAACCGGCCAACGCGCAATACAGAACGGCCCGGAGTTGCCATCGCCGGGCCGTTCGCGCCTGTACTGAACCGGCGACGCTCACGCCTACCCGGTTTGTCATTGCGAGCGCAGCGTAGCAATCTCGTTGCGGCCAGGATCGTCGCTGCACCAACGGGATTGCCGCGTCGCTTCCCTCCTCGCAATGACTGGTTTGCGGAAACCGGGTACGCGTGAGACCGGCGACGGGGTTGCCCCTGGGTATGCGCGCATTTAGAATCCGGCAGGTGAGCCGGATTTGCCACCAGGGCTATACCGGCGATGAGGTGTCAGCAACATGAGCCAGAGCAACGACTTTGAGCGGATCTACCAGGAACTGCGCCGCCGGGCGGTCGCCCAGTTCGGCGAGGACCGCGCCGTGGAGCTGGAATCGTACCTGCGAACCGCGGCGGAGCAGATTCACGATGTTGATCGCGTGGAAGTGCACCCGGATCTGGAACCGCTGAATCAAGAATAACCGGCGCGACGCGAACCGACGGCGGCCCCCGTGTCACTATGAGCGAGGTTGAACCATGCCTGAACTTCACGAGCTTTCGGTGGCGGAAGCCGCCGCCCAGATCCGCGAGGGAACCCTCTCCCCGGTGGCGCTGGCGGAGGCGCTGCTGGCGCGCATCGACGCGCTGGACGGCGACCTCCAGGCCTGGGTCACCATCGACCGCGACGCGGTGCTATCCACGGCCCGGCAGCGGGAGGCGGAAGTCCAGCGCGGCGACCCACTGGGCCTGATCCACGGCGTCCCGGTGGGCCTGAAGGACATCTTCTACACCGAGGGAATGCTCACCGCCTGCGGCTCCAAGGTGTACGCCGACTTCGTGCCGGACTTCGACGCGACCTCGGTGGCCAAGATCAAGGCGGCCGGCGGCATCATCCTGGGCAAGGCGGTCACCACCGAGTTCGCCACCTCGGATCCGTCTCCCACGCGCAACCCGTGGAACCTGGAGCACACCCCCGGCGGGTCCAGCAGCGGGTCATCGGCGGCGGTGGCGGCGCGGATGGTTCCGGCCGCGCTGGGCTCGCAGACCGGCGGCTCCACCTGCCGGCCGGCGGCGTACAACGGCATCGTGGGGGTGAAGCCCACCTACGGCCGCATCTCCCGGTACGGCGTGGCTCCGGTGAGCTGGTCGCTGGACCACGTGGGCATCCTGACCCGCACGGTGGCCGACGCCGCCCTGATGCTGACCGTGCTGAGCGGGGAGGACGACAACGATCCCGGCAGCCTGCGCGAGCCCGTGCCCGACTTCAGCGCCCAGATGGCCGAGCACGACCGGCCGCCGCGCATCGGGCTGGTGCGCCAGTACTACCAGGACTATGCCACGCCGGAGATGTGGGCGCACACCGAGGCAATCGCCAACCAACTGGCGGAGGCCGGGGCCGAGGTCGAGGAGATCCCGTTGCCCGACAGCTTCGCCGTGGTGCACAGCTTCCAGCGCATCGTGATGAACGTCGAGTGCGCCGGGTTCCACGAGGTCAATCACCGCGTTCGCGCCGCCGACTACGGCCCGCGCATCCGCGCCGGCATGGAGATGGGCATGATTATGCCCACGTCCGCGTACCTGAAGGCCCAGCGACTGCGGCGGCAGTTCCGCGCCGACATGAGCGAAATGGTCTCCAAGGTGGACGTCGTGATGACGCCAGCGATCCCGGCGCCGGCTCCCCGTGACCTGAACACCACTGGCGACGCCGCGTTCCAGGTGCCGTGGACGGCCGCCGGCCTGCCCACGGTGGTGGTCTCCACGGGCCTGAGCGAACTGGGGATGCCCATGGCGGTGCAGTTCGGCGGGCCGTGGGCCCAGGAAGGCCGGGTCCTGGGCGCGGCCCAGTGGTGCGAGCTGATTGCGGGCTTGGGCGAGGCGCCGCCGGTATAACTGTTGAGATTTGACCGGGGCTCCAAGCACCAGCACTCTGGCTATGGCCGTTGCAACCTATAAACTGAAACGCCAAGGGCGGGAAACGTCAGAATCAGGATTTTCAAGATTAGAGGATTATCAGGGTTGGAACCGTTCCGTAATGGAGATATCTCAATCCTGCTAAATCATAAAATCCGTAAATCCTGCTTCTGACGATTTACGAAGCGCGTACCTATAAAATGCTGGGCCGTGGTTGCGCCCAAACGGCGGCGCTGATAATCTTGCGCCGCTATGTTTTCGATCTTCAAGCGTAACCGGGGTGAGGTCAACCGCCAGCAGACCGACGCCGGGGTGAAACGGAGCCGGGACAGCTGGTTCGGGCGCATCCGCAACCTGTTCGCGTCCCGTGCGTTGGACGATTCGGTGTGGGACGAGATCGAGGAGATCCTGATCTCGGCGGACGTCGGGGTGGACACCACCATGACGGTGCTGGACGAACTGCGGGCCGAGGTCCGGTCGGGGCGGGTTGCGGATGGCGAGGGCGCGTTTGACCGGCTCAAAGAGCTGATCGCGGCGGAGCTGTCGGCATCGGACGACCCGGACGCCTGGCTGGACGATGATGCCGTTGCGTCTCCCTACGTGATCCTGGTTTGCGGCGTCAACGGCGTGGGCAAGACCACCAGCATCGCCAAGCTGGCGCACCACTTCACCGGAGCCGGCAAAAAGGTCATCCTGGGCGCAGCCGACACCTTCCGCGCCGCCGCCGAGGAGCAGCTGGAAATCCTGGGCGAACGGGTGGGCGTGGACGTGATCAGCCACCAGCACGGCGCGGACCCCGGGGCGGTGGCCTACGACGCCTGGCAGGCAGCCCGGGCGCGCGGCGCGGACATCCTGATCGTGGACACGGCAGGACGGCTGCACACTCGCCAGAACCTGATGGACGAACTGCGCAAGGTGCGCCGGGTCATCAACGGGCTGGACGAAGCGGCGCCCCATCAGGTGCTGCTCACACTGGACGCCACCACCGGCCACAACGGGCTGACCCAGGCGCAGGCGTTCACCGAGGCGGTGGGCTGCACCGGCATCTTCCTGGCCAAGCTGGACGGCACCGCACGGGGCGGGATTGTATTGTCGATACGGCGGGCGCTGGGCGTGCCGATCCTGTTCATCGGCACCGGCGAGGGGCTGGACGACATCGCACCCTTTGATTCCCGCGAGTTCGTGGACGCCATGCTGTCGCCGGCCGCCTGACGGCCGGGCTGCCCCATAACCGTGCAGGACGTTCTCGCCTGGCTCATCGCCCTGTGGGCCCTGTCGCTGGTCGGGTTCCCCATCGGCTCCACGGTTTGCGGGCTGGGCCGGCTGGCCGACCGCGGGTGGGCGGTATCCCGGGTGCTGGCGCTGCTGGCGCTGGCGTGGGTGACGTGGATCGGCGGCACCCTGGGCATCATCCCCAATTCGGCGGCGGGGATACTCGCCGTGCTGGTGGTCATGGGTATGGCGGCGGCGTGGCTGGCCTACCGGCAGCGGGCCGAGCTGGCGGACTTCTTCCGCCGGCGCTGGGCGGTGGTGGCGACTATCGAGCTGACCTTCCTGGTCATCTTCGCATTCTGGGCGCTGGTGATCAGCGAGGTCCCCGGCATCAGCCACACCGAAAAGCCGATGGACTTCGGAATCCTCAACGCCGTGGCGAACGCGGACGGCTTTCCGCCGGAAGACCAGTGGCTGTCGGGGCACAGCATCGCCTACTACTACGGCGGCCACTACGTGGCGGCCATGCTGTCGACCCTCACCGGCGTGGCGACGGACAAGGCGTACAACCTGGCCGTGGTCACGATTCCGGCCCTGCTGGCCGCCGGGGCCCTGGGGCTGGTGTACAACGTGCTGCGCCTGGCCGGAGCCCGGGCGTTTCCGGCGCTGGGAGCGGGATTGCTGACCGCGGTCGGAGTGACGATGCTGGGCAACCTGTCCGGCGTGCTGGAGCTGGCTTACGTGCGAGGGGTGGGCGGGGACTGGTTCTGGAATTGGGTGGCCGTCAAGGGACTGGAAGCGCCGGCCGGCGGCGACGGCTGGCTGCCCGACGGGTTCTGGTGGTGGTGGCGGGGGACCCGGGTGATCGACACGCTCTCGGAAACGGGGGCGTCGCTGGACTACACCATCACGGAGACGCCCTTGTTCAGCTTCCTGTTGGGGGACCTGCACGCCCACGTATCCGCGCTGCCCTTCGTCACGCTGGCGCTCACCCTGACGCTGGCCTTGCTGGCATCGCCCTTCGCCCCCGGGCTGCGCTGGCTGCGCCGACGGCCGGGAGAGGCGGCGGCGCTGGCGCTGACGCTGGGTTCGCTGGCGTTCATCAACGCCTGGGACTTCCCGCTGTACGTGGCAATCGCGGCGATGGCGGCGGTGGCCTGCTGGTCGGCGTGGCGCATCAACCGGTCCGAGCCGGGGACGGACGGCAGCGGAGCGCCGTCCCTGGCTCCCCTGGGGCGGGCGACGGGAAGGGCCATGCCGTTGGCCGCCGGGCTGGTGGCAGCCGGGATCGCCCTGTATCTGCCGTTCTACCAGTCCTTTGACAGCCAGGCGGGAGGCGTCTTTCCCATCACCGGGCCGGCGACGCGCCCCTTCCTGTTCCTGGTGGTGATGGGTGTACCGGCGTTCCTAGCCGGGGCGCTGGTGGGCAGATCGCTCCTGGCGTTGGGATCGCCGACGGCGGGCAAACGGCTGCTGGCAGCGCCGGTGGCGGCGTTCAGCGCGGCGCCGTTTTTCATCTGGCTGCTGGCGGTGGCATTGCTCGTATCGTTACGGCCGGAGGAGACCACGCTGGCGGACGGGATGGTCTGGCATCGGCTGGTGCTGGCCGTGCCGCTGCTCGGCATGGGCGGGCTGGCCGCCTACTGCGCGCTGGTGCTGGCGGCCAACCGCAGGCCGATGCAGTGGCTGGTGTTCGCGCTGATCCTGGCGGCGGCGGGATTCTACCTGCTGGCTGGAGCCGAGCTTTTCCGGATCGTGGACCTGTTCGGCAACCGGATGAACACGGTGTTCAAGGTGCACTACCAGGCGTGGCTTCTGCTTGGGATTGCCGGCGGGGTGGGCATCTATTACATTGTGGCCGGCCCATACCGCCTGCGGCCGTCAGATTACCGCGCCGGACTGTTCCGGGCGCTGGGGATCGCGTGGGCCAGTCTGGCGGCGGGATTGATCATGGCTTCAGCGTACTATCCGGTGGCCGCCATCCTGGAACGCACCGGGTGGTTCCAGGATGGCGGGAGTTTTGGCGACAACACCCTGGCCGGCCTGGACTTCCTGCGCCGCAGCGAACCCGGGGAGTACGATGCAATCGTGTGGCTCAATAACGAGGCGGAACCGGGCCGAATCCTGGAAGCGGTCGGGGATGGTTACAGCGACTACGGACGCATCGCGGGGGCCACGGGTCGGGCCACGGCGCTCGGCTGGGAGGGCCACCAACGGCAGTGGCGCGGCGACGACAGCGCCTTCGCCGGCCGGAGCCACGACGTGGAGACGATTTACCAGGGAACCGACGGCGCGGAAACCCGCCGCCTGCTGGAAGTTTACGGCGTCCGTTGGCTCATCGTAGGCCCCCGGGAGCGGCATACCTACGGGGAGGAAGTGGACGAGCGAGTGGAAGGATGGACCGACGAGGGTTGGCTCAGGCCAGCCTTCTCATCCGATGACGTGGCAATCTACGAAGTAATCGGCAACTAAACTCGAAACACTGGAGGCAATCATGGAATTCAGCGACGTGCGCAACTTTTTCAGCAGCAACCACCGGGCGGTGATCAACACCTTCCGCCGGGACGGATCGGCGCAGACCAGCATCGTAGTGGCTGGGGCGTCACCCTTTGAAGGGGATGACGGGCCGGTGTTCGTCATCGTGCGGGGCACATCGGCCAAGGCCCGCCACCTGCGGCGGGACGACCGGTGCAACGTGATGGCGGTGGCCGACGACTGGCGACAGTTCGCCGTGGTGGAAGGGACGGTCACGCTGCACGACTACCAGAACACCGACGCCGAGGAGATGCGGCAGATGCTGCGGACGGCGTTCCGAGCCTGCGGCGACCACGAGCACCCGGACTGGGAGGAATACGACCGGGCCATGGTGCAGCAGGACGCGGTGATCGTGCGGGTGCAGCCGGCGCGGGTCTATGGGCTGATCCGGTAGAGCCAATCGTGCCCCGCCGCAGTTTGACAGCCGCGGCGGGGCCTACCTATCATTAACCCACTGTATACGCCGAGAATGGCAAAGGCGGTGAACCATGCACATCATCCACACTGACGCCAAAACTTTCCCGGAAGCCTACCAGGAAGCACAACAGCGGAAGGCGTCTCCGGAAGGGGTTGGCATGATCCACAAAGTTGTGAAAGCCCGCTACGGCGATGGGTATGACATCGTGGTGATCGAACCATCGCTGTTCGCCGACATGGTAACCGGGAAGATGCCGGCTATCCCGCAGCTTCGCGAGTACTCCAAGCTCGGAGATTTCGGGATATGAGCGAACAATTGCCAAACCAACCTGGCCCCGAAAGTAGCGGAGTGGACGAAGACTCCGACGACTTATTGCCTGTACAGCTTGGTGTGATGTTCGAGCTGGAACAGCAGCGCATCGCTGTACAGCGCGAGCAAATCCAAATCGCCCTCCGCGGCTTGGAGATCATCGAAAGCTCTGACCAGCGTCAGTACGATTTCGCAGTCCAAAAGTTGAATGCCGACGATGATCAGAGCAAAAGGCAACACAGATTAGCTTTGCTCAGCTTGCTGATTGTGGGCGGTGGTTTTCTCATCTTGCTGCTATTGGTGTTAGCAATAGCCTTCTGGGGCAATGAGAAGCAGTCGGAAATAGCCATCAGCATACTGACTGTCGGAGGGCAGGCACTCGGCGGCGGCGGTTTCATATTCGCGGTGGCATACGCAATTGGCCGCCTCATCAGGCGCTGAACACGCCAGCCTGCTTACGGGCTGATACACTAAGGCTTGGTGCCCACGGCACAGTGGAACGGCGTGGATATGAAAAAGGTGCCGTCGGCCTGGGCCTGCGCTGCCGCCGCCCGCCACTCCGCAGCTTCCTCGGCGTCCAGGGTGGGCAGGATGCCGCCCTGCATGAATTGCAGCCGGTCCGGCTCCGCAAAGGTGCTGATGAAGGGGAACATCCGAGTGTTCTCCAGTCCCAGCCGGGCGAACCGCTGGTAGAGGGAGGAGTCGTCGCAGCCCTGCGGATGGCCCGGGTCGTCGACCCACGGCGGCGATTCGATCCTGGTCTTGAGATCGGCCCGCAACGGCAGGTTGACCCAGCGGTTCATATCGTGGGCATGACCCAGCACCGCGATCCGGCCGCCCGGCTTCACGACCCGCACCAGTTCCGGCAGCATCAGGTCGGCGTTCACCCGCTGGATCACGGTGCTGGAGAAGACGACGTCGAAACTGTTGTCGTCAAAGGGCAAGGCCTCGGCGCTGCCCTCGTGGAAGCTCACCAGGTCGTCCATGCCCTCGCGCCGTGCGATGTCCGCGGCTTCCCGCAGGAAGTAGGTGTTCACGTCCACGCCGGCGACGGGGTTCTGCCGGTCCGTGCGGCGGGCCACCCAGCGGCAGAGCACGCCGGTGCCGCAGCCGGCCTCCAGCACCCTTTCGCCGGGCTGGATCTGCGCCGCGTCGATCAGGCTGCCCACGGCGGACAGGTATCCGGGGGTGCGGCCCCGGCCCTCCAGGCTGCCTACCATGCCCAGCACGGGGCCGGTGAGGGTGATGACGCAGTATCGCTGGGTGAAGGCCGCGACGATTGGATCCCATTGGGCTGGCGCGGCGCCCAATGGCAGCAGGACCAGCGGCGGCCCCGATCCCTGGACCCGGAAGTAGATGTCGTCAACCTCCCCTTCCTCGGCAGATGGTGACACGCTGGGCAGGCTATTGCCGGAGTCCGCGCCGGCCAGGAAGTCCAGCACGGCCGGGGCGATCCTGCCGCCCTGTTCGACGCCGATGTCGGCGTAATTGTTGGGATAGCCGTAATCGGCCAGCGTGACCTTTGCAGCTGACGGGAGGCCCGCCAGGTTGCGGTCGATGGTCGCCGTCGCGCCGCCGCGGTCGGCGTTGAATACCAGGAGCCGGTCGCCCAGAGGGGCCAGCGCCTGGGAATCGAACCCCAGCGGACACACCAGCGTCAGGGAAGCGATGGCGTCCGGAAAATTGACCGTCAATCCTCGCCAGTCGCCCAGATTTCGGGACGCGAAGTGGGCGCGCTCGATGCCCAGTTGCCGCAATACACCTACGATCCTCTCGTCAACGGGAGCCTCTACCTGTGTCGTCATGCTGCCCTCCCGGCCGGGTCGGCCTCAGTGCGGAAGTTCGCCTCACTCGCACCCATTTTCGCCGCCTGTCATTGTGAGGATGCCATGGGCTTCCGTGGCAATCTCGATGAGATACACGCCTCGTTTCGTCAATGACCGTGGCTTCTCCGACGAGGTTGCCATGCTTTGCTCACAATGACAACCGATAACCGGCGGAACGGAGAGGTCATGTTGTCACAATGACAGCGAACCCTGCCCGCCTTGGTCATCCGCCGATTCACTCGGCACGCTGCTGATACTGGCGGGGTTTTCGAGTATTGCCAGCAGCGTATTCTCGTCAAGCACCGGGACGCCGAGGCGTTCGGCGCTGGCAAGTTTGCTGCCGGCGGACTCGCCGGCGACCAGCCAGTTGGTCTTGCGGCTGACCGACGACGTGGTGGCAGCGCCCAGGGCCTTGACCCGGCCCTCGGCCTCACGGCGCGTCATGGTCGCCAGGGTGCCGGTGATCACGAAGGTCTGGCCCTTCCAGGGCTGCGCCGACTCGTCGACGGGCGCGAGTTCCTGCCAGAGTTGGACACCGGCGTCGCGCAGGCCGGCGAGGGTCGCCCGGTTACTTGCGGTGGCGAAGTAGTTGACGATGCTCTCGGCGATGCGAGGGCCGATTCCCTCGATCTCGGTGAGTTCGTCAACGGTGGCCTCGCCAATATCGTCGAGGCTGGCGTAGCGGGCGGCCAGTAATTCGGCCACCTCGGCGCCGACGTGCAGGATGCCCAGGGCGAAGAGGATGCGAGCCAGCGGGCACTGCTTGCTGGCCTGGACGTTGTCGAGGATGCGCGTCGCCAGCTTTTCGCCCATGCGGTCCAGCTCGGTCAGTTGCTCCATTTTCAACCCGTACACGTGGGACACGTCGGACACCAGGCCCCGGTCGATGAGAATGCGGCACCAGCGTTCGCCGAGGCCGTCAATGTCCATGGCGCTGCGGCTGACGAAGTGCTTCAACGACTCGAAGAACTGGGCGGGACACGCCGAGTTGGGACAGCGGTGCATGGCATCTCCCGCCTCCTTGACGACGGCGGTGGCGCACTCGGGGCAGCGGTCGGGCATGTGAAACTCCGGCCCGCGCTCCTCGCCGGGGAGGGGGACGTGGCCGAGGACGTGGGGAATGACGTCGCCGGCGCGCTCGATTTCCACCATGTCGCCGATGCGTATGTCCTTGCGGTGGATGTCTTCCTCGTTGTGCAGGGAGGCGTGCTGGACGGTTGCGCCGCTAACGACGACGGGTTCCAGGATGGCCTGGGGGTTCAGGCTGCCGGTGCGGCCGACGTTGATGATGATGTCCCGCAGTCGGGTGTTGGCGCGCTCGGCGGGAAACTTGTAGGCGATGGCCCAGCGGGGCTCCCGGCCGGCAAAGCCCAGGGCGTTCTGCTGGGTCAGGCTGTCGACCTTGACCACCACGCCGTCGGCCTCGTAGTTCCAGTCGTGACGGCGGTGCAGCATCTCATCGTAGAAGGCGCAGATCTCGTCCACGGTGTCAAAGACGAGATTCTCCGGGTTGACGCGGAAGCCGTAGGACCGCAGCATTTCCAGGGCCTCCCAATGTCCGGCGGGCATGGGCGCGTCGCCAGTGTGATTGAGGCTGTAGGTCCAGATCTGCATGTTGCGGTCGCGGACCACTTCCGGGTCCAGCTGCCTGATGGTGCCGGCGCCGGTGTTGCGGGGATTGGCGTACAACTGCTCGCCGGCGCGTTCCCGCTCCTCGTTCATGCGCTGGAAGCTGTCCAGGGGCAGATAGACCTCGCCGCGCGCCTCCAGGTCGGCCGGGAAGTCGCCGTGGAGGGAATGGGGGATGCTTTCGACCTCGCGCAAGTTGGGCGTGACGTCCTCGCCGGTCTGGCCGTTGCCCCGGGTGGCGCCCAGGACGAAGGCCCCATCGCGGTAAACCAGGCGCACGGCGAGTCCGTCGATCTTCAGCTCGGCCACCATGCGGAAGGGCTGGCCGTCCAGCAGATCGGTGACCCGGCGGTGCCACGCCTCGAGATCATCCCGGCTGAAGGCGTTGGCGAGGCTCAGCATGGGTATGGGATGCTGCACCTGGGGGAAGCGGTCGGAGGCGCTGCCGCCGATGATCTGGGTGGGTGAGCTTGCCGAACGCAGTTCGGGATGGGCGGCTTCCAGCTCGCGCAGTTCCTGCATCAGCGCGTCGTACTGGCTGTCGCTGATGACGGGGGCGTCGTCGTTGTAGTAGCGCTCGTTGTGGAACCAGAGCCGGTCGCGCAGCCAGCGGGCGCGCTCATCGGGGTTGGCGTCGGGACCGGGATCAGGCATTGAGGTGCTCATCTGCGATGTCCTGCTATTGATGCTTCGGAGTCGGCGATAGTATAGTCCCGGCGGTCGGGGCGATGCACCGAAGGCGTGTGCGCGATGATGTCCGAGTTTGCAGGATGACACTCCACGGGGTACGATGACATCATGCGTACTACGATCATTTGGTCTTCGTGGCATGAGTAGCGTGACTGTAAACGCCACTCGTATGCGGACCACCCGCCGTATGCTGGGTATGAGCCGCGAGAACCTCTCGGCCATTACTGAAGGACGCGTTTCAGTGGGTGCCGTCGCTAAATTGGAGCGAGGCGGTCCCATTGAGGATGACGGAACAGCGCTTTACTCCCTGGCCGCCGCATTGCAGGTGTCTTCCGAGTTCTTGCTGAGCCAACCCTCGAACGACGACTACCGCGAAACCCCATCCTGGCGCGCAGTCAAGAAAATCCCGCAATATGTAGCCGACGGTCTTTACGAACGACTGGTCTATTTCGCGGACAAGTATCGTGACCTGGAGGAATACGTAGAGCGTGAGCAAGTGAAGCGCTCCGATCTTTCGCCATCAATAATGCAGCTCCGTAATCAGCATGAAGAAGGCGCTCCGTTGGGATCAGATGCCATAGAGCGGTATGCAGAACTGATGCGTGAGCACATTTGCATCAGCCGGGAAAGCAGTTTTGCGTGTCTGGAACGTATCGCGGGGACTATGGAATCTTTCGGGATCAAAGTCGCTTCCTGGTCCCTTCCGGCGGGAATATCGGGGCTATCGTTGGTTTTTGGCAAAGACAACGGCCAGGATATTCCGCCTGGTGCGGCCGTCCTGATTAACCATAGTCATCCCGTCGAACGGCGGCGGTTCAGCCTGGCCCACGAATGGGGACATTTGGTTCTGCCCTCCACAGGTAATTGGCAGGCGGATGAAACGGCTTGCAACCGCTTTGCCGGGGCGCTGTTAATGCCCCGGGATAATTTGGCTGAAGAGGTTAAGTCTGTTCTGGGCAGCAACATCGGTGAAATCGGCGACGCTTTTCGTCCGGAACTGCTGAATCTAAAGACACGTTACGGCGTCAGCACGGCCGCATTGATGCGTCGCTGCTACGACATCGGATTGGTCCCCTCCTCCGAACGCTACACAATGATTTGCCGCCGGATGGGTCAGCGCGGCTGGTTTCGCACGGAGCCAGAGCCCAGGTGGCAAAATGCCGAGGAAGCTCGAGGATTTGTTAATCTAGTCAAGCGCTTGGATGAAGAAGACCGCCAACGAGGGGTAGACCAGGAGTTTCTCGACGATGTTCAGTTTTTGGACGCAGCGCAATGAGCTTGCCGTATGCTGACATACACGATATCCAAAATGCCAACGGTTGGATCATTGACACGAGCGCAGCGGTCTGTTTGCAAACTGCGCAATGGACGGAAGCGCTCCTCGAGTTGCCGGTAGCTTTGCCTGAGTGCCCAGAATTCCGAGTGGCTCCGTCCGCCTTTGGGCATGGCGAAGCCCGGAGTGAGTTCTCTGACCATCTTGATCCCCACAATTTGGAATTCTGGGAGTCCGCCGCGGACACCTATCCCACTATCATTCCCGCGCCGTTTTCCGGCAACTCCAGGCAGGAGGTTGGAGACATCGTCAGAGCGTCACGACGTGGCGGACGATCAATCAGTCGAGCCGACGCAGAAGGGACTTTCCTTGCCATGCAGCACCGCTTTGTGCTGATAACCGGAGATAACCGTCAAGCGGAAATCGCCATCCAGAACAAGGTGACGGTTGCCCACAAAGGAACTATGCTCGAATACCTTGCGACTATCTGCCTATTGCCCATAATGACTTTGTGCTGCGGGTTATCCCGGCTGATCTCGAAAAGTCTCCCCGGCTATCCCTGCGCTTTGCCGGATCCATACCGAACCCGGCTCGTGGAAATCCGTCAGCAGCAATGCGCGGATGCAGAACTCTCCATCTGAACTTGCGACAACACTAGATTCTAGGAGGCGACCACCATGTCCGCTGCCGCCGACGGCCTGATTTCGGCCCTGGAGAACAATTTCACCACCATCGACCTGGCGCTGAGAGACCTGGACGACGAGGAATTCGCGCGCATCCCGGCCCCGGACTGCAACTCGGTGGCGTGGACCCTCTGGCATCTGTCCCGGGTGATCGACTCGTTCATCCACACCCGCCTGCGCGACCTGCCCCAGCTTTGGGACACCAACAACTGGGAACAGCACTTCGGGATGCCCGCCGACGGCGAGAACCGCGGCCTGGGCTGGACGCACCAGATGGTCTGCGACTGGCAGCCGCCGTCGCGCAAGTTGCAGATGGAATACTTCGAGCAGGTGCGTTCCGCGCTGCGCGAGTACCTGCCCGGCCTGACGGAAGCTCAGATGCAGCAGGCGAAGATCATCCCGCCGGTGTCGGAGCCGCGAACCGTGGCGGCGGCGCTGGGTCAAATGACCTGGGACTGCGTATCCCACGGCGGCCAGATCGCCTTCCTGCGCGGGATGTACAAGGGGATGGGCTGGCACCGGTAGTACGGAGCCGGCTAACCGCGGGATCGACTAGCCCCGTCGGGGGCGGCCGCGGTCGGCGCTGTCCACCATGATGGTCACCGGGCCGTCGTTCTGCAGGCTGACCTGCATATAGGCCTGGAACTCGCCGGTGGCCACGGTGAGGCCGGTTTCGCGGAACATCGCCACGGCCCGTTCGTAGAGGCGGTTGGCCGTTTCGGGGTCGGCGGCGGCGGTGAAGTCCGGGCGCCGGCCGCGGCGGGTGTCGGCGTGCAGGGTGAACTGGGAAACCACCAGCAGCCCGCCGCCCACGTCGAGGGCTGACAGGTTGAAGCGGCCCTGCTCGTCGGCGAAGATGCGCATGTTGACGATCTTGTCCACCAGGTAGCGGGCGTCGGCCTCGGCGTCGCCCTCCGCGACGCCGAGGAGCGCCACGAGGCCGGGGCCGATGCGTCCGACCTCGGCATCGTCAATGGTGACGGCGGCGGACGCTACCCGCTGGATCAGAGCGCGCATGGTATCGAGCGATGGGCGCCGGGCAATGAAAAGGCCGCACCCTGGAGCGCGGCCTGTCTCGTCGTGTGGCCGAGTGGGTCGATCAGGCGGAGTCGCCGGCGGCCGCGGCCGCCGGAGCGGGTGAGTCTGAGGAGCCGGAATCGCCGGACGAGCTGTCGCCGCTGCCGTTGGAGGAACCGGAGGAGGACGCGGAGGTTGACTCCTTGCTGTCTTCCTTCTCGACCGGGCGCTTGGGGCGGCCGTAGTCGGTGGTGTAGAAGCCGCTGCCCTTGTAGATCACGGGCACGGCGTGGAACACCCGCTGGCCGGCGCCGCCGCACAATGGGCACTCTCCCTGTCCCGCCTCGCTGAATTTTTGAACCAACTCGAACTCGTTTGAGCACTCCGTACAGCGATAATCGTAGCGCGGCAAACCTGCCCTCCTTGATATGAATAACGCCACCGGGCCTGATGATGCCCCGGCCGGCCCATTCCATTTGTAACGCGGGCGGAGTCTAGCACTGCGCCCGCAACCGGTCAATTTGCGAAGGCTGACCCCCGGTCAGCCTCGCGGTGGCCTACCGCCGCTGCCGTCGGCGTCGCCGTGCCGCCCGCTGGGCCGCCAGGCGCTCCTTCTGCGCCTTGGAGCGGAAGAACCGGCGGTCCTTGAGCTCGCGCAGGATGCCGGCGTGCTGCACCGACGCCCGGAATCGATTCACCAGGCTCTCTGGGGTTTCGCCATCTCGCGGCGTTACGTAAGCCATGCAATGCTCCCGATTACGTGATTCTGGATACTTCCAAGTAGGGCTGACTATAACACGCCCGCACGGAACGCCGCAAACGACGGCCGAGGCGGGGCGCGTGATAGAGGTCAGGCAGATGTGGCGCCGTCAACGGAGGCGATGCGTCCGTCGGCCATCTGGAGGCGCCGGTCGGCCATGTCGGCCAGCAGCAGGTCGTGGGTGGCAGTGACGACGGTAACGCCGCGGCTGGCGCCGATGTCGCGCATGATGCCGCCGATGGTCTGTCCGGTTACGCTGTCGAGCTCGCCCGTGGGCTCGTCGGCGAAGAGCACGGACGGATCGGCGACCAGGGCGCGGGCGATGGCGACGCGCTGCTGTTCGCCGCCGGACAGCTCGTAGGGGCGATGACCGGAGCGGCCGGTAAGGCCCACCAGGTCCAGGGCCTCGTTGGCGCGGCGGCGGCGGTCGCGCCACGACACGCCGGCGATGTGCAGGGGCAATTCCACGTTTTCAAAGGCCGACAGCAGGGGAATCAGTCCGAAGGACTGGAACACGAACCCGATGCGGTCGCGGCGCAGGCCGACCAGTTCTCGTTCGGGCATCTGGGACAGTTCGCGTCCTTCGAACCAGACCTTGCCGGAACTGGGCCGGTCCAGTCCTGCCAGCAGGTTCAGCAGGGTGGTCTTGCCCGACCCGGATCGTCCCACGAGGGCAACGAACTCGCCGGGCGCGATATTCACCGTGACCTCGTTGACCGCGCGAACGGCGCTTTCGCCTTCACCGAACTCGCGGACGACCGATTCTGCGGCCAACGCCGCCGTCACTTCCGCCATGGGGTTACCTCAGCTCGCGATACCAGGGGAGGAGCTCCTAGTCGTCGGCAACGGTCTCCCACCGCTCCCGGCTGCGGTGGGGAGCCGAGGCCGGGCGCAGGGTGATGGAGCCGGTATCCTCGTCCATGCCGGCGGTGGCCAGTCCTTCCAGCGACAGCTGCTCTACGTATTCCCGGGGCAGCTGGAGGCGGCCGGCGCGGTCAACTACCAGGTACTCTTCCTCCCGGCCCTCGTCGCCCCGGTAGGAAGACATGAGGTAGGATTCGGAGCCGATGCGACCGTCGCGGATGCGGACCACGCGGTCCACCCAGCGGGCGATGCCGGCGTAGTGGGTGACGATGATGATGGTCACGCCGAACCGCCGGTTGATGCGCTGGAGCATCCGGAAGACGTCCTCGGCCATGTTGGTGTCCAGCTCGCCGGTGGGTTCGTCGGCCAGGAGCAATGGCGGGTTGTTGGCCAGGGCAACGGCGATGGCCACGCGCTGCTGCTCGCCACCGGAAAGCTCCGACGGGTAGCGGCGGGACTTGTCAGACATCTGCAGGGCTTCCAGCAGCTCCTCCGCGCGTTCGCGGCGCTGCCGCTTGCCCGTGCCGGCGATGGCCTGGGGCAGCTCGATGTTGTCGCGCACGCTCAGGTACGGCACCAGGTTGCGTCCGGTGGCCTGCCACACGAAGCCGACCTCGCGGCGGCGATAGGCCACCAGGTCCTGGTCCGTGATGTCCAGCAGATCGCGCTCGCCCACGCGGATGCGTCCGGCTGAAGGGCGCTCCAGTCCGGCCAGGATGTTGAGCAGGGTGGTCTTGCCGGAACCGCTGGCGCCGACGATGCCGATCAGCTCGCCGGACCTGACCTCGAGATCGACGCCGCGCAGGGCGACCACTTCCAGGTCGGCCGGCTTGTAGATCTTGAAAAGGTCGTTGGCCTCGACGTAGGCCGGCGCGGTCTCTTCCTCGTCGTCGGCGTCTGCCCACGGCTCGGGCGCCGGAGCCGGCGCGACCGGACGCGCACCGTTGTCGGATGCCGGGCGTGGCGGCGCTTCGGCATCCGGCGCCTCTTCCGGCTGGCTCTCCGTTTCATCGGCAGCGATTGCCGGAGCTTCGGCGACTTCCTCTACAGGCTCCGGTACGGGCTCCGACGGCGCCTCTGCCACCGCGACGGTTTCCTCAACGGTTTCGGCCGCGGGCTGTTCAGCGGCCAACCGGGCGCGGCGCTCGGGCGGCATGAACTGGCGAGCGTACTCATCTACGGCATTATCACGCGGGGATTCGGACATTCTGAACCATCTCAACAGGCTTGTTGCGGCAAATCCACGGCATTATAACGCGCATTGGAGGGGTGTGGCAGCAGCCAAATGGGCAAGCAACTGTTCAGAGTTGTGCAGAAGGTGTCATTGCGAGCGAAGCGCGGCAATCTCGTTGGCGGAGGGGAGTCTTTCAGGGCCGGCGCTGTAGATGATGTCGAGATTGCCACGGCGTAAGCGCCTCGCAATGACAACCCCCGCAGCTCTGAACTATTGCGTAGGAAAGGGCGAGCCCATCGGCTCGCCCCGTACCGCGGCCTGCCGGCAATTGGCGGAACTACTCGGGCTTGCGGGCCGACACCTTGACGCTGGCGACGTTCAGGGGAACATCGTCCTCGTCCAAACGGATCGACTCGTCAATGGTGGCGATATCGACGAACCCGGCCGATTCCATGCGGTCCAGGTAGGTCCCGCGGTACTCGGCGCCGCCGATGCAGGAGGCCCAGGCTTCGGCGTCGGTCAGGCGCGGGCCATCCTCGCTCAGCGCCAGCATATCGGACACGTGGAGCCGGCCGCCGGGGGTCAGGACCCGGAAGGCTTCCCGGAACACGGCGTCCTTGTCGGGAGACAGGCAGATGACGCAATTGCTGATCACCACGTTTACGCTGGCATCGGGCAGCGGGATGTCCTCGAGATGGCCCTTCACAAACTCGACGTTGGTGATGCCCATACGGTCGCGGTTGGCGTTGGCCAGCGCGAGCATCTCGGGGGTCATGTCCAGCCCGAAGACCCGGCCGGACTCGCCCACCTGCTCGGCGGCGATGAAACAGTCGATGCCGCCGCCGGAGCCCAGATCAAGCACCGTTTCGCCGGGCCGCAGATCGGCCAGGGCGGTGGGGTTGCCGCAGCCGGCGGAGGCCGCCATCGCCTCCACGGGCAGGCCCTGGAGCTGGGCCTCGTTGTACAGGGCCATGGCGCGCTCGGTGTCGGCGGGGCCGCAACAGGCGACGGCGGTCGTATCGCCGCAGCCGCAGGCCGCAGCGTCGTGGCCGCAGTCGTCGGCGCCGCAGGTGCCGTGGCCGCAGTTCTCGGCGCCGCAGCCCTCGCCCTGGGGCGTGACATCGGTCAGCTGGATCACCCGCAAGGCGCGCTGGCCGTAGTGGTCCTGGACGGCCTGGCGGATTTCGTCGGTATTGTTCGGTACAGTCGTCATCAGCGCCTCCCGGGTATCTGGAAACAGCAGGTTGGATAAAAGCAATGCTACGCCGGCTGGGGCCGGGCGTCAAACGAGCGCGGGCGGTTCGGGTTATAATTGCCCGCGTTACGGCAAACCATCCTGGGAGTAAATTCTTATGAGAATTACCGGCGGCACCACGCGCGTTTTGCAGACACCGGCGGACAACCCGCTGGTGGTGGGCATCGATCAACCGGGCACCCGCGAGTTCGTCACCCTGGAGCTCCACACCGACGAGGGAATCAACGGCATCGGTTTAACCTTCTTCGGTGGGCCGCTGGTGCACGCGCTGCGGCGGGCGGTGGACGACCTGGTGGAGCTGGCAGTGGGCGAGGATCCGATGAACCCCGAGGCCGTGTGGGGCAAGCTTATGGACGCCTGCTCGTCCGCCGGGCCGGAGGGCATCCTGTCGCTGGGGCTGGCGCCCATCGACATGGCGGTGTGGGACATCAAGGGCAAGGCGCTGGACCAGACCGTTTGCGGACTGATGGGCGGCTACCGGGACCGGGCGCCCACCTACGCCAGCGGCGCGCTGATGCGACCCATGGGCCTGGAGTACCTGTCCGAGGCCGGCCCGCGCCTGGTGGAGCAGGGGTTCCGCCAGATGAAGACGCAGATGGGCGCGGAGCCCACGGCCGCCCGCGAGGTGGCGCGCATCCGCACCCTGCGGGATGCCATCGGCCCCGACATCGACCTGATGTGCGACATCAACCAGCTTTGGAACGTGAACCAGGCCATCCAGATCGGCAGCATGGTTGAGGAGTACCACCTCTTCTGGCTGGAGGACGTGGTGGCCCGGGACGACTACCAGGGGCTGGCTCGGGTGGCCGATGCTCTCACCACGCCTATCGCGGCCGGCGAGTACGTTTACGGCATCCGCCCCTTCCGCCACATGGTGGAGCAGCGCAGCATCGACATCGTGATGGTGGATCTGCTACGGGCCGGCGGCATCACGCCCTTCCGCAAAATTGCCGGCATGGCCGAGGCGTTCAACCTGCCGGTGGTGTCCCACCTGATACCCGAGGTGCAGGTGCACACGATCTCGGCCATTCCCAACGGGCTGACGGTGGAGTACATGCCGTGGTCGCTGCGGCTGTTCGACGAGACGCCGGACATCGTGGACGGGGATCTGGTGGTGCCCGACCGGCCGGGACTGGGGCTGTCCTTCAGCCAGGACGCCATCGCCCAATACCAGGTCGCCTGACCATCCCAAAATTTGCATGGATGAACATGGATACCGAGGATAAACCGAACCATTCGTTATCCTGACCATCCTGCGCATCCATGCGAAACCAAATTCAAGGAGTTTGACCAATGGCTACCTACCAGTTGCGCATCTACACTATCAACCGCGGCATGATGGACTCCTGGCTCGGCCTGTTCAACGAGCACATCCGGCCACTGCACGACCGCCTGGGCATCCCGGTGGTATCCAGCTACGTGAACGCTGACCGCACGGAATTCATCTGGGTGCGCCGGTTCGACAGCGCCGACCAGATCGCGGAGAAGGAAGCGGCCTATTTCGCGTCGCCGGAGCGGAGCGCCCTGGGCGACCGTCCCACCAGCCACATCGCCAAGATGGAAGTGCGGGTGATGGACGGCGTGGAGGCAGCGGCGGCAGCTTAACCCTCATCCGCACGGCGGGGATCACATGCGCCCACTTTGTCATCGCGAGGAGCGCGGCGACCTGGCGATCTCGTTACGGCGGCGTCACTTGCCCAACGAGATTGCCGCGCTGCGCCCGCAATGACGGCTCCAGAGAAAATGGGCAGGTGTGAGTACGGCAGGGGCGGATCATTATTCGCCCCTATGAGGTTTGGGATGGCACCGGCTCGGCGTGGCGTTCGTGCCAGCCGGCGTTGACGTTGCCCCAGTAGTCTTCCCAGTTGCGGCGGGTGTCGGCCTCGGTGGCCCCACCCCAATAGCCGGGAGACACCAGGGGAAGAGCCTTCTCCACGCGGATCAGGACGGCGGCGCGGACGCTGTCGGCCAGGCCGGTCACGTTGGACGAACCGCTGCGCATCCGCTCCTTCACCGTCGCCTCCAGCTCGTCGCCGGAGTGGACGGCCACGGTGCCCTTGAAGCGGTAGCCCTTGCGAGCAAACTGGTCCACGACGTTGATCTCGATGGATGGGTTGTGCTCCAGGTTGCGCATGGTTCCCGGTGAAGCCAGGTCCGCGAACAGGATGTGATCGTCGTCCCAGATCATGGTGGTGGCCTTGGGCGACAGGTTCGGCGTACCATCCGGGCAGACGGTGGCTACGAAAATGAGCCGCTGTTCCGTAAGGGCTCGTTTCATGTCATCGGTCAGAATTCCCATGCTTGGCGCCTCTCCGGTTGTTATAGTTCCTTGACCATTTCCCGGTGGGGGATGCCGGCTTCCTCGAAGACCTCGCCCACTTCCCGGTAGCCGTGGCCGGCGTAGAAGGACTTGACGTACTCCTGGGCGTGGAGGGTGATCTGCCGGAAGCCCCGGGCGCGGCCCTGATCCTCCAGGAAGGTCAGCACCAACCCACCGACGCCGGCGCGCCGCCGGTCCTGTTCCACCGCCATTCGGCCGATGTGCGGCCCTTTGCCGTCCACGTCCGGCAGGAGCCGACCGGTGCCGATGATGACGCCGTCATGCAGGGCCACAGCGTGGACGGTGTCGTCAGCAGTATCAAATTCGTCCAGCTCGATGTCGGCGGGGACGCCCTGCTCGCCCACGAAGACGCGGATGCGCAGGCTGAACGCGCCCTCGAGCTCGGCGGGCGTTTCAATTAGCTTGACGGTGATGTTCTGGCGACCCGTCACGTCAGACCACGCGCTCGCCGTCGTCATCAGGCTCCGTCGCAATTCCCAGCGCGGACTCGATGACGGAGAGACGGCGCAATATCTCCGCGTTGACGTCCTCATCCCGGGCCGGTACGTCGTGGCGCCCGTTATGGGTTCGGTCAATAATGGCGAAGAGCGCGGTCATCATCTCCGTGTGCCGGCGCTCGGCCTCCGCTCGCTCCGCCAGGCGGGCGCGTTCCGTTTCCTCCCGCTCCGCCTGGCGAACGCGTTCCGCTTCCTCCCGCTCCGCCTGGCGGATGCGTTCCGCCTCTTCCCGCGCGCCGCGACGGTCTCGTATGTCAAAATAGCTGGACAGCATTTGCGGAACCCCCAGAACGGCCAATACGATGGCGATGTAGGCGGCCGCTTCCAGGTATTTTACTACTTCCTCGAATGTCACCGATGCCCCCAGGCTTATAACGCGCCAATTCAGACTACCCGCCATACCGGCGTAGGTCAACGCACGATGACGCTCGCAGCAGAGGCTGTGCAAAGTTCGTCCCAGCGGCAAATGTCAGAATCAGGATTGCCAGGATTAGAGAATTTTCGGGATTTATGAGCATCCTGAAAATCTCAACATCCGGTAAATCCTGATTCTGACAATGACTTCGCACAAGCCCTAATCCCGGAGGAAGATGCCTGTTGCAGCGACGACCGAGAAGTTCCGTTAGCGTTACCGCCGCCGGACGACATTCCGGCGGCGGTGGCATAGGGCTCGGCTGGCTCACCTGGCGCTGTTGGATTACTGCACCAGGTTGGGCGTGACCTCGGCGGGGATGCCGCCGGCTTCCATCTCGCGGCCACGGGATTCCACCTGGGGGATCACCGAGGCGAGGAGGTCCTCGTCCAGGTCAGCAGCGACGCCGGGGTAGCCGGCGCGTTCCAGCATGGCCTTGAGTTTGCCGGTCTTGAACTGGTCCAGGCACCAGCCCAGCGGGTCGGGAACCAGGGTCTTGTCCCAGAAGATCCGGTGGTTCTTGTTGCGCGGGCCGTAGTGGTAGTGCGGCTCGTCGCGGAAGCAGTCGAAGGCCAGCAGTTCGGTTTCTTCGGTGAACACGCGGCCCGTGTTGCCGGCGAGGTCGCTGAGAACGTGGATGGCCAGCCCGCCGTCGCCGGAGGCCTGACGGCGCATCTCCAGGCCGAAGCGGATGTTGCCGGCTTCGATGATGTCGGTGCCGCGGTTGTGCTTGACGGTGTTGCGCTCGGCGGCGAACTTGACCCGCGCCGTGGCGTCCACCTCGTCCAGGGCTGCGTTGACCGCGTTCATATCCAGCGCGCCGGCAGCGTCGGCATGGCCGGCGCGGGTCAGCATGGCGGCCAGGTTGCTGCGCATGGTCTTCACCGACCAGCCGATGGGGTTGCCGTCCACAGTGTGGTCCATGCGGTAGTTGATGTTCTCGCCGTCGGGCGCGTAAACGTAGCTCTTCTCGATGTCGAAGCAGTTGAAGCGCAGGGCGGTCTCGCCGCCGACCTCGACCAGGATGACCACGCCCTGGTCGGAATGGTCCTGGATGTTGCCGTCCCACAGCTCGTGCTGGACGACGAAAGCCACGTTGCCCGCGTCAAACCGAATTCTGCCCCTCTGAGTCGTCATAGTTGGTTTCCTCCCTTTTTGAGAACGAAATTAGGCGAAATATAACCGGGCGGTTTCGCAAGTGTCAAACGGTGGGGCCGGGAGTGATCACATCCCAAGCGCCTCCCGGATGGCGCGGATCTGGTTCAGGTGCTCGCCCCAGTGTCGTTCCAGGCCGTCGATGAACGATTGCGCCGTGCGTTGCTCGTGGATGCCGCGGTGTGGCAGGTGGGCCAGGGCGGTTCGTCCCTCAAAGTCGCCATCGACGGCGTTGGCAATGGCGTCCTCGGCGGTTTGCAGAATGGCTAGAGGGCCGGCCAGGGCATCGCCAATGTCGGCGGCCATGCGGTCGGCAGTCATGTTGTTGGCGTCCGGCAGGATGGTGACCTCTGCAAGGCTGCCGCTCAGCACGCCGGCGATGACGCTGCCGATGCCGCCTTCCGGAGTATCCACCAGGTGGTAGAGGACCTCGCGGGCGCACCATGGATCAGCGTCGGACCCGGCCCCGTCCTTCCAGTCCAGGCAGTAGTCCATCCCGTCCAGGAGCGTGGTCAGTTCTTCGCGGATGCGGCGGACGGTGGCGAGGTTTTCGTCACGGGTTGCCATGTTGGGTTTCTCCCTCTGGTGTTTTGAGCAGTCCGGCGGTCAGCCACACGCCGCTGACGATGAGCCAGACCAGGAAAGCGATGCCCGATACGCGGTGCATCACGGTGGCGGCGTCCACCCAGATGAACAGCATGGCGACGCCGATGATCACGTCGGCGACGGCGGAAACTTTGAGCAAGCCGCCCATGCGCCACTGCACCGGCCCCAGGGCGATCAGGCCCAGCCCGGCTAAAGTGAAACCGATCTTGCCGGTTATCCAGCGCGCGGCGTCCATTGGTTCGACCCAGCCCGGTATTTCCCAGACAATCGGAGCGACGACGGGGCCGGTTCCGCCGTTGACTGCCTGGGGGATCTCCATCGCCAATGCCAGCATACACGCGCCGGATACTGCGGTGACCGCCCCCGACGCTCCCAGCAGTAGGGTGGCGGCGTGTGCCCACCGATGCCAAGCCGACATTGTCCACCGCAGAAATACCGCCGCCGCCAGCAGGCCCAGGCCGGCGAGTATCCGGGCAGTGCCGGCGCTGGCGTACACGCCGGTGCTCAGGATGATGGTGAATTGGACGGGCGCCCCCTCGGTTGGCTCCATGCTGCTGGTGAGCCGGGTCAACACCGACACCGCCGTGGCTACGGCAACGAACAAAAGCAGCAGTCCGGCAGTCCGTGCGGCGGTCATAACGTCAGGCGGCAAGAGGGAGGGGGCGGTTGATGAGAGCGCGGGTGGTATCAGCCGCGTCTCGAACTTGAACATCCGTCATATTGTTCAGGTAAAAATGGACGTGGAGCCGGTTCGCATCTTTGTAGTCTTCAACAATTACCGGGTCGTCAATCTCGACGATTATTTGGCGCATCACGTGGCGACGATGTTGATGTTCCTGATACCGCTGTCCGCGCTGCATGGCTATGGCAATGATGACCTGCGAAAATGCGCCCCAGAGCAATTCGGCTCCTGCCATATCGTCGTCATTGATGAAGTGCTGCTCGGCGAGCAAAGACAATTCAGTGGATGTACGGAGCCGCTCTGTCGATGTCATGACACGTCGCGCACTGAGAAACCCAACATACGATCAATGAACCCGGTAGAGATGTCCCAGTCCTCTTCCACATCCTGGGCGGGTATAGCGAGGCCCATCCCATTGGTTCGGGCCAGGTCGGCGCAGCCCAACGCGGACATGAAACCACGCTGTTCAGGATGGGCTTTGGCAATCCGCCGGCCGGCGGCGTAAATATCGTCAAAAGTCTGGCAAGGCCAGCCGCGTTCTCTGGCAACGCACTTGATCGCGTGGGCGGTCGCTTCCCAGATGCGTTTGCAGAACAGTTCATGGTCGCGCTGGGCCATGGCCTGGTCGGCAAGCCAGACCTTGTTCCGAACTTGTTGGATTTGCTCCGGGGATAGCATGGCCAATCTCCACGTCCCGATGAGGTATCAATCATTATAGCCGGCCCGGATGAAGGGTTAGGGCAATCGCACACCTCCCTGCGGTTCAGGGCGCAAGCGGCGCGTAGGAGTACCAGCCTCCCGGGGGCAGGAAGTATCCGAGCAGCCACACCAGCAGGATTGCCGCCACCAACGCCAGGTAGAAGGGCCAGACGGACGTGGAGCGGAGGCTGACCAGCATCTGCCTGTTGACCGGGCCAGACGGGCGCACCACGTACAGGTCGGACAGCCCTACCGCCCCGTCGCTATGCAGTTTGTGGACAAAGGCGTTGTAGGAATTGCGGAACACTTGCTCCAACGCCAGGTAGTAGGCGTCGAGAAACAGGAACAACAGCGTCGGCAGCAAGGCCAGAAGAGCGTAGTTGGGGGTTGCGGTCCGCGCAACCAGCACCAGGATAGCCGCCACCAGGACGATGCACCAGTTCTTGCAGGACGCGCTGTTGCCGGCCATGCGCCGGATGACGTCCTGCAGGATGGTCAGGTGCGTCCGGACCGCCTCGGAATTGGCGTCGTATTCCGGTTGGCTGGCCATGGCGCATACTGCATCGTCGGTTGCGCGTAACTTTCAGAGTTGCGGGGAAAGTGTCATTGCGAGCGCAGCGCGGCAATCCCGTTGGCGCAAGGGAGTTCTTCGGGGCAGACGTTGCGGCTACGGCGTAGAGATTGCCACGGCGCAAGCGCCTCGCAATGACAACCTCCTGAATTCTGAACAGTTACCGTTGCGTGGTCTGATGGCGTCTTCGACCCGCACCGCGGCGCAGCCGAACTCTACCAACCCATTTTAGCATCGGGTCACGTGGTCGCCGGCTCCCGTTCCCGGCTGGGGATGGCCAGGGATGCCAGGAAGCCCACGGCGTAGATGCCGCCGGCGATGAAGAAGCCGTACTGCCAGCCCAGCCACTCGATTGGGCCGAAGATGAACACGGCGGCCACGGCTCCAAAGAGGACGTTGTTGCCCCACATCAGGCCGAGGAAGCTGGACTCCAGGCGGTAGCGCGCGGCAACGTCGGCCGCCGCCGCCGAGGTGAGGTTGATCACCGTGAAGTGCTGCAACCCGTAGAGCGCGACACAGACCGTTACCCACACCGAATACTGCGGCCCGCCCAGGGGAATGGCGATGGTCAAAACCGTGGCAAAGGCCATCAGGAATACGATCAGCGGCTTGCGTCCCATCCGGTCGGACAGCGCGCCCAGCAGCGGGGCCGTAACCATCGCCGGCCCCACCATCAGCGCCAGGTGGGCCGAGGCCTGGAAGGTGTTGATGCCCAGCGCCTGGGTGAGGTACAGCGGCACCAGGAACAGCATGGACCCGTCGGCCATGCCGCGCACCGCAGCCACCGCGAAGATGGCCCACAGTCCCGTCCCCCGAAAGGCGACGTAGGTGCCCTGCCACATGGTGCGCAGCCGCTGCCCCAGATCGACGTTCACCGGCGGAGCATTTCCGGCGTGGCGAAGCAGGCCGTAGATGACAAACGTGGCGATGAACATGATCGGCGCGCCAAAGGCCAGGATCCAGCGCCAACTGACCGGCTCCAGGCCCAGTTCCCAACCGACGGCCAGACCGTCGGCGGCCTCCCAGCGCAGGGCTCCCAGCAGCAGGATGCCGGCGATCATCGGCCCCACCACGTCGCCCACGCTGCCGGTGGAGCGGTGCATGGACAGGAAAAACCCCCGACGGGTGGGGAACCGCTGGGCCAGCAGACCCAACGCCGGCGGATGCCACAGCGCCGCTCCGGACGACGCCAGCGCCAATGCCAGCAGGATCACGGCGTAGGACGGGGAGATCGCGATCAGCAGCAGGCCCACGGCGGTGAGGAAAGCGCTGATGGACAGCACCCAGGCGATCCGGTGGTGGAGCAGGTCGGACAGGAACCCGCCGGTAACGCTGGTGATCCCGGCCGAGGCCGAACGCACCGCCACGATGGCCCCAACCTGCAGCGCGCCCAGCCCCAGGTCCACGGCCATCACCGTGGTCAGCAGCGGGATGCTGTTGGAGATGAGGTGCTCGAAGCCGTGGGCGCCAATGAGGGTGGACGCCAGCACACCGTTTCCGGTGCGGCGTCCACCCTCGCTCGGCGCTTTCGGCAGTGTCTGCTGTGCCGCGGCCATCGGGTTGCGCGGTGACTAGGCCGGCGGTGACTAGGCCGGCATGGGTACGGCTTCGGGCTCGCGCGGCTTGCCGGGGATCAGCAGCGAGATGAGGAACCCCGCGAAGTAGATGCCGGCGGCGATGAAGAAGCCGTACTGCCAGTCGAACCACTCCACCGGGCCGAAGATCATGAAGGCGGCGATGGCTCCGAACAGGGTGTTATTGCCCCACATCAGGCCGAGGAAGCTGGATTCGAGCCGGCGGCCGGCGGCGATGTCGGCGGCCGCGGCCTGGGTCAGGTTGTTTACCGAGAAGTTCATCATGCCGTAGATGGCGACGAATGCAGTGATCCACGGGGTGTAGCCCTCGCCGCTGACCATGATGATCGCGATGGTGAGCATCGTGGTGACGCCCATGATGAAGATGATCAGCGGGCGCCGGCCGATCCGGTCGGACAGCGAGCCGATGATCGGGCCGAAGAGGATGCCGGGCAGCACCATCAGCATGACGTGCACGGCGGCCTGGAACTCGCCCACGCCCAGGTGGATCAGGTAGAGAGGAACCAGGAACACCAGGGAGCGGTCGGCCATGCCCCGCACGGCGGAGACGGTGAAGATGGCCCACATTCCGGTGCCGCGGAAAGCGTCCTTCATGCCGGCCCAGTTGGTGCGGATCCGCGCGCCGACATCGACGTTGACCGGACGCTCGCTGCCGGCGTTGCGCAGCAGGATGAAGATGACCACGGTGGCGACGAACATGATCGGGGTGCTGAACCCCAGGATGTACCGCCAGTCCACGGTGCCCCAGGGGAGCGCATACGAGACGCCTACCTCGGCTCCTTCGGCGCCGCCGCTCCACGTCAGGGCGCCGGCGATGAGGGCGCCGGCCGCCAGCGGGCCGATCACGTCGCCGATGCTGCCGGTGGAGCGGTGCATGGAGATGAACAGGCCGCGTCGCTCGGGGAACCGGCGGGCCAGGAGGCCCAGGGCCGGCGGGTGCCACAACGCGCTGCCCATGGATCCCAGGGCAATGGCGCAGAGGATCAGCAAGTAGGATGGGGCGATGGACATGAGCAGGTAGCCCGTGCCGATCATCAGGGTGCTGATGGACAGGACCCACGCCACCCGGTGGTGGAACAGGTCCACCAGAAAGCCGCCGGCGGTGCTGGTGATCCCGCCGAAGATGGAGCGGATGGCGACGACGGCTCCGACGCTGAGCGCGCCCAGCTCGAACTCGGTGATGATGGCCAGGATGATGATGGGAATACTGTGGGCGTACAGGTGCTCGAAGGCGTGGGCGCCCACCAGGGTCGTCGCCATCACCGAGCCCTTGGTGCGGGGCGGCGCTTCCTGCGTCGCGGGTTGAGAGGGGCTGACGCCGGCTGCCTGTGCCATATATTGCGCTCCTCAAGTGGTGGCCAGGGGCGGGATTTGGCGCATTATACACGACGTTAACATTGGCGCCCGGCCTTGACGAGCGGCCGGGAATCTCACGCGTGCCCGGTTTGCGGCGAGGAACCGTCAGAATCAGGATTTTCAAGATTCAGGGATTATCAGGATTGGAACCGTTCCGTGATGGAGATCTCTCAATCCTGTCAAATCATAAAATCCCGTAAATCCTGATTCTGACGATTTACGAAACCGGGTACGCGCGGAGACGGGCAGACGCGGCAATGCGGCAGAATAAAACACCCCGCGACCATCGATTGGCCGCAGGGTGTTTCTTTGGCTGGAACCATTCCGCGCTCAGCCCGTAATCAGGGCAGCGCAGGGTAGGGCCATCACGGTGCGCTCGTGATGCTCGTAACCGTCTCGTATTGCCCATCGGCGCCGATCACAGTCAGATGCACGTCATTGGAGCCCTGGTTGTCGCCGGAACCGTACTGCAACTGGAGGTTGTCAATGGTCACGGTCGTGGGGCTGCTCAGGACGTTGAGGAAGCACTCCCGGCTCAGGTCGACGCCGCAAGCCTTGAGTCGCTCGATGGCCAGGCGTCCCGCGATGTAGCCTTCCAGGGAAATGAAACCGGGTTGAGCTTGGGGATTGAGCGTAGTCAGGGCCCGGCGATAATTGGCAACGACCGTGTTGCCGGTATCGCTGGGCAACGGCACCACCTGCGTGACGTAAACGCCTTGACCCGCGGCGCCAAGCTCAGTCGCCAGCGCGTCGCTGCCCACAAAGGACACCGCCAGGAACGTCGGGTCCGGTTCCAGCTTCATGCGAAGCTTCTCGATGATCCCCGCCGCCGGCTCGTAGCTGCCAATGATGATGACCGCGTCCGGGTTCGCTTTCGCGATCCGGAACGCTGCCGAATTTATGGCCGTCGTGTTGCGCCGGTAGTACCACGATTCTACGAGTTCCATGCCGGTTTGACCCGCAACCGCCGCCTTCACGCCGTCGAGCCCGTCGTTGCCATACGAGTCGTTCTGGTACAGCACCGCCACCCGGGTCTTTCCAGCCTGGCTGAGGAGGTCCACCATCCGCTTGGTTTCCTGGTGATACGAGGCGCGGAAGTTGAGGACGTTGGAGAGATCATCTTCGCGCAACAGCTGAGCTCCGGTGAACGGAGCGATGAAGGGCACTCCCGCATCCTCGGCCAGCGGCAGCGCCGCCCGGGATGTCGGCGTGCCGACGGCTCCAATCAGGCCGAACACCTGCTCCTCTTCGATCAATTTCAGGGTGTTTGCAAACGCCGGGTCCGGTTCGTAACTATCGTCCAGCGTTTCGAGCTTCAGCATGCGCCCGTGCACGCCTCCAGCGTCGTTTGCCTCTTTGAACGCCGCCTCAATGCCCATCTTCATACCCAGGCCGAGTGCGCTTGAGGGCCCGGTCAATGCGGCGGACTGCCCGAACTGCACCTCGGTGGCGGTGAAGCCGGGGCTCACCGGATCCGGCGCCGGCAACGGTCCCGGATCCGGCATCCCCTGCGCGGCAGCCGCCAAACGATCGATTTCGTTCAGCAGCCGGTCCAATATCTTCTCGTTTGTGGCGATACGTTCGTTTTCCTGTACCACCAACTCGAGCCGGCTCACCAGACGATCAAAGTAATTATTGTCTCCGCTGCCGTCGGCCACAAACTGCTCGGCGAGATCAACGACCTGCTGTCCCAGGTTGGGACCGCCGTGGTCTTCCAGGTACTCAATGTCTCGCCCGATACGACCGTTGACCGAGTCGTAACTCTCCTGGATGCGGGCCACGTATGTGGGATCCTGCATGAGGCTGGCCACGAGCAGGAAAGTATGGCCCAACGCCGCGTTTGCCGCGAGGCTCTCCATATGGGAGTAGCGGAGAATGTCCTCGTCGGAGAGAGTTCCTGCACCGGCTGTGCCACTGCCGACATTAGTCAGCAGGTCGTAGAACTGATTGTCCGCGCTAGCGCCGGCAGCCGGAAACAGCATGCCCCGGTTGGTCTCCGTCAAGATCTCCCTGCTTCTTATTTCTGCCGCCACCGCTCGGAGCAACGCGGGCCTGTCCCTCAGAATCAGGTTCGTGTTGGCTTTCAGCCCATTCACCAGGGTCCCAATCTGTCTGACCCTTGCGTCGTGGCCCTTGCCGGCCAAGGCTTGCACTTGTTGATCCAACGCACTCATGTTGGCGGTTATCGTAGCCTGATATCCGGGGAAGTCCGCCTGGCTCTTGGGCAAGGGCTCTCCCACCAGCGCGTTCGCGTGCCTGGATATGGCAAGCGAGGCGGCCAAAATGGCTACCGCGTCGCCCTCCGTGCGGTCGGCGCCGCCCTGGCCCCCATCTGAGGGGGCCATAGTCAACAATCGTTCCGGCTCTTCCTGCTCTTTTTGGAACACCACCTGGCTCGGTTCGGCGACGTCGGACTCGGCCTCGGACCGGCGCACCATCAGGTAGCAGACCTCATCGGGCGATCCTACGCGATATCCGGCGCTGTAGCTGTCGTCGGCCTCGTACGCGCGCACGGTGGTGTAACCGTTGCTGTCGGAACTCCGGATGATGTACCACTTCTCGCCTTCTCCATCGGTGTGAAAACCCTGGTATCCGATGGTGCCGTGATCGGATTTCAGCAGCGGTCCCACGTAGGACTGATCCGGTCAGTCGGAAGGGCATCGGCCACCGTCGGAACCAACATTGTTGAACAGGAACACGCCGGACGTGGCCAAAGCGCAGACGACTACGACCAGCAGCGACGCGATGACTTTATTGGGTCGCATTTAGACCTCCAGATGAGACTATGTATCCCTTTCAGATTTGGACGTTCGGGCAAGCATAGCCAACAATTTCCGGCTCGGCAACCCATTCTGAAAAGTCTTTCCAACAGGGGTACCAGCCAACGCTGAACATTTGCTGACCCGTGTGCATTCGTATGTAATCAGTAGGTGTAGAACATCTCTTGCAGCGCGTCGCGGTCCTGGGTCACGGTCAAGCCCAGCATCAATAGAATCCGCGCCTTTTGCGGCATCAGGTTGTCGGAAACGATGAAGCCCTGCTCGTCCTTGCGCGGCGTCATCACCACGCGGCCGGCGCTGGAGCGGCTGGCGAGAATCACGGGCATACCGCCGGCCACGGCGGCCTCCGCAGCTGAGATCACCGCCGGCGGGAAGGTGCCCGCGCCGAAGCCGGCCAGGACCAGGCCCGCCGAACCATGGGCGCGCACGGCTTCGATCAGCATCCCGTCGGCGCCGGCGTAGGCGTGCACGATGTCCACCCGGGGCAGGTCGCTCATGCCGTCCACGCGGAAGAGCGTGTCGGTGGTGTGCTTGCGCACGGGCCGGCGATAGAAGATCACGCGGTGGTCGGAGTCAGCGTAGCCCAGGAACCCCAGTTCGTTGGGCTTGAAAGTCTCCACGCGCAGGGTATTGGCCTTGTACACCTCGCGGGCGCAGTGGATCTCGTTGTTGAGGACGGTGAGCACGCCCATGCCGGCGGACTCGGGCGTGGCGGCGATGCGCACGGCGTCCAGCAGGTTGAGGTCGGCGTCGGTGCTGATGGCCGTGGGCGGACGCATGGCGCCGGTGATGACCACCGGGCGCTGGGTCTTGACGGTCAGGTGCAGGAAGTAGGCGGTCTCCTCCAGGGTGGCGGTGCCGTGGGTGATGACGATGCCGGCGGTGTCCGGCTCGTCGCGGTCGATGGCGTGGATGCGCTCGGCCAGGGCGATCCAGTTGGCGGGGCCGATGGCGGTGCTGCCGACGCTGACCATGTCCTCGGCGATGATGTTGAAGTTCTCGCCGATCTCGGGCACGCGGGCCAGGTTCTGGTCGATGGTGAGGTGGTCGCCGATCTCGGGGTAAAGGGTGTAGTCCATGCGGTCAGGGCCGACACCGGCGATGCTGCCGCCGGTGGCGATGATGTGGACGGTGGGATTGGGCATGGGTGGCTCCTGCGTAAGGTATCGCTCGTGTTAATCAAACAAAATTGGGTGCGGTTCGGATATGAAACCAGGCTTTGTGGGGCGCCAGGATCAAGTGATCTCAAGCATCAGTCAAGTGGCTGTCAAGTGGGCCGGCATCCATAGCCCTACTTGAAACGGTGGCATTTTGTGTCCACCAAGACATCCTGGGCCACGCCAGTCAAGTGGCGATCAAGTAAACGACCGTTACCTGCCTCCATCCGGGCGGGCTGCCCACCACGGCAGGTATTTCATGTTTCTGGGAGCATCGCTGGGGTTGTAGGCAACGATGGCACCAGCCCTAACGGCATCCCGTATGAGTCGTGATGCCATGGAGCGGTTTTTCTCGTCTATGCCAAATCGTTCGCGCAGCGAGGTGTTCGTCAGGTAGTCGTTCTGCACGAACCTGATCCCAGCGTGCAAGTAACAGGCACGTACCCGTTCCGGTTTGTCCATATTGGACAAAGTCTTGTGAGCGAACAGCCAAGTCCGTGTGGAACCGGCCGGCGCTTCAAACAACGGGGGCGGCAATTGGCGCCGTTCGATGCTGATCACCACCTTGTCAATCCCGGTGCCGCGCTCCTCACAAATATCGAACCTGCGCATCAACGAAGCCAATGTCTCGTTTCGCGACTTTGGCGGCCTGTCGAGAATCCGCTCAACCTCCACCAGGGGCTCGCCAGGATTGGTAATTTCAATCCGGGTGTCAAATATTTCCACCATTGGGCCGGCGCCGGTGATGCTGAAATCCTGATGGATCAGGGCGTTGGCGACGAGTTCGCGCACCGCATCGCGAGGAAACATGGTCTCTGCTCTGCGGAGAGCGCGGTCGATCACCTCCCTGGCCGGCGTCACTGCCATGATGTAATCGATGATGTCCTCAAACCCAGTTGCATAGCCGGTGGTGAATTCCTGTTCGCGTTGCGTTTCTGTACGTCCTTCGCCGCGGTATTTTATAACGCGCATTGTTTTGCGACGGATGCGAGGGAAATCGCGCAGATTTTTGGCCAACGCAATGGCGCCGAGGTTGGTGATGTTCCACCCGCCGGCTTCGCAGGGTGTAATCAGATCGTCGCTGCGCAAAGCGTCCAGGATTGAAGAGCGGCCATCCGGCAGGGTCATGCCGAGCAGGTTGAAATATGCGGGAAAATCCAGTTTGCCCAAAACATCCTCATCGCTGACCCTTTCAGCTGTTATTCCATTCTCGAAGTTGGTCCGCTCCAGAACACGCCAGAGGTTACGTTCCTGCTCAGGGTGATCCTTAAGTTTCTTGGTAGAGCTGCCGACGCGAATGTACCTTTCCCCGCGAAACGCGACCGGATGTTGCAGCGTGGGATCAATTTCCAGTACCACAATGGTTTTACCGTCAATTTCAACCGCCCTGAACGCAAAGTTCACTTGCGGGCTGATCCCCCTGAGCAACCAGTTCTCAAGCATCTCGCCGCCTCTCTTTGAGGCTCCCGGAACGAAGGTGGTGCCAACGACGTCATGGGTTTCATCTGCAATGCCCCAAAGGATGTAAGCCTTGCTCTTGCCGTTCAGCGCAGCGCCATTGGACAACGCTGCGATATCCGCGCCGATCATCTCCGGGTTGGCGTTGTTTTCTTTGAATTCCACCCATTCGGTCTCGTGCGACAACTTGCACAGCTCATTTACCAAACCGGTCAGATATTCTCGGTCTCGGATAGCAACCATGATCCAATACCCCGCTGGCGTCGCCCAATCTCACTGCAGGAATGGTGGGAATTATATCAATCCGATGAGCGCTATCCACTGTGTCGCCCAGCCACGTGCCGCGAATGGCCCAGCCTGCCGGCGGCGGTAGGGTATAATCGGCGGGACTTATCCGCTCCACGACTTTCAGGAGACGTTAGATGCCCCCCAAGCAGTATGAGAACCAACCCGGCCTGGTGATTGAAGGGACCAAGCGGTACCACGCCGTCATCAAGACTGACAAAGGCGATATGACCATTGAACTGTTGTCCGAGGTCGCTCCCAGGGCCGTCAACAACTTCGTCTTCCTGGCGCGGGACGGATTTTACGAAGACAACCAGTTCCACCGGGTCATCAACGGGTTCATGATCCAGGGCGGATGCCCCAAGGGAGACGGCACCGGCGGACCCGGCTACCGCTTCCGCGACGAGGAAGTGACGCGCTCCTACACGCGCGGCACCCTGGCCATGGCCAACGCCGGCCCCAACACCAACGGCAGCCAGTGGTTCATCGTCCACGGCGCGGACGTGGGCCTGCCCCCCAACTACACCATCTTCGGGCAACTCACCGACGGCGACGACGTGCTGGACGCCCTGGCCACGTCGCCGGTGCGGCAGAGCCGCAGCGGCGAAAACTCCCAGCCCACCGAGCGTCTGGCCATCCAAAATATCGAGATCACCGAGACCGACCTGGGCTAGGCCGGTACGATCATCCGGGAGCATGAGGTGAGGGGCGGGCGCTGAACTTGCCCCTCACCTCAATGCGCACCCGCTTTCGCAAATTGTCAGAAGCAGCAGGATTTACGGAATTTTATGATTTGACAGGATTGAGAGAGATTCATCGCAGAACGGTTCCAATCCTGATAATCCTGATTCTGACGTTCCCCCGCCACAAACCAGGTACATGTGCGGGCGTCCCGTGGAGTGGACATGACCACCGTTATCGCCAACGCAACCATTGTGACCGGCAACGCGGGGCGGGACGTTCTGCATGATGCCGGCATTGTCATCTCGGAGGACCGCATCGCGGCCATCGGGCCGACGGACGACGTGCGGCCGGCGTATCCCGACGCCGAGGTGGTGGACGGGCGCGGCAAGGCGGTCTTCCCCGGCCTGGTCAACTGCCACACGCACCTGCTGGCCACGGGCGACCGGGGGATACTGGAAGACTTCGGCTTCCCGACGCGGCTGACCTTCCCGGTGTCGGCGCGGGCGCTGCTGACCGATGAGGAGCGCCGGATTCTGGCCCTGCTGGGCGTTTTGGAATCCATCCGCAGCGGCGTCACCTGCCTGCTGGAAATCTCGTCCAACGTGGCCGGCTACGCGCCTGACCTGGCGGCTACGGGGCTGCGCCTCGTCCTGTCGGAGAACATCAACGACGTGGACGAGGCGCAGGTTCGGGAGGGTGTCTTTCGCTTCGACGAGGCCCGGGCCGACGCCGGCCTGCAGCGCAGCGCCGACCTGGTGGAGGCCTGGCAAGGCCGCGAAAACGGGCGCGTCAGCTGCTTCCTGGCTCCCCACGCGCCGGAGACCTGCTCGCCGGACCTGCTGCGCCGCACGCGGGAGCTGGCCGAGCGCCTTGGCGTCGGCTACACCATCCACCTGTCCCAGAGCCGCGAGGAGATCGAGGCGGTCATGCGGGTCAGAGGCGTGCCGCCGACCCACTATCTGTTCGCCAGCGGCTTCCTCGGCCCGGACCTGCTGGCCGCCCACTGCCGGTACGTCAATCCGGCGGAGATCGCGCTGCTGGGCCAGACGGGGGTGAAAGTCACCAACAACGCCGCCATCGCCGCCCGCCGGGGAGCGGCCGCGCCGGTGCGGGAGTTGCAGGCCGCCGGATGCGTCATCGGCATGGGTACGGACAACATGGCCGAGGACATGGTGGAGGTGATGCGCGCCGGGCTGTTCCTGGAGCGGGTGCGCCGCAACGACGAGGTCTGGCCCCAGCCCGAGGACGTGCTGGAATGGGCCACCATCGGGGGAGCCCGGGCCCTGGGGATGCAGGACATCACCGGCAGCCTGGAAGTCGGCAAGAAGGCCGACCTGTTCGTGACGGACCTGATGCGGCCCCACCTGGTGCCCAGCCTGCGGCCCGTGTCCGCCTTCGTGCACAACGGGCAGCCGGCCGACATCACGTCGGTGATGGTGGACGGCCAATGGGTCATGCGCGACGGCAAGGCGCTGACCATCGACGAAGAGGACGTGGTGCGACAGGCGGAAGCGGTGGGCCATGCGTCGTGGCGCCGGTTGTTGGAACGCTACCCCAACGTGCCTTTTCCCATCAGCATTCCGCCGGCCATCACCTGAGCCGGGACACGTCGGGGCCGCCGCGGATTGCGCGCGCGGCAGAGCGGGCAGGCTGGAATGCAGGCTGCCCGCCTCTTTATCGATGGTCACCCATATCCAGTTTGTCATCGCCAGGCGCGCAGCGACGTGGCGATCTCGTTGCTGAAAGAGGCCCCGTTGCCATCACGAGATGGCCGCGCTTTGCTCGCAATGACAAACCGGGTACGCGTGAGGCCCGCGTTTGCATGGGTGACGTCGCTTGCCGCCGTCGGGCGACGTTACCCGTTGTTTACGTTGCCGCAACTTCGCGGTCATAGAGTTGCAATTTGCCGGTAACACCGTGGGACTAGCGTATCCGGCATCGCCACCGGCGACCTGCCGTTGACGAAACACTCCAGAGGAGGAAACACCCACGATGTCTCTAACCGGTTTAGCCAAACTGCCTGTACTGGTGCGGTTCGCGCTCATTGGCGCGGCCGCCGTTATCCTGCCCCTGATGCTGGCCGCCTGCGGCTCCGAGCCGCCCCCGGCGCCGGCCGCCACGGCCGCCCCCGCTGCCGCATCCCAACCGGCCAGCCCGCCCGCCGCTGCCGAGTCCGACACCATCAAGGTGGGTATCCTGCACTCCCTGTCCGGCACCATGTCCATCAGCGAGACCGCGGTGCACGACGCCGAACTGCTGGCCATTGAAGAGATCAACGCCAGCGGCGGCGTGATGGGCAAGCAGATCGAGGTAGTCATCGAGGACGGCGCGTCCGACTGGCCGACCTTCGCCGAAAAGGCGCGCAAGCTGCTCCAGGAAGACGAGGTTTCCGTGGTCTTCGGCGGCTGGACCAGCGCCAGCCGCAAGGCGATGCTGCCGGTCTTCGAGGCCAACAACGGGCTGCTGTTCTACCCGGTGCAGTACGAGGGCCTGGAGACGTCGCCCAACATCTTCTACACGGGCGCGACCACCAACCAGCAGATCGTGCCGGCCATCGAGTACCTGCTGCAGGAGGGCAAGACCAAGTTCTACCTGCTGGGTTCCGACTACGTGTTCCCGCGCACGTCGAACCTCATCATCAACAAGCAGTTGGCCGCCGCCGGCATCGAGGCCGTGGGCGAAGAGTACACCCCGCTGGGCCACACCGAGTACAGCACCGTGATCACCAAGATCAAGGCCGCCGACCCCGACGTAGTGTTCAACACGCTGAACGGCGACTCCAACGTTGCCTTCTTCAAGCAGCTCAAGGACGCCGGCATCACGGCCGAGGAACTGCCCACGATTTCGGTCAGCGTGGCCGAGGAAGAGATCACCGGCATCGGCGCGGAGAACATCGCCGGCCACCTGGTGGCGTGGAACTACTTCCAGACCACCGACACGCCGGAAAACGTGAAGTTCGTCAGCGCGTTCAAGTCCAAGTACGGCGAGAACCGCGTCACCGACGATCCCATCGAGGCGGGCTACTTCGGCGTGTACCTGTGGAAGGCCGCCGTTGAAAAGGCCGGGTCCACCGACGTGGCCGCGGTCAAGGAAGCCGCCAAGGGCATCCAGTTCGCCGCCCCGGGCGGAATGGTGACCATCCACGACTCGAACCAGCATGTGTCCAAGACCGTCCGCATCGGCACGGTGCGCGACGATGGGCAGATCGACGAGATCTGGAACTCCGGCTCGCCGGTGGTTCCGGACCCCTACCTGGACAGCTACGAATGGGCCGCCGGCCTGCGGGAGTTGGCCCAGTAAGCACCCCTCGTACTGGCTCTGTCATTGCGAGCGCAGCGCGGCAATCTCGCCGGTAGATAAGGGAGCATCCCGCCGCAAGGAGATTGCCACGAATGCCAGTGGGCATCCTCGCAATGACAGGACGCGAAATAAATATGCCGATGCCGTCCGGCCGTCACGGTTGAGCGTCATCCGCGCCTCCGCCTCCTCAAACTCCTTTATGGCCACGAAATGGAAGTTTGGGCATTACAACTGTTCAACGGGCTCAGCCTGAGCTCAATCCTGCTGCTGATTGCATTGGGTCTCGCGCTGTCCTTCGGGTTGATGAACGTCATCAACCTGGCCCACGGCGAGTTCATCATGATCGGCGCGTACACCACCTACGCGCTGCAGCAGGCGGCGCTCAGCTTCACCGGCGACCCGCAGTCGGGGGTCACGTTCCTGATCGCCATTCCCGCGTCCTTCGTGGTTGCCGGAGCGGCGGGGTACGTGGTGGAGAACGCGCTGATCCGTTTCCTCTACCGCCGCCCCCTGGACACGCTGCTGGCGACGTGGGGTGTCGGCCTGTTTTTGCAGCAATTGGCCCGGTCGATATTCGGCGCGCCCAACGTGCAGGTGGTGTCGCCGCCTTGGCTGGGCAGCGCGCTCACGGTCACGTCCGACCTAGTGTTGCCCGTGAAGCGTGTCTTCATCCTGGCGCTGGTCACCGCGTGCATCGGCGGCCTCTACTGGTACATGTACTGTTCCAGCGAGGGGCGCCGGATGCGCGGCGTCATGCAGAACCGGGAAATGGCCGCCAGCCTGGGGGTATCGACCCGCCGGGTGGACAGCTTCACCTTCGCCCTGGGTTCGGGCCTGGCCGGCATCGCCGGGTGCGCGCTGACGCTGATCGGCCCCATCGGGCCGTCGCTGGGCACGTTCTACGTGGTGGATGCCTTCATCGTCGTGATCCTGGGCGGACTGGGGCAGGTGCCCGGCACCATCCTGGCGGCGCTGATCATCGGGATGCTGAACACGATGCTGGAGTTCGGCACCACCGCCGTGGTGGGCAAGGTGCTGGTGTTCGCCATGGTGATCCTGTTCCTGCAATGGCGTCCCGCCGGCCTGATGCGGGCCAAGGGACGGTAGCCGGCCATGACGACCATGTCATCCATCATCACCGTGGTGCGCAACGCCTCAGCGCCGGTCCGGGTGCACGACCGCATCGGCTCGTGGATCGCGCCGGCGATCATGCTGGCAGTGCTGCTGGTCGCCCCGACGGTGCTGTCCGACTTCCGCATTGCGCTGCTGGGCAAGTTCCTGACCTTTGCCATGCTGGCGATCTCCCTGAACCTGATCTGGGGCTACGCCGGGATGCTCAGCCTGGGCCACGGGGTGTTCTTCGGCCTGGGCGGGTACGCCATGGCCATGTACCTGAAGCTGGAATCGGCCGGCGGCAAGCTGCCCGACTTCATGTTCTGGAGCGGCCTGACCGAGTTGCCCTTCTTCTGGGCGCCGTTCAAGTACGCCTGGTTCGCCATACCCATGACCTTCGTCGTGCCGGCGGTACTGGCCGGCGCCCTGGGATACCTGGTTTTCCGCAGCCGCATCACCGGCGTGTACTTCGCGCTGATCACCCAGGCCCTCGCGCTGATCGTCAGCATCCTTTTCATCGGCCAGCAGGCGTACACCGGCGGCACCAACGGCATCACCAACTACACGACGATTTTCGGCTACGCGCTGAATGCGCCGTCCATGCAGCTGATCCTGTACTACGCCAGCGTGGCCGCGCTGACCGTCGCCTACCTGCTGTGCTGGTGGCTGATCTCGTCCCGGCTGGGCCGCCTGCTGGTGGCCATGCGCGACGACGAGAACCGGGTTCGGTTTTCCGGCTACGACCCGGCGGTGCTGAAGACGCTGGTGTTCTCGCTGTCGGCCGGCATCGCCGGCGTGGCCGGGGCGCTGTTCACGCCGCAGGTGGGCATCATCTCGCCCACGATGATGGGCATCGTGCCGTCCATCGAGATCGCCATCTGGGTGGCCGTGGGCGGACGCGGCGTGCTGCTGGGGGCAGTGATCGGCGCGGTGGTGGTCAACGGGGCCAAGAGCGGCCTCAGCGAGTCGTTCCCGGCCATCTGGCAGTACTTCCTGGGCCTGCTGTTCATCGGGGCGGTGCTGCTGTTCCCCTCGGGCATCATGGGGCTGCTGCGGGGCGAGGGCTGGCGACGTCCGTGGTGGCTGTCACGCGAGCAAATTCGCGGGGCAATCAGCCGCCTGGTTCCTGGAGCGACACGATGATTGGCAATCCGAACAACCCGGCCTCGCGCAACGGCTCGCGCCCGACGCCGGACCTGAGCCGGCCCATCCTCTCCGTGGAGAACCTGACGGTGAGCTTCGACGGCTTCACCGTGCTCAACGAACTGGACTTCGCCATCGGCTATGGAGAGATGCGGTTCCTCATCGGCCCCAACGGCGCCGGCAAGACGACGCTGATCGACGTGATCACGGGCAAGTCCAAGCCCAGCAAGGGGCGCATCATCTTCGACGGCACGACGGATTTGAGCCGGCGGCAGGAGTACCAACTGGTGCGCCTGGGAGTGGGCCGCAAGTTCCAGACCCCGGCCATCTTCTCCAGCCTGACCGTGTACCAGAACCTGGAGGTGACCCTGGGGTTCCGCAGCCGGATCGCCGGTCTGCTGCGCAAGCTGCGCCGGGACGACGGCGACCGGATCATGAGCACCCTGGAGGAAGTCGGCCTCCGGCACCGCGCGCAGGACATCGCCGGTGGGTTGTCCCACGGCGAGAAGCAATGGCTGGAGATCGGGATGCTGCTGGTGCAGGAACCGAAGCTGCTGCTGCTGGACGAACCGGTGGCCGGCATGACCCGCCGCGAGCGCGACCGCACCGGCGAGTTGCTCCAGTCCATCGGCGGCGAGCGGTCGGTGCTGGTGGTGGAGCACGACATGGACTTCGTGCGGCAATTCGCCCAGACGGTCACCGTGCTGCACCTGGGCAAGGTGCTCAGCGAGGGCACGATGGAAGACGTGCAGCAGGACCCGGAGGTCATCCGGGCGTACCTGGGCAACAGCCGGTCGCAGCGTCCGCAGGCCGGCCGGCTCAACGGACGGCGCGAGGCGGAACCCGCCGCGCCGGTCGCCGCGGACTGAAGGGCAAGTCAATGTTTCGCCAACCCGATCCGTTCCTGACCATCAAGGGCCTGTCCGTGGGCTACGGGCAGAGCCTGGTGCTGACCGACGTGGCATTGGATGTGCCGGAGGGGCAGGTGGTCTGCCTCATGGGGCGCAACGGCGTGGGCAAGACCACGCTGCTCAAGGCGATCATGGGCCTGCTGAACCCCCGCGCCGGCCAGATCCGGTTCGGCCAGTCGGACATGACGCGCTGGGCGCCGCACAAGCGGGCCAAGGCCGGGTTCGGCTACGTGCCCCAGGGTCGGCACATCTTCCCCTACCTGACGGTGCACGAAAACCTGCTGATGGGGCTGGAGTCCTTCGCCGGCAAGAAGGGGCGTCCGGAGGCCGTCGAAAGGATGTACTGCCTGTTTCCGGCGCTGAAGACCTACACGAAGAAGGTCGCCGGCACGCTCAGCGGCGGGCAGCAGCAGCAACTGGCGCTGGCCCGCGCCCTGGTGCGCCAGCCGTCCCTGCTCTTGCTGGACGAGCCCACCGAGGGCATACAGCCGTCGATAGTGCAGGAGATCGAGGAACTGCTGCATCGACTGCGGGAGCAGAACGAGACGACGATATTGCTGGTCGAGCAGTTTTTGGACTTCGCCCTGGGCATCGCCGACTACTGCTACGTGATGGAAAAGGGAGCCATAGTCCTGGAAGGCGCCGCCCGGGACCTGGACCACAACCTGGTCCGGGAGTACGTGGCGGTGTAGGTCCCGGCATAAACGCGATACGTGAGGAATAGCCATGACAACTGAGACAGCCGCCGCCCGGGATTTCGTACTGCGGACCGCGCGGGACAACGACGTCAAGTTCATCCGCCTGTGGTTCACTGACATCCTGGGCAAGCTGAAGGGGTTCGCGGTGACCGCCGACGACCTGGAGGACGCGCTGGAGCGCGGCGTGGGTTTCGACGGCTCGGCCATCGACGGGTTCGCCCGCCACCACGAGAGCGACATGCGGGCCTACCCGGACCCGTCCACCTTCACGCTGCTGCCGTGGCGTCCGCGCCAGAACGCCGTGGCCCGGATGTTCTGCGACATCCGCCAGCCCCGGGGGCAGACCTTCGCCGGCGACCCGCGCCAGGTACTCCGGCGGAACCTGGACAAGGCGGCGGAGATGGGGTTCACCTATAACGTCGGCGCGGAGCTGGAATTCTTCTACCTGAAAAGCGCCGGCGCGCCCGAACTGCTGGACCACGACGGCTACTTCGACCAGCTATCCAGCTACCCCGCCTCCGACCTGCGCCGCGACACCGTGCTCAACCTCGCCGAGATGGGCATTCCGGTCAAATACTCCCACCACGAGGGCGCGCCCAGCCAGCACGAGATCGACCTGGAGTACACCGACGCGCTGACCATGGCCGACAACCTGATGACGGCCAAGCTGGTCATCAAGGAGCTGGCCCAGCT